>JANQRR010000010.1 GCA_028284465.1 Gammaproteobacteria bacterium | reverse complement strand
GACTAGATTGCGCCGAGCACCGCAGAGACGACAAGGCAAAACGCGCACGACGCGCGTTTTAGGAAATATCGCGCCAGGGATGGCGCGTATTGACGGCCGTAGTCGGATGAGGAGCGCAAGGGAGAAGCAATCTTTGGAGCAACAAAAAATGTCCTGCCCCTCGGGGGCGCCTTAATGCTTCACTCCTAATGTTTTGTTTCACTATCGATTAATCTGCTGATGATATTGCTTCGAATTCGACTTTTTCAATTTTACCGAATCGCGAACTGATCTTTTTCGCGGATACATGCACATCTTCGATATCATCGTGTGCTTGATGGATATGCCGTGCTAAATTATCCATACGTTTTTGAAAACGATTAAAATCAGCAGCTAGATGTGCTAAATGTTCTTGGATGATATGAATTTGTTGACGCGTTGCAGCGTCTTTTAACACAGCACGTGCTGTCGTTAAGATCGCCATCATTGTTGTTGGTGATACCATCCATACGCGTGCTTTGTGTGCGGCTTCGACAAGTTCAGGAAAATTAGCATGAATTTCAGCGAAAATTGCTTCAGCCGGAATAAACATGACTGCACCATCAGCAGTTTCATTAGCAATAATATATTTACTGGCAATGTCTTGGATATGATGTTTGATATCATGACGAAATTGTTGTGCAATTGCGGCATGCTGTGGATCATCGTGACTTACATCTAGCAATCGACGATAAGTTTCTAAAGGAAATTTAGCATCAATAGCAACATGGCCAGTGGGTTTAGGTAAAAATAACATACAGTCGACACGCTTGTTATTGCTCAAAGTGTATTGAAAAGCGAAATTTTTCTCGGGCAATACATTTCTGATCAAAGTTGATAATTGAGTTTCGCCAAATACTCCTCGAGATTTTTTGTCAGTGAGAATATCTTGTAGGCTGACGATGTTAGTTGATAATTCAGTAATTTTCTTTTGTGCTTCATCGATTAATGCTAGTCGAGTTAAAATGTTGGTGAAGGTTGCCGTAGTTTTTTCAAAACCTTCGGTTAAACGCTTTTCAACTTGACCACTGATCTCTTTTAAGCGTTGATCAATAGTAGTGGATTGATGTTTCAATGTTTCTAATAATTGTTGTTGAGCCGTAGTCATTCCTTGCAAAATACTGGTTTGTAAAGTTTGCAAACTTTGCAGTTGATGTTCGTCGAAGCGTTGACGATGCAGCGCAAATTTTTCAGCTAAGTTTTCTTTTAACAAGTGATCAGCAGTTTGTTGTTGACGTTGTTGATCATTTAAGGTGGCTAATAAAGTTTGTGAAAATTCACGTAATTGGATTGCAATATTTGCCGTGCGATTATTGAGCTTATATATATATCGCCAGAGCAACAAAGTGATAATAATTATTATGCTAGCGATAATGATTAATGGTATGGGTGTAATTGCAACAGTCATAATAGTATGCTTACCAATAAAAATAGCTATTATAACAATGGATTGAGTGGATGAGTAGTTTGTTTTATAATCATTATTGCTAATTATTAAGTTGTTCATAAATGGATACATTGCGACGATTCTTATTACCAATAGCATTATTGTTAGGCGCCTTAGTATTACTCTCGATATGGTTTGCAGGTATTACACCTGATCGTCATGAATTAGGTTTTGCGCTAGATGATGCTTGGATCCACATGACATATGCGCGTAATTTATTAAGTTATCCATTTTTAGCCTTTAATCCTGGTATTCCTGCGACTGGTGCGACCTCACCATTATGGGTTTTTAGCCTGGCTATCATTCATTTTTTATTTGCTGGGCAGTCTGTAACAACCCTTATCAAAGCAGTGTTAATTTGGGGTGGGATCTTACAGTTAATGGCAATTGTGTTGGTATGGGATATTACTAAACAATTAACCCAACAAACTAAAGTAGCTTTTGTTGCTGCATTATTGATGGCTTTCTGCACAGGGTTGTCGGGGGCAGCAATCACTGGGATGGAAGTAGCATTAACTAGTGTGATGTTATTAGCGACTTTAAGTTGTTGGTTACGGCGTTGGTGGTTATTAGCTGGATTGATGTTGGCGTTAGCGGCTATTACTCGTCCCGAAGCGGCGATGACGTGGCTAGTTTATGCAGGGATAATTTGTTTTAGTTGTTATGCGGCACAAACTTGGCGCGCTCGTTTGTGGGTGTTAGCTAAATTTACATTCTTTAGTTTTGCAATAGGCATTATATGGTTTACATATAATTATGTTGTCAGTAGGCATTTTTTGCCAGCAACATTTTATTTAAAACAAGTCAGCTCATTAAGTGAAATTCCATATCGTTTGTATCGCGGTATCTTTGTCATTACATTTATTCCGCCATTTGCTTTTGGTAGTGGCTTACTGATGTTTCTAGGATACATACGAGCTAAACCGATAATTGTAAGCAAACTAACATATCTATTACCGTTATTATTAGGTGTTAGCTATCTTTTAACAGTTAATTATGTATTGCCACCAGGAGTATATTCTTTTTATTGTACACGTTATATTATGCCACCTTTGTCATTATTAACAATTGCCAGTACGATTGGAGGCTATGAATTAAGTCGACAATTTTGCCATGGCAAACTTAGTTTATTATGGGTTTTTCTTGGAGTGAGTTTACTAACAGCGCTCGTCAGTATTTATCCTATCAGTGAAGGTTTACATGAAGAAATCTCTTTGTTAAATCACATCCAGGTGAAAATGAGTCGCTGGCTTGCTAAACATGCACCAGCAAATACTTGGGTGGGTGGCTCTGACGTTGGTGCGTTGGGTTATTTTTCTAAACATAACGTAGTTGATATTATTGGTTTAAATACGCCAGATTTTGTTTGGCATCACCAAACATTTATTCGGCAGCACCCCGTTTCTGCATTTACTTTATTAGTTCCTTTATGGTACAAGTTGCCGCAAGATAGTGCTGCTAAGCGGATTGTAATTCTAAAAAGTATGTCAGTTTCCAAAACATTAGTGCCAAGGTATACTGATAAGCATTATCAGCAATTAGTGCTTAGTTGTAATGGGCCAAAAGGTAAACCAGAATTACTGCATCTTGCTAAGAATACTACAACAGATTTTGTATTTGATTTCTCTATTTATTGTATTCCATGGCAACATGATAAATACTATAATAATTGATAGTTAAGAAATATTGAGAGAATAACATCATGCAAGTTTTTAGCCAGCATACTTTCGCTATCCTTGAATGGATGGTAATGATCTTTGTATTTTTCATTGGCTTAGCGGTATTAGCAATTGTTATCGTTTTCATTTTGGATGTGATACAACGAAAAAATGCTATCCGGCATAATTATCCTGTAGTAGGACATTTTCGCTCAATATTTACTGATCTAGGCGATTTTTTTCGGCAATACTTTTTTGCGATGGATCGTGAGGAAATGCCTTTCAATCGAGCAGAACGTAATTGGGTATATCATGCGGCAGATAATGACGACAATACCACAGCATTTGGTTCGACTAAAAATCTTACGCCGGCAGGCACAGCTATTTTTGTTAATTGCCCATTTCCAACATTAGAATCTGATGCGGCGGAAACTAAACCCATGGTGATCGGGCCGTATTGTAAACATCCGTATGAAGCTAAATCGTTATTTAATATTTCAGGCATGAGTTACGGTGCAATTTCTCGGCCTGCAGTATTAGCGTTATCCAACGGTGCGCGCATGGCGGGTTGTTGGATGAATACTGGTGAAGGAGGTTTATCACCGTATCATCTAGAAGGTGGTGCTGATATTGTTTTTCAAATTGGTACTGCTAAATACGGTGTGCGTAATCTTGATGGTACGATGAGTGATGAAAAATTACGAGAAGTTGCCGCACATGAACAAGTAAAAATGTTTGAAATCAAATTAAGTCAAGGTGCTAAACCCGGTAAAGGCGGGATCTTGCCGGCAGTCAAAGTGAATGCGGAAATTGCCAAAATTCGTGGTATTCCTGAAGGTAAAGATTCCATTTCACCAAACCGTCATCCAGAAATCGATAATGTTGGTGACATTTTGGATTTTATCGAGCATATTCGTAAAATTACCGGTAAACCAGTTGGGTTTAAGTGTGTGATCGGTGCTTATGGTTGGTTAGAAAATTTATTTAAGGAAGCGCATAAGCGTGGCATTGAAAGTGCCCCAGATTTTATTACGATTGATAGTGCTGATGGTGGCACGGGGGCAGCACCGATGCCGTTGATCGATAACGTGGGGCTTACTATTAAAGAATCGTTGCCGATGGTAGTTGATATCATGAAACGTTATGGGGTTAAAGATCGTATTCGTTTAGTGTGTTCAGGTAAATTGATCACCCCAGCTGAAGTTGCTTGGGCGCTATGTGTTGGCGCTGATTTTGTGACTAATGCGCGTGGTTTTATGTTTTCGTTAGGTTGTATTCAAGCATTACGTTGCAATAAAAACACTTGTCCGACAGGTATTACTACGCATAATCCACGTTTGCAAGGCGGTTTAAACCCACAGGACAAACAATTTAAAGTGGCTAACTATGCTAAGAATATGGTGCATGAAGTTGAAATTATCGCCCATGCTTGTGGTGTGCCAGAGCCGCGACGTTTGCGCCGTTATCATATTCGGATCGTGCAGCAAAATGGATTGTCAGTGCCATTAAATGAATTATTTCCGGAGCCTGAAGTGTTGCCGGAATACCATCAGCAAAAAACTTCTTAATACCAACTGGTCGTTAGAGAATTTTTAATAAGTCTTTATAGACAAATCTCGATCATATCTTATACTAACATTATTGTGATAAGTAAAATATGATGATGAGGTTTATGATGAAACCAAAAAAAACGACTTTACGCGAAAAGGCAATTATGAATAATATAAGAAAAAATCAACAAAACACCGCGCAAAGAAAAAGAAGGCCACGTACTTATGGTATGATCAAAACGCAACGCAATAATGCTGAACATTCAGTGGATTTAACTAAGAAAGAAATACCATCATTTAGACGACCGGGGTTTTGAACTTAATAACCTTGACTGGTGAGATCAACGCCGCTATTAAAATTGTGCAAACGCACAATATCAGTTTCAATAGTGCCGTCGGCATGTAAATTAAACCAACGATAACCAGGCGCTAAATCATCTACCGCAAAGCCATCACTATGGGATTTAAATTGTACGCAAGTCGATGGCGTTGAAATAAAACGAATACCATCTTTAACAGTGTCACTGGCTTGATGTACATGGCCACAAACTACCGCGCGAATTTGTGAATGTTTTTTTATAATAGCTAACAAGTCATCAGCATTTTTTACCCCGAGTTCATCAATCCAATGAGAGCCGACAGGAATTGCATGATGGTGTAGAACAATCATAGTGTGTTTATCAGGTTGTGTTTGAAGTAATTTTTCAAGTCGATTTAATTCTGTGGTTTTAAGATGCCCCGCAACATTGCCTGGCCAATGTGTATTTAATAAAATAATATGCCATGCAGCAAAGTTAAAACTTTTTTCCATAGAAATATTGGTTTGCTTAAATGTTTGTTGTAGTGTTGGCAAATCATCGTGATTGCCAGGGATCCAAGTTATCGGTACAGTAAGACCAGCCACTGCATCAACTAATCGTTGGTATGATTTGGCAGAATTATCTTGTGAAAAATCTCCAGTTAGCATGATCAGATGCGGCGGAGTGTTTAAAATATCTTGCTTGGCAAGTTGCATAACTTCAGTGAAACTTCGCAAAGTATTTACTCCGAGCAGGCTGCCATTTTCGTCAGCAAATAAGTGTGGATCAGTGATTTGTAATAATCGAAGTGGGTTGTCCGTCATTAATTTAGTCCTATCTATTCCTTAATAGTAGCTTTATAAGTATAGACCTAGCAAATACACATTGAAAGGCTGTTAATTGAATTGAATGAGTTGCAGCAATTCTTTAGTGGATAATTTCCCTGCAGTATCAGTACCTTCGAGCAAACTATCAGCAAGCTTACGTTTATTTTGATGTAACGCGAGAATTTTTTCTTCAATACTGTCTTTCATTATTAAACGATAGATTGTTACTGGGCGTTGTTGGCCGATCCGATGAGCGCGATCGGATGCTTGGTCTTCGACAGCAGGGTTCCACCACGGATCCATGTGAATAACATAATCTGCTGCAGTTAAATTTAATCCAAAACCACCGGCGCGCAAGCTAATTAGAAATAAATCACCTTTGCCTGCTTGAAAAGAATCAACAGCTTGTTTACGTTGTTTACTTGGCGTACTACCATCGAGATACTGATAGCTGATGTTTTGCTGTTGAAGATATTCACGGATCAATTTTAAGTAATCAACAAATTGACTAAATACTAAAACTTTATGCTGATTAGCTAGTAATTCTTTCACAGTTTCGGCAAACACCTCTAGTTTAGAACTATTTATGTTAAGTGTTGGATTAATTAATTTAGGATGGCAAGCAGCACGTCGTAGCTTAGTAATTTCAGCAAGAATATGAATATAATTTTTATCAGCTTTAGCACCCGTGTTACTTGTGAGTTGTTGTAAGGCATGTTTGCGTAGTGATTCATATAAATTAGTTTCTTCTGGATTCATTTCAACATAAAGATTAATATCAGTACGTGGCGGTAATTCTTCAAGTACTTCACTTTTAGTGCGACGCAAAATAAAAGGTTGAATTAAATTTTTTAAATGTTTGCGAGCAGTTTTGTCATGGTCTTTGGTAATAGGAGTGATAAACTTACGCTGAAAACTTTGTTGTGAGCCAAGCAATCCTGGATTAATAAATTGAAATAAACTCCATAATTCACCTAAGTGATTTTCTAATGGAGTGCCAGTAGTGATCAATTTAAATTTAGCTGATAATGAAGTAGCTGCTTTAAAACGTTTTGTCGTTGAGTTTTTGATGGCTTGTGCTTCATCGAGAATAATCGTGTTCCAATTTACTTTAGCGATTTTCTCTGCTTCAAGCGGCAGTAAACCGTAGCTACAAACCAAGACATCGAAATTAGTCAGTGAAGCTAAAGTTTCTTCACGACATTTACTATTCATCTGCACAATATTTAATGTTGGAGTATATCGTTTAGCTTCATCAATCCAATTCATACACACAGAAGTTGGTGCGATGACTAAACAAGGCCCAAGTTGAGCACGTAATAGGATTAAAGTTAGTGCCTGCAGCGTTTTACCTAAGCCCATATCATCAGCCAAACAAGCACCTACATTCCAATGAGCTAGACGTGCTAACCAAATAAAACCCTCTTGTTGATAGTCACGCAGTTGCGCTTGCAGAGTTGAAGGAATGTTAACTTGTAATTGTTCGGCTTGTTTTAAATGATTTAATTGTTGTTGCCAAGCATTATCGGTGACTAGCTTATTTGCTTGCTGTAATATGCCTTCAATAGTAGCGCTAGCAAGTGGATGGATTTTAGCACCATCTGGCGTGATTTCTGTATAACGATTTAAAATATCTAATTGTTTACGTAAATCGTCAGTTAAAGCAATAAATTGATTTTCATCCAGTGGAATGAATTTACTGCTATTTTGTTGTGCCAATTTGAGTAACTCAGTGAATTCCAACGAGTTATGTTGATCAAGTGTTATGTTACCATTAATGAGAAACCAATCATTTTTATTGCTGACATTGAGAGATAATTGTTTGTTGTGCGCACGATGTTTGATTTTAAGTCTTTCACCTTCAGGCCATTCAATAGTCACTTGCTCAGCTAAATTATGTAGTTCAAACAATACTTGTAAACAATTATCAGGTGTATCCAATAGCACTTCATCGGCAATATTATTGATAATGCCAAGTGCTGGACAAGCATCAATAACTTGTTGGGCGAGCTTACTTTCTTCTTTAAGATCACGGCGTGCTTGCATGCGCTCACCATTAATATCAGCAATAACATTATTACTGCCCACACCAGGTTTATAATAAGGGCCAACTGCTCCAAATGGTTTAACATAAAAACCGAGCTTGAAACCAGCAGCCATTGGTAGCAAATGAACATAAGGATGTGAATTAGCATTAATAGTTGCTAAGCTTGTTTTAGAGCCACCGATTGCGGAATGAATAGTAATAAATGAGGCAATATGATTAATTATTCTAAGAATTTGTGCTTTTGCAGCTAATGGCACAGTTAAGCCATCATTACCGATTATATTAGCGATGTCACGGATGGGTTTATTAAATTGAAATAAACGATAACGCGTAGGCGTTTCAGCAATTAAAGCAATATCATCTTCAGGAATATCTATAGTAAACTTTACAAGATAGTTTTTAGCATTAACTTTCTCAATAATAAGCTCTGGGTCACCTTTAACAATTTCTATTGCTAGCATAGAGTCTAATAGAAATAGATAAGGATGATTAACTAATTCACACAGGGTTTTCGGCATATCAAAAGAATAGCGATTATTGCCATAATGATAATCTCGAGTTTCGTTGATCATTTCACAGATCCGTTTATCTTGTGAGGTTAAATAATCAAGTTGTTCATCTAGTTTGTATAATCGATTAAGAGCGATATTACGGCCTTTTGACCAAACACCTTTAATGCCAAGTTTTTGCTCGCGGGGCTGTAATTCAAGTGTTTTGGGATTAAAAAACCATGCTAGGCGGGTGGGAGCTTTATTTTCCTGTTGTAAAATAGTGTTACCATAGCTTTCTAAGGCGTTTAGGGTGCGCTGCCATGTTGGTTGTTTATTAATGATATTAAGAATGCTAGGCATAGAACATTGTTGTTTGAGTTTATCAAAGATTTGTTGGTAATTTTTATCAGTAAGCTGAGCTAGTAGTTCAGTTGCCAATATACTTACCCACATATAATGATGCTTGTTAGCATTGCGTAAATAAATTTCTAATTCATAAACTTTGCGCTTAGCCTGGGTAGAGTCTAGCCAGAATAATACCAACGTTTGCAAAATGTTTGTTAAAGGTAGCAAGGTTCTTTCATCAATATTTGTTAAAATATCTCTTGCTTGTTGGGTTTGGTTTTGTTTGATAAATACAGCGGCTTGTATACACTGGTAAACAGGTTGTAATTCAGTAACAAGTTTTTTTTCAGTCGCTTTAAGATATTGCTGTAATTCATTAAGCGCGGGTAAATCTTCTCTGGCAAGCAATGTTAAGCAATAAAATAATGTGGTTATATCGTCAAACGTATAATTTTTCATGCGCATTTTACGGCGATAATAGCACAATAAGGTGGTTAATTTATCGCTTGCTTGTTGATAATCACCATCAGCAAAGTTTATAAAAGCAGAGTTGCTATCAATATTCTCTATAAGCTCAGTGTTTCCTTGTAATAATAACATAGGCAGCAGCAGATAATTAAATGATGTATCGCTGTCATTATTTGATTGGGTGTGATGTGATCCGATGAAGTCAATAATCGGTTGAATGTTTCTTAAGCCTAACGCAGCGTAGCGCAATATTTTTTTAAGCGCCATATGCTGAATATCAATGTTTAATGTTGTAAACCAAGTTGCATCCCATGGTGAATTACATATCCTTGCTAATGGTTCATGTTGATTAAAAAATTCTGCATAATATTTATAAGCTAACTCAAGGCAGCGATTAAGAGCGACAATGTCTTGGCTATACAGATGAATACGAATATCTCGCAAACAACGTTCGGCACTATAAGGTAAAGGCGTGTGATGATTTTGCAATGGCAGTACTGTTTGAATAGCGCGAGCCATCAAGGCAAAATTATTATCTTTTAAAGCGCGGCGAGTAATAATTTCAATAAAATCTGAATGAACTCTAAAGTCTTGGTTGATGAGTTTAAGCTTGTTAAACTTTGTCAATATCGAGCCAATGGCAGCATTATTTAGTAGTGATTGCTGGTCGTTATGTTGGCTGTATTCTTGTAAACATTTAACAATGGTTGTTTTACTAGTAGGTTCAAACATTATAGACAATAATTGCAGAATGAATTTTTCTAATTTAGAAAAACCGTGGTAGTAATTATCTAAATGGGCTAAATCATACATTATATACTCTAATGGGCTTCATCCCAGTTATTACCGACGCCAACGTCAACGATAAGCGGCACTGACAATTGCGCAGCTTCACTCATGGATTTTTGTAATGCTTTTTTAACGTCAGCAACGTGTTTATCAGCGACTTCAAGCACTAGCTCATCGTGCACTTGCATAATCATATACGCGTCATAGTTGGTGGTTGTTAACCACTGGTCAACGGTGATCATTGCACGTTTAATAATATCTGCGGCAGTGCCTTGCATGGGTGCATTAATTGCAGTGCGTTCAGCAGCACGGCGCCGTTGCATATTAGCCGAGTTAATTTCTGCAAGATTAAGCCTTCGACCATATAGTGTTTCAACATAGCCTTGTTGGTGAGCTTGGGCGCGCGTTGCTTCCATATAGTTTTTCACCCCAGGATAACGCTGAAAATAAACTTCGATGTATCTATCTGCTGCGTCACGCGAGATCCCTAGTTGTTTTGCTAAGCCAAAAGCAGACATGCCGTAAATCAAGCCAAAATTAATCGCTTTTGCGCTGCGACGTTGATCGTTAGTCACTTTATCAATACTAATTCCAAACACTTCAGCAGCTGTGGCTTTGTGAATATCTAAACCTTTAGCAAAAGCATCACGCAAACCTTTATCTTGAGATAGATGTGCCATGATCCGTAATTCAATTTGTGAATAATCGGCTGAAATTAATTGAAAGCCTTTAGGCGCAACAAATGCCTGGCGAATATTGCGGCCTTGCTCAGTGCGCACGGGAATATTTTGTAAGTTAGGATCAGATGATGATAAGCGCCCAGTTGCAGCAACGGTTTGATTATAGGATGTATGTATACGACCAGTGTGCGCATTGATCTGCAAAGGTAATTTATCAGTGTACGTGGATTTTAATTTGCTTAAGCTACGATATTCTAAAATGATTTTTGGCAATGGATAATCATGCGCAAGATCTTGTAGCACTGATTCTGCAGTTGAAGGTTGTCCTTTAGGGGTTTTTTGTAATATTGGTAATTGACATTTTTCATAAAGAATTTCTTGCAACTGCTTGGGTGAACTTAAATTAAATTTACTTTGTGCGATTTTATAAGCTTGTTGTTCTAAAGCATCAATTCTTTTTGCTAAAGTAGCGCTTTGGTGTTTTAGTTTTTTAGCATCAATTAATACACCATGACATTCCATGCGTGATAATACTGGTATTAAAGGCATCTCTAATTCAGTGAAAATGTATTGCAAGCCTTCTTGTTGTTTGAGCTTAGGCCATAAGGTTTGGTGAAGTTGTAAGGTAACATCAGCATCTTCGGCAGCATACGGGCTTGCATCGTCTAAAGGAATTTGATTGAAAGTTAATTGCTTGGCACCTTTGCCAGCAATATCTTCAAAATGAATAGTACGTTTGCCGAGATATTTTAATGCTAGGCTATCCATGTTATGTCGATTTGCACTACTGTTTAACACATAAGATTCAAGCATGGTGTCAAATTCGATACCTTGCATATGAATGTCATATTTGCGTAATACATTCATATCATATTTAAGATTTTGCCCAACTTTGATAATGTTAGGATCTTCTAATAGCGGTTTAAGTTTACTAAGTACAAATTCACGTGATAATTGTTGTGGTGCGCCCATGTAATCGTGAGCAACGGGAACATAGGCAGCGGTTTCAGGCTTAACAGCAAAAGATACCCCAACTATTTCAGCTTGCATATAAGCTAAATCAGTTGTTTCCGTGTCAAACGAAAATAATTCGGCTGATTTGAGTTTTTGGAGCCAAGTATTAAAACTTTTCTCATCTAAAATAGTTTCATAATGTTGTTGTTGAGATTGTTGATTTTTTCCTAACAATTCAGCAAGCCAACCTTTAAATTCAAGTTCGGTAAAGAGTTTAATTAAGCATTGTTCATCTGCTGGTTTAGGTTGTAACTCATTGAGTTTAATGTTGAGTTTAAGATCAAGTTTAATCGACACCAGTTGACGTGATAGCGGTAAATAGCTCAAGCTTGCACGTAGGTTATCGCCTATTTTACCAGTGAATTCATCAGCATGAGTAATAATATTATCAAGCGAACCATATTTTTGCAGCCATTTTACTGCTGTTTTTGGCCCCACTTTAGCGACGCCGGGAATGTTGTCGACGTTATCACCAATTAGGGTAAGGTAATCAATAATAAGTTTAGGAGGCACTCCAAATTTAGCTTCAACACCAGCAACATCAAGCTTGCTGTCAGTCATGGTATTAATAAGCGTGATATGTTCATTGACTAATTGAGCCATATCTTTATCACCGGTGGCAATAATGGTTGGTTGTTGGTGTTGCGTAGCAATAGTAGCAAGAGTGCCAATGACATCATCAGCTTCGACACCTTCAATGATCAACATGGGTAATCCCATGGCCGTGACAATGTCATGTAAAGGTTGAATTTGACTGCTCAGATCATCTGGCATAGGTGGGCGGTTAGCCTTATATTCAGGATATAGCTCATCGCGAAAAGTTTTACCTTTGGCATCGAAAATGACGGCAACTTGTTGAGGCGTATAATCTTTTAAAAGCTTACGTAGCATATTGATGACGCCATAGACTGCACCCGTAGGTTGGCCTTTAGAGTTCATTAATGGCGGTAAGGCATGAAATGCACGGTATAAAAACGAAGAGCCATCAACGAGAATAAGTGGGGTGCTTAAATTCGCAGTCATAAATTTCCTAAGCTAGTTTTTATAAACAACAGGATATTATACTAAAAAATAGTAGGATTGGCTACCGATAAGTTGAGAAAACTATTTACAATGTTGTTGATAAGATTTTATCGCTGCTGCTAAGCCATCAAGCCCAAAACGAACATTAGTAAATTTATTTAATGAGTGAGGATCATACATTCTAACAATAAAATGACTTTGTTTTGTCAAAATTGGGTTTAATTTATTCTTGATTTTAGTGATCAATGCTGGACGCGTTGTATCTAATTTTTGATAATATAAAATGGCATAATTTTTATTCTCTAAGCGTAATTGATTGCGGGTGCGACCGTACATTTTAATTTGATCACGCTTTATTGGCCCAAAGATAGAATCGCGAATAATGCGCTGTGAAGCTAGATTTAGTGGGAAAAACATCATAAAACCACGGTAATTAGGGCTCCATAAAGCTTCGAATTGAAGCTGATTAGCACGGTCATAGCCAACTGCAGAAAACACACATTTATTATCACGTTTCATTAAAATAATTTTATCACGACCATAAGTGCCAATACGGGTTGCTTGCGAAGGTGCTGCTGATGCTGATGTCGGTGGTTTAGTATAGTCAACTTTATTTGGTTCATGTGCAAGCGCGCTAAGCACCCATTCAGTAGGAATTGCTAACGCAATATCATCTGCACGGCGTAATTTTAAGGTAATGATCCCAATTAAATTACCTTTGTTATCAAATAAACCACCGCCACTGGAGCCGCGTGAGACTGACGCATCAGTTTGTAATAATACGCTTCCACGCGCGCGGTGAATGTTCGAAATGATGCCTTTTGATAAGGTTTTTTCTAAGCCAGCCGGGTTGCCAATAGCAACCACATCTTCACCAATTGCAACTTTTTTTGATTGGCGAATGGGTACACTTGTAAATTGCATACCAGGAACTTCAACTAAACATAAATCTTGACGGCGATTATGGTAGACTACGCGCGCAGTTTTATATTGATTGCCAACTTTTAATACTAAGTAATGGCCTGCGAGTGCTACATGACAATTAGTTGCCAAAATATTTTTAGTAATTGCTACAGCACTGCCTAGAGCAACGGGGCGATTTTTCTGCGCATGGATGCCATATAATGTATATATCGATTTTTGTACTTTTTTATAGACTTGTTGAGCGTCAAGTGCATAGACTTTGCTAGCAGTTAACCATACAATCAATAAGATAAATAAAACGGATTTAATAAACTGTTTCATGGTTTGTACAATACCAATGGTGTGAAGTTAGCTAAAAGTATAGCATACGAGCAGGGAAGGTCATGGCAAAATTTATTAAAATTTTCATCGTTATTATCATTGTTTGTCTAATAATAGTAGGCATTGGTTATTTTATTACTAAACCGTTTAGTAAGCGCTCAGGAACCTCAGCATTAGCATTTCCTCGCGGTTTGCCATGGTTAAATGTTCCAAAACCATTAACTTTGAAAAAATTACATGGCAAAGTCGTGATCCTTGATTTTTGGACATATGGTTGCATCAATTGCATTCATGTGATTCCAGATCTGCAACGTTTAGAAAAAAAATATGGTAACAAACTAGTCGTTGTTGGGGTGCATTCACCGAAATTTGAAAATGAAAAGAATCTGGGAACCTTGCGCAAGGTTATTATGCGCTATGGGATCACTCATCCGATCGTGCAAGATGAAGATCATAAATTGTGGAATGCGTATGGCGTGATCGGTTGGCCAACACAAATTGTGATTGATCCACAAGGCAATGTTGTTGGCAGCGTGGTTGGTGAAGGACACTATAACACCTTAAATCACACCGTTGCGCGTTTATTAAATAAATATAAAGATCAATTAAATACTAAGCCAATTGCTAAAAGCCCCATTGTAATGATTCCAGGTAAGAATACCTTAGCAGCGCCAGGCAAGATTGCGGTATCACCACAGTGGGTAGCGATTAGTGATACGTTACATAATCGAATTATTCTAACTGATCATAACGGTAAAATTCAGCGAATATTTGGTGGTTTTGCTAAAGGTATGACAGATGGTAATGCGCAAACTGCGCGTTTTTCTAATCCTCAAGGTTTAGTATTTTTCGGTAATACTTTATATGTTGCTGATCTAGACAATAGTGCAATTCGCGCAATAGATTTAACGACAAATAAAGTGAGTACTATAGCAGCTAAGAGCGTGCGGCCGTGGTTTAGTGCGAATACCATTATTTCTAAGCGAATGAATTCACCTTGGGGATTAGCATTTCAGCAGCCATATTTATATATTGCTATGGCGGGTAATCATCAAATTTATCGGCTAGACACAATAGCAAACACATTACAATTACTTGCTGGCAATGGTCGTGAAGGGATCATTGATGGGCCAGCGTATTCTGCGGAATTTTCTCAGCCGAGTGGATTATCAATCGCAGATCATTGGTTATTTGTAGCTGATGCGGAAGATTCCGCTGTGCGCCGTATTAATTTAAAAACGTTAAAAGTGTCAACTTTAATTGGGCGAGGATTATTTATTTTCGGCGATAAAGATGGTCAATTTAATCAAGCTTTATTACAACATGTGCTTGGCGTTGCTGCTAAAAATGTTAATCAAGTTTATATTACTGATACCTATAATCACAAATTAAAATTACTAGAATTAACGAATAAAAATGTTGTAACTTTAGCGGGTACTGGCAAACCAGGTAAAGGAAGTGGGCCAGCATTAAAGAGTCAATTAAATGAGCCTGGCGGCTTAGCATTGTTTGGTAATAATGTATTAATTGCTGATACTAACAATAACCGTATTTTATTATACAAGCCTGATGATAAAACATTAATGCCTTGGCCATTAACGCAATAAAAAATTATTATGGAAATATTTAATGAAAGTTAAACGTTATCAAGGTAAAACAAAAAAGCAATCTAAATTTTCACTAAAATATTTGCCGTGGTTTATCTGTATTTTATCCGCTATTTTCTATTGTTATGATTTTTTATTGCGAGTTGCGCCAAGTGTGATGATCCATGATCTCATGCGCGCCTATGGAGTATTTGCAGCTGAAATAGGCTTTCTATCCGCGTTTTATTATTATGCCTATACGCCGATGCAAATTCCTGCCGGTTTAATTTTAGATCGTTATCGACCACGGATCGTGTTGACAATTGCGGTAGGTTTATGTGCGTTAGGTGCGTTTATATCAGCAGCGATCCCTAATCTTTATGTCGGTTTTATCGGTCGAGCGCTAATGGGCTTTGGTTCAGCGTTTGCATTTGTTGGCACGTTAAAATTAGCTGCCATTTGGTTGCCACCAGAGCGTTTTGGTTTTATGGCGGGCTTAACTACTGGTTTAGGTACGTTAGGCGCAATGATAGCTGATATTGTATTATCGCGCATGGTTACGCATCTTGGTTGGCAACAAGCGTTATATGTTTCTGGTGGAGTTGGCGTTGTGTTGACATTATTAATTTGGTTGTTTGTGCATGGTCAAAATCCACGGCGTAAAATCCTTCAGCAAGAATATAAAGATTGGTCACATGCCTGGAAAAAATTAGGGTTTATTGTGCGTAATTGGCGGTTTTGGATCAATGGTATAGTTGGATGTTTTTTATTTATGCCGGTATCGGTGTTTGCATCACTATGGGGAGTCGCGTTTTTGCGATATGGTTATCATCTTAGTCAGCATGATGCGGCAACTTCAACGTCATTAGTATTTCTCGGGGTAGCAGTTGGCGGGCCTCTCGCAGGATACATTTCAGATTGGTTGAAACAACGGCGGATGCCATTAATTGTCGGTAACTTAATAACAATTTTGATATTATTTGCTATTATTTATGCGACATTTATCCCGAAATTATTGTTATTTGCATTGTTATTTTTATTAGGCATGATTTCAAGCGTAGAAGTATTAGTGTTTGCGATTGGTAAAGAGATCAGCCCGCCACGCATGACCGGAACAGCCACTGCAACCACTAATTTTATTGTTACTATTGGCGCAGCGGTATTTCAACCTTTAGTAGGCTACGTATTAGATTTATTTTGGGATGGCACTATTAAAGATGGTGTGCCGATTTATTCAGTTTATGCCTATCAGTTAGCATTGACATTATTGCCAATAGTATTAATTATTGGTTTCGGTTTAACATTTTTTATTCCAGAAACGCATTGTCGAGTATTACTAAAAAAGTAGAATGTCTATTCTGGGTTTATAACAAAGACAAATAAATGATTGCCTGAATGCGTTGCGGTACAGGTATATGTGGTTATAGGCTTGATATGTGATTGGTAAGTATTTTTTGTGATCCAAACTATAGTTTTGGTGATTGCATTATATTCAATAACACAAAGTGGTGTCTTATTAAAATTTTCTTCTGCAGTGATTGTTAGACGTAATAGATAAGCTTCTAGTGTAGGGGCATTTGCAAAATGAGTGATTGTTTTAGTAAACGAGAATAGACTTCCTTGCTTTAGATCCTCATCATGTATCCCGAGCTGCATCATATGAGGACTACTAGTATCATAGTTATAATTAAAGGACACAGAATATGAAGATCCGTATCTTGGTGGTACAAGGGTAGCAAAAAAGCCAGACTCATTTTGAGATTGAGCTGATTGAGATTGAGTTGCCAGTGTCAACATGGGGATAAATGCTAATATAATGCAGGTATACAATATTTTCTTAAACATAACCTTTATCCTAATTGTTAAATTTTTTCTTTAAGTAATTAACATTATTATTAAGATGTAATGTCAAATTGTTGTTTTTTGAACTGCCAGTTAAAGTACAAGTGATATATGCACCTGCGGATGAAATTTCAGTGACTGTGATATTACCATTTGTGTCTGCTGTTACATTAAACTCGCATTGATTTATAGGATCTACTGGAGTATCACGACCAAACTCAGTGTATGTAAGATAAAAAGAACCCGCGTCATTTTCAGGCATGATGACAGTGATTTTCCCTTGTCGTCTATGCCACCAATCATCATTGCTAGAAAAAGAAGCTGTAACATCTTGCTTACAAGAATTTATCGCTAAATCTCGACCCCATATAAAATATGTTTGATTATCAATATTTATTGTAGTCGTTACTTGTGGAGCAACATTGAAAAAATTTGCATAACCACTATTAGCAAACAACAATATAAATAAAATAGAGTAAAATAACGTTATCTTTTTCATTTTGAACTCACCGGGTAATTAGGGTTATCAGCGATAGTAATTGTTGCAGTATTATTGCTGGGGTCACCACTGTAGCTGCATATGACTTCTTTGTCAGATGATGTTGAAATCAATTTGATTGTTGCATGATGAGCACTATCGGCTTTAAAGGTAAAAGTGCAGAGCATGCCATTAAATGTCATTAAATTAGCATGGTAAGTTTTGCCAATAACCAAAGGAAACATGAAACGTCCTTTGGCTGGAGCAATATCTCGATCGATGTTTATGTAGCCTTGTATCTTATGCCAACTTTCGTAAGTGTCTCCTGGGTAGATAAAATATTTGTAAGACCAAGGATAATGAGAATTATTCACCAGATCACCAGTGATAATAACAGTGTTTTGCTCGATGGTTTGTGCAAAAGCTTCTACATTAAAAAAGTATACGAGAAACAATGGTAAAGAAATAGAGTAGAGAATTTTTTTGCAGCGTGATAATACTAATGACATAGCGAGATACTCTTATTCTTAACTTAAAATCAACATTATTATATTTAAAAAATTTGCATTGTCAATGTGCCATTTACTTGTTTTTAATTAAACCATAGTATGCCAAACAACATAACAATGCTAATGAAAAATAAATAATCGCTAAGGGGATTTCCGAGTTGGATTTGAATATGCTGGCAATGGCTGAAGCTAGCCCCGAGCCAAGCACGAAAAAACTACCCATAAAAGCATTAGAGGAGCCTGATATTTGCGTAAATAAACTCACGTTAATTCCTAATGCATTGGGAAAGATCATCGAAGCACTAAATAATAATAATATCGTGGGAACTATAATGCTTACTAAAGAAATTTTTATAAAAAAAGTAGCAACTACCATAATTGTTGTAATGGTGATTAATATGTAAGTATTTATGATGATTAATTTATAATGATTAACGTTACGTTTAACTAGATAGCGATTCAAAAGATTACCGGCGAACCAAGCGACACCTAATAATAGAGCTAAATGGCCATAAACAATCGCTGTTTGGTGTAGTACAACTTGAACTAAAAAGGGACCGACAACATTGAATACCGTGATAAAAGCATACGTCAATGATAATAGCATGATAGTCCCAATAAAAACTTTGTTGGTTAGAATAATTTTGAAATTGCGTTTAATATCGCTTAAATGTGGTGAGGTGCGATGATAATGAGTTTCCGGTAACAACAAAATAATAGTTAATAAAGTTATAAAACCATAACCAGCCAAAAAGTAAAATGGCGCGTGCCAGCCATAATAATGTTGCAAATAACCACCAATTACAGGCGCAATAATAGGTCCTAATGCCCAGGCAATGGTGATGTAATTTGAATACTTCATTAAATTCTCTTTAGCATAAACGTCGGATAGTAGTGATTTATTTAACACGCCGGGAGCAGCAATGAAGACTCCTTGCAGAAATCGTAATAGCAATAAGATGCCAATGTTAGGTGAAAAAGGAGCAAGCAGACTCACAATAATGTAGATTGGAAGGCTGATAAGTAGTAATTTTTTACGGCCAAAGATATCAGACATTGTGCCAAAGACAATTTGTAAAATACCATAGCCAAATAAATAAACTGCGACAGTGAGTTGCACCAGAGTATTTGAAACACGAAAATAATGATGAATTGCAGGTAACGAAGGCACATAGATATCAATTGTTGCACCACTCAGTGGTGTCATCAATAAAGCGATAAAAAGAACCCAATTTTTTTGGGCATTACTAAAATGTGTTGTAACTGTGTCTGAGTTTTGCATGATTTTGCATGGTACCTGCTACTTGTTAGCAAGTAAAGCTTGACTTACATGACTAAGTATACTAGACTAACTATGAATTAAAGAAATCCAGATGAGAAGGGTATTACTATGCATGTTATGAATATTCATGAGACTAAAACACATTTTTCGCAAGTGTTAAATCGTGTCATTGCTGGAGAAAAAGTTGTGATTGGTAAAGCAGGTAAGCCAGTTGCAGTGCTAGTGCCTTACCAAGAAAAACCTTTTCAAAGAAAAGGCGGTCAGTTAAAAGGTATACTTGAAATAACGGATGATTTCGATAAGCCATTGCCGGATGACATTATGCGTGCTTTCAAAGGTGAAAGTTAACCATGAAATATTTATTAGATACGCATGTTATTATCTGGTGGTTAACAGAACCATTGAAAATAAAAAAGAAAGCCAGGCAAATCATTGCTGATCCTAACAATTCTTTATTTGTAAGTGCTGCATCTATTTGGGAGTTAGCCATTAAAAGTAAGTTAGGACGAATTAAATTACCATACAATTTAATTGAAACTTTAAACCATGAACGTATTCAATTGCTCGAGATCAGTGGGCAACATGCCTTGGCTACAATTGACTTGCCACTGATCCATCAAGATCCTTTTGACCGCATGTTGATTGCGCAGGCAAAATATGAAGATTTAATTCTAATGACGCACGATCGGGTATTACAAAAATATGTGGTTACATCAATATTAGCCTGATAGCCATAGATTAATTAACATTTGTTACTTATTTAATATTCGCCATTAGATTCAAAAACCCTGGTAAAAAGGCAGTGACTATAGCAGCAAATATAGAATAATAACCGATAACTTTTAACAGTTTTAATTTCGGAACACTCAACAAGAAAAATAAGAAAAACAGAATACACCAAATAAGCCAATCAAATTGATTCCATACATACCAAAAAGTGAGGTTCGCTTGCAGCTGAATAAAAAACATGGCAAGCATCGTGATCCCAACTAGCAGTGAAAACCACCCTAAGCCAATCATGTCTTCGATATCTTGCATTAGATTAAATGCCAACCAGAAATATGTACAACTAAATAATAAAGTGATTGCACCAAAAGTAACGCTAGTAGTAGAAGCATAACTAGAAAAAATAGAGAAAGTTGAAGTTGCTAAGATAATAAATGATACAAATAGGTTGATAAAGACCACGGTTTTTTTGGAAATTTTTCCTAAGAAAAATATTCCGTTAACCCAAAGAACTGAAGCCACAAAAATTGAAGAAAAACCGCCTATTTGAGACAATAATGTCATGGCAACACTCCTGTCAACAATAGAATGCCAGGAAGCCATGCGCTAATGATACTAACAATAACAAAATAAATACCGAAAAATACTTGGATTTTATATTCTTTTACATAAAGAAAGTAATACATAATTAATAATATGGTCCATAAAATCCATGAAACAAATAACCAAGCTCCCCATAGTTTAGTAATTTCCGTACCAGTATAAATGATTAATGCGATACCCAACGCTGCGAAGAAAAGGCAGTAATAACCTATCCCTTTATTATCAATATTATACATAATATTGAAATCATGCCATAAATATAAACAAGAAAAGAATATGGTTATTCCGCCTATTTCAACGCTATATATATCTGCCTTTTTCCCAAAGATCAGAGAAAATGAAAGCAGTAAAACAATACTTGCTATAAAAATACTAAAAGAAAGAATTTCTTTTTTTTCAATTTTTACTAGATGAAACATGGCATTAATGAAAAAAAGGATCCCTAAATAAATAAGGATTGTTCCTTCTAACCTAGTAAGTATAGCAACGCGATTGGAAAGCACCATAATTTTATGCCAAAGCCTTCACTAAAGTGTTTGAGTCAGATACCCAGCCAAATATTCCACCTTGAGCACGTGTTATTTCTAAAGTAGTTTTGTGAAATTCAGGGAAATACGAAGCAACACAGTCTTGAAGTAGTAGACATTCATAACCTCTGTCATTGCCCTCACGCATCGTTGTGTGAACACATACTTCAGTGGTAACACCACAGATAATTAGACTTTTAATATCTCTGTTATGCAAAATAAGTTCTAGATCAGTTTGATAAAAAGAACCTTTACCTGGTTTATCAATAATAGGTTCACCTTTCTGTGGATAGAGTTCTTCAATAATGTCATGCCCAGGTTCGCCACGCACTAGAATTCTTCCCATAGGACCCATATCACCAATTTTAACTTTTGCATGACCACGAATGATTTTTGCAGGTGGCGCATCTGATAAGTCTGGTCGATGTCCCTCACGAGTGTGGATAATAAGGACCTCGGAAGAACGTGCGGCTTCAAGAACATTTTTAATGGGCTCAATCGCTCTGCGTAGTTGTGAAACATCATCACCTAGGCTTTCAGCGAATCCCCCAGGTTCGAGGAAATCACGTTGCATATCAATGATAATCAGTGCAGTTTTCTTAGGTTCAAATTCGTATTCGTATGGTTTTGCAGCGAGTTTTAATTTAGCCATGATTAAATCCTTTTAGTGTTAAATCCATAATGTAAAAATCTCAAATTCTATCCTATCACCTCTAGTATTCCTTATGAAATCCAGCTTGTCGAGCATAAACATGCATTTTAGTAATATGTTGATCATTGAAAACAAAAAAATCACCGATGCAACGCACCATACCATCAGCATGTAATTTGATCTCGACAGCAATACTATCACCAGCTATTGAAAAATAACGTTCGCCTGGCTCAGGGTAAAAGTCTGAAAATTTAAGGATATTTTGAGTGTAATATTCGGCGATATTTTTTTTACCTTGGTAGGTTTGTTTTTCGGTGACGAGCTTTGCATCAGGGTCAAACACGGCAATGATATTATTAACGTCATGGGTGGTTACAGCTTTAAAATAAGCATCTAAAATGGCGTTTGATTTTTCTGCTCGTGCTGTATCGAGGCTTTTTAACATGTGTTCATCCTTTATATATGTTAAGGCCGACGACATGGATTTATTTGCATCAGCAAATATCTTGCTATAGCATATTACTAATGTAAATGGAATACAGATCATATGTCAAAAGTTAATGGAATAATAGCTTGGTTCATATGTACAATATATGTTCTTTACACTTTTGCCCTTAACACCGCTTCAGCGGTCATTTCTCCTGCGATTCAAAGCTCATTCAAATTGACAAATATAGAAGCCACTATTGCAGTCACAGCATTTATTGTTGGATTTGCTTGTATGCAAATTCCGGCCGGTTATTTGCTTGATAGATATCCATTACGTTTGGTTGTTGGTGGTGGTGTCTTGATTCTTTCTGTAGGAACATTGCTAGCTTCGTTCTCAACTAATTTATTGGGATTTAGCCTTTCAAATTTAATTCAAGGTATTGGGGCGTCGTTTGCATTTGTGGCCGCAGGGGTGCTAATTGGTCAATGGTTTAGTCAAAAAGCATTTCCAGTATTATTTGGTTTAACGCAGACATTATCTTGTATTTTTGCGGGCTTTCTACATAATACATTCATAGTTATGCTGAAAGCCTATACATGGCAACATCTTTATTTTTTTCTATCTATTTTTGGTTTTATACTCTTGGTATTTTCAGTCATCTTTGTAAGAAATCCAAAGTCCTTCACTCCTAACAAACAATTGTCGCTACTAAAATCACTAAAAATAGTGTGTTCTAATGGGCAATTGTGGTTTTGTGTTTTAGGCGCTGCAACTGCTTTTGGTACCTTGTTATCGTACGCCGGCTTTTGGTACGTAAGGGTACAAAAATATTTTGATGTGACGCGAAAAGAGTCTCTTTTGATCAGCTGGCTTATATTTATTGGCATAGGATTTGGTACCCCATTATCTGGCTGGATATCAAATATGGTTAAAACAAGAAAGAATACCATTAACGTGGCGTTAACTATTGGTACCATATTACTTTTAGCAGTATTATTTTTACCTAGATTTCATATACATACTTTACTTCCTATTAAGCTTCTTTCCTTTTTATTGGGATTATTTATTTCGGGATCTATGTTGTATTACACAATTGTCAGTGAAATATTTGATTTGTCTTTCAAAGGTGTTGCTTTGAGTGTAACCAACACCGGTGTTTTTATATTTAATTCTTTTTTGATGTTTATCCCATACCCACTATTAGAAATATCACCTACATATTTTACGTCACTTTGGATATTGCCAGCTTTTGTTGTCATTTCATTAGGCTCTCTTAATTTTATCAGAGAGACATACGATAAAAGTTCCAGCTAATTTTAATTTGAGGTAGATTTCCGATGAAAAAACGATTGGCATATAGAGGCTCTATATTTACATTTAAAGGCACTGCTACTTTAGATAATTTACCCAGAAAGAAAGATGATCTTTCGGATCATTATCTTTATATTGAAGATGGTGTATTACTTGTAGAAGATGGGTTGATAAAAAAAGTCGGTGATTATAATGAATTAAAGGGTGAAATTAATGATATCGAAATTATTGATTACAAGGGTAAAATTATTACGCCAGGATTTATAGATACCCATATTCACGCAGCACAAAGTGGTATCGTTGCTGCTTATGGTGAAAAACTATTAGAGTGGTTAAATAATTATGTTTTTCCATTTGAAAGCGGATACAAAGATGAAGAAGTTGCTAGGAAAGATTTAAATTTCTTCTTAGATCATTTAATTCAAAATGGTACAACGACGGCTTGTGCTTTCGGGCCGCTTTTTTATAATGCTACTGATATTTTCTTCACAGAGATTGATAAACGCAATATGCGATTTATTACCGGCAATATCTTAATGGATACAAACTCACCGGAATATTTCATGCTGTCAACAAAAGATAATTATGATAATGCCAAAAAACTTATAGAAAAATGGCATAATAAAAATCGTATTCATTATTCTCTTTGCCCACGATTCGCTTTATCTTGCTCAGAAGAAATGTTAGAACTTAGCGGTGATTTGAAAAAACAATACCCGGATATTTATTTGCAAACACATTTAGATGAAAATCTCAATGAAATTAAAGAAGTTAAAAGAATTTTTCCATGGAGCAAACACTATTTAGATGTTTATGATCGTTATAATTTAGTAACTGATCGTTCTGTCTTCGGACATTGCATACATACTACCGACGCGGAGCTAGAACTCTTTAAAGCATCTCAGGCGATTATTGCATGGTGCCCAATTAGTAACAACTTTTTAGGAAGTGGTTTGTTTGATTTTAAGAGGACCTCTAAGTTTACTGAGAATATTACGTTGGCTACCGACATGGGCGGTGGCAATACTTTTTCTATGTTTGCGGTGATGGATGATGCCTATAAAGTTTGTATGTTACAAAGTTATAAATTACCTAGCATGATCCGCTGGTATCTAGCAACATTAGGTAGCGCAAAAGCATTAAAAATTGCAGATAAAATCGGTAGTTTAGAGCCTGGCAAAGAAGCAGATTTTATTGTTATTGATCCACAAGCATCGCCTATATTGAAATATCGCTCAGCTCAAGTGAATGACATTTTTGAGTTGCTTTTTATATTAATGACTCTTGCTGATGACAGGCAGATAAAAGCAACTTACATTTTAGGCAATTGTGCCTATGAAGCGGATTCATAGATCTCAAACTATCTCAGTGATTCTGATATAATTAGCATGTCAGAAGCTAGACCACAATGTATTGGTTTTCCAATAGGTAGATTTAAATGAAATTAATGAAAACAGTAACTTTTTCACAATTTGGTTCAGCAGAAGTATTGAGCTTAGTTGAGCAACCAATTCCACAGCCAAATGAAAAACAAGTGCTTATTAAAGTCCATACCGCAGCGCTTAATCCAATTGATTATAAGATCCGCGAGGGCAGTAGCTTTGTGGCAAAGAAATTGAAAGATCATCTGCCTTCTAGTTTAGGCTTTGAGTTTGCAGGTGAAATTGTCACAGTCGGTGAAAATGTAAAAACATTAAAAACGGGTGATGAAGTGTTAGGCTTAGCAGGTTTTCTTAAAAAGCCTTGTTGTTATGCAGAGTATGTATGTGCAATGCCGGAAACAATGATCCTCAAACCTAAAAAGTTATCTTTTGCCGAAGCAACTTGTTTACCCATAGCTGGGTTGACAGCGTTACAAGCACTTCAATTAGCTAAAGTAAAGAGCGGTCAAACAGTGTTGATCCACGCAGGCGCTGGTGGTGTAGGACATATAGCAATTCAATTAGCATCATCTAGTGGAGCGACTGTCTTTACTACAGCTTCAGAACATAATCATGATTTTTTATATGCATTAGGTGCTGATCAATGTATTGATTACCACCAGAAAAATTTTGTAAATGTTCTTGATCGTGTTGATGTAATTATTGATTTAGTAGGTGGTGAAGTAGGAATCCAATCGTTAGAAGTTCTTTCGCTTTCTGGATGTATGATAACGGTTCCTACAATAACAGCAGAGCAAGTCATTGCAGCTGCAAAGCAAAAGCATCTTAATGTAATTGGGATGATCGAAAAACCAAATATGAAAGAACTCACTTATCTGGCAGATTTAGCTAGTAATGGTAAATTAAAAGTTGAAATAAGCCATCTATTTAAATTATCAGAAGCAAAATCAGCTCATGAAATCTTAGAGAGCGGACATACACGAGGCAAATTGGTTTTTAAAATTATTTAACCCGAGCCAGTTGTTCTCGATAAAATATATAAAGTCACACTTTAGATTTTTTGGGCTTTATTATGCTTATTTGGAGAGATAAAGATGAAGACATTAACAGGTAAATGCCTTTGTGGAGCTATTGAATATGAAATAGAAGGTGGGATTGGGCCGATTGTAAATTGCCATTGCTCGAAGTGTCGACGCTGGCATGGTGCTGCTTTCAGAACACGATCGGCGGTTAAACGTAAAAATTTTAAATGGATAAAAGGAGAAGAACACTTATCAAAGTATCGTTCATCTAAACATAATATAAAAACATTCTGTTCCATATGTGGCTCTAATCTCATTAGTATTCCAGAAGATAAACCAGATTTCATTGGTTTGCCAATCGGTGGGCTTGAACAAGATCCTGGTAACCGTCCATTAATGAATATTTTTGTTGATTACAAAGCGCCGTGGTATGAAATTACTGATGAGTTACCACAATATAGTGAATGGCCTCCTGTTGATTTAACAAAGCTTGAGGAGGTTGGTTAACTATTTTTCATGAAAAACCAAATGGCTATGTATAATGATAAACTTTCAGGACAAAAACAGTTAGGTAAACTTACCGTTTGACTTATAAAAGTTACACTGTTAAATATGATGAATTTCGCAAAGGTTATATGGTTTTTTCTTGTTTTATTTACTACTTCAACTGCCTTTGCAGATAATCGATTAGTTGATTATGAACCTTCAATCACCAAACTTACTGGGATCATTAAAATTAAAATATGAACCTGGGCCAAAATTATTAACTGTCCCTGTACGTGCTAGTTTATAGGAGATAAGCTGCATAGCCTACTATATTTGACTAACTAGAACGAATTCATTGTATTTCTTATACCTATTGTTATGTCTCTAGTTTAGTTAAACCTGAATAACCAAGAAATTTTACGTTATCTACATGACTGACTTTTCTTGAGTGTAATATCTTCAGCAAGCATGATAGATGGGGTATCGTATGACTTTGTTGCATTGTATGTAATAACCATATTAATAGTGTTCGTCGTTTTTAAAATAAGATGCATAGCAAAGCCTCGTAGTATAAATAAATATATGATATTTACAACGATTATGGGAGCAGATGCTGTTGGGATGAAAAATATTGCTATCACTAGCAACAATATGGCAGGTCTAATTAGAAAAAATATATATTTATATATATGAAGTTTAGACCAAAAGTGCCTTGATAACCTGGGTAATACTACATTGTGTTTAGCGCAAATTTTATTAATATCGTTTTGAAAACCTTTTAGAATGAAGCTAGGAAAGAGTGCGTAAATGTTAATATGCCAATTTTTTTTATTTTTTTCCCTTTCATACCATTTATTGATATTGTCAAGCCACCAACTATAATCGAAGAAAGTGCTACATAAGTAAAACAGATGCCAAACAAAAGGCGGCCGCATATTGGGTGTGTTGAAATAAGTTGAATAAGGTAGTTGGATATTTTCTTCTTCACAATATCGCTTGTTAGAAATAACCTTTGAAACCATCATGATGGCGTATAGAGAAGGTGTTAGAACAAGCGATGGAATGGCGATATCTAGAAAAAAGTCATTCGGCGCTAGCATATAAAGGCAGGCTGATATAACTATTGCGAAAAACAAGGTACCAAATAAAATGGTGATAATACTTACCGTGCGTTGCGTTTTAATATGCAATGAAAGTTTTTTACAATATGTATTTATGCAAATACAAGCAATAATAGTAGCGCTGAAAAAAATGTTAAGGTAAAGCAATTCATTATCTGCCGAAGAATTTCGCAAAATCCCAAATATAATCCCTAGGATGAGATTAACGACTGTGAGGTGTATGATAGCCTTATAAATAATATTAAAATTTAACATTTGCATCCTCGTATTTTCCTAGCTAAAATCCGATGATATTTTAATCAATTGATTTGGCTTTGTCCAATACAAAATGAGCCTGAAAAGTTTTTAGATGCAAATGTCAAATACACAATTTATGTCCGCCATAGACTACACGGCCGTGCAAACTGGGTTTGTAACACCATTTTGATGATTTTTGAATCAGGGTAAATTTTGTAAAAAATTTGATATTTTGCATTTTATTTCTTGATAATCGTCTGCTAGACGATTATCGTAAATAATTATGAAAAAGCGAAATCTTCCTACATTAGGCCCACTCAGTACACAATTCTTTGCATACATCCAAATGCGAGGAAAGGAAATCTTTCGTCTTGGTGAATTGCAGTCAGCCTTTAAAATGTCAGCAAAACAAGAACGAAATCTACTAAGTAACTTAACAACAAAAGGTTTAATTGTCCGATTAAAACGAGGTGTCTACTTGGTTCCTAAAAAAATTCCTCCTGGAGGAAAATGGCAACCTAGTGCTGGTTACATGATTAGTCATTTAATGGAAGAGTTAAGTGCTAGTTATTATATTAGTGGACTTTATGCTTTTAATTATTATGGCTTAACTGAGCAAGTGCCAAATGTAATGACTGTGTATAATGATAAACTTTCAGGACAAAAACAATTAGGTAAACTTACCGTTCGATTTATAAAAGTTGCTAAGCAACGGCTAGGAGGAACAACGTCACAAGAACTTTTTAATGATCGCGAGATAAAGGTTGCAACATTAACTCGAACAATTGTTGATGCATTTATTGATTGGCGTAGGTATAATACTTTGCCAGCAGCTTATGAATGGATAAAAAGAAATTTAGATGTCCCAAATTTTTTACAAGAATTGATTTCTGTAACCATTAAATATGGGAATATTAGTACGAGAAGACGGATCGGTTATTACCTTTATCAGTTAGGACAAAATGATCGGCTAGTTAAATCTATATTAAAAACACTAAAGCGAACTCAAGGTTGGGTTTTATTAGATCCTTATAGTAAAACAAAAGGTATAACAAATAAAACATGGGGGATTATTGATAATGTCGGAGAACATACTAAATAATGTGACATTACATCACGATAAAAATCAATTTATATCTGCTATAGACTACACGGCAGCTGAAACTGGGTTTGCACCGGAGCTAATAGAGAAAGATTATTTCTGTACGGTTACTCTAACTTATCTTGCTCAGCGTTCAACTAATTCTTTAGTATTTAAAGGTGGGACATTACTTGCAAAAGCTTATGCTGGTTTTTATCGGTTAAGTGAAGATTTAGACTTTACGATACCAGTGCCTGCAACGTCGACCCGTAAGCAACGTAGCAATCGAGTCAAGCCATTTAAATCGATCATCAATGATATAGTTGAGCATTTCCCCAATTTTTATGTAAAAAAGATGTTAACAGGTAGTAACGAATCAAGGCAATATAATGCCGAGCTACAATATGATTCAGTAATTAGTAAAAAGAAAGGTAGGATATTAATTGATATTGGTCTAAGAGGAGAATTACTTATGGCTCCCATTTTAACCAAGTTGCGAACAGTATTACAGGCACCTTTTACTGGGGAGTATGTGGTTATGCCATTTACATTTCATAGTCTTAGTAAATATGAGGCATATGCTGAAAAGATTAAAGCAGCATTAACAAGGAATCGACTAGCTATTCGTGATTTCTATGATATTCACATTGCGCTAGAAAATAAAATTATTAATTTTAATGATGAAAATCTTATTGCTTATGTGATCCAGAAAATTCAGAATTCAAATGAAAATTTAATAGAATTTAATAATGTTATTGAAGATGAATTGCATAGAAAAATTTTAACTGAACTTGTGCAAACGCTTCGAAATAGAAATGTAGGTACTTTTAATTTGAATAAAGTGCTAGGTAAATTGCAAGATTTTTCTAAAAGAGTATTTTAATTTAATCAGTATTGAGAACAATTATGCGCGAAGAATATGATTTTAAAAAGCTTAAAATAAAGCGACAAGGAATAGAGATAGGTATAGGTAGGAAAGAAGGCCGTGGTAATCTTTTTGCTAATTTGCCAAAACATATGCTGCCAGAAGAAATCACAGAGACTTTATTTGTTTAATGAAAGGCCGATCTGTTTGTATTTGCATGATAGTACACTACCGAGAGGTGAAAAAGTCCCGCAAAAATCCCGCAGTGATTGTCTGTATGCGGCTACGTTATTTATGGTATAACTTATTATTATGACATCAAAATTACTTATTCATACTAATCCTTATCTTAAGGATCCTACGAAGCGAGAAAAACTCATCGAAACGTCGGTGAGAACTTCTTGTGGGGTTGAAGGTATTAAGCCAAGTAAAAGAAAGCTCAATATTGATATTCCTCGGCGAAAAACAAAAAAGATCTATCAGCGTAGAACTAAAACTAATTAGCTTTAGCATTCTCAATTAGCTTTATGAATAATTTCTGATTGCTTCATTAGAAAAAAATTTAATAATTATTAATTTCATTCTCTGAAATGGTTATAATGTTGAAGCTTGATTTATTAAGAGTCTTCGGTGCCTTATTTTTAGTTTGGTAAAATACGAATTTTCTAATATCGTTGTTAACTAATATATTCGAGTAAAAATATGAATTTCGCAAAGGTTATATGGTTTTTTTTTATTTTATTTACTACTTCAACTGCCTTTGCAGGTAATCAATTAGTTTATTATGAACCTTCAATCACCAAACTTACCGGGATCATTAAAATTAAGGTATCCCCAGGGCCACCAAACTATGAAGATATTAAGCATGGTGATATTAAGGAAATAGGATATTACTTGGTGCTCGATAAACCTGTCGATGTTAATTTATTGCCCCACGTCAAAATCTCTGACGATGTTTTAAATGAACCAGAAAAAAATATGAAAGTGATACAGCTTGTCATAATGCACGATCGCGATTGGGTGAAAATGAAAGAAGGTAATCGAGTTCTTTTAACCGGCACATTATTTCATTGGTTCTCAGGACATCACCATACAAAAGTTTTAATGTCTGTTAATAAGGTGGCTTTGTTAAAAAACAAAATAAATAAAAAATAAATTGTTCCAATAGCTAGAAGCTAGAGTAGCTAGTGAAAACATAAAGGGTTATCAGCAGAAATATAATGGGCCCACTAGGACTCGAACCTAGGACCAAGGGATTATGAGTCCCCTGCTCTAACCAACTGAGCTATGGGCCCGTAAGAATAGAAGAAGTTACAATTTTACACGCTTATGAATTCTGATCAAGTTAAAGCTAAACAACTTAAGTAACTATCCAACGGTAACTTTGCAACTGCAACTACTTAGCTTCTTCATCAAGAAAACTGCGTAATTGTTCTGAGCGAGTAGGGTGGCGAAGTTTGCGCAAAGCTTTAGCTTCAATTTGACGAATACGTTCACGAGTCACATCAAATTGTTTACCCACTTCTTCAAGCGTGTGATCCGTATTCATATCGATCCCAAAGCGCATGCGCAATACTTTAGCTTCTCTTGGAGTAAGCCCGCTTAAAATTTCTTTAGTTGATTCGCGTAAGCTTTCGACCGTAGCGGATTCATCAGGTGCCATGATACTAATGTCTTCAATAAAATCACCTAAGTGTGAATCTTCATCATCGCCAATTGGAGTTTCCATCGAGATAGGTTCTTTAGCAATTTTCATAATCTTACGAATTTTATCTTCAGGAATACTCATTAAATGGCTTAACTCTTCCGGGCTTGGTTCTTTACCTTTTTCTTGTAAGATTTGTCGCGTGATGCGGTTTAATTTATTGATAGTTTCGATCATATGCACTGGAATACGGATAGTGCGTGCTTGATCGGCAATCGATCGGGTGATCGCTTGACGGATCCACCAAGTTGCATAGGTTGAGAATTTGTAACCACGACGATATTCAAATTTATCGACTGCTTTCATTAACCCAATGTTGCCTTCTTGAATAAGATCTAAAAACTGTAAGCCGCGATTCGTGTATTTTTTCGCGATTGAAATAACTAAGCGTAAATTAGCTTCCACCATTTCTTTTTTGGCACGGCGCGCGCGCGCTTCACCGATCGACATGCGGCGGTTGATATCTTTAATCCTACTAATGGTGACACAATATTCTTCTTCTAAACTCACTAATTTCTTTTGAGCACGATGAATGTCACGGGCAAAAGGTTTTAATCTATCTGACTTCCACACATTTTTAGGCACAGCGACTTTGCAGCCATCATCAGGATCATCAGGATTTTCTAAGTGACGGTTAAGCCATTTTAGATTAATTTCATTGCCTGGAAATGATTTGATGAAAGCTTCACGAGGCATTTTAGCTTTTTGAATACAATGACGCATAATAATACGCTCTTGGATGCGGATCTCAGCTAAAATATTGCGAATGACATACGTCAATCGATCAAATTGTCGTGGAATTAATTTAAATTCCATAAATATTTCGCGTAACTGTTTACGTAAGCCTTGAGTGGTTTTATGGTTTTGGCCATGCTTAACAACGGCAGTGATAACTTTGTTATGTAATTCTTTTAGTTTTGTGAAGCGTTCATTAGCAAGCTCAGGATCAGGGCCAGAATCGGCAAGGCTAGTGTCATTATCTTTGTTGTCACTGGATTCATCGTCTTCTTCGTCGTCATTGTCGCTATCGCTATCGTTATCAGTATCATTATTATCAATAGCTTCGTCGTCGGCTTTATCTTCAGTAGCTGTAGCTGTGTTGGCAGAGTTATCTTGAATATCGCCAGTGTCAGCAAAACCGTTAATGATATCATTTAATTTAATATCATCTTTCTGATAACGTTCATATTCTTGCAAAACGATATCAATAACTGCAGGATAGTCTGCTAATGCTGCTAGTACTTGACGCAAACCACTTTCAATGCGTTTAGCAATTTCGATTTCGCCTTGGCGGGTTAGCAAACCAACGGTGCCCATTTCTCGCATATACATGCGTACAGGATCAGTCGTGCGACCTTCTGATTCACTCGATGCTAATGCTACTGCTGCTTCTTCAACGGCAGATTCATCATCATCGGCGCTAGCGGTATCTTCCGCTAATAATAAAGTGTCAGCATCAGGTGGACTTTCATAGATGCCGATCCCTAAAGCACCACAGGTATTAATGATATCATCAATTTTTTCTGCCACAATATCTTCAGGCAGCATGTCGTTAATTTCAGATAGCGTAAGATAACCTTGATCTTTACCTTTGGCAATGAGCAATTTTAATTGCGATGTTTGCTGATCTTTATCTTGAGTTTTATCAGGCTCAGATGTTTGCTGATCTTTATTTTTAGTTTTATCAGGCTTAGATGACATAGTCTTGGTTTTTGGCATTGTGCTCGCACCTTTTCCCATAATTGACGATGACTTATGACAAAATTATTTATCATAAAACTTTGCATTGTAACCTTTTTATACATACTAATCTAGAGTATTAGGACATTTTAGCGATTTTCTATTTAGAAAGCAGTTTTTTTTCTAGGTTATTTTATGATGCTTCGCTAATGTCACCCCCGAGATTATTTTTACTTAATTGTAGTTGCTTTTGTCGTTTTATTAAGTCCTGTAGTAATTTTTTTTCATCTGCAACTAGGCCTTGCAAGGTTGCCTTGGTCAATAATCGCTCCATTTCATAATCTTGTTGCTGATGTAGAAGCCGTTTGAGGCTGCCATGGAGCTCTGCTTCTAGGCCAGTTTCAGGCACAGGATGTTGCCAAGTGGCCAATTTTACCAGATGTGGATGAATAGGTTGGTCTCGCCAATACTCTAACAAAGCTCCGGTTGTTAACTGTGGATTTTGCGCAAGAATTTGCAAGACTTGTTGTAAATATTCGATCCCAGGTAAGGATATGGCATTAATTTGTGGCTGTTGATCATGAATTGAGGCTGCTAACTGAGGGTATTGCAGCAATAAACTCAACGCAAGACGTAGCGGCGTCATAGGTTTATCAAGTTGTTTACCGCGAGCTGTGGCTACACCTACACTAAGTGCAGCTTTATCATCCAGCATATGATCCAGTTTGTTGCTATCAATTCTGATCAATTTGGCTAGGCGTTCGATCAGCAATTGTTTAAATACGCCAGCAGGCACTTGTTTTAGTAGTGGACTTGCGGCGTGTTTAAGTTTGGCTTTGCCAGCTGGATCGGCAATATCAAGATCAGCACATAATTCCTTAAACATAAAATCCGCTAAACTACTTGCTTGTTGTAATTGTTGTTGCAATGCTTGCGCACCCTGTTGGCGCACCATGCTATCAGGATCTTCGCCCTCAGGTAGAAATAAAAAGCGTATATTAACGCCATCTTGCAGCAAGGGTAAACTGGTTTGCAAAGCTCGCCAAGCAGCTTGTTTGCCTGCGGCATCGCCATCAAAGCAAAAGATTAATTGCTGACTATAACGAAATAATAATTGTAAATGTTCTTTGGTAGTCGCTGTGCCTAAAGTTGCAACCACGTTGGTAATGCCGTGTTGCGCGAGTGCAATAACATCCAGATAACCTTCGACAATAATAATTTCATTTACTTGTCGATTCTTTTGTAACAATTCATATAAACCATATAATGCTTTGCTTTTATGATAAATAGCGGTTTCCGGAGAATTTAAATATTTCGGTGTGTCGTCATTAAGCGTGCGACCACCGAAACCGATCACTCGCCCACGTGGATCACGGATTGGAAACATGATCCGTTGGCGAAATCGATCGTAAGCGTTTTGGTTTTTTTCTGTTAGCATGCCAGTAGCCGTTAATTGTTGCTGAATAGTACGGCTATTACCAAAGTGTGTCGTTAAATTATGCCAACCAGCTGGCGCATATCCTATCGCAAATAATTTTGCAGTGCGGCCATCCACACCGCGCGCTTTAAGATACGCAACTGCCTGTTTAGCTTCAGCATGATGACGCAATTGCTGTTGATAATAGGTTGATACTTTTGTTAGTAATTCATAATGGTCAGATAAATTTTTATGTTGGCCAGATTGATCAGCATTAACAGGTAGAGTAAGCCCCGCTGCATTCGCTAACGTTTCAACAGCTTCAATAAAACTTAAGCGGTCGTATTCTATTAAAAAGCTGATAGCGTTGCCATGAGCGCCGCAACCAAAGCAATGATAAAATTGTTTTTGCGGGCTCACCGTAAACGATGGCGTTTTTTCTTCATGAAATGGGCAGCAAGCGGCATAATTACGCCCCGCTTTTTTTAAATGAACGCGAGCGTCGATAAGTTCAACGATATCGGTACGCGTGATCACATCATCGATGAAAGGGCGTGGAATGTGCTGTTTTGGCATGATAGCTTTTTTGTTACTACGACTAATTTTCAAAAGTGATTATAGCATACCTGTAAAAATATTCTGCGAGGATATTATTTTTACTGTGTTAACTGTGCTTTAACCTTCTGACTAACGGCAGCCATATCAGCCCGGCCTTGCACCTTAGGTTTGATAATAGCCATAACTTTGCCCATTGCTTGCATTGAATCAGCCCCAGTTTCATTAATGGCTTGTTGGATCAATGCATCAATTTCTTCCGTTGACAAAGCACTAGGCAAGAATTGTTTGATCACGGCAATTTCAGCTTGTTCTTTTGCCACTAAATCATCACGTTGGCCTGCGGTAAATTGTTTAATGGATTCTTGGCGTTGCTTGATCATTTTATCAAGCGTAGCGAGCACTTGAGATTCATTCAATTCTTGCCGGCTGTCAACTTCTTGCTGCTTAATTGCAGCGGTTATCAAACGTAAAATGGCTAACCGCTCTTTGGCTTTTTCCCGCATCGCGGTTTTAACAGCAGCTTGAATTTGGTCTTTAAGCGCCATAATTAACGTTTGCCTCTGCCACCTTTGCTACGGTCTTCGGCAGCAGCTCTAACCGGATCTTCAGCGCGTCGTTGTTTAGCTGCACGTTTTTTCGCCGCTGCAGCTTTGCGTTTGCGTACTGCGGTCGGCTTTTCGTAAAATTCACGACGGCGGGTTTCAGTCAGAATGCCAGCTTTTTCGCAAGCACGTTTGAAGCGGCGCAGCGCACCGGAAAAATCGTCAGAACCACGACTCTGGGTAAGTTTAATTCTTGGCATAAGCTAACGTTGCTCTCCTGTAAGTGTTGATGAAGCAATAAAAAAGTGCTCAAGCGGCGAATTCTATGCCTAAATCGTTACTAGTGCAAGCAGCTGAGGCAGTTTATGTAAACATTTTACCAATTTTCGTTATAATTGACAGCATGCGAGTATTAGGTATTGAAACTTCTTGTGATGAAACCGGCATAGCAGTCTATGACAGCCAAGCCGGCTTATTGGCGCATGCGTTGCATAGCCAAGTTGAGTTGCACGCGCAATACGGTGGTGTGGTGCCTGAATTGGCGTCACGCGATCATCAACGTCGCATTGTGCCATTGATCCAACAAACCTTGGCAGCAGCGGATCTCAAGCTGCAACAGCTTGATGGTATTGCATATACCGCAGGGCCAGGGTTAATAGGTGCTTTGCTGGTGGGAGCTTGTGTCGGTCGCAGTTTAGGTTGGGCTTTATCTATTCCAAGCGTTGGCGTGCATCATATGGAAGGGCATTTATTAGCAGTGATGCTTGAAGCCACACCACCGCCATTGCCATTCATTGCTCTATTGGTATCCGGTGGACATACCCAATTGATCCAGGTTGATGCCATAGGCAAATATACGTTATTAGGCCAATCAGTTGATGATGCAGCGGGCGAAGCTTTCGATAAAGTTGCTCGTCTGTTGGGCTTAGCTTATCCGGGGGGGCCTGAAGTTGCTAAACTTGCTAGCCAAGGTGATCCGCAACGTTATCATTTTCCGCGCCCGATGACTGATCGTCCTGGCTTGGATTTTAGTTTCAGTGGTTTAAAAACGTTTACGGTCAATACTTGGCATAAGTCAACTCAAGATCAGCAAGCACGTGCTGACATTGCTCGAGCGTTTGAAGATGCGGTAGTAGCAACCTTAGTGATTAAGTGTCGTCGGGCGTTGCAACAAACTGGATTGCAAAATTTAGTGGTTGCTGGCGGAGTTGGCGCTAATCAAGCTTTACGTCAAGCTCTGCAAACCATGGCTGAAAAAGAATCTGTTCAATTATATTATCCACGTTTGGAATTTTGCACTGACAATGGCGCAATGATTGCGTATGCCGGCTATCAACGTTTGCAACATGGCCAGCATGATGACTTAAGCATTAAGGTATATCCGCGCTGGCATATGGAAACGATCCCCCGATTTTAGGCAATGCTGCCATTTTTAGGCACGTACTTTTGGCAAATTTGCCACTTTTTGGCATGTACTTTTGGCAGAATTGCCATTTTCTGTTAGATAGCGAGAAAAGCTTATTAGCGTATAAAAATAAATATCAATTGTTGGCGTCTTAAGTAGATGATCCAATGGAAGATTTACGTTATTACTGAATTTTTCCAATTTCGCTTATTATTTGTTCAATTATGATGTATAATACTGCATTGAGCATGGATAGGAGAACTTAGACATGAAGTTATACCTGTATTGGAAGTCACGTTTATTATCTAGACCAAAAGCAATTCAACGTAGTAAGATTGTTGAGCTTGCTAAAAAAGATAAGCGTTTAGCGGCGTTAATCACATCACGGCCAAAGATTCGTTCCTTACTTAATCATGATCAAATATGTAGCATTCTTACTAAATATAAAGCTGAACCGGATTTTATAAAAGTATTGCTCGAAAATCTAGAGCGTAGCAATATGTCTTTAGAGACTCTGTCGAATAATAAAATTATAGAATTTTCCAAACTGAATAAGCAACTAGCTACTCAATTTATATCGCGAAAAAAAGTTTGTTCATCGTTGAGTGATGCTGAAAGACATGACGTTGTTTTTCAATATCAAGATGATCTAGAGTTTATAAAAACAGTATTTAAAGAACTAAGGCAGAGCGGCTTATTATTAGAAACTTTAACTGATATTTCGGAACATGCTGAAGAGCTATTTAACCCTGATAGTGAAATGTATAAATTGCTTTCTCCTGAAGAAGTAGTAAAGGTTTATGTAAAATATCATGATGATGAAGAGATTTCTTATACTGAATTGTATTGGCAAGAAGTAATAGTTAATGCGGCAAGATACTTAGAAGCATGGAATTGTTTAAAACAAGCAGCTTTAGAGTATCCTGAAATTGCAATAAGGGTATTTGAATCGAAGTTATTGTTAAACTCAAACTATGGAAAGCTTGATCTGTCCAGTATTATTGAGATATTGGTACAGCATTCGAGTGAAACTAAAAAAGGTCTAAGTTTTTATAATTCTATCAAAAAGATATTTGGGCCTATAGAGCAGCGGTTTAGAGTGTATAATGAGTTTGCTCTGCCGCCTGAACCATCTGATCCATTAGGACCTGAGCCATCGACTTCTTCATCTACTTCATTAATTGACTCAAGAGAAACAGTACAACTTGATCCGGTTAATTTTTTTATAGAAAACTATGATGTACTTTCTGATCCTTTTATTAAGAATGCTTTCTTACTTGCTCAAGCTACGCCAGCTAATTTAGTTAAGCTTGTAGATCTATATGAGAATAAGCTAACAATAATTGCGGATAAACTGTATGCATTAGCTGAACCGAATGAAGAAAACGAAATTGATAGGGGCCTCTCAGATCAAGTAATGGTGTTATTAATTAGTGACTATAGATTATTCGAACATGCATTTTCAGGCAAAACAACAAAAGAAAAGTTTGATTTGCTGAAGAGATATCGTAAAAAAGTAACTGAGTCAGCATATGGTGTTCTGCAAGCAGCAGGAGGAGGTGCATACGCTGAACTTGCATTAGAATTTCTTAAAGCAGCCAAATACTTTTTGAGCAAGATTATGATATCGATGCTGATCAGTAACAAGTATTTTATTAATATTATGATAAATCATAAGAATAATAAAGACTTTATAATAAGTTTATTGGAAGACACTCAAAATATTTGTAGAATAAAAACTTTATTTAATAAAAGGGAAAGTTCTTTTGGCTTTATATTCACATTGCCCATAGAAGCTGTTAGATACATTCCCTTGATGATGCGGTTGCAATATGTCGTCGATGAGAGGAAGAAAGCGGGTTTCGTGAAACAAAATATAGAAAGTTTGTTGCCAGTAGATAATAATGAACTATCACAAGCCAGGAAAAAAATAATTAGATTATATGGAACATTATTCAATAAACGACTTAACAATCTTGAATTACACGAAATCAAGCAGTATGTTGCAGAAAATCATGGTGAAACGGTTACCGAGAATTTTAACGAAGTTTTACGACTGGCTAAAGTTAAACTTCAACCTATAAAAGAATCACAGTCAATAGAATTGAAGCAACAAAGGCAGAAAGGAAAGAAACAAAAGATTAAAGGTAAGAATAAGGGAAAGAAAAAAATAAAGAAAGATGAAGATCAAAAAGTTTACCGGGAGCAACTTTTTATGTTTAAAAAAGAAGCGCGATCCTTTATGCAATGTAAACAACAAGGATCAAATTGGCCATATTCAGTGCATATCCATAATGAATTTCCATACACGGGAGAAGTGACAAAGCTGGCTAAAAAAGGGCTTGAACCCGCTATGGAAATTTTGCAAGACGAAACATTATGTCACCTTATGAGTCGTGAGCAAATTAACGAAATTGATGTCCATTATAAAATTGACCCAGCTGATAAACATCAGCTAGGTTTTGAAGATAACGAGTTTGTTACTTTGGAAGCGCTTGAGAAAAAATATGAAAACTCGAAGAACGCTAAAGGTAAAGAAAAAGATGATGTTCCATTAATTGAAATTTACGAACGAATGAAAAGTTTGTTAGAATTCAAGCAGTTGGTAATAGTGGTACTTATCGTTAAGAGTGGAATTGAAAATGCTACAGCAATCTTAAGAGATGAAGAGCAATTTCGATTACTGACACCACAACAAATTAAACAAATTGGGGAGTATTTTAAAATTGATGAAAATGATACGTTTCGATTAGGTTTTAGTGAAGATAACCCCGTTACTTTGCAGGTACTTAAAGAAAAATATAGCAACCCGGAAAAGAAATTGCAAAAAGGATCAACATATCAACGGATGAGCCTTCGATTTTTACCTAAACGAAATAGTAAAGGTAAAAGTAAAAATGACGGTAAAAACAAAACTGAAAAATCTGCAGCTTATCAGCGGGTAGAAAAAATATTAGAATTTAAACAAGCAGTAGCAAGAGCCTATATTGAACGTAAGAGAGTAGTTTTCGAACCACTACCTCAATCTTCACAAACACCATCAGTAAAAGATTCCAAAAGGGGAGTTAGAGTTCCACCTGTACCACCTAAGAAACCACCGCCACCACCACCAATTTCAAAACGAAGGATTCCAGCTCTGAAGCAACGAGGAGAGCCATCAATACCATCGACTAGTCAAACTACGGGACCATCGAGTTCTCAAGAAGGTTCTCATACTGTGAAACAACCGAAGCAACAATTTAATTTCGAACCACCTACGGAGCCACCGCCGCCGCTGCCAGTTTCGGTACAAGATGTTGCAACATCGACTAGTGGAAACACTGGAGCAGCAGGTTCTCAAAGAGAATCTCATGTTGCGAGACGACCGCAACAGCAGCAAAAAAAACTAACAAAGCGGATTGTTGGTAAATGGCCACCTCCACCTCAAGAGCCAGCGCCGCTGCCACCGAGTGCAGAACCGCAATCAACAACACCATCGACTGGTCAAGATCCTGGAACATCAGTAACTTCTAGCGCTATACAGCCATCATCCCATGGATGAAGTTGAGTGTTTAGATAAAGAACATACGGTTCTGCGCCTGTTCAAATATCAGACTGTTAAGTTTATTTTAAGAATTCTATGACTATACTTCTAAGTGACGCAGCATTGAAGCTGAATAAATAGAACATAACAGCCCTTGGTCTCAATGAAAAATAAAAGAGGGTTTTATAAGACAGGAGAGTCAATCATGGATGCTTTACAACGCTTATACTGGCGAGTTCGTATGTTAGTAACGCCTGCATCAGTTCCTTATGAGGATATTGGCAAGCGATCACCAAGTTTAGCAAACTATATTCTTTCAAAGAAGAGAATTAATAAAAGAATTAGTCATGAAGATAAATTCACAATTGTAGATGCGCATTTAGACGAAATTAGATTTAGACGTACCTTATCAAGAAATTTACAAAAGGGAGAGATCTCTTTAATAGATTTAGCTCATGATACTGATGCTGCTAATAGGCTATTATCAGACGAAAAACTTCGACAATCATATCCTGCTGAGCAATTGGTTGCAGTTTGTGGAGAGCATGCTGCAAAACAATTTAATTTTCTTAGTAAATATTGGAAAACAGTTGAAAAAGCAGCAGCTGAAAACGAAAATGCATGGGATGTTTTAATGCAACAAGCATTAAACTGTTCTACAGTTGCAAAAAAAGTATTAGCCTCAGACAAATTATTTTCTAATGCTGATAATGAAAAAAAATGGCAGCGTGCAGGATGGTTTGTCAAGATATTTGCTAAGCATTCTGGTGTAACCAATGATGGCAGTAGTTTTTATGAAACTATAAAGCAAAAATTCGGCAGTATAAAAAACTGGAGGCTATTCAAACGTGATTCTAGTGTTTCTGCCAGGGCAGCTGTTCCAGCAGCTGGAACTCAAACTAGCCTCAATGGTGACGGTGGCCCCGTTGATTTTCTATTTGCAGATCATTTGCAAGAGATAGAAGAAATCGGACCTCACTTTGCCGAAAATGGATTTTTGCTGACTGAGTTAAGTGAACAAGGTTTTAAAGTTTTTTTAGAACGGTATGAAGCAAATTTGGATACGATAGCAAAAAGCTTACGTAATTTAGCAGAATCTGAAAATGATGGAGTTGATTCAGGAAGTAGGCAAAAAATCGCAGAAAGCAAACAAAAAGCTGCAATACTGTTGATCAGTGATCTTGATTTATTTAAAAAAGCATTTGCAGATGAAGGTGATGAAGCTGCAATTCTTAAAGCAAAAGAGACCTTTTTGATAAGTCATGCTGATGCATTCAACGAAAAATTATTAGCAACTCTGCAATCGCAAGATTTATTTTCACAAAAAGAGAATGTGTATTCACAACTTGCTTTAGAGTCAGATGATGCTGCAAAAGCTTTTTTATTAGATGATAACATAACAAATATTTTGATAAATTCTCAAAGTATTACTAGCATTATCAAGAAACATGCTGGTAATGAAGATTTTGATCAAGTATTACTTAAGCATCATCCATATCTTATAAGAACTGCAGGAGTTCAAGTTCTAACTAAAGAAGAAAAACAGCAGAAAATCAGAGAAGAATTCCAGCAACGTCGAGAAAAATTCCAGCAACGTCATTTGCAGCAGCGTAAAGCAAGAAGTGGCGCTACAAGTGAAGCTGGAGCTGAAGCGAAGCAAAAAGTTGGAATAGTATTAAGTGATGAGCAGATCAAACAAACTATAAGAGGAAGTTATAAAAGTAAACAGTCTATTGAGCAGTATGTACGTAATAATCTGAAAAAATCAGGTAAAAGCTTAGATGAAGTTGCAAAAAATGATGCTATTTTCTTTACTGAACTACTACAGTATGATTTAGGGCATTTGCTCAGCGGTAATAAAATTACATTAGCGCTTGCTATAGCAGAAAATACAGGTGATTCAAATTTCTTAAAAAACAACCTTATTATTCAGATGCTTAAGGGACCTAGGAATGGCCCAGAAGCTATGGTTTATTTCTCTCAAGTAGCACAAGAAGATCAGGTGCTTAGTGATGAAGATTTTTATGATATAGTGGTCGCGCATCATAGATTTCTTAGAAATATACCACTCTATAAGGCAAGGCTTGCTGACTTACTTCAGAGGGCAGGAGATACAAATAATACAATAGCTGAAAAAATCATTAAATTAGTAATCGAAAATAAAGTGGGTATGTTCACCGATCATGAAACATTAACAATAATTCAAAAATTATGGTCACCTTCTGCAATGATACAATATGGTGAACACTTAAAAAATATGATTAGAGACCGTATACAAGTATTTATCAATCACGCAAAGAATAATGTTGAACTTGCAATATTACTTTTTACAGAGAGCGTGACCTTGCAAATGGTGAGCACGCAATCAAATAGTATGAAAGAAATTTTAGAGAAACATGCTGGTAATAATGTTTTCCGTCAATTTTTAACAGGTGGTGAAAAGCCTACAACGTTACATGAAATTGTGTGCTCGAATCGTGATAATGCAGCCAATGTGCTTAAGATGCCATTACTTGCATCAGAGTTATCGAAAGAAACTCTTGAATCCATAAGCGAAAAAGGAGTTGATGTTAGTAAGTGGTTAAATTTCCAAGAGGCGTTAAAGTCTTTTGAAAAAGCAAAATCACTGCTACTATCGACTGAAAGTACTAACTTATCTAAATACGAAAAAGCAAAATTATTAGCAGCTTATCCAAAAGAGTTTCTGGGACAAACAGGGAATAATAGTGATATATTACTGTTAGCTATAGAATCAATGAATGCTAATGCAGAAGCCGCGATACTATTATCAACAACTCAACCATCATATCTTGAACAGGTTGAACTCCCGCAATTAAAAAGAATAGAGCAACAGCATTGTGCTTTATTAAGTGACGAAAGCTATAAACCGTATTATCAACAATTACAATTGCCACAAGGCGCTTCTGCGGCAGAAATCGAAGAAGCGTATGAAGTATTATCAAAAGAATCCAATGTTAAAAATGACATTGAATTCTTAAGGATACAAATGGCTGAAGTGCAGTTATTGCCTTTAGTGCAACTAAGAGAAGCTGTTCATCGACGGCAGTTTGATATATTAAAACAAAAGGCACAAGAATTTTCAGACAACCAACAACAACATGCAGAATTTTTACATACAGCAAATCTGTTGACTTTAGCAAAAAGCAGTACGGAAATGGCGTTAGAAATTCTTCGTGATAATACGCTGTGGAAGCTTTTAGATTCTACTCAACTTAAAGCCATCGATAGTCATTTTAAAGTTGATTCAAATGATAAACGTCAGTTGAACATTAACGATACTGAGTTTGCTGCTTTAACTTTAGAAGGCTTTAGAGGACAATATGCAATTCAAGGCGAAGGGAAAGGTAAAGAAACAAGCGAAGCATTAACTGAAGAAACTCTCCATGGACTTCGAGCAAAGCAAGCTTATCAGCGAATTGAAAAGTATTTAGAATTTAAAGGGTTGATTGCTGAAAGAGTTAATGTTGCAAGTGAAAGTAAAGTTGTTGTTAATAATGATAGTGCCAAAGGCGCAAGAGCTAGAGGTTTTTCATCATTATTCTTTGGTGCCCATAGGAAGCAATCAAGTAAGCCATCTCAACCTAGAACACGTGCTTTTACTTTTTGGATTGGTAGCCAACAAAAAGCAACAACTCCAGCTGCGAGTAGTTCATCAAATCCAACACAAACTCACTCAAATTCAGCAGCGACGACCACTCATACAGCTGCTGTATCTAGGAGTAGGGCTGCAACTACAAGATGAATTTTTTTCATGAGTGTGTTCTGGATCCCGCGGCTTGACCGCGGGATCCAACATAATAAACTATCAAAGCTTGATCTTATCTTCAGTACCTGACATCAACCGATTAATATTTTGATAATGCCGAGCAACAATGATCAACGCCATCAACAGCACTGCAAGAATGTATTGCGGAATAAAAAATAGTGAAAATACTACGGCAGAAATTGCCGCGCAGATCGATGCCAGCGAAGCATAACGAAAAATCGCCGCAGTAATAAGCCAAATCAATGCGGTAATAAGTGCTAATGATAATGATAATGCGAGCACTACACCAAACGCAGTCGCAACGCCTTTGCCACCTTCAAATTTAAAAAATATAGGATAAGCATGTCCCAAGATCACTGCAATACCAACAAGCCCTAAACCTAAACCACTAAGCCCAAAGATCATCGCCAACCACATGGCAATTAAACCTTTGGCAATATCAGCAACTAACACCAGCAATGCGGCAGCGCGATTACCAGTGCGATACACATTGGTAGCGCCAGGGTTACCCGAGCCACTTTCCCGTGGATCAGGCAATTTCATAATTTTACAAATAACAACAGCGTTTGAAATCGAACCGATCAAATAAGCGATCACTGTAAATACTATTACCCAAATCATATTGTTCATGTTGTTCTCCAAGCGTTAACAACGTATCATGAATGTACAAATCATTAGCGTAGTACATATCATCTTAATACATCGAGGAAATAACATGCAACCAAGCGCGAATAATTTAGTCTGGCTTGATCTAGAGATGACCGGCTTAAATCTAGATGTTAATCGAATTATTGAAATTGCTACTATTGTAACCGATCCTGATCTGAAGATCTTAGCAGAAGGCCCAGTGTTGGCAATTAAACAATCACACACATTATTACAAACGATGGATAAATGGAATACCGAACAACACACCAAATCGGGTTTACTTGCTAGAGTTCAACAAAGCACAATCACTGAAGCCGAAGCTGAAATTAAAACATTGGAATTTTTACAACAATACGTCAAACCAGGCAAGTCACCGATGTGCGGCAACACGATTTGTCAAGATAGGCGATTTTTAATTAAATACATGCCTAAGCTCGCCACGTTTTTTCATTATCGCAACCTGGATGTCAGCACATTAAAAATTTTAGCGCAGCGCTGGGCGCCGAAAATTTATGATGGTTTTAATAAAGATTCAAAACATTTAGCGTTAGAAGATATCAAAGATTCGATCACTGAATTAGCTTATTATCGTGAGCATTTCTTGTGCTTGCCAGAAGATAAGAAATAACACTATTCATATTTGTATGCTTATCTGTCATTGCGAGGAGTATAACGACGAAGCAATCCAGGAATTCAAGTAAGCTTGAATTGATCTAGGCATTTTCTGGATTGTTTCGTCGCTCTATTTAGAAACATGCTGCGCCAAAGCCCATTGCACATGTTCGCGCACAATGTCATTAGGATAGTGAGCACGATTTTGTAAAGCTTGTATCACTTCTTGATTTGTTGGTGCGTTACCAAGCGCTACTGCAATATTGCGTAACCAACCAGTGTAGCCGGCACGTCTAATAGCAGAGCCTTCAGTATTTTTTAAAAACTGATCTTCATTCCAAGCAAATAAGCGGATCAGATCAGCATTGTCGAGTTGATGACGTGGATGAAAATCTTGTTCATGAGTAAATTTGGCAAAACGATTCCATGGGCACACTAATTGACAATCATCACAGCCAAAGATCCGATTGCCAATCAGTGGGCGCAGCTCTATTGGGATCGAACCACGTAATTCAATGGTTAAATAGGAAATGCAACGCCTTGCATCGAGCTTGTAAGGTGCAATGATCGCTTGCGTTGGGCACACCTTAATACAAGCTTGGCAATTGCCGCAATGTTCCGTGATAGGTTGATCGAGAGGCAATTCTAAATCAGTGTAAAGCGTACCAAGAAAAAACCATGAACCAGCATCGCGATTTAATAATAATGTGTTTTTACCAATCCAACCTAGTCCTGCTTTGGCGGCTAAGGGTTTTTCCATCACAGGAGCACTATCGGCAAAAGCGCGATAGTTAAAATCGGGTGCCTGTTGTGTAATATGTTTAGCTAATTGAGTTAACCGTTTGCGGATTAGTTTATGATAATCACGGCCTAATGCGTAACGTGAAATATAGGCTTTGTTAGCATTTTGTAAAATATTAATAGTGTCAGTTTGTGGCGGTAAATAATTCATGCGTGCCATAATAATAGTTTTTGTCCCTGGCATAAGCTCATTAGGGCGCGAACGTTTATTACCGTGTTTAGTCATGTACACCATTTCACCGTGATATTGTTGTTGTAGCCAGGATGTTAAATGAGCTTCATAATTTGTCAGATCAGTATTGGTGATCGCAATTTGTTGAAAGCCCAATTCTCGGCCCCAGCATTTGATCTGCTTGGCAAGTTGGGCATTATTGTGCAGTTGTGCTGACATATAAAAGATAATCTTTGTGATATTAGTGAGGTTGATTATACAATAAGATAACAGATAGGGGATAAAAATGAGCCGAATACTTTACACTAATCGACAGATCCGCGAATTAGAGCGCATTGCCAGCGAGCGTTTTAATATAGCACCTGCGGCGTTAATGCAACGCGCTGGCGAAGCAGCTTTAATGGCTTTGTGTAAACATTTCCCTCGTGCGCAAAAAATAATAGTGGTGTGTGGGGCTGGCAATAATGCTGGTGATGGTTACGTATTGGCGACACTCGCTGCGCAACAAGGCCTACAAGTTAAAGTCGCGTATTTAACGCCGCCGGCAGAATTGACGGGCATCGCTGCTGATGCAGCGCAAGCTTGCCAACATGCGGGAGTAGCAACAGTGCCGTTTACTGTGGCTGAGATTGACAGTGCTGATCTGATTGTAGATGCAATCTTAGGTACTGGACTTAGTCGTGATGTTGATGGGGTGTGGCGTAAAACAATTGCAGAAATTAATCAGGCTAATATTCCAGTCATGGCGCTCGATGTGCCTTCGGGCATGAATGTCGATACTGGTTGTTGTATGGGCATTGCGACGCAGGCACAGTTAACAATAACGTTTATTGGATTAAAGCCAGGTTTATTAACAGGCCATGGGCCAGCGTATTGTGGCAAGGTTATTTGTGATGATTTAACGATCCCAGAAGCCGCGTTTACTGAAGTGCAATGTGTTGGTGAAACCATTACAGCAACTGATATTGCTAAGGTGTTAACGCCACGACGCCGTGACACCTATAAAAGCCAATGTGGACATGTGTTAGTGATAGGCGGCGATTATGGCATGGCTGGCGCGGTAAGAATGTCGGCTGAAGCAGCAGCGAGAGTAGGTGCAGGTTTGGTAAGTGTGGCAACCCATCCAGAACATATGGATATCGTTAATAATGGTCGTCCTGAATTAATGTGTCGTGAAGTTGCAGCTAAAGCTGATCTATATGGTTTATTAGCTAAAGTTGATGTGGTGATCTTAGGTCCAGGGCTTGGGCGTTCTTCTTGGGGGCGAGAGTTATTTGACGCTGTCATGATGTCACGTTTGCCGATGGTGATAGATGCTGATGGTTTAAATTTATTAGCAGAAAAAAAACAGCATCGGGATCATTGGATTTTAACACCGCATGCAGGCGAAGCAGCAAGACTATTACGATATTCTGCTAAACGAGTGCAAGCTGATCGGTTTGCAGCAATTGCTGAATTACAACATCATTATGGTGGTGTTAGTGTCTTGAAAGGCAGCGGTAGTCTTATTCGTGGGCTAGAAGATAAAACTTATTTGTGTCGCGCTGGCAATCCAGGTATGGCAACAGGTGGTATGGGTGATGTGTTAAGTGGTGTCATTGGTGGTTTGTTAGCACAAGGGCTAACGCCTTTAGATGCAGCGCGTGCTGGTGTTTGGGTGCATGCAACGGCAGCTGATCAAGCGGTAGCAAAACAGGGTGAACGCGGTTTGCTAGCAACGGATTTAATGCCGTATATAAGGCATTTGGTGAATCCGTCGTAATAAAATGAGCAGCTATTTACCAAAGCAAGTTAGTGCATCTGCTAAACGACTTACAGCAATGACTTCCATATTTTCAATAGTTTCTTTTGGCGCATTAGCTTTTGCAATGATCGCGCGTTTAAAACCATGTTTAGCTGCTTCTTTCAAACGTTCTTGGCCGCTTTGCACAGGACGAATTTCGCCAGCTAGACCAATCTCACCAAAGGCGACTAAATCATGGGGTAGAGGATAATTGCGTAAACTTGATAAAATCGCTAAAACAGTCGCAAGATCGGCGCCAGTTTCATTGATCCGCACACCACCGACCACATTAACAAACACATCTTGATCGTAACTCGCAATGCCCCCATGACGGTGTAACACGGCCAATAACATAGATAAACGATTACTATCGAGGCCTACCGTAACCCGGCGAGGATTTGCTAAATGACTTTCATCCACTAAAGCTTGCACTTCTACTAACATCGGCCGACTGCCTTCCCAGGTAACCATGATCATACTACCCGGAGCAGGCTCATTATCACGCGATAAAAAAATTGCGGATGGATTATTTACTTCGCGTAAACCATTATCGACCATTGCAAACACACCAAGTTCGTTAACTGCACCAAAACGATTTTTAATCGCGCGTAACATGCGATAACGATGACCTTGATCACCTTCAAAATACAATACAGTATCAACCATATGCTCTAACACCCGTGGGCCAGCTAATGCACCTTCTTTAGTAACATGACCAACAAGCAATACGGTAGTGTTAGTGTGTTTAGCAAATTGTACTAAGCGTGCTGTTGCTTCACGCACTTGTGCAATGCTACCAGGTGCTGATTGTAAGGTGTCTGTATACATTGTTTGGATTGAATCAATGACTATGATCGCTGGCTTTTGTTGTTCAGCAAGTTCGATAATGCGTTCAACATTGGTTTCTGCTAACAATGCTAGTTCATCTTCAGGTAATTCTAAACGATGTGCGCGCAATTTAATTTGTTGTAATGATTCTTCACCAGTAATATAAAGTGATTTAAGTTGTTTGCTGAGGTTGCAAACAGTTTGTAAGAGTAAAGTTGATTTGCCGATGCCTGGATCACCGCCAATGAGGATCACTGCGCCTGGCACTAAACCGCCGCCTAATACCCGATCGAATTCAGTTAATGAGGTTGGTATGCAAGTTTGTTCACTAAAATTAACTTCTGTTAACGGAATTATCGTAGACTGCGTTCCAGCGAAACCTTGTTGACGATCAAAGCGAATAGCGTTTTTGGCTTTAGTGGTTTCTTCAATGAAACTATTCCATGAACCACAATCACTGCAACGTCCTGACCATTTAGGGTATTGAGTTGCGCAAACTTGGCAGGTATAAACAACTTTGGTTTTGTTCATTGTTATCAATCCTTTAACTGCGTAGTAAACCCCGGGCTAGTTTGTTGGCCGGCATAAACTACGGCATAGTTTTCTTGCGTTAACCAAGTTAGCATTTCAGCATGACAATGGTGTTTATACAATATTAAAATTACATCGGCGCCGAGTGCGCCGCAACCTTTAGCCGCTAACACCGCATCATGTTGCCGTAGTTGAGTTAATAATGTTTGGGTGTGTTTGGCGACTAATTGGTGTTGTGCTAACGTCAAAGCATAAGCATTCACAGCCTGACAAAACTGTTGGCTATCGCTAGCTAATAAAGCATGTTTGGCATCATGAACAATAGCAGTGAATTCTTTTGTCGGAATTGCAGTTAAGTTTTGTAAATGTTCATGAGTTGCGAGTTTATTACCTGTGCGTAACACGGCAAAATTAACATCGCTAAACGGCCAAGTTAACGTTTGTTGTTGCTCAGTTGATTTATTAAAAAGTGTAATGTCACCATAATATTGCCCGATCACATCGCCACCGCTAGGTGGCAAGCCTTTGCCAGACCAAGCAAATTGCTGATATTCAGTAAGTAAATTGTGATTGTTGATCGGAGCATTGTTATGGCGTAGTTGATGCAATAATAAAAATTGCGCGCTGGAAGCACCAAAGCCTCCTTGTTGTGTATGTGGATCATGAAAATGAATATTCATGTGTTGAAAGTCATTAGCATACGCTTGCCAATATTCACCAGCAGGGCTTGCCAAGTCGATGTTTGTTAAGTTGGTTGTTCCTGCAGTAACATTTAAACTAAATCGTGGTTGCGTGGCTAGCAAAATACTATCGCCACCAGCAACTACTAAGTATTCGCCTAACATAAATGTTTTACTAGGTACGCTTAACATGATTTAATGCGATTGTTGGCGTAATTGACTAAGCACATCAACGGCATTTGCCAGCGAGATCCGTTGCCGCAATTTAAGAATTTCTTCTAAACGTTGCTTAACTAAAGGAATTTCATCGCCTTGAGCGCCCGCACTTAACGTTAAATTGGCAATATGTAACTTCATATGGCCTTGCACGATCCCAATGGTTGTTAACGCACGAATCGCACCTAAGTTTTGCACTAAACCTACTGCAGCAACGATCCGTGATAACTCATCAGCTTTATCTACTCCTAACATTTTTAAACATAGCTGCGCTGTCGGATGCAAACGAGTAACACCGCCAACGGTGCCAACAATAATAGGTGCTGTTAATGTGCCGTGCAAATTGTTATCGTGCATGCGCCATTGCGTTAATGAACGATATTGGCCTGAACGCGCAGCATATGCGTGCACACTTGCTTCAACTGCACGCCAATCATTACCTGTGGCAATTAATATCGCATCAATCGCATTGAGAATGCCTTTATTGTTGGTTGCTGCACGATAAGGATCACATTCAGCAAAAATTGACGCTTCTTCAATGTTATGACCGAGTTCAGGATCAATGTCATGAATGATAATTTCAGCAGTTGTGAGTTTAGTGTCATTAAGATTAGATAAAATGCACATGTTAACTTGTTCATGAGTTAACGATTCTAAGGGGGCTTTTAAAGATTCACAGACTTGATTAATAATATTAGCGCCCATAGCATCACACGTATCAATTAAAATATGGATCACAGCCATGTCGTGAGTATCATGGCGTTTTACTTGACGCACAGTAATATCTTTAATGCCGCCGCCGCGTTTATGCATGCCTTTTGCAATATCGCTATTTGCAGTATCAATTAAAGTTTGTTTATGTTTTTCTATCGTGGCTGCTAAATTAGCAAAATCTTTAACTTTGGCAATTTGTAATTGTCCTATCAATACTTCGCCATCAACTCGCGTGCGGATCTCACCTTGTTGGCGTAACCATTTTGCGGTTTTACTTGCGGCTGCAATGATCGAAGTTTCTTCGACTGCCATCGGGATCACATAATCTTTGCCATCGATTCGTAAGTTAGTTGCGACTCCTAATGGCATGTGAAAATAGCCGATAACGTTTTCGATAAAATGTTCAGCCAGTTCGGGCGTGACTTTATTGTCACTTATTAACGATTTCACATCATCTTGAGTTAATGCACCCATTTCCACTAAGCGTGCTAAGCGCTCGTGGCGATTTAATTTAGAAAAACCGTTAAATAATTCACTCGCTTCGGGATTAATTGGCATAATTGCAGTTATTCTCCACTTGAATGGTTAAATAAACTCAGTTGTCATTGCGAGCGCAGCGAAGCAATGACAGAAGGTCCCATCAACGTAAACAGATTGTAACACTTTGCCTCAAAATGTGTTAATATTAAATTATGCCTTACTGGTGGCTATGCATAATCCTGACCAACAGTAACAAGCAAGGGGTTTAGTCTCTGTCGCCGTTGAGCATGCTTAGCGTAAGCCTTAGGCTTGGGCTAAGAAGCCTGAAGCGACATACCGGATCCCACCTGAACATACCGGTTCAGGGAGTGTAGCCGTGCTAGTAAGGCAACTTATTGCCATTCCTTTAATTTCCTCGGTATAATTTCCACTTTTAAAGTTAATTTTAATAAGGCGCGCTTAAGTGGAAGATTTTTATTTACTAGATGATCTATTTACCTCTGAAGAAAAATTATTGCGCGATACTTTAAGGCGTTGGGTAGATGCCGATGTTATCCCTAGGATGGCGGATGCTTACGAAAAAGCTTATTTCCCACAGGAATTTATCGCAAAAGTTGCTGAATTTGGTCTTCTAGGAATGACCTTGCCGCCACAATATGGTGGCTCCCAAGCAAGTTATCTCGCTTATGGCTTAGCGTGCCAAGAATTGGAACGTGGTGATAGCGGTTTACGCAGTTTTGTTTCCGTGCAAAGCACATTATGTATGTTTCCCATTTTTAAATATGGTACCGATGAACAAAAACAACGTTGGTTGCCGCGCTTAGCAACTGCAGAATTGATCGGTTGTTTTGGGTTAACTGAGCCTGATGCGGGTTCTGATCCGGCAAGTATGCATACGAGTGCTAAAAAAGTTGCCGATGGTTGGATCTTAAACGGTAGTAAAATGTGGATCACCAATGCACCATTTGCAGATCTTGCTATTGTTTGGGCGCGTACCCCGGATGGTATTCGTGGTTTTATTGTGGAAAAAGAATTTAAAGGTTTTGTACGCAATGATATTACTCGTAAATTGTCACTGCGCGCTTCAAGCACTGGCGAGTTAGTGTTGACTAATTGTTTTGTGCCAGATGCTAACTATTTGCCAGGCAGTGAACGTGGTTTGTTAGCACCATTAAGTTGTTTGACCCAAGCACGTTATGGTGTTGCTTGGGGGGCAATTGGTGCAGCGATGGCGTGTTATGAAATCGCTTTAGCGTATACCAAAGAACGCAAACAATTCAATAAACCTGTGGCATCATTTCAATTAGTGCAACAAGATTTAGCTACGATGCTAACAGAAATTGTTAAAGCACAATGTTTGAATGTACGCTTAGGGCAGATGCGACAGCAGCAACAAGCAACACCACAGATGGTATCGTTGGCTAAATTAAACGCATGCCGCCAAAGTTTGCGCATTGCGCGTATGGCACGGAATTTATTGGGTGCAAATGGTATTAGTTTAGACTATCATGTGATCCGGCACATGACTAACTTAGAATCAGTATTTACATATGAAGGCACAGATAACATTCATCAGCTTATTCTTGGCAAACATATTACCGGGATCGATGCTTTTGCGTAACTTGAAGGAATAATTTGATTTGAAAAACAAGGCGGAGCCGTCATTGCGAGGAGTGTAACGACGAAGCAATCCAGTAAAGATTTCTGGATTGCTTCGCTACGCTCGCAATGACAGCAGATAAAGTGACTAGGAGCACATACAGTGACAACAAAAAAAGATGACAATTGGCAACAACAAGCTATCGAAAAATTCGCCTATTCCGCGTTAAAAGAACAACGTGCACGTCGTCGTTGGGGGATCTTTTTTAAATTCGTTTGGTTATTTATTATTTTTTTGATCATTGTAGCGATTTTTTCAAATAGTGGTCGCAGTCGCCAAGCAGTGTCAAAGTTACCGCATGCAGCATTGATTAAAATTAGAGGCACTATAATGCCAACAGGGCGTGCTAGTGCTGATCGAGTGAATAAAGCATTGCGAGCGGCTTTTAAAGATAAAACGGCGACAGGTTTAATTATTGAAATTAATAGTCCGGGTGGTAGTGCAGTGCAAGCTGATGCCATCTATCAAGAGATCATGCATTTGCGTAAGCAGCGCCCGAAATTTAAAGTATATGCAGTATGTTCTGACGTGTGTGCTTCGGGAGCATATTTTGTTGCTGCTGCAGCCAATGATATTTATGCAAACCCAGCATCGATCGTTGGTTCAATAGGGGTGTTAATGAATGGTTTTGGATTTGTTGACACTTTGCATAAGTTAGGTGTTACTCGGCGTTTATTTAAAGCAGGAAAATATAAAGATTTTCTTGATCCTTTCTCACCACTGCAACCAGCGGCGGTTGCTCAAGTTCATCAAATGCTAGATGTCGTACATCAGCAATTTATTAATAGCGTGAAAAAAGGTCGCGGTGATAGGCTGGTGAATAATCCAATAATATTTTCTGGTTTAGCATGGACGGGGCAAACAGCTAAGCAGTTAGGTTTGATTGATGGTTTTGGTAGTGTTGAATATGTCACGCGTCGCGTGTTGAAAGTTAAACACATTGTTAATTATACCGTGAGCCCAAATCCCCTAAAACGTTTATTTAATAGTTTTGGGGTGAGTTTAGGAGCTGCGTTCGAAGGTGGAATGATTAAGGCGATAACGCAACGTGATGCAAGTATTCAAGCGAGCTATCAGTAAAAGATACTGGGTAATTTGTTATATAATAAGTTTTTTGGTTATTACGAGTGTAAGTTTAACGAGTTGTACTCGTTCGCCACCTGATCGGCTTGATAATATATGCCTGATCTTCAAGCAATACCCTGATTGGTATTGGGCGGCGTTGGATTCGAAACGACGATGGGGAGTTTCCGTGCCGGTGCAGTTAGCAATTATTCATCAAGAGTCGCATTTCAATGCGACTGCAAGGCCGCCACGTAAACGCATATTGTGGATCATTCCTTGGCGACGGCCGACTTCAGCCTATGGATATTCGCAAGCAGTAGATCACACATGGCGGTTATATCAGCGCCAGACTGGGCATAGCAGCGCATCACGCAATGCTTTTGATGATGCGACCGATTTTGTCGGTTGGTTTGGTTATCGTGCGCACCGCAAATTAGGCATATCACGTGCAAATGCTTTTCGATTATATCTCGCGTATCATGAAGGTTTAGGAGGCTATAGACGCCATACCTATCGACACAAACGTTGGTTGATCCGTGTGGCACGCAAAGTGCAGCGTATTGCTTGGATTTACCATGCACAGTTAAATCGTTGTCGACATCGTTTGAAGAAAGAATCTTGGTGGCGGAGGATTTTTTAATAGTGATCAAATTAAATTATCGCAAAATTAGCATTATTATTGGTTTGCTGATCGTAACCATTGCAACAGGATCTGCGGTGGAAGTACCTAATTTATATATGGGAAAAGTAATCGTTACAGATCATAGTTTAGCGCAACGTCGCCAAGCACAACAACAAGCTTTACTGCAAGTGTTAATAAAAGTCAGTGGTAATGCAGAAATTGCTACTTTGCCAAATGTTAGTGCTATCTTAAAATCAGCGAACAAATTCGTTGAAGCTTATCGTTATGAACCGCCAAAACCGTATCGTTTGTTAGTGCGTTTTGATCACCAAAGCATTGATCACATCTTGCGAAAATTAGGTCAAGCAATATGGAGTCGAGAACGGCCATTGACATTAATTTGGTTAGTAACGCAAACCGATAATGATAATCGGCAAATTATTTATGGCGATGAAAATAGTGATGCTGTCAATATTATCAAACAACAAGCGTTTAAACGAGGCTTGCCAGTAGTGTTGCCGATCATGGATTTGGCAGGAAATGCTCAGATCACTGCAGATGATATTTGGAATATCAACCAACCTACAATCTTGCAAGCTTCAAAACGTTATCATGCGGATAACATTTTGGTGGGTCGAGTTAGTCAAGGGCAAGGGCATTGGGAATTGATCCAAGGTACAGAAAAAATTGTTTGGGAAACTACCGGCGATACCTTAGCAGAAGTTATTACAGCGGAAATTAATCATTTAGCAAATGCATTAGCAGCGCGTTATGCAGTACTTGCGCAACCATTAAATAATGAAAATGCGGTGACCTTAATCGTTAATAATGTTCAAACGCTTAAAGAATATGCTACTGTGACTAAGTTATTACGCCGCTTAACGCCGGTTGCATCACTGCAAGTTGTCAAAGTATTCCCGCATAAAGTGGCTTATGAATTAAAACTTTCTGGTAGTATTGAAGCGTTAACTCAAGCGATTTCATTAGATAAACGATTACAGCCGCTGCCTATGGATAATGGTGATCTAGTTTACGAAGCAATGCTTGGCAAGGAAGCAAATTAACATGACTAATTCGCAAAAATGGTTATGGTTTTTAATTATTGTTGTTTTAGGCATATTACTTTATTTGTTGTTGCCGATCATGACACCATTTGCTGCTGGAGCGATCATTGCCTATATTGGCGACCCCATTGTTAATCGTTTACACCATTGGAAAATTCCACGCACGTTAGGCGTAGTTATTTTCTTCTTAATTATCATTTTGATAATATCGTTATTATTATTTATTTTCATCCCGATTTTGGAAAAACAAATTGCCACGCTAATTAATAAGCTACCCGCGATAATTGATTGGTTACAAAATACTTTCTTCCCTTGGGCGTTGCATTTTTTTGGTGGGGCGAAATCCTTAGATTTATCTGATGTTAAAATCGAATTAATCAAATCATTAGAGCAAACCAAAGGTTTAGTGTCACAAATCATTAGCACTGTTACTCAATCAGGTTTTGCACTTATCGCATTAGCCTTTAATTTAGTGTTAATTCCAGTGGTGGCATTTTATCTATTACGTGATTGGCGTACTGTCGTCGACAATACTCGTTCGATCTTGCCGCGTGCGGTGGAACCGTTAGTGGTGAGGTTAGTGCACGAATGTAATGAAGTATTGGGTGCGTTTTTGCGTGGTCAATTGTTAGTGATGTTTTGCTTAGGTTGTATTTATTCAATTGGTTTATGGATCGTTGGCGTTGAGTTCGCTTTGTTAATTGGCATTATGGCAGGTCTCGCAAGCATTGTGCCGTATTTAGGATTCTTTGTGGGGATCAGTGCCGCCTTAATTGCAGCGTATTTGCAATTTAAAACCATATTGTCATTAGTCTATGTTGTCATTGTATTTGCGATTGGTGAAGCAGCCGAAAGCGCGGTGTTAGTACCGTTATTAGTGGGCGATCGCATTGGCTTGCATCCTGTTGCAGTGATCTTTGCAGTATTGGCGGGAGGAGAATTATTTGGTTTTGTTGGGGTTTTATTAGCGTTACCCGTAGCTGCTGTAGTTATGGTATTATTGCGTCACGCCAAAGAACGCTATGTTCATAGTCAATTATACGCTGAAAATAGAATTAATGATTTATCATGACAACACAACTCAGTCTAGGCATTCAGTTAACGGCAACCGCAACATTTGCTAATTTTGTTGCCGGCAGTGATCAGCAATTAGTAAATCACTTACAGCGTGTCATCGCTGGTGAAGACAAGTCATACATTTATTGTTGGGGGAAACCCGGCGTTGGTCGCAGTCATTTATTACAAGCATGTTGTCATGCAGTCGGCGAGCAACAACGTACTGCGCTATATTTACCTTTAGCACAATGTTTAGATTTATCACCACAAGCATTATGTGAAGGCTTAGAACAATTAGATTTAGTTTGTTTGGATGATATTAACAGCATTGCTAAGCGTCGTTATTGGGAAGAAGCGATTTTTTATCTTTACAATCGTTTGCAAGCAGAAAATATACCCTTGATCATCGCAGCTAACGCGCCAGCAACACAATTAGATTTAACCTTACCTGATCTGCAATCCCGTTTAAGCGCAGGCGTGAGTTATCAAATTCATGAATTAACGGACGAACAAAAATTGCAAGCGTTACAGTTGCGAGCGACTGAGCAAGGCTTAACATTATCTGATCAGGTTGGTAATTATTTGTTACATCATTATCCGCGAAATATGACAGCATTGTTCACAGCATTAACAACCCTAGATCAACAATCTATTCAACATCAACGTCGCTTAACTATTCCTTTTGTTAAGCAAATCCTTTTTTCTGACCGAGCGGTAGAGAATTAACTATTCTAAAAAATCTTTTTTTGTTAATGATGTAAACATGTTAATGAAATAAGTTGTTAATTTATTTGAAAAATACTTTACATGGCTAGATTTTTTCTGCTAGCTTGATCAGACATGCATAAGAAAAAGAGATAAGAGATATCAAGTTATGGATGACGCTGCATTCAAAAAAGCCGGTTTATCGATTCTGCGCATAGTGTGGTCAATGATAAATTTTATTAGGCAGTTTTTACGTACTGGCAAAAATAACTCTAATAATGCTAATAATCTTCATTATCCTAACAACCCCAAATTTGTTTTCAATGTTAATGATTATCGACAGTTAATGTTAGGCATTCGCGCAGCATTCAATCGACAATTAAAATTAGCTACTACAGTTGTCGATATATCTTTTAAGCTGGATAGTAAACGTTTACTGCTGTTGCAATTAACGGGAAAAAATCGTGAATTGAATACCATGATGACACATATCATTACCTGTTATCGCCTATGTGATGTGCTTGGTGATCCGATCACGCGTCAAAATTTGCGACATAAACGTGAAGCTTTTATCAGACAATATAAATATAATAGACGTGAATTAGTTAATTATGTAGGTGATGGCGTAGCGCGCCGATTGATGGTTGAGACCGCAGCATCATCACAAGAAAAAAAGATGATAGTGACAATGCTTGCTGCTTCTGGGCTATTTACTGCCGTGTTGCGAAATTGTATTTTGATCAATTCAACCAATAAAGAATTTGTCGATATCAAAAAACGTTTTAATGTGATTGGTGATGCTTTTAGCATAGCTGCCTACCTTGCCATTATGTTTATAAAGAAATATCTTGCTAATAAACCTGCACATTCACACGACAAACTTTTACAAGCAGGCAGCAATGATCGAAAAATGTTATCTCGTTATGTTGCTAAATATCTTGGTGAAATAAAAGCTGAAATAGCAAACGGTATTGATGGTATTGTGCGTGTTCCGCAGCCAATATTTAGATTGTTATTAATTACTGAGTGTGGTGATCAAAAGCAACAAGCTGAAATCGTTAATGTTATCGAGTCAATGCGTAGCTATATTGATGCTCTATTTGCCTCTCTCCAGCAATTCGAGCAACAATCATTAGCAACGCATGAACTTGAAGAATTGAGTGCTGTAGCAAAAATGTTTCGTTTGCTCTATATGTTATCACCTAAACAACAACCACATATGCAATCACAATATTTAGCACTACAAAATATTGTGCAACAATCTTCCCAAGTTGATTCTTCTAAGAATTTAAGTTTGCTACATAAAAACATTACCCATGAATTGCAAACTGCGGGCATACTCAAGCAAGATAGCACTTTTGCAACCTCTAGACCGGTTTCAATACTTGCAGTGCCTAGCTTTTTCAAACATTCTTCACCACCACCGTCGAAACCAATGGAAGTCGTTACCCAGCCTTCTAAAAATGCTGCCAAGAGTTTGACACGACTACCCAGATCCGTTACAACATAACTAACCTCTAAAAAAATGTAAGGAGCATTGGGTGCATGGATCGTGATCATGGTTGCGGCATATTAATTTTAGACAATGATCAAAAGCAAGCACATGATCTCGCACTATTGCTTAATTTTCTTGATTATAAATATACTATTATTAAAACCCGTAATGATTTAAATGCGGCGCTTAAGTTAGCCAGCGTAGTAGCAATTATCATCAGCCAAACAACGGAACCGCAATGCTTAGATTATTTATCTAAACAACAATCTGCAACGTTACCACCAATTTTACAGCTTAGTAACGCTAAATTGCATAAAGCATTACTAGCAGATCTACAAGCCAATATTATTGGTACACTTGATGTGCCTTTTAAATATAGACAGTTTCACAAATTAATTAATCAATGTCAGCAAAGATCCATTCCAAATACTAACAAAAAGTTACATAAAGCTAAATTAGTAGGCAATAGTGCCGCGATAATTGCTGTGCGTAAATTAGTAGAGCAAGTTTCAACAAGTGATGCGAGCGTTTTAATTTTAGGGGAATCAGGTTCTGGTAAAGAAGTGGTTGCGCGCAGTATTCATGAATTATCAAATCGTCGTGAACAACCCTTTGTGCCAGTCAATTGCGGCGCAATTCCAGGCGATTTATTAGAAAGTGAATTGTTTGGTCATGAAAAAGGTGCGTTTACTGGGGCGGTAACCGCGCGTCAAGGGCGATTTGCAAAAGCTGAAGGTGGCACGTTATTTTTAGATGAAATTGGTGACATGCCGTTATCAATGCAAGTGAAATTATTACGCGTATTGCAAGAGCGTTGTTTTGAGCGGGTTGGTAGTAACAAAAGTATTCAAGTTGATGTGCGGATCATAGCGGCAACACATTGTGATCTAGAAGCAGCGATTGCTAATGATCAATTTCGTGAAGATCTTTATTATCGTTTGAATGTTTTTCCCATTGAAGTGCCTGCCTTGCGTGAGCGCATCGATGATTTACCAATTTTAATTGCAGAGATTAATGCACAATTAGCAGGTGCGCAACATCACACTATGCAAATAACACCACAAGCAGTTCATTGTTTAGCACAATATGATTGGCCGGGCAATGTGCGTGAATTAGCAAATTTAATTGAGCGTTTAGCGATCTTATATCCTAACAATATTGTGGATGTGAAAGACTTACCAGAAAAATTTCGTTGTGATGTTAACGAAGATTTTGTTAATGCAGCTGCTGATATTTCTGAAACAGCCACTGAAGCAATAACAAAGCCCGCAGCAAATGTAGCAACTGGGATTAATCTTAAAGAATATTTGGCGCATACTGAAGTATCATTAATTCGTCGTGCGCTTGATGAGCATGATTGGATCGTGATGCGCGCGGCGAAATATCTTAATATGCGGCGCACAACCTTAATCGAAAAAATGCGTAAATATGGTTTGTCGCGTGATCAACGCTTCGTTTCTATTTCGGAAGAAACGGATTAACCACTATAAGGGATAAAGTCAAATTTATCCTTTATAGGGGTTATAAGTTTGAGGTTCTATTTGAAAGGATTGATCAGATCTAAATTGCAATCTGCAAAATCACGAATATTTCGTGTTGCTATGATATAACCATGTAGATGAGCAATTGCTGCTATTTGTCCGTCGCATACTCCTAGTGGCCGCCCTAAAGTTTTTCTTTGCGCCATGATTTTCCCGTAAACATGTGCAGCTGGTTCATCAAAACTGAGAACACGATATTGAAATGCTTTAGCAATTGCTTTATGGAAGGCATCTTCTAGTGCGATTTGCCGTTTACCTTTAGGAAGCACATTAAGCCCATACTTTATTTCGGCAATAGTCACAGAAGTAACAAACAAATCAGAAGTTTCGGTTTGATCCAACCATGCAATGACTTTAGCAGAAGGTGATGGTTTCATTATTTCAGAGATGATATTCGTGTCGACAATGATCATTCGTTAAAATCCATGGGTTCATGAGGTTTGCGTTGATCAGGAATGTCTAGGTTGATCCCATTCTTTGAACCAAAATACTTTTGAAAAATCGTGCTTATCCGATCGGATCCTGTGACTACCTGAGCGATGATTTGGCGAGCTTCTTCTTCCATTGATACTCCGTGTTTTGCTGCACGAATGCGTAATTTTTCGTATACACGTTGATCTAATTTTCTTACGCTTAAATTAGCCATAAGCTTGCTCCATCATTAAAATTAGATATTCTTAATATAAATGCTAGCATATGCCAGCATTGCTGTCAAACGCTATCAAAAGTGCATGAAATCACTATCGTGTATAATTCTCCGTAACCTTAATGATGAGAACCCAAAATGACAGTAACCAAGAATCCATTACAACCGCTTGCAACCCGTATGCGCCCACAAACCATAACCGAATTTGTGGGGCAACAACATTTATTAGCACCAGGTAAACCTTTATGGCGAGCAGTGACTGACGGTAATTTGCATTCAATGATTTTATGGGGACCGCCCGGCACAGGGAAAACCACCTTTGCGAAGTTATTAGTAGCCAGTACCAATGCGCATATGCAATCGTTGTCAGCCGTGTTAGCCGGAGTTAAAGATATACGTCAAGTTGTCGCAGAAGCGCAGCAGAAACTTGCAGAGCACGATCAAGCAACAGTATTGTTCATCGATGAAATCCACCGTTTTAATAAATCGCAGCAAGATGTGTTATTACCACATGTAGAAAACGGTTTATTAACCTTAATTGGTGCAACCACTGAAAACCCTTCATTTGAACTTAATAATGCATTGTTATCGCGAACCAGAGTGTATGTGTTACGTCAATTAACCGAAACCGATTTGATTGCGATTATCGATAATGCGTTAACAACTAAAGAACGAGGTTTAGCTGAGCAAGCTGTTGAAATACCGTCTGCAGTCAAACAACAATTGGCGCAGGCTGCTGATGGCGATGCGCGCCGTGCTTTAGGGATGTTAGAAATTGCTGCCGATCTTGCTGAAGAACAAGCAGGGAAGAAAATAATAACAGCAGCAGTGTTAGCTGAAGTTGCAGCGACAGGCTTGCGACGTTTTGATAAAGGTGGCGATGTATTTCATGAACAAATTTCTGCATTGCATAAATCGGTGCGTGGTTCGGCACCTGATGCCGCATTATATTGGTTAAGTCGTATGCTTGATGGAGGTTGCGATCCGCTCTATATTGCGCGACGTGTTGTGCGTATGGCTAGTGAAGATATTGGTAATGCTGATCCGCGTGGTTTACAATTAGCGTTAAATGCCTGGGAAACATATGAACGGCTCGGCAGCCCAGAAGGAGAACTAGCGATTGCGCAAGCGATAGTGTATTTGGCCTGTACAGCAAAAAGTAATGCTGTGTATCAAGCGTTTAATGCAGCGTATAGTGATGCACAAAAATCGGGTTCATTGCCGGTGCCGATGCATTTGCGCAATGCACCGACAAAATTGCTTAAAAAGATGGGATATGGTAAAGATTATCGTTACGCGCATGATGAAAAGGATGCATATGCTGCAGGTGAACATTATTTCCCAGAACAATTGGGCGAACGCCAATACTATCATCCTGTGGCGAGAGGTTTGGAAATTAAAATTGCGGAAAAGTTAGCGAATTTAAAACAACGTGATAAAGTGAAAAGTTAAGAAAATATATATATCGTCATTTCTCGCAGTGGCAAATGTATAAGTGAAAAATATTAGGAAACAATAATGTTAGACAATAAATTACTACGCCAAGACATAGCAGCAATTGCTAAACAACTTAAGCCTCGTGGTTTTAAATTAAATATCGAACAAATAACCCAGCTAGAAACATCACGCAAAGATATTCAAACCAAAACGCAAGCATTACAAAATCAGCGTAATGCTCATGCCAAACAGATCGGCCAAGCTAAAGCGCGCGGTGAAGATATTGAACCATTGTTAGCTGCGATGAAAAATTCCAGTGATGAGCTAAAGCAATTAGAACACCAATTAACGGAGATCCAAACGCAATTAAATAAGTGCTTAGCGGAAATTCCCAATTTACCGCATGACAGTGTGCCACTCGGTGATAGTGAAAATGATAATGTTGAAGTTCGCCAATGGAGTACGCCGCCGAGTTTTAATTTCACTCCCAAAGATCATGTTGATTTAGGTGCTCAACATAATTTATTAGATTTTGTTACGGCAGCAAAAATTGCTGGCGCGCGATTTAGTTTAATGCGTGGAGTAATGGCAAAACTACATCGAGCGTTAGGCCAATTCATGTTAGATCTGCATACCCGTGAGCATGGCTATGAAGAAATGTATGTGCCTTTTATGGTGAATCACGATAGTTTATTTGGTACCGGACAATTGCCGAAATTTGCTGATGATCAATTCAATGTGGATTTTGATCCGCCGATGAGCATGATCCCCACGGCGGAAGTTCCAGTGGTGAATACCATTCGTAATGAAATCTTAACAGCCGATCAATTACCGTTAAAACTCGTGTGTCACACGCCATGTTTTCGCAGCGAAGCCGGTTCTTATGGTAAAGACACTCGCGGCATGATCCGCCAACATCAATTTGAAAAAGTTGAATTAGTACAAATTGTCAAAGCAGAAGATTCATATCAAGCATTAGAAGAATTAACCACGCATGCTGAAGCAGTGTTACAACATTTAAAATTACCTTATCGTGTCGTTGCTTTATGCACGGCTGATTTAGGATTTGCTGCCACGAAAACGTATGATTTAGAAGTTTGGTTGCCAGCGCAACAACGTTATCGCGAAATTTCTTCTTGTAGCAACACTGAAGCATTTCAAGCACGACGGATGCAAGCGCGTTGGCGCAATCCACAAACTGGCAAGCCCGAGTTGGTACATACTTTAAATGGTTCAGGGTTGGCGATCGGCAGAACACTAGTTGCAATTTTAGAAAATTATCAAGATGAACAAGGACGAATTCATTTGCCTGAAGTATTATGGCCTTACATGGATGGAGTAAAAATCATTGAATAATATTGTATTATTACCTACGGTGCCACAGCCTTTAACTAAAGTGATCAGTAATGGTTTAAATCTATATCGGCGTGCGCGTTTTAAAATGCTGCCATTATCAACGATTTATTCGTTGGTATTATTATCTAATCTATTTATTGATTTTGGTAGCAGAACTACCGTGATGGTGTGGTATTTTGTAGTTACCTATCTTGTTAATTTATATTTTTGTGCCGGTTTGTTCGTGCAAGCTCGAGCTGTCTGGCAAAATCAGCCTGAACCTTTTCGCAAAGTTTTGTTGATCACCATTAAAAAATATCTGCGCTGTTTGATCGCGGGTATGGCATATTTTGTATTAACCTATTTAGGTTTATTGTTATTGCTATTGCCAGGAATATTTGTCGGCGTGATCTTGATGTTATTTATTCCAAACATCATGTTTAATGATAGCCAACCATTTGATGCCATTAAACGCAGTTTTAATTTAATTAAAGGCAATTGGTGGCGATCGTTTGCTGTTATCTTTGTGCCTATTATCATTATATTATTAGTGTTTGTTTTCTTTGTGTTGATTATTAATTTACTGCATAGTTTGATCGGCACATCTTTTTCTAGCGGTTTACAAGTTTTTTATTTCTTTATATTATTATGGCTAGCATTCGTATGGCTAATGCCAATGTTTTTCACCTTGCTAACTTGCTTGCACCATGATTTAAGCTTAAGGAACAAGCTCCTAGAGTAATTTAGCATAGGTGCTATACTATTATATCTATATAGTTAAGTTATATGGTCTAAGGAGGAGGTTATCATGGCTAAAAAGCGATTGAAACCGCGACAAAAAGCAAACATAAAAGGGGCTGGGAAAGCTAGTAGGCTTGCTAAGAAGGCAGTGAATGTAATCAAAAAACATGGCCCGAAAGCTGCTGCAGTTATAGGAGCTGCGGCTGTTACAGCTGGAGCAGCATATGCAACGAGAGGTGATACTCCTACACATACGCGTGGGCTAAAGGTAGGTAGGCCAAGTATAACAGAAGGTTGGGGACCAGGGGAAAAAAGAAATTAAAAATAATCCTGCTGCATGGCTTTTTTGACTTGTTGTAAGGTATCATCCGCTACCACATTCGCGCGCTCGGTGCCGGCTTTAAGTATATCAAGCGCTTGACCGATATCATTTTCATACACTGAGCGTCGCTGACGAATGGGTTCAATAAATTCGACCAGCACTTCAATGAGTTTACGCTTACATTCAACATCACCGATCTGGCCATTGCGGTATTTATCTTCAGCTTCAGCGACCCACGCTTGATCGGGATTGAAAGTTTCATGAAAGATCCATAAAGGATTATTTTCTACTGTGCCTTTGTCAGTTGGACGCAAACGATTTGGATCGGTATACATGCTCATAATTTTTTTACGTACGGTATCAGGATCGTCACTTAAGAATATCGCATTATTTAATGATTTACTCATTTTTAATAAATTGCCGGTGTTTTTATCTGGGCCGGATAAACCCACTAAACGTTTGGCGCGGCCCATCTTGGCTTCGGGAATAGGAAATAATTCATTGCCTTGTTCACAATACAATTGATTAAAACGGCGTGCCACTTCGCGGGTCATTTCTACATGCGGGATCTGATCTTCACCTACTGGTACCAATTCCGCACGAAACGCCAAAATATCGGCGACTTGGCCCACCGGATATAATAAAAACCCAAAGGGATAATTCTCACCTAAGTTTTTATCACGAATTTCATCTTTAATCGTTGGATTGCGCATTACTCGCGGAAAACTTAATAGCATACTAAAAATAAAAGTGAGATCAGCAATGGCTGGTATTTCTGATTGCAGCAGGATAGTGCTTTTTTGCGGATCGATCCCGATGCTTAAATAATCTAATAAAATATCGATCGCACTTTGACGAACTTCAGCAGGCCGATCAGCTCGCGTTGTTAATGCATGTAAGTTAGCAATCAAAAAATAACAATCATATTGATCTTGTAATTGTACGCGGTTTTCTAACGAACCTACCCAATGGCCTAAATGTAAGCGTCCAGTGGTTGTGTCGCCAGTGAGAATACGAGGTTTTTGCTTAGCGTGAATAGTTTGTGTGTTCATCGAGTGGGGTGATCCGTAATATGTTGTTGGTGAAAATAGCGAATAAGCCCATTGGTTGAAGCATCAAATTGTGGCACCTTATCAGGGTTAGTTAAATCAGGCAAGATCTTATTTGCCAATTGTTTACTAAGTTCAACACCCCATTGATCAAATGCGTTAATATTCCAAATAACGCTAGTGGCAAAGATCTTATGTTCATATAAAGCAATCAGTTCGCCTAGACTTGTCGGGGTGATGCTTTCAAGTAGCAACGTTGTGCTGGGGCGATTGCCAGGGATCACTTTATGTGGTGCTAGCGCTTGCACATCGTCAGGCGGCATGCCAGTCGCTATTAATTCGTGAGTCGCTTCTTTTAGGGTGCGCCCAGACATTAAAGCATTGCTTTGGCTTAAACATGATGCGAATAGTAATTCATGATGCTGCTCAAGTGGGTTATGGCTTTTAAGTGGGACAATAAAATCAACGGGTACAGTTTGCGTGCCTTGCAATAATGCTTGCAAAAATGCATGTTGACTATTAGAGCCAGGCTGGCCCCAAATGACGGGTGCAGTCGCGTAATTAACGGCTTGCCCAGACCGTTGCATACTTTTACCATTACTTTCCATTTCAGCTTGTTGTAAATAAGCGGGCAACCAACGAAGATAATGATCATAAGGAATAATCGCATGGCTATGCCAATTGAAAAAATTAATATTCCAAATATCGATAAGCGCCATGACGATGGGAATGTTATGGCGGTAATCATGACTACAAAAATGTTTATCCATAGTGTATGCACCAGCTAACAAGTGCTCGAAAGCATCCATGCCGATACTTATCGCGATGGTTAAACCAATCGCCGACCATAAGGAAAAACGGCCACCAACCCAATCCCAGAATTTAAAAATATTATTATCATCAATGCCAAATTCTAATGCCTTGACATCATTTGCAGTAATGGCGACAAAATGTTTTGCTATCGCGCGATCATTGCCAAGGCCATTAACCAGCCAACGTTTTGCGCTCGCAGCATTGATTAGGGTTTCTAATGTTGTGAATGTTTTTGAAGCAATAACAAATAAAGTCGTTGCGGGGTTTAAGGGTTTTAGGGTTTCAGTGAGTTCAGTGCCATCGACATTGGCGACAAAATGGCAACGAATACCTGGTTGGCGAAAAGAGGTCAATGCGGCTGTGACCATCCGTGGCCCTAGATCAGAGCCGCCAATCCCAATATTAACGACATCAGTAATAGCTAAACCAGTATGACCATGCCAGCGTTGCTGGTGTAATTGTGTGGTAAAATGACGTAACTTATCTAGGCTAGCGAGAATGTCAGGCATAACGTCCTGACCGTTGACTAAGATCTGGTCGGCGCTGCGATTACGTAACGCAGTATGCAAAGCCGCACGTTTTTCAGTATTATTAACGCTTTCGCCGGCAAACATATCTTCAATACGTTGATATAAATAACTTTGGTTTGCCAACTCGCATAACAGTTGGATTGTGGTAGGAGTAACGCGTTGCTTAGAAAAATCCACCAGGATTTCATTTGTGTGCATGCTAAGATTAGCGAAACGATGCTTGTCGTGAACAAACCATTCACGCATATGCTGTGGCGCAATGTCATGATGATGTTGCTGCAAAACTTGCCAAGCTTGGCTTTGGGTTAATTGTTTCATGCAAGCATTATATGGGAAAACTCGATGAAAGAAAAAAATATCAGTCAACGGTCTCGAGATATTTTGCGAGCATTGATCGCGCGTTATATTCGTGAAGGTCAGCCCGTAGGTTCACGCACATTGGCAGAATCAACAGGATCACATTTAAGTTCCGCAACGATCCGTAATGTATTAGCGGATTTAGAAGACAATGGTTATTTAACGTCACCGCATACTTCCGCTGGTCGAGTGCCAACAGCACGCGGTTTTCGTGTGTTTGTCGATGGCTTAACAGATGTTAAACCACTAGAACAAAAAGAAATTGATTTATTAAGTCAAACGTTGAATCCGGATGCCGATATTGCCGAGTTAATGGGTTCAGCATCGACTTTATTAGCCAACATTACGCAAATGGCAGGCTTAGTAAAGTTACCGCGGCAAAACCGCGTCAAATTGCGCCATGTTGAATTTTTACCACTATCAGGTAATCGCGTATTAGCGATTTTAGTGTTTAATGGGCGTGAGGTACAAAATCGTATTATCTATACGGATCGTCCTTATTCTGCCAGTGAATTGCAACAAGCGGCTAATTATTTAAGCGAACATTATAATGGTAGAGAATTACTAGCGATCCATCAGTTATTACTAGCAAGTTTGCAAGAAGATAGATCACAAATGGATCGCCTGATGCAAACCGTGATCGAAATGGCAAGCAAAACTTTTGAGCAACCGGAGCCAGTCGATGATTATGTGTTAGCAGGAGAATCAAATTTATTATCCATGACAGAAGTCGCTGATATTGAAAGTTTGCGATCACTATTTAATGCATTTACTCAAAAGCAAGCAATTTTGCATTTACTCGATCGTTGTTTGCAATCTACGGGAGTGCAAATTTTTATTGGTGAAGAATCAGGTTATGAAGGTTTTGATAATTGCAGTGTGGTCACATCAAGCTATGCTATTGGCGGTGAGGTTTTAGGCGTTTTAGGTGTTATTGGACCGAAGCGGATGGATTATGCGCGTGTGATCCCTGCAGTTGATATTACCGCTAAGTTGCTCGGTGCGGCATTATCGTCACATCATGATAACGATAATCCCTTGTAATTTAGCGGTTCTACCCCAATGTAGAGTTTTTTACGGAGGTAAATAAATGGCAAAGAAAGCGAAAACAGATCAAGCTAAATCAAAATGGGATGATACTAAATTTAATGGTCCTGAAGAAGGTGAACAATCTACAGATGCATTAGCCGACGAGCAACAAGCGCCACTATCATCTGAACATGAACCGATGGTGCATGAATTATCGGCTGAAGAAATGCAGCGTAAAATTAGTGAACTCGAAGAGCAATTACATGATAGCCATGACCAATTCGTGCGTGCTAAAGCCGAGGCTCAAAATGCCATTGATCGCAGCAAAAAAGATGTCCAAGATGCGCATAAATACGGTTTGAAGCGATTCTTTGCAGAGTTATTACCAGTCATCGATAGTTTGGAAAAAGCGTTAGAAGTTGAAGTTGGCGATGATGAAGTAGCACAAAATGTACATAAAGGCGTCGAGTTGACCTTACAAATGATGCATACTGCCTGTAAGAAGTTTGGCATTGAAACCATTGATCCGTCGCAGGGCGATAAATTTGATCCAGCTTATCATGAGGCAATTTCAATGCAGCCAACAGCTGAAGTCGAGCCTAATCGGGTCATGACCGTGGTGCAGAAAGGCTATCAGCTCAATGGCCGGGTGGTTCGTTCAGCAAAAGTGGTTATTTCGCAAAAAACTGCTTGAAATTCTTAGCAACGATCCCAATCTTAGGTTTTATCAGCAAACATACTGACAGTTAAATTTAGTGGAGAGCAAATTATGGCAAATATCATCGGAATTGACTTAGGAACCACCAACTCCTGTGTGGCCGTGATGCAGGGTAAAGATCCGCGTGTCATCGAGAATTCAGAAGGGCATCGCACCACGCCATCAATGGTCGCATTTACCGACGATAAGCAACGTTTGGTGGGAGCACATGCGAAAAACCAAGCAGCAACCAATCCAAAACATACGTTATATGATATCAAGCGTTTAATTGGGCGACGCTTTGAAGATGATGAAGTGCAACGCGATATTAAATTAATGCCATACAGTATTATTAAAGCGGATAATGGTGATGCATGGGTGCAAGTCAATAGCGATAAAATGTCAGCGCAACAAATCTCCGCATTAGTGTTAGAAAAAATGAAGAAAACGGCGGAAGATTTTCTTGGCCAACCAGTAACAGAAGCAGTGATCACGGTGCCTGCTTATTTCAACGATTCGCAACGTCAAGCTACCAAAGATGCGGGGCGTATTGCGGGTTTAGATGTGAAACGTATTATTAACGAACCAACGGCTGCCGCGCTAGCGTATGGCTTAGATAAGAAAAAAGGCGATCGTAAAATTGCTGTTTACGATTTAGGTGGTGGTACGTTTGATGTTTCCATCATTGAAATTGCTGACGTTGATGGTGAACATCAATTTGAAGTGTTAGCCACCAATGGTAATACTCACTTAGGGGGCGCTGATTTCGACTTGCGTCTTATTGATTATCTATCAGCAGAATTTAAAAAAGATACCGGCATCGATTTACATAAAGATCCATTAGCATTACAGCGCTTAAAAGAAGCAGCGGAAAAAGCTAAGATCGAATTATCATCGATGGAACAAACCACGGTTAATCTGCCTTACATTACGGCAGATGCATCGGGGCCTAAACACATGAACATTACGGTAACGCGTGCTAAGTTTGAATCTTTAGTTGAAGATTTAGTTGAAGGCACCATGGCGCCATGTAAAACGGCATTACAAGATGCAGGGCTGAAATCGGCGGATATTACCGACGTTATTTTAGTTGGTGGTATGACCCGTATGCCTAAAGTCCAAAGCATGGTGAAAGATTTCTTTGGTAAAGAACCACGTAAAGATGTTAACCCAGATGAAGCAGTTGCCGTAGGTGCAGCGATTCAAGCGGCGGTATTGTCAGGTGATGTTAAAGACGTATTATTGTTAGACGTTACTCCGCTATCATTAGGGATCGAAACATTAGGTGGCGTGATGACGAAACTCATCGATAAAAACACCACAATCCCAACCAAAGCCAATCAAGTGTTTTCAACCGCAGATGATAATCAAACTGCGGTTACGATTCACGTGTTACAAGGTGAACGTGAAATGGCGAGTGCGAATAAATCATTAGGCCGGTTTGACTTAACCGGTATTCCGCCAGCACCACGTGGCGTGCCCCAAGTTGAAGTTACTTTTGATATCGATGCCAATGGTATTTTGCATGTATCAGCTAAGGATAAAGCGACAGGTAAAGAACAAAAGATTGTGATCCGTGCATCCAGTGGTTTGTCAGAAGAAGAAATTCAAAAAATGGTGAAAGATGCTGAAGCGAATGCCGAAGCGGATAAAAAATTACATGAATTAGTACAAGTGCGCAATCAGGCTGATAGCTTAATTCATTCTGCCACTAAATCATTGAAAGATTTAGGTGATAAAGTTAATCCGGATGATAAACAAAAAATTGAAGCCGCAGTGGAAGATCTTAAGCAAGCTGTAAAAGGCGATGATAAAGCTGCGATTGAAGCAAAAACCCAAGCATTATCACAAGCGTCTGCCAAATTGGCCGAGCAAGCATATGCACAACAACAAGCTGGGGCTGAACAGCCACAAGCAGGTGCTGGTGGCGAACAAGCTCAACAGCAAGCTGGTGATGCTGGTAAAAAAGCGGATGATGTTGTCGATGCCGAATTTGAAGAAGTTGATAAGGATGATAAATCGAAATAGTTAAGCAATGTATGCAGATGATATGACAACTAAACGTGATTATTACGAGATCTTAAGTGTTTCTCGCGATGCTGACTCCGGTATGATTAAAAAATCCTACCGGCGTTTAGCTATGAAACATCATCCTGATCGTAATCCAGGAGATCACGCCGCAGAAGCCGCATTTAAAGAAGCCAAAGAAGCCTATGAAATATTGTCTGATCCGCAAAAACGTGCGATCTACGATCAATTCGGTCATGCAGGCTTACAAGGTGCCGGCGCGGGTCATGGTGGCATGGGTGGTTCTGGGTTTGAAGGTATTTTTGAAACTATCTTTGATGACTTTTCTGATATCTTTGGCGGCGGTTTTGGGCGTAGTAGTAAAGGCGGCCCACAACGTGGTGCAGATTTACGTTATCAAGCGAGTATTACTTTAGAACAAGCGGTATTTGGAACGGAATTAACAATCGACGTGCCAATGCTAGCGCAATGCGAACACTGTCGTGGGAGTGGTGCAAAACCCGGAACTTCACCAACACATTGTAATGATTGTGGCGGCTCCGGGCAGATCCATCTACAACGTGGTTTTTTTGCGGTACAACAAACGTGTCCGAGTTGTCATGGTAGTGGCCAAGTGATTAAAGATCCGTGCTCACATTGTCGTGGCCAAGGACGTATTCGCAAACAAAAACAATTGAAAGTGAAAATTCCGCCAGGCGTTGATGAAGGTGATCGTATTCGTTTAGGGGGTGAAGGTGAAGCGGGTACCCAAGGTGGCCCGGCAGGTGATTTATATGTTCAAGTTGCGGTGCAAGAACATGACATCTTTGTGCGTGAAGAAGAAAACTTATATTGTGAAGTGCCGATTAGTTTTGTTACGGCAAGCTTAGGTGGTGAATTAGCTGTACCAACATTAAAAGGTAAAGTCACGTTAAAGATCCCTGCAGAAACCCAAAGCGGTAAATTATTTCGTTTGCGTGGTAAAGGGATCAAGCCAGTACGCGGTGGTGCTACCGGCGATTTATTATGTCGTGTTATTGTTGAAACACCCGTAAAATTGACACGCGAACAAAAAGAATTACTACACAAGTTTGAACAAACTTTAACGACAGCTAAAGAAAAACATAGCCCTAAATCACGATCGTGGTTCGAAGGTGTTAAACGTTTCTTTGAGGGTAAAGCCAATGACTAACAAAATTCCGATGACTCATAATGGTGCTGAGCAATTGCGCGATGAATTAAAACATTTGAAAACTAAAAAACGTCCGGAAGTGATTAAAGCTATTGCGGAAGCAAGAGCACATGGTGATTTACGTGAAAATGCCGAATATCATGCTGCTAAAGAACAACAAGGTTTTATTGAAGGACGTATTCGCGAAATTGAAGGCAAGCTATCACATGCTCACGTTATTGATATCACAAAATTAACTTGTACCGGCAAAGTGATCTTTGGTACCACCGTGCATTTAGTCAATATGGAAACTGACGAAGAAGTGCGTTATCAAATTGTTGGCGATGATGAAGCCGATATTAAACTTGGTAAAGTTTCTGTAAGTTCACCAATCGCTCGCGCCTTGATTGGCCGCGAAGAAGGTGAAAGCGTTGTCGTCACTACCCCCTCTGGCTCGATTGAATTCGAGATCGACTCAGTACTGCATGTTTGATGTCGTGGTTTTTTAAGCATTTGATTTATATGCATTAATTTTTTTTTGCTTGACAAATGTTAACATCTAAGTTAACTTTTAAATTAAACAATAAGAATTATGAGAGCAATAACATTTTATAAAACTATATTAGATGATACACCGGTATTAGATTTTCTAGATAGTTTGAATGCCAAACAAGCTCAAAAAGTTACTTGGGTGATGCAATTGATTGAAGAATTAAAAGTTGTACCTCAACAATATTTGAAGAAACTAAAAAATACTGATGATATATGGGAAATTCGGGTTATTTATAAAGGAAATATTTTTAGAATTTTAGAATTTTAGGTTTTTTTGTAAATAGTGATAATTTTGTAGTTACCAATGGATTTAAGAAAAAATCTCAAAAAGTTCCACAATCGGAAATACAGCGTGCTACAAATTATAAACAAGATTATCTACAGAGGTATTTGAAATGAGTGATTTAAAAAAATATGTTATCTCAAGAAAACGTAGAGATAAGAGATTTGCAAAAAATTATGATGAAGGTTATGACGAATTCAAAATTGGAGTTGTCTTGAAGTCGTTACGCGAATCACAAAATCTTACTCAGCAGCAATTAGCGGAAAAAGCAGGTTCAAAAAAATCTGCAATTTCTAGAATTGAAAATCATGCTAAAGATATTAAATTATCAACATTAGAACATTTGGCTGCAGCACTGGGTAGGAAAATAAAAGTGGAGTTTGTTGAGGTAGGTTAAAGTAAAGATTATTTCTCTGGATTCTTACGATAAATCGTGACGATATGACCAATGGTTTGTACTAACTCAGCTTGTTGCTGTTCGCAAATCGCGGTAATCATTGCTTGTTTAGCATCACGATCATGACCGCTAATGCGGATCTTTAATAATTCATGCGCTAATAAGCCACGATCAATCTCAGCTTGCACGGCATCTGTTAAGCCTTGACTACCAATTAAAATAACCGGCTTTAATGCATGGGCCTGCTGGCGTAAGCGACGTTTTTGTTGTGGGTATAGGGCCATAGTTAATAACAGTGGTTTTTTCTAGGTTAATGAAACAAAAGCACATTATAGATATAATAAAGGTCAAAGCAAGCATTTAGAGTAACTTTACATGGCGCGAAGTAAAAGCAGTTCAAAATGGCTACGCGAACATTTCAACGATGAATTTGTTAAACGTGCGCAACAAGAAGGGTGGCGGTCGCGCGCTGCTTTTAAATTATTAGAGATCCAGCAACGCGATAAAATTATCAAACCGGGCATGGTGGTTGTCGATCTAGGGGCAGCACCAGGCGGATGGTCGCAAGTCGCACGCCAATTAGTTGGCCGCAAGGGCAAAGTGATCGCTGTGGATCTGTTACCAATTGAACCCATTGCTGATGTTGAAATCATTCAAGGTGATTTTCTTGAAGATGATTGTCATCAGCAATTGCAGCAGATTTTGCAAGCACTGGATAAGCCAGTGGATGTCATTATCGCGGATCTGGCGCCTAATATCAGTGGGATTAAAGTCGCTGATCAAGCCCGAGCCATGTTATTGGTAGAATCAGCCTTTGCCTTTGCTCAAGAAGTATTAACGCCGGGCGGACATTTGCTAACAAAAGCCTTCCAAGGTGCTGATTTTGATAATTATATGCGCCAACTACGTCAACATTTTGGTCGCGTTATTACCCGTAAACCGCAAGCTTCACGAGCGCGTTCTCGCGAGCTTTATGTACTAGCAATGAATTTTAAAGGGTGATGACTTTAAATATTAGGAATTACCCCAAAATTTAGGTAATATGAACTAGTATTTAAAGAGAGAGCTATCATTATTTAAGGTTATGGCGTTAAACGATATGGTAAAAAATCTATTTTTATGGCTGATCATCGCGATCGTACTAATTTCAGTATTTAGTAATTTTGGTCCGCGGCAAGCGGCACAAGAAAAACTCAGCTATTCGCAATTTGTGCAAATGGTCAATCAAGGTGGCGTCAGAAGCGTTACCATAGAAGATCAAACTATTCGCGGCATATCGCAGAATAACAAGCGATTCGTGACCTATATGCCATTGCCTGATCAATATCTATTACCTGATCTGATCAAAAAAGGCGTGAGTGTGCAAGGTAAAGCGCCGCAACAACAAAGTTTATTAATGCGAATATTTATCAATTGGTTTCCGATGCTGCTATTGATTGCAGTGTGGATTTTCTTTATGCGGCAAATGCAAGGCGGCGGTGGCGGCCGTGGTGCACTGTCATTTGGACGTAGTCGTGCGCGCCTGTTAGGTGAAGACCAAGTTAAAGTCACCTTTGCCGATGTGGCAGGTGTTGAAGAAGCCAAAGAAGAAGTGGTTGAACTAGTAGAATTTTTAAAAGATCCAGGTAAATTTCAAAAATTAGGTGGCAAAATTCCGCGAGGTGTATTGTTAGTTGGCTCACCAGGAACGGGTAAAACGTTATTAGCTAAAGCGGTGGCTGGAGAAGCCAAAGTGCCTTTCTTTACAATTTCGGGTTCAGACTTTGTCGAAATGTTTGTTGGTGTCGGTGCTTCACGTGTGCGTGATATGTTTGATCAAGCTAAAAAACAAGCACCATGTATTATTTTCATCGATGAAATCGATGCTGTGGGTCGTCATCGTGGCGCTGGTTTAGGAGGTGGTCATGATGAACGCGAACAAACTTTAAATCAGTTATTGGTTGAAATGGATGGGTTTGAAGGTAATGAAGGGGTGATTGTGATGGCGGCAACTAACCGCCCTGATGTATTAGATCCCGCTTTATTGCGTCCTGGTCGGTTTGATCGTCAAGTGGTAGTACCATTGCCTGATATTCGCGGACGTGAGCAAATTCTTAAAGTGCATATGCGTAAAGTGCCGGTTGCTGATGATGTCAGGCCTGCAGTGATCGCGCGTGGCACCCCAGGATTTTCTGGTGCCGATTTAGCAAATTTAGTCAATGAAGCGGCATTGTTTGCCGCGCGTGCTAATAAACGCCTCGTTGATATGATTGAATTTGAAAAAGCTAAAGATAAAATCATGATGGGTTCAGAACGTAAATCCATGGTGATGAGTGAGAAAGAACGTAAATTAACAGCCTATCATGAATCAGGGCATGCAATTGTTGGTTTGAATATGCCAGAGCATGATCCAGTGTATAAGGTAACGATTATCCCGCGCGGGCGAGCACTTGGGGTTACCATGTTTTTACCAGAAGAAGATCGTTATAGTCTCACCAAACGACGCTTAGAATGTCAAATTGCAGCAATGTTTGGTGGACGAATTGCAGAAGAAATAATTTTTGGGGCCGACAGTGTTACCACCGGCGCATCTAACGATATTGAAAAAGCCACGGAGCTTGCGCGCAACATGGTCACTAAATGGGGTTTGTCGGAAAAATTAGGTCCATTAACGTATGGTAAAGATGAGAATGAAGTCTTTCTCGGGCATTCGGTAACTCAACATAAAGAAATTTCTGCTGACACGGCTAATTTGATTGACAAAGAAGTGCGTGCAGTCATCGATCGTAATTACGAACGCGCGGAAACTGTGCTGAAAGAAAATATGGATAAGCTACATTTAATGGCAGAAGCGTTAATTAAATATGAAACGATTGATGAAGTGCAAATAAAAGACATCATGGCGGGGAAAACGCCACAACCACCTAGTGGTTGGCATGATGATACACCACCATCTTCTTCCGCTAAAAAAGAAGATCGTGATCCTAAAACCAAACCCAATAATCCGCCAGACCTCAATAAGGCAGCTGTGCCACCAAACACAGGAAAATAATAATATGAGTCGTCAATATTTCGGTACCGATGGTATTCGTGGTCGAGTGGGTCAGGCGCCAATTACTCCGGAATTTATTCTCAAACTGGGTTGGGCAGTTGGCAAAGTATTTGCAGCACAAGCAGCAAGCAAGGTGCTCATTGGCAAAGATACACGGATCTCGGGGTATTTATTAGAATCTGCTTTAGAGTCTGGATTAGCTGCAGCAGGTGCTGATATTTTATTATTAGGACCTATGCCCACTCCAGCCGTTGCTTATCTTACTCGTAAATACCAAGGTCAAGCAGGGATTGTGATCAGTGCTTCACATAATCCATATTACGATAATGGCATAAAGTTTTTTTCAAGCCAAGGTACCAAGTTAGCCGATGACATCGAACTTGCAATCGAACAACAGTTAACACAACCAATGACGACAGTTGATTCTGCTAAGTTAGGCAAAGCGCAGCGTATCGTTGATGCCGCAAAACAATATGCAGCTTATTGTCGACAAGCAATGCCAGCTGAATTGGATTTAACAGGATTAACCATTGCACTAGATTGTGCGCATGGTGCGACTTATCATGTTGCGCCGGAGCTATTAACAACATTAGGCGCAACGATTATCGCTAATGGTGTTGAGCCTGATGGTTTAAATATTAATGCAGGTTGTGGTTCAACACATATTGATCCTGTACAGCAAGTAGTGATTAACCAACAAGCTGATCTAGGCATTGCTTTTGATGGCGATGGTGATCGCGTGCTCATGGTTGATCATCAAGGTGAAGTACTCGATGGAGATGAGTTGTTATTTATTATGGCGCGTTATCTACATCAACAAGGTCAATTAACTGGTGGTGTCGTTGGCACAGTCATGAGTAATTTAGGTTTTGAACGTGCGTTAACATCGTTAGGTATTGATTTCATTCGCGCGAAAGTGGGTGATCGTTATGTGCTAGCCGAGTTAGAACAACGTCAATGGACGTTAGGTGGTGAAGCCTCTGGCCATATTATCGATTTAACTAAATCAACCACAGGTGATGGTTTATTAGCAGCATTACAAATATTATCGATCATGACAACATTAGGCGTTAGCTTGCACGAATTAAAACAAGGCATGGAAAAATATCCACAAATTATGCGTAACGTTACTTTAACATCGCCATTGACTGCAGCAAAAGCAACGTCTTTACAACAATTAGCGGCTAAGGTTGAAAATAAGCTTGCAGGTAGTGGCCGTGTGTTATTACGACCTTCAGGCACAGAGCCATTAATGCGGGTGATGATCGAAGGTGAAGACCATGCTCAAGTTAGTCAACTCGTCGATGAATTAGCTGATGAGGTTGCTCATGTTTGTGCGGGTTAAAAAAGTAATTGGCATAGTATTACTGGTTGCAAATTGTTTTGTTGCCACATTAGTCTATGCTCAAACTAAAACCTTAATTCATTTATCACCGCCAGTGAAATCAACCCAAGCAAATTTATTTTTTATTACGAATCGATCATCATCGCCGATCATTGTTGATATTCCACCGGATCAACATCGAGGCGCCAGTGCAGGTTGGGCTTCACTCTTGCAGCCACAACATTGGTCTGCGATCGTTATTAGCGGTAAGGGCTTAACTTTAGCCTGCTTTAAACCGAAAACATATCGGCAAATATCGTGTCAGCAGCGAATTTATATTTATAAAGCAAAGCTCAGCACGCAAGGAAATTATTGGCTCGTCGAAAACAAAGCCTTTTAGATCATCTGCCACCGCGCGAGCCACCACGAGAGCCAGGAGGGTGTTTTAATCTATCTAGTCCTATTTGCCCAGTAACTTCTATACCTTTGTCAAAAATCTTTCGCATAGTTTTACTCTTTGCGACTTTTTTAACTTTCTTAAATCCTTTCTTAATCCGCTTTGAAAGACTAAAGCCACCTTTAACATGTTTTGCTGTAGGAGTTTGTTGTTTTCTACTCATGATGGGATCTCACTATATTTGAATATAAGAAAGTATAGAAGCTGGGCTTATGTTGGTCAAGTTGAGTTCAAATGATGAATTTATCGAGGTCCAAGAATTGCCACTGCTGGGTTAATCTTACAGCGTTGTTTAATAGCAGCTAAGTATTGTTGTCGGATCATAGCTCACTTTACCTTGAAATTATTATTATGATAATAAAGATTTCAAGGTTTTATTGTCTATGTATGTATAATCAATAACTTACGTGAAAATCATGCCTCAAGATGTTTTTGCATTTATTGGATGCCTTGTTAAGATCGCTTTTTTAGGAGAAAAATAACATTGCCACGGACATACCTATTTTACGACATCGAAACCACCGGATTAAATAAAGCATTTGATCAAGTTATTCAATTTGCCGCAATTCGCACGGATCTCGAACTTAAAGAAATTGAACGCGTTGATATGAATATTAAATTGAATAATGATGTCGTCCCATCACCGCAGGCCTTTTTAACGCATGAGATCACATTGGCGGAATTGGATGCGGGATTAAACGAATATGAAGCCATTAATAAAATTCATGCTTTGTTTAATCAGCCTGGTACTATCAGTATTGGTTATAATAGTTTAGGTTTTGATGATGAATTTTTAAGGTTTGCTTTTTATCATAATTTATTATCACCGTATACCCATCAATATGCTAATGATTGTCGACGTATGGATCTATATCCAATGGCAACTTACTATTATTTATATAAACCCGAAATAGTTAATTGGCCAGAGAAAGAGGGTAAACCTAGTTTAAAATTAGAATTAATTAATGCCGCGAATCACTTTGTCGCCGGTAAAGCGCATAATGCCATGATCGATGTTGAAGTGACTTTAGCATTTGCTCAACGTTTACGACAAGAACAAAAAATGTGGGATTATCTTTGCGGTTATTTTGATAAAGCGATTGAGCAGCAACGTATTTCGCAATTACCGATAGCATTTACTTCAGCATTAGGGCGACATTATCATGGTTTGTATATTGAAGGCGTGATCGGCACACAAAATTATTATCAATGCCCAGTGATCATGTTGGGCCAACATCGACATTATAAAAATCAAACGATTTGGTTACGCTTAGATTCACCTGAATTAATGCAAGCAAATGCAAATAACATCAAAGAAACCACGCGCAGCATAATGAAAAAATCCGCTGAACCCGGTTTTATTTTGCCGCCCAAAGCACGTTTTATGCATTACCTTGGCGATGAACGTTTTCATTTAATGGAACAAAACTTACAATGGCTACAAGCAAACCCAGAATTGTTAGCACAAATTGCCGATTATTATTTAGATTACACCTATCCTAAGGTTGCTAACATCGATGTTGATGCAGTATTGTATCAAAATGGTTTTATCAGTGATTATGATCAAAAAATTTGTCGATCATTTCAACAAGCTGAAATAGCAGATAAAGTTAAAATTTTAGATCGCTTTCATAGTAAAGCGTTACGAGAAATTGGCATTCGCATTCTTGGCCGCCATTATCCGCACTGTTTACCACAAACGTTAACAGATGAATATCATGAACATTTACAACAAGTGTTTAAGCCTACCCAAGATATAGCAACATATGATTATCGCGGCGAACTTCGCTTGCAGCCGCAGCAAGCCTTACAAGACATTACAAACCTAGAATACAAAAATGATCTTTCAGCTAGTCAGCAGACCATTTTGCAAGAATTAAAACAACATATTACAAAACAAAGCAGCAATGTATTATGACAAATTTTTATAATTAATTTTGCTAAAAATAAGTCAAAATTTACGATAAATTGACAAAGTGTTTGCCAGGTTGTTCATCATTGTTTAGAATAGACTTAAGCTAACAGTCGGGTGATTGATATGAAAAATAAAATCATCAGTCAACTTAATCAGCATCCTTTCCTGACAACTCATCGCGATATTGCTGAAATTTGTCAGCCATTATTCGTTCAACATAATTATTACATCATGAATTTCATTCGCGTATTTAATGATGGGCATGTTACTTATCTTTGTGATAATCAAGCGTGGCTTAAGCATTATTTGAAAAGTGGCTATCCACGGCTAGGGGCGTTTGAACAAAATAAAGATTTTGCCAATAAAGATTATGTATTGTGGCATGTGCTCAATGATGATGATCCAATAGTTATTGATAGTCGCAATATGTTTAATATTCGTTATGGTGTTACGCTCATCAAGAAATTTGCACAAGGTTATGATTATTTTAATTTTGGTACTACTAAATCGTCACCCAGCGTTCAGCAAGCAATTCTCAATGAAATTGATATGCTCGAAAAATTTATTAAGCGATTTTATGAACAAGCAGATGTGTTAATTGCTAAGGCTGATCAACAAAATTTAGTTCTTGCGGATTTTAGTGATATTAAATCAGCAGTAACAAATAGAGATACCAATTATTATTTAGGTCCACAGTATGATTATGTGCATTTAACCGCAAAAGAAATTGAATGTGTTAAATGGTTAGTAAAAGGTTTTTTTGTGCCTGAGATTGCAAAATACTGTCGAGTATCACCAAGAACACTAGAAAAACGCATTGAAAATATAAAAGTGAAACTGCAATGTAATACGCAATGTGAAATTGGTTATCTAGCTGCAAAATTGGGTATCGATGACCATTTTTGATTGTTTGTGCTAGTTCATGTGTTCATACGTGAATCCACGTATTTTTTGTTGACCTGTCAGATTGTACAATATATATCGTGAGAAAAATAATTAAGGAGAGTAAAGTATGCCAAGACATCAACGAGAACCATTGCGCGAGATTGAGCCACAGTCTGTGCCGCAGCCATTATCGCAACCATCTTCAAGTTATCATTCGTTACAAGCAAAATTGCAGCAGCGATCATTAAAAAGAACACGAAATTCATCAAGAAGAGATGAAAATAATCAACGACTTGCTTATGAAGCTGATAATGAGAGTCCTAGGAAAAAAAGAAGTAGAATAGTCAAAGTTCGAAGAAAAAAAACAGAGCACAAATGCAAACGACCAAGAGCAACAAATTCAGAGTGCCTGATTTTAGGCGCCGGTAATTTTAGTTTTCCTAATGCGTTTGTGGAAAAAGAGCAGGAGAAAAAACACCTAGGTTTTGGGGAGTCGGTGACTGCAACGGAGCTTCTTAAGCCTGAACAGTTGCATTCTCCTATTTATGCAAAATGTACGAAGAATTTACAGCGGCATGGTGTGCAGTTAAAATTTGGCGTAGATGCGAGATATATACATCGTCAATTTCGTGGTAGACGTTTCCCAAAAATTCATTTTAATTTTCCGCATGATGGCAAAAGTTATAATGAGCGTACCCTGCCTACAATGCTTGCTGATTTTTTTGCTAGTGCCAGTAAATTACAATTAGTAGGTGATAGGATCTATATGGCATTACCAAAAATAGAAGGAGATCCGGGGAAAAATAATTATTATAAAGGTTATGCTTATGGTGTGTATGATGCGGCTAGATATTCAAGGTATCGGTTAGTTAAAAAACGTCAATTTGGAGAAAAACGTTATCCAGGATATCAACATGAAATGACAACGGAATATAAATCTGCTGAGGTCGCTGAAAATGCTCGTGAATATATTTTTGAGAAAACCACATTAACACCAATAAACATTTTGCATAGTTGGCCCAAACCTATTGACTATCGAGTTTATGATAGAAATTACCGCTGTCTACCAGAGATCATGACAGACTCAGATTCCAGTGATGATGAAGAATATGAAAATAAAACTGACCAAAAAGAACATCAATATGCCAAAAGACTCAGAATGTAAACTGGAGATTGATAATTATAATTCAGAAAGACAAGCAGAATTTATATTATCAAACGTCATTGATAAAAAGGATTATCGACAAGCTTGCAAAACAGTGCGTGAAATGAGTTTAGACCCTGATAAAATCCACATAATAGAATAAAAGATTAATGACACTTACAGAATCCAAGAGACCAAAAACATTTTTGGTCTCTTGGCAATTAATTAACATTATTTATTTTCAGTTGTGGTGCTTTTATCGTTTTTCTTTGACATTACCGGACAACCGCAACGAATACACATATTGTAAATCCACGCAATGATGATCCCGCCGATAAACCAATCGACAAAAGCCCATAATGCACCTAACACACTGCCCCAAAATGTTGGTGCAAAGCCAAGATACATTGAACTCATGATCAACACTACAGGTACGCCCCAGTCAAATAACCAAGCCATTAAACCTAAAAAGAACATACCGATTGCCCAAGTGATCCCAAGTGCGAGACCAAAACTGAATACACTTAATCTAGTTTTCTCTGTGCTCATTTTTACCTCCTGCAAAATTATGCTGCAAGATATCTATTAGTAAGCTAATTATAGTACAATCGATTATTCAGATAATGGCATGATTTATGGCACTTTTCTTGCAAGTTGAAGCTATCTCAGTTATTCTGCAGCCGCGTCCAACGATTACTAATGGAGCTCAAAACATTGCGTACCCCAATTGTTGCTGGAAATTGGAAAATGAATGGCTCGCTAGAGCTTGTAGCGAGTATTGCTGAAGCATGGCAAACCGCAGCGAGTGAATTAACTGATATTGAAGTGGTGATATTTCCACCAGCAGTATATTTGTCAGCAGCACAACAAGCTTGGCAAGCAACACAAATTAAATGGGGTGGGCAAAATCTTAGTGAATATGCTCCAGGCGCTTATACCGGCGAAATTGCTGCGCCAATGTTGCAAGAAATGGCGTGTCAATATGTGTTGTTGGGCCATTCTGAGCGGCGTTCTATCTATGGTGAAACAGTTGCCCAAATAACGGCGAAATTTATGTGTGCTCAAGCTGCTGGTTTGCGGCCCATTTTATGTGTTGGCGAAACTCAAGAAGAACGCGATAAAGGGCAGACAATGGCGGTGATCAGCAATCAATTAATTCCTATATTAGCGTTAGGAACAGATTTTCTGGCTGATGTTGTTATTGCATATGAGCCAGTGTGGGCGATAGGTACCGGCTTAACTGCTACCCCTGAGCAAGCTCAAGCGGTGCATGCAGATATTCGCAAGCTAGTAGCAGAGCATGCCCCCAATATCGCACCAGAATTACGAATTCTCTATGGCGGCAGTGTTAAGCCTAATAATGCTAAAGAGTTGTTCGCCATGGCAGATATTGATGGTGGATTGATAGGCGGAGCGTCATTAAACGCAGATTCTTTTTTGCAAATATGCCGTGCCGCGGTAGAATGTAAGGCTTAGGTAGATTCGTCGTCATTGTGATAAGCGCAATGACAGTAAAGTTAGGTATAGATAAGTTAGATCTTAAATTATGTTACAAACAATTTTATTAGTGATCCACGTTTTGGTAGCCATCAGCTTAATTACCTTGGTATTGGTGCAACATGGTAAAGGGGCTGATATTGGAGCGACATTCGGTAGTGGTGCGTCGAACACGATGTTTGGCAGTCAAGGTTCTGGTTCATTTTTGTTTAAAGTGACAGGAGTTTTGGCGGCGATATTTTTTATCACCAGCTTAGCGCTAGGATATTACGCTTCGCATGCTTATAAAACGCGCACACATATGGCTGCGCAAATAACCAAGCAGATAAACAATACGGCAGCACCGGTCACCGGTACCAAAAAGGTATAAGATTGCCGAAGTGGTGGAATTGGTAGACACGCCATCTTGAGGGGGTGGTGGTGAATAACCGTGTCGGTTCGAGTCCGACCTTCGGCACCATAAACAAACGGGGGGAGTGATGCTATCTTTATATTTTCCAGTGCTCGTATTTATTGCGATAGCAGTTGCTATTCCAGTGGCATTAATGGTGATGGGCTATATCGTCAGTTTAAAACGCCCAGATAAAGAAAAATTATCAGCCTATGAATGTGGTTTTGAGCCATTCGAAAATGCTCGCTTACCTTTTGACGTACGTTATTATTTAGTTGCTATCCTGTTTATTTTATTTGATCTAGAAACTGCATTTTTGTTTCCGTGGGCAGTATCATTACACCGCATTGGTTGGTTAGGCTTCGTCAATATGATGGTGTTTTTAGTTATCTTAACCATCGGTTTTATTTACGAATGGAAAAAAGGAGCGTTGGAGTGGAAATAGGTAATTTTCCAGGAAAAGGCTTTATTACCACATCAGCGGATGCAATAGTAAATTGGGCGCGCTCTGGTTCAATGTGGCCAATGACATTCGGTTTAGCGTGTTGTGCGATTGAAATGATGCATTGTGCTGCGGCGCGGTATGATTTAGATCGGTTTGGAGTGATGTTTCGCCCGAGTCCACGACAATCAGATGTGATGATCGTCGCAGGGACATTATGTAATAAAATGGCACCAGCATTACGTAAAGTTTACGATCAAATGCCAGAACCTCGCTGGGTTATTTCCATGGGTTCATGTGCCAATGGTGGCGGTTATTATCATTATTCTTATTCGGTAGTGCGCGGATGTGATCGGATCATTCCGGTCGATATTTACGTGCCGGGATGTCCACCCACGGCAGAAGCATTATTGTATGGCATTATTCAACTGCAAAATAAAATTCGTCGCAGTAAAGTGTTTGCGAGAGATTGAAAGTTAGGTAGATTATGGCTGAATTACACACCTTACAACAACAATTGCAACAATGCTTTGCGCAAGCAATCATAAGCACGAAATATGATCGTAACGAATTAACTATCGAAGTCGAACGTGAACATTTACATGCATTTTGTTTAGCATTGCGCGATGATTATCACTTCGAACAATTAATGGATGTGTGCGGCGTTGATTATTTAGAATATGGTGTTGCGCAGTGGGAAACGGGCAAAGCAACAGGCAAAGGTTTTGATCGTGGGGTTGATCTTGAAGGAATTCAAGCAACGCCCAAATATAATAAAACTCGGTTCGCAGTAGTATATCATTTGTTATCAATCAGTAAAAACTTACGTATTCGAGTGCGTACCTATGTTGATGATGATATGCCAATGGTGGATTCAGTTAATGATATTTGGGAAGCGGCAAATTGGTTTGAGCGTGAAGCATTTGATATGTTTGGGATCTTATTTACTGGGCATCCAGATCTGCGACGCATTTTAACGGATTATGGTTTTGTCGGTCACCCTTTCCGGAAAGATTTTCCATTAAGTGGCGAAGTGGAAGTGCGTTATGATGCTAAAGAACAACGTGTGATCTATGAACCTGTTGATATCGAACCGCGAGTGTTAGTGCCGAAAATCATTCGCCACGATAATCGTTATGAAGCGCAGGAGCAGGAAGAAGCATCGCCAGATGATAAACAAGGGGATGATTCTAAATGAGACTAACACAATTTCGTCATTGCGAGCGAAGCGAAGCAATCCAGGAAGTGCATAAATTAAGATCCTGGATTGCTTCGTCACTAACGTTCCTCGCAATGACAAGAAGTGAAAGTATTGGAGAAAAACTGAATGGCTGAGATTCATAATTACACTATCAATTTCGGTCCTCAACATCCCGCCGCGCATGGTGTATTGCGTCTCGTATTAGAATTAGATGGTGAAGTGATCCAACGTGCTGATCCACATGTCGGTTTATTACATCGCGCTACCGAAAAACTTGCTGAAACTAAACCGTTTAATCAATCTATTGGCTACATGGATCGACTTGATTACGTATCAATGATGAGTAATGAGCATGCTTATGTATTAGCGATTGAAAAGCTTTTAGGTGTCATGCCGCCGATCCGTGCTAAATACATTCGCGTCATGTTCGATGAAATCACTCGCATTTTAAATCATTTACTATGGTTAGGTGCGCATGCTTTAGATATTGGTGCGATGACCGTATTTTTATATTGTTTTCGTGAGCGCGAAGATTTAATGGATTGCTATGAAGCGGCTTCAGGTACGCGCATGCATGCAACCTATTTTCGTCCGGGTGGAGTTTATCGTGATCTGCCAAGCAAAATGACGCAGTATCAACCATCAAAATGGCGCAGTAAAAAAGACATTGATCGTTTAAACGAAAAGCGCAGTGGTTCATTACTCGATTTTATTGAAGATTTTACTCAACGTTTTCCTAAATGTGTTGATGAATATGAAACTTTGTTAACAGATAATCGTATTTGGAAACAACGTACCGTTGGAATTGGCACGATTTCACCAGAACGCGCGTTAGCGTTAGGATTTAGTGGGCCAATGATCCGTGGCTCTGGAATTGAATGGGACCTTCGTAAAAAACAACCTTATGCAGTCTATGATAAATTAGATTTTGATATCCCCGTGGGCAAAAACGGTGATTGCTATGATCGTTATCTTGTGCGCATTGAAGAAATGCGTCAAGCGAATCGTATTGTTAAACAATGTATTGATTGGTTGCGGCATAATCCTGGGCCGGTGATGTTAGAAGAACATAAAATCACTCCGCCGGATCGCGTGTCAATGAAGTTTGGCATGGAATCATTGATCCATCATTTTAAAGTATTTACAGAAGGTTTTTGTGTGCCTGAAGGCGAAGCATATTCAATTGTCGAATCACCGAAGGGTGAATTCGGCATTTATTTAATATCCGATGGTGCTAACAAACCGTATCGCATGAAAATTCGTCCACCAGGGTTTGCGCATTTAGCTGGTTTAGATGAAATGATCCGTGGGCATATGATTGCTGATGTTGTTGCTATCTTATCAAGTCAAGATATCGTGTTTGGGGAGGTAGATCGCTAATGGAACTTTCTGCCAAAGCACGAGCTGAAATCGATAAATGGTTAACGAAATATCCGCCGGATCAAAAACAATCGGCGTTGTTACCAGCATTACATATTATGCAAGATGAAATTGGTTACTTACCACGTGAAGCTATGGATGCCGTGGCAGATCATCTTGGTATTCCACACATCGCCGTTTACGAAGCAGCTACATTTTATTCGATGTATCATTTGCATCCTGTGGGCAAGCATAAAATATCTTTGTGTACTAATGTTTCTTGCATGTTGCGTGGCTGCGATAAAATTGAAAAACATTTAAAACAACGCTTAGGCATTAACTTTGGTGAAACCACCGCCGATGGTAAATTTTATTTAGAAGAAGTGGAATGCTTAGCGGCGTGTCGCAATGCGCCGATGATGCAAATTGATCGTACGTATCATGAAGATTTAACGCCGGAAAAAGTCGATAAAATTTTGGATTCGCTAACATGATGATGAATCAAGTTTGTTTACGCACTATTGACAAACCCACACCGTGGAGCTTAGACACATATCTAGGTTTGGGTGGTTATCAAACTTGGCAACGCATTTTAAAAGAAAAAATGCCGCCGGAAAAAATTATTGAAGCCGTGAAAGAATCGGGTTTGCGTGGTCGTGGCGGCGCTGGTTTTCCTACAGGATTGAAATGGAGTTTTATTAAACGCGAAACTCCAGAGCAGAAATATATCTTATGTAATTCCGATGAAGGTGAACCAGGCACTTGTAAAGATCGCGACATTTTACGTTATAACCCACATCAATTAATCGAAGGTATGTTAATTGCCGCTTATGCGATGGGAGCGACGGTTGGTTACAATTACATTCGTGGCGAATTATATGAATGTATTGATCGTTGTGAACAAGCATTACAAGAAGCACGCGAGCAAGGTTTTGTCGGCGAAAATATTTTAGGTTCCGGCGTTGATATTGAATTGCATACACATATCGGTGCAGGCGCATATATTTGCGGTGAAGAATCCGCCTTAATGAATTCACTTGAAGGTAAAAAAGGATTGCCACGGTTTAAGCCGCCGTTTCCGGCTAATCATGGTTTGTATGGCAAACCGACGACAATTAATAATACTGAAACTTATGCTTCAGTGCCGTTGATCATTGAACATGGTGCACAATGGTTTATGGATTTAAGCCGCACCAAAAGTGGTGGCACTAAAATCTTTTGTGTTACTGGACATGTCAACAAACCCGGAAATTATGAAGTCGGTTTAGGAATTCCTTTTAAAGAATTATTAGACATGGCCGGTGGCATGTTAAATGGTGCAAAATTAAAAGCGGTTATCCCAGGTGGTTCATCGATGCCAGTGTTGCCCGCAGATATAATGATGAATGTCGACATGGGTTATGATGCATTGCAAAAAGCCGGATCGGCTCTAGGCTCTGGTGCAGTTATTGTGATGGATGAACATACTTGCATGGTGAAAGTGCTAGAACGTATTGCTAAATTTTACATGGATGAATCGTGTGGCCAATGCACGCCGTGTCGTGAAGGCACAGGTTGGTTGTGGCGCTTGGTGCATCGCATTGAGCATGGTCATGCAACCATGCAAGATTTGGAAACCTTAAAACGCACCGCGAAAAACATTGAAGGCCGTACAATTTGTGCATTTGGTGAAGCAGCAGCGTGGCCTGTTGGTGGCTTTTTAAAACATTTTTGGGATGAGTTTGTGTATCATATCGAACACAAGAAATGTTTGGTATGATCCGTCATTGTGACAAGTCTAGCAGTGAAGAGAACTATATTTCTCGTCATTGCGAGGAGTGAAACGACGAAGCAATCCAGTAAAATTTTCTGGATTGCTTCGTCCCCTTCGGGTCCTCGCAATGACGTAGGAGCTGGATTGTTTTCCTGCTGCGTTATACCAGCAATGACGAGATGATTAAAGAAGATAGTAATTATGATTGACATTGAAATTGACGGCAAAAAACTCCAAGCAAAAGAAGGCGAAATGATCATTCAAGTTGCCGATGAAGCTGGCATTGTGATCCCACGTTATTGTTACCACAAAAAATTATCGATCGCAGCGAATTGTCGTATGTGTTTAGTGCAAGTAGAAAAAGTGCCGAAACCATTGCCTGCTTGTGCAACGCAAGTTACACCTGGAATGAAAGTCTTTACTCAATCACCAGTGGCGTTAGCTGCACAACGCGCAGTAATGGAATTTTTATTAATTAATCATCCGTTGGATTGTCCGATCTGCGATCAAGGTGGGCAATGTGAATTACAAGATTTGGCGGTGGGTTTTGGTAACGATACTTCGTTTTATCATGATGGCAAACGCGCCGTGGAAGATAAAGACATTGGACCGTTAATTTCAACCTGCATGACACGTTGTATTCATTGCACTCGTTGCGTGCGTTTTGGTGAAGAAGTTGCAGGTTTGCGTGAACTTGGTGCAACCGGTCGTGGTGAACACATGGAAATTGGTACGTATATTGAAAAAAGTTTACGTTCTGAAGTAGCTGGCAACATTATTGATTTATGTCCAGTCGGTGCTTTGTTGTCAAAACCATTTTTATTTCGTGGGCGGGCTTGGGAATTAGATTCGCATGAATCGATCGCCGCGCATGATTGTTTAGGCTCGAATATTTATATTCACACTCGTCGCAATCAAGTGATGCGCGTGGTGCCGCAAGAAAATGAAAGTATTAATGAAACTTGGTTATCTGATCGCGATCGTTTTAGTTATTTAGGCATTACCCAAGCAACAGATCGAATAACTCAACCGATGATCCGTCAGCAAGGCAAGTTGCAAGCAGTTAGTTGGCAGCAAGCATTAACTCATGCGGTTAAAGGTTTGCAACAAGTGTGTTCACAACATGGGGCAGAAGCGATTGGTGCTTTGACAGCACCAACTTGTACCACCGAAGAAGCGTATTTATTACAAAAAGTTATGCGCGGGATCGGCTCACATAATATTGATCACCGACTGCGACAAACAGATTTTAGTGACCAAGCCTATGATCCATTTCATCCAGGCATTAATTTTGATCTGGCAGCCTTAGAAAAGTTCGATCGAATGTTATTAGTGGGTTATAACATTCATCGTGAACAACCATTAGCAGGGTTGCGAGTACGTAAAGCCGCACTCAACGGTGCTAAAATTGCGGCAGTTAGTTTATTAGAACATCAATATAATTTTCCATTAGCAGAGCATAAAGTTGTTGCAAGCAATGAATTAATTCCATTGTTGGCGGGTATTGCTAAAGTGCTGGTAAATGCACAGGGCGAAGTATCAGCGCAAGAACAAGCGTTACTAAAAGCAATTGACATTAATGCACAACATCAGGAATTGGCAGCGCTTTTACAAAGCGGCGAACATCGTTGTATTGTCTTAGGTGCGCTAGCTTTACATCATCCACAAGCAGCGATTATTCGATCATTGACGCAATTAATTGCACGGCTTGCAAATGCTAATTATGGTTGTTTTACCGATGGCCCAAATACTGCTGGCGCTCATATCGCTGGCGCGTTGCCACATCGCATGGCGAGTGGCGCTAAAGTTGAAAAACCAGGGTTAACGTGGCAACAAATGTTAGCAAAACCCATGAAGGCATTATTATTAATGAATGTGGAGCCAGAGCATGATGTAGCAAATTCACCAGCGGCAATGGCTGCAGTGCAGCAAGCTGAACAAGTGATTGCATTAACACCTTATTTAACTGGCGCTTTAGCCGAACATGCCGATGTAGTCCTACCAATCACGCCATTTGCTGAAAATATGGGAACTTATGTTAATGTAGAAGGGCGTTGGCAAAGTTTTCGTGCTGCGGTGTTGCCACAAGGTGATAGCCGGCCAGCGTGGAAAGTATTACGTGTGCTCGGTAATTTATTTGAATTGAATGGTTTTGGATTTGAATCTGCACCAGAAGTGTTGGCAGAACTTCGTGAGCACTTGCAACAAAGTGATAGCGATAAACAAGGCCAATGGTATTGTCCGCAAACTTTAGATCAGCACAGTGACAACCTTGAGCGTGTGACAGAATGTTCGATCTATGCGGTTGATAATGTAGTGCGGCGCTCCCGGCCGCTGCAAGATAGTTTAACAACAACATCGTCCTAAGTTTGCCAAATTCTTTAATCAAAATATCAATAGAAAAGATTGTTTCTTGTGCTGTTCCAGGAGATCTATTTAAGTATTAGACAATGATTTTATCCGTTACCTCTAAAAGGTCGCTGTGCTGTCTTTTTTGGATCTGTAGTAGAAGCAGAAAGAGATGAGAGTGTTTCAAACAATCTAGTACGGCTTTTAACGCTGTTACGGTTTTTTTGTTCTTGACGATGGCTCCATACAGTTTTTCGGGTTTGGTGTGTAAAAGAAGTTGTCTTTTGATTGTGAGGATTATTTTTATCAAATTTCTTGATGCGATTTTTAACCATACCGTTTATGCTAGATTGAGAATTATTGTTTTTAGTTGGCATTGGTTGCTTAGGCGGTGGTGGTGGCGGTTTTCGTGTAGGCCCACGAACAACAGGTTTGTTTGTAGTTGGGCGAGGTTTTTCGTTTTTATTAAAATGACCGACAAGTTTGCGAAACTTTTTTTTGCCTATATAAGGTAGAGATAAAGTATTAGTGGTTGTAGGAGGGGTTGGTTGCTTACAAATTGGTGCTGGCCTGTGTTTCTTAGATGGAGATGATGAGGAAACAATTGATCCTTTTTCTTTCACTTGTACGTTAGTAGGTTTTTTTTCTTTTGATTTTCGTTGCCTTCGTTTAGGAGAAAGGGTACCTGCTGTTTTGCTTACACTTTTTCTTGCAGCTTTTGCTGCTTCAGTAAAAGATTTTGTCCGTTGTCTAGATCTAGGTCTAGATCTAGATTGTTCTGGCAGATTAGGGAAAATTAGATTTGAGTTCGGTAGAGAAGTAGCTTGGTGAGAATGAATATTATTTTTTCTCATATAGGCTTCTTGTTCTGTCATCCTCAATGTTGTCGTAGCTTCATCATAATCATATCTTAAGCTTTTAGTGGTGGAATTTCCTCTCAACAGCAAAGAAGATTTACGTTTTTTTATGTCAGAAAGACATTGTGATAATTGATCACTAATTTGTCTTGATTGATAAGAGTCAGTACTAGTTTGTAATTTTTGATTAAGTTCAACAGCGCGTTGTTCATAATAAGTTAATTGTGCTTGTATAGTTGTTATTTCTAATTGTTTAGTTTTGCGAGGGTTTAATGGTTTTGCAGGAACGACTCTTTGATAAAGATCAACAAGAGCAGCTGATGTTGAGCCAATCTTATATATTAAGTTTATAAAATTATAGAGATCATTATATTTGGGATCAATATACATAGTCATTTTAAGGTTACTAGGGCTTGCAGGCATCGCTGGCGTATTTTCAGAATTTTCATTGGTTTTCTTGATTAATATTAATATCTCGGCACTCATCAATTCCCACAGGTTGATATGTCGTGCAAAACTAGATAAAGCAACAATCATTTCTTTAGGCTTAAAGTTAATGTTATTATTTTTTGCTTTTGTATTTAAGGCATCTATGCACTGTTCAATTTCAACGAGTTTGGTATATACTATTAAACGGACACCTAGTATTGAAAAAAAACTTTTTGAGCATATGTGTGCTTCTAACTTTTTAGTGAGTAACTCTCGTTGTGCAGTTATCTGGGAACTTGGGGTATTTATAGGTTTTGCAGAAAAAGCGTAAATTTCACAGTTTTTTAAGTTTTCAGTAGCTGTAAAAAAAGAATCAAATATATTATTAAGAGTTTTTACTTCTACTTCTGTTTGTAGCTCATTTTCTTGTAACCAACGTTTAAAAGAACCATGAATTTCTCTAATTTTAATAATCCATTCTAGATCTAATTTTTCTGTCTGTATTAACTGTATTAAACTATCACGAATTTTTGCTTCTGGCGTTTTTCTGCCTGAAGTGGCAGCAGCTTTATTCTCTGGAATTTTATATGCATTTTCTTTTCCTTTCTCTTCTTTTCGAGGTGATTGTGGTGGAGACCTAGTGATGCTAAAGTTTGTTGATATTGCTGTTTGGCGTCTTGTTGAACTTGGTGATAATGATAATTTTAATGGCGATTCTTTAATTCGAAGAAGTAATGAACTAAATCGTTTTTTGAGTCCTTTTGCGTAGTCGCTGTATTTTTCTGTAAGCTGCTGTAACTTTTCTGCTTTTCTGCCTTTTACACGTGGGCTTTGTGGCTTAAATGACTTTGCTTGCACTCCATATATCTTTATAAATTCGTAACTATCAACCTGGTTTTCAGAAGACGAAACTAAATCTCTACAATGTCGACTGATAAGAAAAAATAGCTCTGCTACTTTTAAAAGGTTGGGGTATTTTCTGTTCATGAGTGCTTTGTATTTTTGAGTTCTTTCTTGCTGATTATTCGATAATTTTTGAGACGGTAGCTGTAGTGATAATAACTTGTTATGGAGATTACACCATCTATTTATTTGGCGTATGAATTTATCAATTCTTAACCCATTAGTTTTTAAATTTGTATTTGTGTTTTTTATATATTTTGGTGAAAATTTAATTCTAAGTTCTAATGCACTAGTAAATGCATCAAAAGAACCTATGTACTCAATTAATATTTCAGTCAATTTATTTATTTGCTCATTGGTAGAGGTTATAGGGATTGTTTCAGTTTTGTTTAGAATTTTTAGTAGTATTTGGATATTAGTAGTTACTTTAAGAAGTAATTTCGCTAATTTATATTCTTCTTCAGAGAGACCTCTGTTATTTTCTGGTGAAGCAGCTAATGATCTTTTTTGTTGTTCAACTAATTCTGAGAGCGATTTTAAACTCTCTACTTCATTTTTAATAAAAATTTTTAAAGTCTGAATAATGGCTTTTTCATCTAGTTCAATAGATTCTAAGTCCGGTTTTGGTTGGGCTGCTGGTCTTCTTAATGGAGGAGTTGATGGCGGTTTTTTTAAGGGACCTCTTGTGGGAGTTGGGAACATATCTTTTGTCTCACTTATTGATGGATAATTTGATCTACTTGTAACAAATAGGGCTAGCTATCCTTAGCTTGACAAACGTTGGCTTTAAGACGAATTGTATAGAACTTTACTAAGTGAAAGATAGTTTAACGCATGAGTTTTGATATGTAAAGTTTTTTTACATATTGAATAGATATTGATGAAGTGCTGATATTGTTGTTATTTTGAACACTGTATTGCAAATTAGCAAAATCAAGTTGACTTAAAAACACCGTAATGAACTTCATTGAACCTTAATAGTTTGATATAGTTAAGCCTATTTGCTAGGTACCATGTGGCGTGGCATGAGAGGAGTAAAATTTGATAACAGTAAATGACCTCATTAGCTTTGGCTGGATTCTCTTGAAGATCATCATCATTTTGATCCCGTTAGTGTTAGCGGTGGCATATCTAACCCTAGCAGAGCGTCGTGTTATTGGATTTATTCAGTGTCGAATTGGGCCTAACCGAGTTGGTTTGCGCGGCGTTGGCCAACCGATTGCTGATGCCTTGAAATTACTTTTTAAAGAATTGATTGTGCCAACGCCATCAAATCGTTATTTATTTATTATTGCACCGATTGTTTCCTTTGCACCAGCGATTGCTGTGTGGTCAGTGATCCCATTTGATAAAGGTTGGGTGTTAGCAAATGTTAATGCAGGTTTATTATTTGTGCTAGCGATGACATCAATTGGGGTTTATGGAATGTTAATTGCAGGTTGGGCATCAAATTCTAAGTATTCATTCTTTGGTGCATTGCGTGCTACAGCACAGACAGTATCGTATGAAATCGCTATGGGGTTTGCGTTAGTTGGCGTATTGCTCGCTGCCAATAGTATGAATTTACAGCAAATTGTGTTGCGTCAACAAGGTGGCATTTGGCATTGGTTTTGGATCCCATTACTACCTTTGTTTGTAGTGTATTGGATCTCTGGTGTTGCTGAAACCAATCGCGCGCCGTTTGATGTGGCAGAAGGTGAATCGGAAATTGTCGCTGGTTTTCATGTGGAATATTCAGGGATTTTCTTCGCCTTATTTTTCTTAGCTGAATATGCCAACATGATTTTAATTTCAGTGTTGGCATCGTTAATGTTTTTAGGGGGCTGGTTATCACCATTTCAAGGCATTCCTGGGTTAGAAACATTTTTTGCTTGGGTGCCAGGCATTATTTGGTTAGGTTTGAAAGCATCGTTTTTTATTTTATTGTATTTATGGATGCGCGCGACGTTTCCGCGTTATCGTTATGATCAAATCATGCGTTTAGGCTGGAAGATATTAATTCCGATCACATTGATTTGGATTGTAGTGACTGGGTTTTTGGTGGAATTACATATTCCACCGTGGTTTAACTAATCCCGTCATTGCGAGGAGTGTAACGACGAAGCAATCCAGTATCTTAATTTAGAGATTTTCTGGATTGCTTCGTCGCTGCGCTCCTCGCAATGACGAGGACTGAGGATTCCTCGTAATAACGAGTGAACAATTTATTTGGAAAACGTAAAATGACATGGTTACGTAAAATAAAGCATTATGTAAAAAGTTTTATGCTCTGGGAATTGCTGCAAGGTTTGAGCATTACCGGGCGTTATTTATTTGCCAAAAAAGTTACGTTACTATTCCCTGAAGAACATACTCCAATGTCAAATCGGTTTCGTGGATTGCATGCCCTGCGGCGTTATCCTAATGGCGAAGAACGTTGTATCGCTTGTAAATTATGTGAAGCGGTATGCCCAGCGTTAGCGATCACCATCGAAGCAGAGCCACGCGAAGATGGTTCACGCCGTACGACGGTTTATGAAATTGATTTATTTAAATGTATTTATTGTGGTTTTTGTGAAGAAGCTTGCCCGGTAGATGCGATTGTAGAAACCAATCAACATCATTATCATTTTGAAAAGCGGGGCGAAAATATTATGACTAAAGCAAAATTGTTAGCGGTTGGTGATAAGTATGAAGCGCAGATTGCTAAAGACAGAGCGCAAGATGCGCCATTTCGATAGGATAGTTAAATGACGATAAATATGATCCTTGAACAAATAGTATTTTATGCAGCTGCAGTGACCATAGTGTTTGCAGGGATTATGGTGATTGGTTCGCGCAACCCGGTCAGAGGTGCGTTATTTCTAGTGTTAGCATTCGTCGCCAGCGCTATCTTATGGATTTTATTGGAAGCTGAGTTTTTAGCGTTAGCGTTAATCTTTGTGTATGTCGGTGCGGTCATGACATTATTTTTATTTGTGGTGATGATGCTCGACATCAATCTTGAACCAATGAAAACGCGTTTCGTACGTTATTTGCCGTTGGGTTTGTTAGTGATGGCGTTAGTGTTAGTATTAGTGATTTTTGCAGTTGCACCGCAACATTTTGGTACCGCTAAATATGCAGTACCACAACATGCATCAGCTAGTTACAGTAATGTTAAAGAATTAGGTAGTGTGTTATACACTACTTACATGTATCCGTTTGAATTAGCTTCGGTGTTATTGCTTGTAGCGATTATTGCAGCGATAAGTTTGGCATTACCAAGCAGCCGCAAACGTCGCTTGCAACGTCCTGGTGAACAAGTGCAAGTGAAACGTGAAGATCGATTACGCATGGTGAAGATGCAGGCGGAGAAGAAGATTTTGCCATCACGTAAATGGCTGAAGAAAAGGTAAAAGAAAGGCGTCATTGCGAGGAGTGTAACGACGAAGCAATCCAGAAAGCTTCTAAATGTGTCAGATTCTGGATTGCTTCGCTCCGCTCGCAATGACAGCAGTAGAAACTACTAAGTTTTTGCTGTGACAGAACAAAGTTATAAAGAGGTGGGTAGTGATATCATTATCGAGTTATTTAATTTTAGGTGCAGTGTTATTTGGTCTAAGCATTGCCGGCATTGTGTTAAATCGCCGCAATATCATTACATTATTAATGTGTGTCGAATTAATGTTGTTGGCAGTGAATACTAATTTTATTGCGTTCGCACATTATTTAAATGATATCGCCGGTGAAGTGTTTGTATTTTTTATTTTGACAGTAGCGGCGGCTGAAACAGCTATTGGTTTAGCAATTATTGTCTTGGTTTATCGAAATCGCAACACTATTGATGTTGCGGCGTTAGATTCATTAAAAGGGTAGTAAAAAACAGTGAGTGAGACCATCCGCACTTTAAGTTTGATCATGGTGTGTGCACCATTGCTAGGCTCGATCCTCGCGGGATTATTTAGCAAAATATTAGGCCGTAAAGGTTCACACCGTGCAACCATCGGTTTAATGTTGGTGTCATTAGGTTGCGCTATTGCGATTTGGATATTAGTTATATTTCACGGTGGTTCTTACGTTGGTACCATATATGTGTGGGGTTTAAGTGGGCGCTATCATTTTGATATTGGCTTTATGATCGACAATCTTACAGCTTGGTTGATGATTGTTGTTACTTTCGTTTCTACTTTAGTGCACATCTATAGCATTGGCTACATGGCTGATGATGATGGTTATACGCGTTTCTTTTGTTATATGTCATTATTTACCTTTGCAATGTTAATGTTGATCACCGCTAACAACTTCTTACAATTGTATTTTGGTTGGGAAGGGGTTGGTTTAGTATCGTATTTATTGATCGGTTTTTGGTATCAAAAAGAAACTGCGGTGTTTGGTAGTTTAAAGGCATTTTTAGTTAATCGTGTCGGTGATTTTGGTTTCATCATCGGAATTGCTGCCGTGCTTACTTACTTTAATACTATTGATTATCAAACTGTATTTGCCAATGCACAACGCTTGTTTGATGCTAATACCACAATTTCCGTATTCCCGGGAACACATTGGTCGGTGTTGACGGTAATTTGTATTACTTTATTTATTGGTGCTATGGGCAAATCGGCGCAAATGCCATTGCATGTATGGCTGCCAGAATCAATGGAAGGTCCAACGCCAATTTCTGCATTGATCCATGCTGCTACGATGGTTACTGCCGGCATTTTTATGTTAGCGCGGATGTCACCTTTATTTGAATTATCGCAAACCGCATTAACCTTAGTGCTAGTTATTGGTGCTACCGGCGCGTTATTTACTGGAATGGTTGGGGTTGTGCAACATGATATAAAACGAGTGATTGCGTATTCTACATTATCTCAATTAGGTTACATGACAGCTGCTTGTGGTGCCTCAGCATTCGCTGCAGGTATTTTTCATTTAATGACGCATGCGTGTTTTAAAGCATTATTATTCTTAGCAGCAGGCTCGGTGATCACAGCGATGCATCACGAACAAGATCTACGAAAAATGGGTGGCTTATATAAATATATGCCGATCACTTATATTACATTTTTAGTCGGTGCATTGGCGTTAAGCGCGATCCCGCCATTTGCCGGCTTTTATTCCAAAGATGCAATCATTGAAGCTGTGCATAATTCAACGATTCCTGGTCACACCTATTCGTATTATTGTGTGTTGTTTGGTTCTTTTGTAACTGCGTTATATATTTTCCGTGCATTCTTCTTAGCGTTTCATGGCAAAGAACGTATTCCAGCGGATACTAAAAAACATTTGCGCGAATCACCGTGGGTCATGTGGGTGCCGTTGATTGCTTTAGCAATTCCATCGACAGTGATCGGTGCATTGTTAGCGTATCCATTACTTTATAAAGCCAACAGCTTATTTGGCAATTCAATTTTTGTGTTGCCAAAATATGATGTGTTAAAAGGTATGGCAGCGAATTATCACGGTTGGTTCAGTTATGCCTTGCATGCATTTATCACTTGGCCATTTTGGTTTGCGGTCAGTGGTATTTTCACCGCGTGGTTCTGTTGCTGGTATATGCCAAACATTCGCGAAGTGATCACGCGGCGCATTGCTTGGTTCTATTATATTCTAGTGAAAAAATATGGCTTTGATGATTTCAACCAAATTGTATTTGCGCATGGTGGCCGCCGTTTAGGTCAATTCTTTTATTATGTCACGGATGCGAAATTTATTGACGATTATTTGGTGAATGGCTCAGGGCGCGCGATCCAATGGGGTGCTAGAATGGTACGCCGCATTCAATCCGGTTATTTATATCATTATGCTTTTGCAATGATCATTGGCTTATTAGTATTTTTAGGATGGCTAGAAATAACCGATACTCATATTGGATTATTTAAATTATTAACTAGCAACTATTTTACGGTAGAGTAACATGACAACAACGTTTCCATTATTGAGTGTATTAATTTGGTTACCAATCATTAGTGCAGGTGTCATCATGATGACAGGTGGTGACGAAAATGCGAATTGGGCACGTTGGATTGCAATGGTTGCTTCTGTTATCGGTTTGCTACTATGTATTCCGTTATATACCCATTTCGATGTTAATACACCAAAGATGCAATTCGTAGAAAATTTCGTTTGGATCAAAGCCTATGGAGTTCATTACGGTTTAGGGGTTGATGGTATTTCAATGCCGATGGTGATCTTGACGACGATCACTACATTAGTTGTTGTATTAGCAAGTTGGACCACGATCAAAACTAAAGTTGCCCAATACATGGCAGCATTTTTAGTGATGCAAGGAATGATGGTGGGGGTATTTGCTGCCACTGATGCAATTTTATTTTATGTATTCTGGGAAGGAATGTTGATCCCAATTTATTTAAGCATCGGGATCTGGGGTAGCGCCAATCGCTCTTATGCGTCAATTAAATTTTTCTTATTTACTTTCTTTGGTTCGGCACTAATGTTAGTGGCATTACTATATTTGCGGATCCATTCTGGCAGTTTTGCGATTGAATCGTTTTATCCGTTAAAGCTCAGCATGATAGTGCAGATTTTTATTTTTATTGCATTCTTATTAGCGTTTGCGGTCAAAGTGCCGATGTGGCCAGTGCACACATGGTTGCCAGATGCACATACCGAAGCACCTGCAGGTGGTTCTGTGGTTTTAGCTGCGTTAATGTTGAAAATGGGAGTCTATGGGTTTTTACGATTTTCTTTGCCGATTGTGCCAAATGCTTGCCAGCAACTTGATTGGCTAATGATCGTATTATCATTAATTGCAATTGTATATATTGGTTTCGTTGCCATTGCACAAACGGATACGAAGCGTTTAATCGCGTATTCATCCGTTGCGCATATGGGGTTTGCCACTTTAGGTTGCTTTATGATTTATTTAATTGTTAAAGCGACTGGCAACATTGCAGATGCTTATGTAAGTTTAGAAGGTGCAATGGTGCAAATGATTTCGCATGCCTTTAGCACCGGTGCATTATTTGTTGGTGTCGGCGTTTTATATGATCGTTTGCATACGCGTAACATTAGCGATTTTGGTGGGATCACCAAACCCATGCCGATTTTCGCATCATTTATGATGTTATTTGCGATGTCGAATGTTGGTTTGCCAGGCACATCAGGGTTTGTCGGCGAATTCATGATCATTTTAAGCTCGTTTCAAGGTAATTTTTGGGTGGCAGTGTTTGCCGCATCAACCTTAGTAATCGCTTCAGCATATACATTATGGATGTTTAAGCGAGTATTCTTCGGCCAAGTCGTGCGTACCGAAATTGCAGCCTTAAAAGATATTAGTGCATTAGATACGATGGCATTTACTATTTTAGCTGCAGTCGTATTATTGATAGGCGTGTATCCGCAAGGATTATTGCGAGTATTGCATGCTTCTGTTGGGCATTTATTGCAATTGGCTCATGTAAGTAAATTATAGGATTTTGCTAATGGTATTTTTTCCTAATCCAATCCCTGTGCCACAATTGAGTTTAGTCTTACCTGAAATAGTGTTATTGGCGTTAACATGTGTGGTGTTACTAACAGACTTATTTATTCCTGCACGCAGCAAAATTATCAGTTATTTATTAGTGCAAGCATCACTGATCGCAGTTGCAGTTATTTTAATTTTACAATTTCATTGGCCAACTACATATACCTTCAGTGATATGTTTGTGTTTGATAAAATCGGATCGTTAATGAAAATATTTATGGTTGGTGTGGTATTTTTCGTGTTTTTATACTCGCGCGGATACTTGCGACAAACGCGTTTGCCACAGGGTGAAATGTATGTATTAGGAATGTTATCGTTATTAGGAATGATGGTGTTAGTATCAGCGAATAACTTCATTCCGTTATATCTTGGATTAGAATTATTATCATTGCCAATGACGGCAATGGTTGCGATGAATCGAGGGTCTGGCATTGCTGCAGAAGCAGCGATTAAATTATTTGTGATGAGTGCGTTAGCGTCAGCGATTTTATTATACGGCTTATCATTATTATATGGCACCACTAAAAGTTTAGATATCAATCAAGTGGCGCAAGCCGTTGCAACTATGCCCAACTCACAATATCCCGTGGTGATCTTAAGCTTAGTATTTGTCGTTATTGGTTTTGCGTTTAAAATTGGTGCTGTGCCGTTTCATATGTGGGTACCAGATATTTACGCCGGCTCGCCGAATTCGGTAGTATTGTTTGTGAGTGCCGCTCCAAAAATTGCAGGTTTAGGAATGGCCATCCGTCTATTAGTACAAGCGTTGCCGTCAATGAATATTGAATGGCAAGCACTATTGATCGTTATTGCCATATTATCGATTGCTTTAGGTAATTTAGTAGCGATAGCGCAACGCAGTTTTAAACGCATGTTAGCGTATTCATCGATCGCCCATATGGGTTACATGTTATTAGGTTTATTAGCGGCGAATCCTACCGGCTACGGTGCCGCATTATTTTATATTTTAGTGTATAGCATTATGGCATTAGGTAGCTTTGCAGTGATCGTATTGATGAGTAATAGTGGCATTGAAATTGAAAATATCAGTGATTTGCAAGGTTTGAACAGTCGTGATCCATGGTTAGCATTTTTATTGATGATGTTATTATTCTCCATGGCAGGTATTCCGCCGCTTGCCGGATTTTTTGCAAAGATTGGGGTGCTAGAAGCATTAATTGGTGTGCATTTAGTCTGGCTAGCGGCGTATGCATTGATTTTTGCAATCGTCGGGTCATACTATTACATACGCGTGGTTAAAGTTATGTATTTTGAAGAACCAAAGATAACTGATCCTATTCAATACAGCATGGAAGCACGTTTAGCAATGAGCGTTAATGGCTTGGCGGTATTGGTATTAGGGATTTTTCCAGGTGTGTTGTTTACTTTGTGTCAGCGGGCTTTTTGATTAATGTAACGGTGCAGTAGTATTAGGACGTCGTCATTGCGAGGAGCGTAGCGACGAAGCAATCTAGTATTTAATTTAAAAATTTTCTGGATTGCTTCGTTCCCTTCGGGTCCTCGCAATGACGACATATTTATAAACAAGGAAGGCTAATTATGTGGCGATATGTATTTTGGAGCTGCTCAATCATTATTGCAGCCGCAGTGATCGGTATTGCATTTGTTTGGACACCGATTTTATATTTTTTGATTCTGTTAGTGCCATTATTTCTTGTTGGTGTCTATGATATTGTTCAACGGCGTTTAAACGTATTACGGATCTATCCAATAAGCGGGCATTTTCGTTATATGTTAGAAAGTATACGTCCGCAGATCCGCCAATACTATATTGAATCAAATTTAAGTGCGAAGCCGTTTAACCGCGAACAACGTGAACTTGTTTACGATCGAGCGGATCAAACCATTGATACGTTACCGTTTGGTACCCAACGGGATGTGCGCGAATTAGGTTTTGATTGGTTAAACCATTCAATGTCACCAAAAGTCGTGCCAGAATCAGAAAGTCGTATTTTAGTGGGTGGCCCGCAGTGTACTAAACCGTATTTAGCATCACGCTTTAATATATCTGCCATGAGTTTTGGCGCGATCAGTAAAAACGCCGTGCGCGCGATGAATCGCGGTGCCAAGTTAGGTAACTTTGCGCAAAACACTGGCGAAGGCGGCTTATCAAGATACCATTTAAAAGAAGGTGGCGATATCTTTTGGCAATTAGGCACCGGCTATTTTGGTTGTCGTACCCATGATGGCAATTTCGATGCCGATCTGTTTAAACAAAAATCGCAACATGAACAAGTAAAAATGATCGAAATTAAAATTTCTCAAGGCGCCAAACCATCTCACGGTGGTATTTTGCCGGCAGCTAAAATGACCGAAGAAATTTCTAAGATCCGTGGTGTGCCTATGGGGGAAGATTGTATTTCGCCGCCAGCGCATACGTCATTTTCAACCCCAGAAGAATTATTACATTTTGTGGTGCAGTTGCGTGAATTGTGTGGTGGCAAACCGGTTGGCTTTAAATTGTGTATCGGGATCAAAAGTGAATTTTTAGGAATATGTAAAGCGATTGTCAAAACCGGTATTTATCCTGACTTTATTACGGTTGATGGTTCTGAAGGTGGTACTGGTGCAGCGCCGCTTGAATTTTCTGATTATCTCGGTACGCCACTTAATGAAGGTTTGCAGTTTGTGCATAATAGTTTAGTTGGGATTGATGCGCGCAAACATATTCGTGTTATTTGTAGTGGGAAAATTATTTCAGGTTTTGATATGGCATGTAAAATGGCATTAGGTGCTGATATGTGTAATGCTGCACGCGGCATGATGTTTGCTGTCGGTTGTATTCAATCACGTCGTTGTAATAAAAACACTTGTCCAACAGGGGTTGCTACTCAAGATCCCAATCGGATCTATGCATTAAATATTAATGATAAAGCACCGAAAGTGCGAAACTTTCATGATGCAACAGTCAAGAGTTTCTTAGATGTATTAGGCGCTGCAGGCGTAGATAAAGTTGCTGATCTAACGCCTAAACATGTTTATCGTCGTTTAGGGATTGCTGATGCAAAACATTATGATGAAATTTATAATTACATGACACCAGGACAATTGCTCAATGGTCCGATCCCAGAAGAGTTTGCAGAAGATTGGGAATTAGCGAGCGCCGAGCATTTTTAACTTTTAGTTAGCAAAAAAATTTTATGCTTAAATTAATTTAATTCTACAATAAAAATTATGGATTAATATTAATGTTAACAAACACTGCTTCATCGCAATCACTCGAACGCATTGCCGGTAGCGTTGAGCGTGTGACATTTCATAGCGAAGAAAGTGGTTTTTGTGTTCTGCGGATCAAAGTAAAAGGTCAACGTGAATTAACAACTATTGTCGGTAATGCAGCGAGCATTGCTGCAGGCGAATATGTTGAATGTCATGGTGCTTGGATTAACGATCGCAAACATGGCATGCAATTTAAAGCCCAGCAATTAAAAGTCATTCCGCCGACAACAATTGATGGCATTGAAAAATATTTAGCATCAGGCATGGTGAAAGGGATCGGCGCGCATTTCGCAAAAAAATTAGTGCGCGCGTTTGGTGAAGAAGTCTTTAACGTTATTGAAAATGAACCGAATCGACTAACCACGTTAGAAGGTATTGGTGATAAACGTCGGCAAGCGATCGTGACAGCGTGGGCCGAGCAAAAAGCAGTTCGCAACATCATGGTGTTTTTACAATCACATGGGGTTGGTACTGCGCGCGCAGTGCGAATTTATAAAACTTACGGCGATGATGCGATTGCACAAGTACAAGAAAACCCATATCGTTTAGCATTAGACATTCGTGGTATTGGTTTTAAAACCGCTGATCAAATAGCAGAGCGTTTAGGGATTGCTAAAGATTCTATGATCCGCGCACAAGCCGGTGTGCGCCACGTATTGTTAGAGTTATGTGAGCATGGTCATTGTGCAGCACAATTTGAAAATTTAGTTAAAGCCAGTGTCGATTTGTTAACAATTGATGAAGCAATTATTAAAACAGCAATTGCTAATGAAATCACTGCCGAAAATCTTATCGCTGATCCGATTGATGATCAACCTTGTGTTTTTCCGGCATCACTGTATCAAGCAGAAACCTTAGCGGCAGAGCATATTCGCCGCTTACAACAAGGCAAGCCACCATGGGGTGAGATTGATCCGGTGAAAGCAATCCCGTGGGTTGAACAAAAAACCGGATTACAATTATCAACCTCACAGCGCCAAGCAATTACAACAGTACTGCAACATAAACTCTCTATTATCACCGGTGGCCCAGGCGTGGGTAAAACGACGATTGTTAATAGCTTATTAAAAATCTTACGTGCTAAACAACAAACAATTGGGTTATGCGCACCGACAGGGCGTGCTGCAAAACGTTTAACGGAAACGACTAAACTAGGAGCGAAAACTATTCATCGCTTGTTAGAGTTTGATCCACAAAATTATGGCTTCAAACACGATCACCAAAACCCTTTGCCTATTGATGTATTAGTGATTGATGAATCATCTATGTTAGATATCACGTTGCTTTATCATTTGTTAAAAGCGATCCCAGATGATGCCGCAGTCATTTTTGTGGGTGACATCGATCAATTGCCATCTGTTGGCTCAGGTGCAGTGTTAGCAGATTTAATAAATTCAGGGGTGATCGCAACTGTACGCTTAACGGAAATTTTTCGCCAAGCGACACATTCTAAAATTATTGTTAATGCGCACCGGATCAATTGTGGTGACATGCCATTAATTAATGAAACCACAGACGATGATTTTTATGTAATTTATGCTGATACGCCTGAAGAGATATTTAGTAAAATTCTTCGCTTAGTAACCAATCGAATTCCGCAGCATTTTGGTTTTAATCCCATAACTGATATTCAACTGTTAACGCCGATGAATCGTGGTGGCTTAGGAACTCGTTCATTAAACATTGAATTACAACAAGCATTAAATGGTCAAGCTGAGCCTAAATTAACACGCTTTGGTTGGACCTATGCACCCGGTGATAAAGTCATTCAAACTATCAATAATTATGATAAGAATGTCTTTAATGGTGATATCGGCTTTATCACCAACATCGATATAGCAGAAAATTTAATAAAGATTAATTTTGATAACAAAATCGTAGAATACGATAGTAGTGAGCTTGATGAATTGAGTTTAGCGTATGCTATTAGCATTCATAAAAGCCAAGGCTCTGAATTCCCTGTGGTGGTGTTGCCGCTTGCAACTCAACACTACACCTTGTTAGCACGCAATCTGTTATATACTGGCGTGACCCGTGGCAAACAATTGGTAGTGCTAGTAGGGCAGAAAAAAGCCGTTGCGATGGCGATCAAGAATAATAAGGTCGCCGCGAGACTCACGAAATTAGCGCAGCGACTACAGGTATGAATGTGACCATGCCACTGACAAGATCCCAGCGCCACCTTGCATTTATCCTTTTTTATCCTTGGTTGAAAAACCACCAAAAAAGAACCATATTTATTACGAGCAAGAGCTAAAAATCATAAAATTTCCCAAGACTTGCGCATCGTCCAATAATTAGGTAGAATTCTCGGGCTATTGCGGGGTGGAGCAGTCTGGTAGCTCGTCGGGCTCATAACCCGAAGGTCGTGGGTTCAAATCCTGCCCCCGCTACCAAAAAACCCTGAAGTGAACAGGGGATTTTATAATAATGGGCGCAGTGCCCATTTTTTATTTGTGAAGGAGCTCGGATGGCAGCCAATCTGGCAAAACTGCAAACAGTATTGGCAGCACCGGTGCAAGCATGTGGGTTTGAGCTGTGGGGCTGTGAGTATGTTACTGCTGGCAAATACTCTGTGCTAAAGGTCTATATCGATAGTGATAAGGGTGTGACTATTGATGATTGTGCGCAAGTAAGCAAGCAAATTAATGCAGTACTAGAGGTTGAAAACGAAATAACAGGTTCGTATCGGTTAGAAGTTTCTTCCCCTGGATTAGATAGGCCACTATTTTGCCGACAACATTATGAAAAATATATTGGTGCGGAGATAAAATTAACGTTACATATTCCGCTGGCAAAACGCCGCCATGTTAAAGGTAGACTAACGATAGTGGAAGATGATGGTATTGTAGTGATAGATGAAGCTGGAGAAGCTTGTCAGTTTAAGCTAGCTAACATTAAGAAAGCGAGTTTAGTTGCTTGAGTTAAGGGTAAAGGCGATGAACAACAAACAATTGTTATTGGTGGTAAAAGCAGTTTCGGCTGAAAAAGATGTGCAAGAAAGCACGGTGATAAAAGCTATTGAGATGGCATTAGCTGGAGCAGCTAAGAAGCGCCATCATAAAGCATTAGCTGAAGCAGTTAGAAAGCAACAAAGTGATGAAGAAATGGAGATCCGGCCAGAAGAAATTGGCGTGCGGGTTACCATTGATCGTAATACAGGTGCTTATAGTACATGCCAGTATTGGGAAATTGTTGCCGATCCTACAGCAGATGAAGAGCTAGAATTTCCTGAGCGACAAATACCTTTATCACAAGCCCAACAAAATAATGCTAAATTAGCAGTAGGTGATGTTATTGAAGAGCCGTTACCCTCTGTAGAATTTGGCCGGATCACAGCGCAAGCCGCGAAACAAGTGATCATGCAAGAACTGCGTAAAGCAAAATGTCGTCGAGTTGCAGAGATCTACACTACTCAAGTTGGCAAAATGTTTTCTGGAGTAGTAAAGCGAGTAACGCGTGATGGCATGATGCTGGATATTGGTGATGGCGTTGAAGCATTTCTGCGGCGTGAAGATACCATTGCACGAGAAAACATGCGCGTTAGTGATCGTGTTCGTGTGGTATTAACTGAAGTACGGACTGAAGGGCGTGGGCCACAATTGTTAGTTAGCCGTACCGATAAACATTTATTAATCGAGTTATTTAAGATAGAAGTGCCAGAAATTGGTGAAGAAGTTATTGAGATCAAAGCAGCCGCACGTGATCCCGGATCACGCGCTAAACTTGCGGTTAAAACTAATGATGGCCGAATTGATCCGATTGGTGCTTGTATTGGTATGCGCGGCGCGCGCGTACAAGCAGTCTCCAACGAACTTAATGGTGAACGAGTTGACATTGTGTTGTGGGATGACAACCCCGCGCAATTAGTTATTAATTCTATGGCTCCAGCAGAAGTTGCTTCGATCGTTGTTGATGAAGATAGTAACACTATGGATATTGCGGTGACTGAAGAACAATTATCGCAAGCTATTGGTCGCAGCGGGCAGAATATTCGCTTGGCAAGTGAATTATCGGGATGGACTTTAAACGTCATGTCAGAAAAAGATGCGCAAGCAAAAACGCAAGCCGAATCACAAAATATTTTAGAAACATTTAAGGCTCAATTAGACTTAGATGAAGATGTTGCAGCATTGTTAGTTGAAGAAGGTTTTTCAACAATTGAAGAAATTGCTTATGTTCCAGAGCATGAGTTACTTGAGATTGATGATTTTGATGAGGATATCGTTAGCGAGTTACGCAAACGTGCTAAAGATGTATTATTAACCAAGGCTATTGCTGATGAAGCAAAAAATGGTAATGCTACACCAGCCGAGGACTTGTTAGCGCTAGAAGATATGACGCCAGAACTCGCTGGCATTTTAGCTAAACATCAAATTGTCACCCAAGAAGATTTAGCTGAATGTGCAGTGAATGATTTATTGGATATTGAAGAATTAGAATTAACCGCAGAGCAAGCGGCAAAATTAATTATGGCAGCGCGTGCGCCATGGTTTGAAGATAAGTAATGAAAGGTGATAGGAATGACAGAAACCGTAAAAGATCTTGCAACAAAGATTAATGTCCCCGTTGCGCGTCTGTTACAATATTTTAAAGATGCGGGCATGACGGTTACTGATGAAAATCATGCAGTCACAGAAGATGAAAAGCAACAGTTATTAGAATTTCAAAAACAATCAAAAAAGATCACCTTGCGTCGTAAGCGAGTGAGCGAGTTAACCGTTAGTGGTGGTGAAGGTCGACGTTCTAAAAAAGTTAAAGTTGAAGTTCGTAAAAAACGTACCTATGTCAAACGCGCAGTAGTTGAAGAAGAACCAGAGCCAGAGTCAGTTGAGCCTGAGCCAGAATCAGTTGAGGCATCTGTTGAAGAGCCAGCAGTTACCGCAGCCGAAGAAGAAACCGCAATTGTGCCAGATGCTAGCGATGAAACCCCAGTGGCTACAGAAGTGCCTGCAGAAACCACCGCGGAAACAACTAAAAAAGCCGGTAAAAAACCTGAAAAAAAACCTTCAAAAGATCATGAAGAAGATAAGAATCTGAAAAAAACTCGCAAGAAAGAAAAAAGTTATGATAAAGGTAAAAAAGCTAAACAAACTCAATATCGTTATACCCTAGAAGAAAGTGACGAAGTTGAATTGCCTCGCGGGCGACGCCGTAAAAAGACTAAAAAACAAGTAGCCGTCGAAGAAAATATTACTAAGCATGGTTTTGCTAAACCTACGGCACCTGTGGTCCGAGTGGTTCCTATTCCTGAGACTATTACCGTTGCTGAACTAGCTCAGCGTATGTCTATTAAGGCAGCAGAAGTTATTAAAGTCATGATGCAGCTAGGTGCTATGGCGACAATCAATCAAGTCGTCGATCAAGATACGGCAGTTATTGTCGTTGAAGAAATGGGGCACACACCTAAAATACTAAAAGCGAATGCATTAGAAGAAGAATTAGTGTTAAGTACTGAAACCGACAAAGAGCAAATGACACGAGCCCCGGTGGTAACGATCATGGGTCATGTTGACCATGGCAAAACGTCGTTGCTAGATTATATTCGCCGAGCAAAAGTTGCGGCAGGGGAAGCTGGTGGGATCACTCAGCATATTGGTGCTTATCATGTTGAAACAGACAAAGGTATGATTTGTTTCTTGGATACACCTGGGCATGAAGCATTTACTGCAATGCGAGCTCGTGGCGCCAAGTGTACCGATATCGTTATTTTAATCGTGGCAGCAGATGATGGAGTGATGCCACAAACTATAGAAGCAATTCAACATGCCCAAGCGGCTAATGTCCCAATCATTGTTGCAGTTAATAAAATAGATAAAGAAGATGCTGATCCTGAGCGCGTTAAAAATGAATTATCTAATCATAACGTCATTCCTGAAGAATGGGGTGGCGATACCATGTTTCAACATATCTCAGCTAAAACCGGCGAAGGTATCGATGCATTATTAGATTCAATTTTAACTTTAGCTGAAGTCCAAGAATTAAAAGCAGTTGTCGATGCGCCAGCGCGTGGTTTAGTCATTGAATCACGAATTGATAAAGGTCGTGGAGTGATTGCAACTATCTTAGTGCAATCAGGTACTTTACATAAAGGCGATATGCTATTGGCAGGGTTTCAATTTGGGCGAGTGCGAGCAATGCTCGATGAAACCGGCAGACAAGTTACCAGTGTTGGTCCATCAATGCCAGTAGAAATTTTAGGGTTGTCGGCAGCACCATCGGCAGGTGATGATGTTATTGTAGTGAGTGATGAAAAGAAAGCGCGCGAAGTCGCATTATTTCGTCAAGGCAAATACCGTGATATTAAACTTGCACGTCAACGATCAACTTCGATTGATTCATTGTTTGAGCAATTGGGTGAAACCGATGTTAAAACGTTAAATATTTTATTAAAAGCTGATGTGCAAGGTTCGGTGGAAGCATTATCAGAAGCGTTACAAAAATTATCTACAGATGAAGTAAAGATCAAAATCGTTGCTGGCAGTGTTGGTGGGATCACCGAATCTGATGCTAATTTGGCTTTAGCATCCAAAGCAATGATCATTGGGTTTAACGTGCGTGCAGATAGTAAAGCTCGACAAGTCGTTGCTGATGAAGGTGTAATTTTACATTATCACAGTGTTATTTATGATGCGATTAATGAAGTCAAACAAGCAATTGCTGGCTTAACTGCGCCGAAAATAAAAGAAGAAATTATTGGCTTGGCAGAAGTTCGCGAAGTGTTTCGGTCATCAAAATTGGGTGCGGTTGCTGGTTGTATGGTGATTGAAGGTGTGGTCAAACGCAATAAACCGATCCGAGTATTACGCGACAATGTAGTTATTTACGAAGGTGAGCTCGAATCATTACGGCGGTTTAAAGAAGATGTCAATGAAGTGCGTAATGGTATGGAATGTGGGATCGGAGTTAAAAACTATAACGATGTTAAAACAGGCGATCAAATCGAAGTTTTTGCAAAAGTAGAAGTAAAAAGTTAAACCTATATCTTCAAAATCTTAAGGTACAATCATGGCATTAGAATTTACCCGCGCTGATCGCGTTGCTAGTACAATAAAACGTGAACTTGGCCAGATCATTCAATTAGAATTAAAAGATCCACGAGTGCACATGGCAAGCATCACTGCAGTGACGATGACACGAGATTTAGCATATGCCAAAATCTATATGTCTTTTCTAGAAGACGATCCACTTAAGATTAAAGAGAATTTACAGATCTTAACTAAAGCAGCAGGATTTTTACGCGCTCAACTTAGCAAACGCGTTAAGCTACGAGTGTTGCCAGAATTAAATTTTGTTTATGATGTTTCAGTAACTGAAGGCGAGCGCTTAGCTAATTTAATTGATAAGGTCGATCCAGATAAAGGTAAAAAGTAACTATGTCACAACGACAGCCAAAGCGTGATGTAGATGGTATTCTTTTAGTTCACAAACCGAAAAACTTAACCTCAAATGCAACCTTACAACAATTAAAAAGATTATTTCAAGCAAACAAAGCTGGGCATAGTGGCACTTTAGATCCGTTAGCAACTGGAATGCTGCCGATCTGTTTTGGTGAAGCTACTAAGTTTTCGCGTTTTTTATTAGATGCAGATAAAACGTATGAAGTAACTGCGCAATTAGGCGTTGTTACCGATAGCGGTGATGCCGATGGCAATATCACCGCGAGCAAGCAAGTTGGTGAATTATCAAATCAGCAATTACAACAAACATTAGACAAGTTTGTCGGTCAAATAGCGCAAATTCCGCCGATGCATTCAGCGATAAAATATCGCGGCACACCACTTTATAAGCTAGCTCGCCAAGGGATCGATATTAAGCGGGAGCCTCGTCAAGTGCAGATCTACGCTCTTACATTGTTGCATTATGCTAATGCTGAATTGCGGCTTCGCGTACGTTGCAGCAAAGGTACTTATATTCGCTCATTGGTGGTAGATATTGGCGATGCCTTAGGTTGTGGGGCGCATGTCAAAAATTTGCATCGGGAGGCTGTCGCTGGTTTTAGCCAAAGCGCGATGGTGGCTTTTGATATATTACAAACCACTCAACTCACTCAGGGAGTAACCGCACTTGATCAGTATTTATTGCCTATCACCAACAGTTTGCGCCATTTGCCAATAATGCATTGTGACAATCCTACAGTGACTCGCTTATATCATGGCCAAGCTATTGAAATCAAAGAGGTTTTACCAGAAGGCTGGGTGCAATTACTGACTCTTGACGAGCGCTTTTTTGGAGTCGGCAGATTATTGCCAAATAACAAGCTGTTACCGCAACGACTTCTCAAAAGGCACCAGCACAATTAGGGTTTGTTAAACTTGTCAGATTTAGTTACAATAGCGCGTTTATTTAAAAGTAGTGAATTAGGAGTTATGCATGCCTGCTTTAGAGACGGTAGCGAAGCAAAAAATTATTGGTGATTTCCAACGCCAGCCTGGCGATACAGGTTCTGCAGAAGTGCAAGTTGCGATTATTACGGAGCGGATCAAGTTGTTAACCGAGCACTTGCGTACGCACAAAAATGATAAGCACTCGCGTCGTGGACTCATGAATCTCGTTAATCAGCGACGCAAACTATTAAATTATTTAAAACGTACCGAACGGCCGCGCTATGATACGGTGATCAAACGTTTAGGTATCCGACATTAAGGTAACAATGTGAGTAAAATTAGCAAAACTTTTCAATATGGTGCCCATCCAGTCATTATCGAAACCGGCGAAATTGCGCGCCAGGCAACGGGTGCAGTGCTGGTTAAAATGGGTGATACCACGGTATTAGTCACGGTAGTTGGTGCCAAAGAGGCGGTTGAAGGCCGGGATTTTTTTCCTTTAACGGTTAACTATCAAGAGCGTACTTACGCTGCAGGTAAAATACCGGGCGGCTTTATCAAACGTGAAGGCCGGCCGTCGGAAAAAGAAGTTTTAACGTCTCGTTTAATCGATAGACCATTACGGCCGTTATTTCCCAAGCAATTTTTCAATGAAGTGCAGGTTATTGCGACAGTTATGTCGATCGATCCAGAAATTGATCCAGACATTCCAGCAATGATCGGTGCATCAGCAGCTTTAGCGATTTCAGGCATTCCATTTCATGGGCCTATTGGGGCTGCTCGCGTTGGTCATATTAATGGTGTGTTTACTCTTAACCCAACGCTATCGGAGCTTCAAAATTCTGGCTTAAATTTAGTAGTTGCGGGCACCGAAGATGCGGTGTTGATGGTCGAATCTGAAGCCAAGGAATTATCGGAAGATATTATGCTAGAAGCGGTATTTTACGGTCATTCACAGATGCAAACAGTGATTAAAGCAGTGAATGAACTTGCTGCCGAAGCGGGTAATCCGGCTTGGGAGTGGGAACCTCCGGCGAGTGATGAAAATTTGATTCAACAAGTCACTGATTTAGTTAAAACACCATTAGGTGATGCTTATCGAATTCAAGAAAAACCCGCACGATATGCGCGGATTGATGAAATTCGTAGTGAAGCTGTTAGCCAACTTTGTGGCGATGACGATGGCAATGCGCCAACTGAGCGTAATGTTGTTGATATTTTTGCTGATGTTGAACGTAAGATTGTGCGCAGCAGAATTTTAGCAGGTGAGCAGCGCATTGACGGTCGCGATCATGAAACTGTGCGACCAATTTCGATTGATTTAAATGCGTTAACACGTACTCATGGTTCTGCCATATTCACGCGTGGCGAGACTCAAGCAATGGTTATCATCACCTTAGGTACTGCGCGTGATGCCCAGATCATTGATGCGCTTGAAGGTGAGCGCAAAGAGCATTTTATGCTGCATTATAATTTCCCGCCATATTGTGTCGGCGAAACTGGCATGATGGGTAGCCCAAAACGTCGTGAAATTGGTCATGGCAAACTTGCCAAGCGTGCTATTCAAGCATTGCTGCCTTCACAAGACGATTTTCCTTATGTGTTACGCGTGGTTTCAGAAATTACTGAATCCAACGGTTCTAGTTCAATGGCAACAGTTTGTGGTACGAGCTTAGCACTGATGGATGCGGGAGTGCCGATTAAAGATGCAGTGGCTGGGATTGCCATGGGATTAATCAAAGAAGGCGATCAGTTTAGTGTATTAACTGATATTCTTGGTGATGAAGACCATTTAGGCGACATGGACTTCAAAGTTGCAGGTACTAAAAATGGTGTTACGGCATTACAAATGGACATTAAAATCCGTGGGATCACCAAAGAAATTATGAAAATTGCTCTACATCAAGCTAATAAAGGGCGATTGCACATTTTAAATATAATGGATCAAGTGATCACCAAGCCGCGAGAAAAAATGTCTGAGTATGCACCACGTATTGTAAGTTTTAAAATTCCTGTGGATAAAATCCGTGATGTGATCGGTAAAGGTGGAGCAACCATCCGCGGTTTAACTGAGCAAACAGGTGCAAGTATTGATATCGACGATGATGGCACTATTAAAATTTATGCAACTGAAAACAAAGCAGCAGAAGATGCACAACGTCAAATTGAACAATTAACTGCAAATGTTGAAATTGGTACCATTTATGAAGGTAAAGTGGTAAAAATCACTGATTTTGGCGCGTTTGTCAGTATTCTTAACGATAAGCAAGGTTTAGTGCACATTTCTCAAATTAGTCATGAGCATGTTAATAAAGTTACCGATGTGTTGAAAGAAGGCCAAATGGTAACGGTTAAAGTGTTAGATATTGATAATCAAGGACGCATTCGCTTGAGTATGAAAGCAGCACTTAAAGAAACAACAGAAACAAACTAAAAGTTTTATATTCCTTTCGCTATTTACTTGAAATATAAGGTAATGTAGTATTTGTGTAGATAAGCGAGAGGGAGTGTTGGGCGTGTATAAGGGGAAATGTTTGCAGCGATCTTGCAAGATCATTGTGATGATTTTGTTGCTGCAAATGTTATGCTACGTCGCACGTGCGCAATCACCCAATTATACTTTCAATCGCAAGCCACCACCAAATTTACCGCAAGTATTAACACTTTATTCGGCGATTAAATATACTTTAGCGCAAAATCCTAATATTTTATTATCGGAAGAAACAGCGCGCGCCGCCTATGGCTTTTATCAAAGTTTATCAGGCCAATTTGATCCGACAGCTAATGCTCTGTTGTCACACGATCACGAAGCGATACCGCTAACAGAATCTGAAATTGAAGGCAATGGCGATATACGCAGTAATTTGATCACAGATACTTCTATCGTGGATGTTAATATTACCAAAGAATTTCGCAATGGGGTGATGTTGACACCCAATGCACGTTTAGTCAGAATCGATACGAATATTAATCGTGCGCTTTTGATCCCCGCATCAAATCGTGGCGAAGTTAATTTTACCGTATTCGTGCCTTTTTTACGTGGTAGTGATCCAGGCGCTCCGGAATTAGCTGCTAAGTACGATCATGAAGCAGAAGTGTATACAGTCTATTTCACAGTATCTCAAAATGTATTCGATGCAACGGCAGCGTATTGGCAATATTTAGGTGCAGTAAAGCGCGTTAAAGTGTTTACCGATGCTGTAAAGCGAGCAAAAGAATTTGCTGACAACGTCCAAAAGTTAATTGACGGTAAAGAATTGCCGCGGGCAGAAATTTTATTGCCATTAGCGCGAGTAGCAGAACGTACGGCACAACTTATTAATGCCGAACAAGAAGTTATATCAACACGGCGAGATTTAGCCATACTTATGGGTATTACTTATTTACACGCCGCCGAATTGCCGTTGCCAGTCGCGCAATTTCCAAAAATTAATAATCCTTTAATCGACCGATACCAGGATTTAAATTTTTATATTCCGTATGCGATGCAGCATCGACAAGACATTTGGTCTGAGTTAATGCGAGCTAAAGGACGTTATGCTTTAGTGATCGGCACGCATACCGATCTACCACCACAGCTAAATTTTGAATTGCGAACCGGTTATGATGGGTTGCGTGAAAATGGTAATCCACCAGCGGGTTTTGTTGATCGCAAGCAAGGGCCTAATGTATTTGGAGAATTAACGTATCAGTATCCTATCGGTAATAATACATCTTTAGGTAATTATATGAATGCTTCGGCAGAATATAATTCTTCGTTAATTACCTTGCGAGATTTGCGGCGCACCATTAAATTAGAAGTGGCGGTAGCGACTAACGATATTAAACGTGCCGCATTAGAGTTAGTGCAATCGTATAAGTCGGTAGAATATTATCAACAGTCAGTTAAAAATGAAAATAAAAAATTACAATTAGGTGCTGCAACTGTACTTGATGTTATTCAAGTAGATGAACAATTAGTAGGAGCGTTATTAATTAACGTTGATGAAAATATTAATTATGCAACTAGTTTAGCTAGAATTCGCTTTGAAGTTGGCTCATTAGTCAAACATGATAATTACGGGCATAGTGTGGTTGATATGCTTAATTTGCAATAAAGGAATAGATTGCTATGAAAGAAGATGAAGAAATTTTTCGTAAGAAATCGTTAGAGAGATTAGCATCGCCAGAGCGTCTTGATCAATTAGTGCGAGTCGCTGATCCCAAGGGTTGGTTAATATTAGCAACAATTGCTGCCTTAGTTATTATTGCTATTATTTGGAGTATTGTTGGCTCCATCGCAACGAAAGTTGGTGGTTCGGGAGTGTTAATTCGTACAGGTGGGGTTTTTAATGTTGTTGCTAAAGTACGAGGCTCAGTTGCTGATCTCGCAGTTAGCAAAGGCGAATTTATCAAACAAGGTGATACTATTGCACGGATCAGCCAGACTGAATTATTAAGAGAAATTTATTTGAAAGCAAATGAATTAAGAGAAGCTAAAATAAAATTTGAACGTGATACCAAACATCGTGCTCAGCAGCGCAAAAATTTTGAAGAAAAAGTTGATAATCTTGAGAAGCGTTATAAAAATCAATATCAACTCTATAAGGAAGGTTTGCTAACTCATCAAACTGTTTTGGATACAGAGCAACAAGTTAAAGATACTAAAGATCAGATCAGCCAATTAGAAGTCGATGCATTAGCAGAAAAACAACGCGTTGCCCAAGCGGAGCGCCAGCTTGTGTTACTGCGTCAGCAGTATACTCGTTCTTACGTAGTTTCAAGTCCTTATACAGGGCGTATTTTAGAAGTTAAAGTATCACAGGGCGCTTTAGTAGATGCAGGTACAGCATTAGTGAGTATGGAACTATTAGGTCGAGATATTCAAAACTTAGAAGCGATTGTGTTTGTGCCAGCTGCAGACGGTAAAAAAATCAAACCCGGTATGCGGGTTAATGTTTCGCCTTCGACAGTTAATTCAGCTGCGTTTGGTACCATCATTGGTAAGGTTGCTAGAGTATCGCAATTTCCCGCAACTTTTGCCGCGATGATGAAAGTATTGCAAAATGAACAATTAGTGCGAGAAAGATTAGCTGAAGGTTCAGTGATCCAAGTTGATGTGAATTTAACACCGGATCCAAAAACAGTCAGTGGTTTTAAATGGACATCGGCAGGTGGACCACCGGTAGAAATTCAAAGTGGTACCATTTGTACGGCAGATATTACTGTGAAAACGCAGCGCCCAATAAGTTTAGTGATCCCTTATTTACGTAGGATTGTTACAAAGTAATTGGATATCGGTTATGGATACAGATACAGACACAGATACACAAACGAAAACCGACACTAGTACGGAAAAAACCGATCTTAGTCACATCAAACTGAATTTGCCACGCAAGCGTACACCAACGTTATTGCAAATGGAAGCAGTAGAGTGTGGTGCAGCGGCGCTTGGTATTGTCATGGGATATTATAAAAGGGTTGTGCCATTAGAACAGTTGCGCATTGATTGTGGTGTATCACGTGATGGTAGTAGTGCTGATAATGTATTAAAAGCAGCGGAAAATTATGGTTTTGAAGCAGATGCGTATTCGCAAGAATTAGAAGATCTGCAAGAATTTAAAGTGCCATTCATTGTTTTTTGGCAATTCAATCACTTTTTAGTGGTAGAAGGCATTAAAGGTAACAAAGTTTATTTAAATGACCCGGCATCAGGTCCACGTACCGTTTCATTAGAAGAATTTGATCGTGGTTTTACTGGTGTAGTGTTAGAAGTTTCCCCAGGAAAAGATTTTAAACCCGGCGGCGCGCCACCAAGTTTATTTGCGGCACTTAAAAAACGTTTTGCCGGGCATTATTTGCCGGTGTTGTTTTTGTTTTTAATTGGCTTGGTATTGGTGGTTCCAGGATTGCTGATCCCAGTATTTAGTAAAATTTTCGTCGATAATTACTTGGTTGAAAAACAAGTTTCATGGGTATTTCCATTATTAATTGGTATGGGCATTACTGCGGTGATAAATTTTATCATGGGTTATGTGCAATCCTATTATTTAGTGCGTTTATCGGTAAAATTAGCGGTGATGAGTTCGAGTAAATTCTTTTGGCATGTGCTGCGCTTACCAATAAACTTTTATGCGCAGCGCTCAGTTGGAGACATCAGTAACCGGGTTGATCTCAATGATAATGTCGCTGATTTTATTGCCAGTGAATTCGCCGGCACTTTGCTTAATGTTGTAGTTATCGTATTTTATCTTGCTTTGATGTTTTATTACGATGCCGTGTTAACCATGGTAGGGGTGACAATTGCAGCGTTAAATTTGATTTTAATTCGCTATGTGGCGCGTATTCGAGTTGATAAAAGTCAGCAGTTAATTTCTGAAGATAGTAAAAAAGCGGGTGCTTCAGTCAATGGGATTGTAGCGATTGAATCATTAAAATCTTCCAGCCGCGAATCAGATTTTTTCACTAAATGGTCGGGGTACCAAGCCAATGTATTGAATGCTATTCAAGATTTGGGGCGCAGCTCTTTTTATCTTGATCTCATTCCAACGATGCTTAATCAATTGAATACCGCGATCATACTAACACTTGGTGGTATTCGCATCATTGATGGCTTAATGACAGTAGGTATGTTAGTAGCTTTTCAAAGCCTGATGGCAAGTTTTATTGGCCCAGTGAATGAATTGGTGAGTGTCTCAGGTAATTTTCAGGAATTGCATGGCGATATGTCGCGCTTAGATGACGTGATGAAATACGAAGAAGCACCGGAATTACAAGCTGAAGAAGCACGCGAAAAAGTCCGAGAACAAGCAGACGCTGAAGCTTCAACTGAAGCGCCTATGCATAAATTAACGGGCAGCTTAGAGTTACGCGATGTTACTTTCGGTTATAGTCGCTTAGATGAACCATTGTTAGTTGATTTTAATTTAAAATTAAAACCAGGAGCACGCGTAGCATTAGTTGGGCCTTCCGGAAGTGGTAAATCAACCGTATCTAAATTAATCATGGGATTATATGAACCCTGGTCGGGGGAAATATTGTTAGATGGTAAGTTACGCCAAGAGGTTCCTCGACATATTTTAGTCAGTTCACTAGCGATGGTTGATCAAGAAATTTTTATTTTTGAAGATACCATCAAAAATAATATTACCATGTTAGATAACAATATTCATGAAGATGATGTGATCCGTGCTGCAGAAGATGCTTGCATTCATGATGCGATTACGGCGCGTCAAGGAGGCTATAGTGATATCGTTGAAGAAGGTGGACGTAATTTTAGTGGCGGCCAACGGCAACGTTTAGAAATAGCGCGCGCACTTGTTACTCATCCACGTATTTTAGTTTTAGATGAAGCAACTAACTCATTAGATCCTATTACTGAAGTGAAAATTGATGATAACGTTCGCAAGCGTGGTTGCACCACAGTTATTGTTGCACATCGCTTAAGTACGATCCGTGATTGTGATGAAATCATTGTGTTAGATCGTGGTAAAGTCGTGCAACGTGGCACCCATGATGAACTTAAAGATGAACCAGGCACTTATGCTCGGTTAATTAAAATGGCTTAATGGAAAGATAAAGTGGATATTAGTGAAATAATAGTAAATCAAGGCCAAGAACAAGACGTTGATCGTGGGCAACGTTATTTAGTGCCAGATACGCATATTTGGTATGTTGCGCAAGGTAAAGTTGATATTTTCCTAGCAAAGTTTGCGGCAGATGAGTTAAAAGGTTCGCTGCATCATGTATGGCGGGTCGAAGCTGGGCAGATATTTTTTGGGGTTGATGTTTCAAAAACGCATGCACAATGGCGCTTGTTAGCGCGTAATAATCCTGATACTAAAGTGTATAAACTCTCGTTAGAAGAATGCACTAAACTATTAACAGAACCTGCCCAACAGAAAGTTATGCAAACCTTGTTAGAGCAGTGGATCGGTGATCTTTACCATCACACGTTAGATGGTAATCATCAAGGAGAGTTTGTGCCAATCGAAGATGGCTGTGAAGCAGGTTTTAGTGAAGGCCAAATTATCGGTACTAAAAAGAAAATCGTTTGGGTACAACATCTACAAGGTGCGAGTTATCTATTTGCTGAAGAAGATTACATTTTAGATAAGCCAGCGCTAGTGTTTCCTTTGATCCATGGAGTTTGGTTAGCGGCTGAAGAAAATTTATCAGTCGCTGTATTTAACACACAAGAAATACTAACTCGCGATGATCTTTGGGAAAGTTTAAAGTGGTTTCATCAAGTGATTTATCAACGCTTGATCGTCAATTTAACAGACAATGAAGCTCAAGAGACAGAACTGTTAGCAAATAAAGTTGTTAATAATAAGCGTTTTCTTGCAGATGCCACCAATTACTTACAGAATATTTTTGCACGCAGAAAAGGTTTTGTTGCTGAAAAAGCTGATATGGATGCATTAATGGCTGCTTGTAAGCTCATCGGGCGTTATGCTGATATTAAATTTCGTGCTCCGCGACCACAGCCAGCTACGCAAATCCCCAGAACAACTGAAGAAAATATCGATGAGATTTCGCAAGTTTCTAAAATTCGTAATCGTCGGATCATGCTGGGGGCGAACTGGTGGCAACAAGACCTCGGGCCTGTGTTAGCTTTTTATGGTCCTGATGCTATTCCCATTGCATTATTGCCTAAAACGGCGACCTCATATCAATTTGTGCATCCTGAAACTCATCAGTTAGTTGATGTTGATGAAAGCTATGTTAGTAAAATTGGAGTTACTGGATTCACGTTTTATCGCGCTTTTGAGAATAAAAAACTTAAAGTCTTTGACATTTTAAAGTTTGGTTTTAGAGGCAATGCAAATGACTTTTTAATTATCATGCTAGTAGGAGTGATTGCAGGCTTGATCAGTTTAGTTGTGCCAATTGCCACTGGCACATTATATGATGATGTTATTCCCAGTGGATCACGCAGCCAATTGTTCCAAATAACATTGCTTATTGTATCTTCAGCTTTTTCAATGATGGCATTTAACTTAGTGCGTGGTTTTGCGGCATTGCGGATTGAAAGTCGGATGAATTTTTCGATTGAATCAGGTTTGTGGGATCGTCTATTAAAATTGCCAGCAGCATTTTTCCGCAATTATACCGCAGGTGATTTATCGATGCGGGCTAATGGAATGACAGAAATACGGCGTATTTTGTCAGAAAATCTTTTAGATAGTTTATTAAATAGCATTTTTGCCATCTTTAATTTCTTCATTTTATTTTATTACAGTATAACGCTGGCGTTTGTCGCGATGGCTATTATTATTTTTAATTTATTGCTTACGGTCGTTGTCAGTATATTACGCATTCATTTTGAACGAAGAATTCTTAAGCTCGAAGGTGAAATTGCTGGAATGGTAAGTGGGTTTATTTTCGGTATAGCGAAAATTCGCACCACAGGTAGCGAAAGCCGAGTATTTGCCAAATGGGCTAAAAAGTTTGCCAAATCAAAAAAAATATCCATCGTTGCTGCGGCCATTGAGAATTGGTTCGGCGCATTTAATGGAGTTTGTCCATTGCTATCTTCCATTATTGTGTTTGCGGTATTTACTTATTTTCTTAAAGGCCAGTTAACAACAGGTAGGTTTTTAGCATTCAACGCAGCATATTTAAATTTTCTAAATGCAATCTTGGGTATGACCGATGATCTAGTTGGTGCTTTGGAAGTGATCCCAACCTATGAACGGGCTGTACCAATCTTTCAAGCAGCTGCTGAAACTGATGAATCCAAACCTGATCCGGGTGAGTTAACAGGGAAAATTGAGTTAAGTCATGTGGTATTTCAATATACGGAAGATTCGCCATTAATCGTTAATGATATGTCAATGACAATTAATGCCGGCGAATTTGTGGCGTTAGTTGGGCCATCGGGTACGGGTAAATCCACTTTATTACGCCTGCTATTACAATTTGAAAAACCGCAAAGTGGCAGCATTTATTATGATGATAAAGATTTAGCGAATCTTGATGTTGATTTAGTGCGCCGTCAAATTGGCGTGGTGATGCAAAATAGTCAATTATTGCCAGGTGATGTATTTACTAACATTGTCGGCTCTTCTGCGTTAACATTAGATGATGCTTGGGAAGCTGCACGTCGCTCGGGGTTAGCGAAAGATATTGAAGCGATGCCGATGGGTATGCATACGTTAGTTAGTGAAGGCGGGATTGGTTTTTCTGGTGGGCAAAAACAACGAATATTAATCGCATCTGCCATTGTTCATAAACCCAAGATTTTATTTTTTGATGAAGCCACCAGTGCTTTAGATAATGAAACTCAAGCAATCGTGAGTGAAAGTTTAGAAAACTTGAATGTGACGCGTTTGGTAGTTGCGCATCGATTAAGTACCATAGTAAATGCAGATAGGATCTATGTGCTAAAAGAAGGTAAAATTATTGAAAGTGGTAATTATGAAGAATTAATGGCGCAGCAAGGAATGTTTGCCGAGCTAGCAAAACGGCAATTAACATAATTAGAGGTAGGAACATTGATGATTAAAAACATTATTATTGGCATCGTATGTCTTTGCTTATTAACTGCCTGTGGTGAAAACAATTTCGCAAAAAAACGGTCACGTTTAGCAAAGAAAAATAAAGGTGACATAGTTGTTGGCGTTGTTTGGCCTTGGGCTGGGCGTTGGAAATATCTTGGCGATGGGGTTGATTTAGCAGTAGAACAAATCAATCAGCGTGGCGGTGTTTTAGGGCGAAAAATTACAGTCATTAAACGCAATGATGAGGGTTCAATTGATCGTGGCATGCAAATTGCTTATGAATTCTCGCGTAACATAAATATGATTGCAGTCATTGGACACATTAATTCATATATTTCAATTCCTGCATCTGGGCAATATTCAACATCAGGTTTAGTGATGATTTCTCCAGGATCAACTAAGGCTGATTTAACTCGGCGTAATTTTAAAAATATTTTTCGTTTATTACCAAACAATGAACAGCTAGGAAGTGATCTAGCAAATTATGCTGTTAAGAAAGGTTATAAACGAATTATTATTTATTATGTGAGTAATTCTTTTGGACGAGATTTAGCATCGAGTTTCGCAAGAGCAGCGAAAGCTCGAGGGTTGACGATTGTTGATCGTCGCAGTTACCTCGAAGATACCCAAAATTTTACCGCGCAATTAAGTGATTGGAAGCAACTTTATAACTATGATGCTATCTTTTTAGCGGGGAGTTTGCCTGAAGCAGCCTTAATCATAAAACAAGCGCGACAAATAGGTGTGACTGAACCCATTTTTGCTTCGCAAGCATTGGATAATAAAGAGTTAATTGAGATAGCAGGTAAGCATGCTGAAGGTTTAGTAATTTTGTCGGCATTTGATATGGATAGCAAAGAGTTGCAGGTTCGCCAATTTGTAAAGGCGTTTCGCAAGAAATATGGCTTTGATCCTGATGCGCCAGCTGCTCTAGGTTATGATGCAGTCAGGCTTATTGCGTATGCTATCAAACAGGCTGGTTCGGCTGAGCCAGCTAAAATTGCTAAGGCATTGTATGGCTTAAAATCATGGCCAGGGGTCACAGGGGTAGTAGTGTTTGATAGTAAAGGTGATCTTGTGGGGCGTACGTTGATAAAACGTACCGTAACACGTGGTAAATTTAAGAAATTACCGTAATAATTGTGCTATAAACACACATAAATTTTGACAAGTTTTGTAGATTCTACTATAGATTAACTCGTATAGACGTTTTATATACAAGGAGTTAATCATGGCTATTAGAAGACGAGTACAAAGAAAAACTAGTACTACAAATAAAAAAGTTAAATTTGTTACCGCTGCTAAGCTTACTAAAATACGTAAGCATATCAGAGGTCTTTTAACTCAATTAAAAGGTATAAAATAATTTAAATATTTATTACTTTTTGTGATTAAAATGCCATGGATTCATTATTTTGATCCATGGCATTTTTCTTTAAAGATTTTCTCATATTAGCTTTGTTCATAAAATGAACGTATCTGTGGCAATATCTTGCATGTGGTATATGTAACCAGGGGATTATATCAAATAAAAATTGCATCCTGTTGGCATATTGGTTAATATTGTGTCTACAGGTTTTGTTAACGAATTAATCTATTAAGTAACTATATGAAACCACAGAAAGCAACAAAAACGCATAAGACACGAGAAAAACTAATTAGTGCAGCGAATGAACTATTTCTAAGCAGAGGATATCAGCAAACTTCTTTGTTAATGATTGCTAATCGTTGTGAAATTTCTAAGCCGACGATTTATCATTATTTTAATAGTCGAGAAACTCTAGTTGCCAACGTTGTTCAAGCGATTTATGAAGAATGTTGGCAATCATTATTTGGTATTCCTTTTACGAGTGAACTTGATTTTCAAGCTTGTTTAGAAGCATATATTGAGCAATTTGACAAGCTACTAAGCGATGATAATAAAATCGGCTTGATCAATCGGTTTCTATATGAGATTGGCGATAGTATTCCTCAAGCAAAAAAATACGTTGAATTATTTTATCGTGACTGGTTAGCATCGTTAAAATTTTTCCTTGAAAAAAAGTTTTCTATCGAGCAAGCTAATGAATATGCAGAAGAAATTATTTGTTATATTCTTGGTGCATTAACGTTACGTCATAATGACCCAAGATATACCAAAATGAAGTCAGGTCTACTGCGTTTCAAGACACTAATGGCTTAATCTATATTTATATGGGTAAACCAGATAAAAACATATGGTACTATATATAGATATATTGGTTTTCTTATAGATTTCTTTCCAATTTTGGCTAAAAATAAGCCAAATCTTAAGTTCCATAAATAAATTTAGAAAAATAATTGCCAACCGATCAGTTGGTTGATATACTAATCTATATGGTTATATTGTTCAAATATTAATAAAAATAATAAGTTTGTAAATAACATAAATACAGGGATTACGATGGTGGCGATCACCGTCATTTTTTAAGTGATGCAATGGATGGAACAAAGCAAAAAATTATTGAGGCGGCAACTAAGCTATATGCTGAACGTGGTTTTAATGTAACAACGTTTGACGATATTGCTATGCTAAGTGGTGTATCTGAATTAAAAGTCTTAGAACATTTCGCTAATAAAGAAGTTATTGCCGCAGCTATTGTGGAGGATTTTCGCAATAAGTTAGAAGTTGCTTTAACGTCGCTATTTCACATGGGTTGTGATCGATCGAAGATTGATTTTCAAGCGGAGTTTTATAAATTCTTTTATCATCAATATGGTTTCTTGCCGATTAAATTATTCAGTGAAGTGTATTCAAAAGAAAATAATTTAGTAAATGAAATATATTTATATATTGACGAGATCAAGCAATTTTTTTACCGTTTCTTGAGTTATATTAAGTATTCACAAAATCATGAAGAAACAGTTGAAATGTTAGTGTCAAAATTAATTGGTGCTGTTAACATGGCGCGGGTATTTACTAATGCAGAGATTTTTGAGCGGACGTGTAGTTCGATTATTTCTTCTCTTTTGGAAGATGGTGACCAAAATTAAGTATTGTTAATGTTAAGAATAAGAATAATGTTAGGAATAAGAATAATGTTAAGAATAATGTTAGGTTAGTGTTGAGTTTTAATTTTGGTTTGAGTTTGAGTTTCATTTTCATTTTCAGCTTCAGTTTGAGTTTTAGGTTTGGTTTTAGTTCTAGGTTTGATTGTGGTTCTAGTTTTGATTTTGATTCTAGTTCTAGTCTTAAGTTTTAGTTTTTCTCTTATCACACATATTGTTTTCTTTTATTAAAAATAGGTGAAGCATTTTTTTGATGATGGTGAAGCATAAGAGATTCCCGGTGAAGCATTAGGCGCCCTTCAGTGTAGCATTAGATGTGCTCTGGTGAAGCATTAGGGGGACCCCGAGGGGCAGGATATTTTTTGTTGCTCCAAAGATTGCTTCATCCTTGCGCTCCTCATCCGACTACGGCCGTCAATACGCGCCATCCCTGGCGCGATATTTCCTAAACGCGCGTCGTGCGCGTTTTGCCTTGTCGTCTCTGCGGTGCTCGGCGCAATCTAGTCGCAAAAAAAACATCCTGCCCCTCTGGGCCTCGTGCATGCTTCACACTTTTCCGTCATTGCGAGCAACGTCTATCTGGGTTTCATGCATGCTTCACACTTTTTCGTCATTGCGAGGACCCGAAGGGGACGAAGCAATCCAGCGCTACCGTCATTGCGAGCAACGTCTATCTGGATTTCGTGCATGCTTCATACTTCTTTCGTCATTGCGAGGACCCGAAGGGGACGAAGCAATCCAGTGCTACCGTCGTTGCGCTCCTCACAATGACAATACGGACTTGTCATCCCGCGGCTTGACCGCGGGATCCAGAAAACATAACACCAAATGTCCAAAAAACGATCGTTTAGTTGCATTTCTTGACAGGTGTACTATACGTTTAAATTAGTCGCCATAAATTAGCTCTCCCGCTAATTTAGAAAAATAATATACAGCACAATGGGGGAAATGATCATGCCTAGAAGCAAAACTGCTGATGCAGCATCACCAGCACCATCAATAGCTCATGATATTTACGGTCCTTCCACGAGAGTTTACATAGGTAAACAAAGGATGCAACAGCAAGAAGAGAAAAAACGACTTAATGCATTTAAAGGGCTGTCTAAAGTAAATACGCTGGAAAATGATAAGTTTAAAGAATTTTTAGATACACTTGAACCCGAATTTGTAGAAAGAATGTCACAGCCACAAAAAGAATTGCATCGGCGGTCTAAAGAGTTATACCAAAAGAAAGATCTTTTAGATCAATTTAAAGCAAAATATGAAGAAGTATTGCCAAAGAAAAAGGCACTTTTGCCTCAGTTATTTCAGTTACACAAAGGAATTATCACTCAGCGTTTTGAATGTAACTTAATGGAATTGCGAGTTTATATACATGAACAAAAAATGGATCTGGCTAGGTTAAAAAAAGAAGTTCCGTCTGTATGGCAAGAATTTCAAGGCCAACATCAACAAGATAATTTTAATGAAAAACTTAAAAATTTTATTGGGTTTGACGTTGAAGAAGATCAAAAAAGTTTTGAAGAGTATAGTGCAATTAAAGTTAAAAAGATAAGAAGAAAGATAAGAAGAAAAGGTAAAAAAAGTAGTTCAAAGAACCCTTTTAATGAAATGTTTTATTTGAAAGGTGAACTATCTCGTGCTTATTATCAATTGCTTGAAGTTATTATGAAGCATGAAAAATCTGGGGATTTGTTCAAGTCACCACAAAAAGATGTTTTTCTCGCATTCTATAAATTTAAATTAATAAAAGAACTGATGGCATTGAAAAAAAGTAATAACAAAAGAAACTTGGAAAAAAAATTACAAGAGAAAAAATCTGAATTGGAAGGGCAATGGGGAAAAGAGATAGAAAGCAAAATGGAATCTTATGAAGGTAAAGAAGAAACTGTTGCGAACTTAAAGAAAGAATTAATTAACACCATAGGAAATATGATACATGGTGAGAAATTTTATTCACGACACCCACAGTTAATTAAAAAAAATAAGATTTTAGAAGGCAAAAAAGCTGAAACAAGAGGTCTTCAATATCATATAGATGATCAGTTGGAAGAAGAAAGCAAAAAAAAGATAATAGAAATTCTTGATTCAACTCATAAAAGTTTCAATATTTTTGCTGAGGCCGATTCTATAGAAAATCTAAAGATAAAAGTGAACAAAAAGAAAGAAATAATAGAAGAACTAAAAGAAAAAAAGGAAAAGATTGATTTGGCTTTAGAAAAATTATCAGACGAGTACAAAGCAATTTATAAGCCAAAAATAGACCAAATGCATGAAAAAATCGGTAAAAATAGAATTAAAGTTGGTTTGATAGAAATCATGATAACACTGCTAGAAAATAATCAAGAAAATGTAAAAGAAATGTGGAATGATAAACTAAAAGAATATAAAAAAAATGAGTGCAGTGGCATTAAACAAGATATAAAAGTGCATAATAGTGAACAATTAGATAAAGAAGAATATAAAAAACAAAAACAAGAATTTAAAAGAAGATTTAATGAAGTTTTCGTTGAGCCGATTTTTAAATTAGATGCAAATTTAGATAAAACTGAAAAGCTTAATGCCTTAAAGAAGGCGCAAGAAGAATTAGAAGAAGAAAATTTCGCTCTTTTACATAAATTCAATGAATACCAAGATGTTATATTATTGCCGAGTCAACAGATAAATAAACACAATAATTCATTGTCTAGACAGCTATTAGAGGTTAAGAAAAAGCTTGGAAGTATAGCAGCTGATGAGCATCGTAAAATACGAAGAGAAATCAAAAGAAAACGTTTTTTCAAAAAAATAGAGTTCCAATTTGGACGTGTTGTAAGAGACATAATAAGAATAGCAAATGACTTTGTTTCTCCAATCAACGCTTTTCTTAAATCTGCTTTCGGAATGACATTAATAATAATTCCAAATGAAATTATTAGCAGGCAACAATCCGATCCGGATGAGCCAGCGCCGCATACAGTATCAGCACCGAAAACTAATAAGCAAAAAACTGCAGAAGATACAAAACGACCTGAAAAAAGTATGGAAGAGCAAGTTAAACAATCACAGGCTAGTCATCAAAAGGAAGAGCAGGTTGTAATAGTGGATGTTACAACAACAACACCTGTTGCATCAACTAGTGCTCCATCACCCTCTTTTGTTGCAACATGATTAGAAGTTAAAAAGACAAGATATATCGATAGGCTGTGAGATGATTTCAGATATCACTGAGCAGTGATTCAACAGGGTTGCCGATCGTAACGTGATTTACACACAAAATTCCACAAATTGCGAACCATCACTCCATTCAAATGTAATGTTAATGAATGATTAGTGACAACACCACGTTTGATCTGGCAAAAATGTTCAATGCGGCCGTAATTAGTTTGCAGGGTAGCAGAAATAATCCGATACTGCCGCGCATTTAGATTATACATTGCAAAAGGCACAGTATCGCGCAGGACGAACATGAATGGTTTGATCTGGTTTTTATCTAAATCTTTAACGAGCAATACAATCGCGGGCTTGCCGAGCCCAGCTTTCATATCATCTTGTACAGTGATTGGTACGAAGCGATACTTCGCTTGGCTTGAAACCGGCAGCGACAACCCCAACATAATACCTAAGAAAATGCTAATTACCGTGATGTATTTACTCATTCTCTAGCTCGATATAGTAATTTCTAGTAGAATAATCGAATTTATTAACTGAGTCTAAACGTTTAGCGCAGTTCTTGCAAAAGGTAAAATTTGTATGGTGTCATTATTGAAAAAATTCTTTGGCAGTCGAAATCAACGCATTATTCGCGGCATGGCTAAAACTGTCAGTCAAATCAATGCTTTAGAACCACAGATGCAAGCATTGAGCGATGCGGAATTACGCGCCAAGACGGACGAATTTCGCCAACAGCTCAAATCAGGAGCAACGCTTGCAAGTATTTTGCCGCAAGCATTTGCGGTAGTGCGTGAAACCAGTCAACGCGTTCTCAAGATGCGTCATTTTGATGTGCAATTGATTGGCGGGATTGTCTTACATCAAGGCAACATCGCGGAAATGAAAACGGGTGAAGGAAAAACCTTAGGTGCGACCTTGCCGGCTTATTTAAATGCATTATCAGGCAAAGGCGTGCATATTGTCACTGTGAATGATTATCTTGCCCAACGTGATGCTGATTGGATGAGGCCAATTTATGACTTTCTTGGCTTAACTGTGGGTGTTAACAAGACTACAGATGATCATGAAGCGAAACGTCAAGCCTATGCTGCCGATATTACCTATGGTACTAATAATGAGTTTGGTTTCGATTATTTACGCGATAACATGGCGTTTTCGTTGGAAGACAAAGTCCAGCGCGATCTCAATTTTGCCATTGTCGATGAAGTTGATTCTATTCTGATCGATGAAGCGCGTACACCATTGCTTATTTCAGGGCCAGCGGAAGATAGCTCAGAACTTTACCGCAGAATGAATGCCATTATTCCCAAGTTAAAACGGCGTGAAACTGAAGATGGTCCAGGGGATTATTATTTAGAAGAAAAAGAACGCCAAGCTTATTTCACTGAAGAAGGTCATCAACGAGTCGAAGATATGTTAGCCGAGATAGGCATGTTGCAAGCAGGTGATAGCCTTTATAGTCCCGTTAATATTAGTTTAATGCATCATCTTAATGCCGCATTAAAAGCACATACGTTGTTTCATCGTGATGTAGAATATGTTGTTAATGACAAGCAGGAAATTGTGATTGTTGATGAACACACAGGGCGTTTAATGCCAGGGCGACGCTGGTCTGATGGTTTGCACCAAGCAGTTGAAGCTAAAGAAGGCGTATCGATCCAACATGAAAATCAAACTTTGGCATCGATCACTTTTCAAAATTATTTCCGTTTATATGACAAGTTAGCGGGAATGACTGGTACTGCGGATACTGAAGCATACGAGTTTCAGCAAATTTATGGCTTAGAAGTAGTGGTGATCCCCACTAATAAACCGATGATCCGTCAAGACATCACCGATAAAGTATATGTTAATGCAAAAGATAAGTTTGCTGCAATTTTACAAGATATTAAAGATTGCATGCAGCGTAAGCAGCCAGTGTTAGTTGGTACCATTGCCATTGAAACTTCAGAAAAATTATCTAACGTTTTAAAACAAGCAAGCATTCCTCATCAAGTGCTCAATGCAAAGTATCATGCGCAAGAAGCTAAAATTGTGGCTCAAGCAGGGCGCCCAGGTGCGGTGACAATTGCTACTAACATGGCTGGTCGCGGGACTGATATTGTGTTGGGTGGTAATCCAGAAGCAACAATTGCGGAGCTTGGTGATGAAGCAACGCCAGAAAAAGTGCAACAGATCCGTGATCATTGGCAACAATTGCATAATCAAGTGGTGGAAGCTGGTGGTTTACGTATTGTTGGTACAGAGCGTCATGAGTCACGCCGAATTGACAATCAATTGCGTGGCCGTTCTGGGCGCCAAGGTGATCCTGGTAGTTCACAATTTTATTTATCGTTAGAAGATAATCTAATGCGGATCTTTGCTTCAGATCGTATTTCTGGTTTGATGCAGCGTGGCATGGAACCTGGTGAAGCGTTAGAAAGTTCTTTAGTGCATAAAGTTATTGAAATGGCGCAACGTAAAGTTGAAGGCCATAATTTTGATATTCGTAAACAATTGCTTGAATATGATGATGTCGCTAACGATCAGCGTAAGGTTATTTACGCGCAGCGTAATGAATTGATGGCAACCGAAGATGTGTCAGATACGATTAATTCAATCCGTGACGATGTGATCGATAAAGTTATTGATGCATGCATTCCGCCCCAATCAATGGAAGAACAATGGGATGTGCCAGGCTTGCAAGCGCAATTACATAATGATTTTGGTTTACAATTAGATTTAAAGCAAATGCTTGCAGAAGATGATAGTCTGCACGAAGAAAAATTACGCGATGTCATTCAGCAACGATTGTTAACAATATATACCCAAAAAGAACAAGAAGTTGGTGCTGAAGTTATGCGTCACTTAGAAAAATCAATTATGCTGCAAGCACTTGATACACGTTGGCGTGAACATTTAGTCGCTATGGATCATTTGCGTCAAGGAATTCATTTGCGTGGTTATGCCCAAAAAAATCCAAAAGATGAATATAAGCGTGAAGCCTTTATGTTATTTACTTCGATGCTTGAAGCATTAAAACATGATGTGATCAGTATGATTTATTTAGTCGAAGTCCATACGGAAGAAGAAGTTGCTGCGATTGAAGAAGAGCGACGCCGCCTCGCCGCGATGCAGAATATGCAATATAATCACGCTGATGGAATGGCAGCACTTGCTGAGGAAGAAGCGGCAGTAGCAGCGGAGGGAGGAAAAGTGATCCCTTTCACCCGCAAGCAACCCAAAGTTGGGCGTAATGATCCTTGCCCTTGTGGATCAGGTAAAAAATATAAACATTGTCATGGCCAAGCATAACAATATTGCAGTCGTCGTTGGGATCATCCGTGATGATAATGGTAAAATGTTTGTTGCGCAGCGACCGCCACAAGTGCATTGTCCAGGACTATGGGAATTTCCTGGTGGCAAAATTGAAGCGGGTGAAACACCATTACAAGCATTGATCCGTGAATATGAAGAAGAAGTTGGGATCAACGTTATCAGTGCGCACCGTCTCATTCAATTTCCGTATGAATATCCTGAGCAATGTTTGTTATTAGATTTTTGGATCATCGATGCATATGACGGTGAGCCAATTGGCAAATTAGGCCAAGCATTGCGATGGGTAACATTAACAGAGTTACAACAATTGCCAATTCCTGATGCGACTCACGTTGCTCTGCAAGCATTGCAAAAATTATAACATACAACAAGCTAAACTAAAGTTAACATCAGCGTCAGTTTGCGTAGCTTTTTCATTGTTACTAGGGGTCAGCATACGAATACATAAACGATGACGGCCAACACTGATCTCTGGATAAGCACTGACGTTTGTTGGTATAAGTACACGGATCAATTGCCAGCTTGCTTGTGAGTCTAAGGTTTGTTCATAAAACCCTGCAACGGCTGTTTGTGGTTTAGCAACATTGCTTTGTCGAGTTAACTGCAATAATAATCTGCTAGCAGTTTGGATTAAATTAAGCTCTTTTATCCAACTTGATAATTGTTGAATGCGAGTGTTAACAGGTTGCGCTAGCCAGCAATGATAAGCAGGTGTATCAAATGCATAAGCTTCACCACTCGCAAGTTGTTGGCGAATTTGTTCTAAAAATTTATTCTCGCGTAACTTCTGAGCAAATTTACCCGCAGTCTTGTGCAATTGGCTGCGCACGGTATCGAGATTATCAAGAATATGCTGAAGTTTTGTAATATCAATATTGGGAGAGTGTTGCAATTTTTCTAAATTTTCATGATGACGCTGACATTCTTGGGTTAATTTAGTTTTTAGATCAGGCCTATCAATAATATTTAAGATTTCATTGATTGCGGTTAAAACGTTACGTGTATCCCAAACGCTGTCACCTTGCATATAATATTCCGCTTGCTGGAAACAATGTTCAAGTCGCAAACAAATACGAATTAGTTCATTAACAGGTTGTTCGTAAGTTATCACTGTAGTTACCACGCTTTTATCCTTGCTAGTACTTATTCTCTAAATAGTGTAACAAATTGTTATATGCAGGGTAAAATATTATTTAAGCTTTCGCCAGTTGCAAATAACATTGATGCAACTGCTTTACTTTATGAGCCAGTGCAGCTATATCGCTATCATTAATGATAATATCATCTGCAGCACGTAAGCGTTCTTGGCGGCTTGCTTGTTGATCTATTATTGATCGTGCAGTAGTCTCATCAAGCTGATCCCGTGCCATGGTGCGTTTAATTTGTTGTTCCTTAGATGTGTCAATTACCAGAATACGATCAGCTAAATGTGTGCTTTTAGTTTCAAGTAGTAATGCCGCATCGACAATACAATACGCTGAGCTACAAGTATTGATCCGTTGTTTAACAATATTAAAAATTTCTGGGTGAAGTAAATTTTCTAACCAAGCTTTTGCCTTAGGATCAGCAAAGATCATTGCTTTTAGTTTGGCACGATCAAGCTCTCCTGTTTGATCCACGATATCGTTACCAAAGTGTTTTACGATTTGTTGATAGTGTGGTGAATTATGAGCTACTAAGCTACGTGCAATGCGATCAGCATCAATGATTTCAATGCCATATTGTGCAAATAAGTTTGCAACGGTGGATTTACCACTACTAATCCCACCAGTTAAGCCGATCACTAGCATAGCGATAATGTCTCTTTGAATTTGTCATTGTGAGCTGAACACTCTTCGCAATGACGGTGTATACATTTAAATTTCCAAATCCTCAGTTCTCACCATGATCTCATCACCAACATACCAGGATGATACTAAAGAATATTCCGGCACTTCGATCCAAGTAGATTTATCATCAGTTAACGGTTCTGAGGCAAAACTAATACTATATTTTTTATCAGAACCTTTCATCTTATATTCACCATCGAAATAACCGTATTGTTCACCGTAGGTGTACCACAAGCTGTGGTATTGTAAATGGGCTTGATGTTCTGCGCCTAAAAATCGTCCGAAATCATATACAAATCGTGTGACAACAAGAAAATTGCCATTAGTAATAAATAAATTAACAGGCGATGCAATATTAAGATGATGTTTACGCCGGCAATCTCTAAAAATCTGTAAGGTTTGCTTAACAGCCGTAGTCACTTCATCAATCTGATGAAATTCAGTTGGATCTGCAAATTGTGACATTAACACAGCATAGATCCACTCACTGTCAGTAGTGCCTTTAACTTGCTTCAGGATTTCAGGGCTAACATGATCAGCTAATTCATGCTTTATCTCACTGATCCCATCAACATTACCATTGTGTGCTAGCGCTAATTTAAAACCATCGAACATAAAAGGGTGGACGTTTTCTTGATTAACCGTTTCTTTTTCACTGTAAGCGACACCACGCACATGGGCTAATAAACAATTAGGTTTGATTTTTAAAGATAAACGTTTAAGGTTTTTATCAAAAAATGGCAGCTCTTGGGTTTTGTAATAGTAGGGTATTTTAGGGTCATTGCTATCATTATCCCATACGGCCATGCCAAAACCAGCAAGGTTTTGAATATGAGTCATCAATTTTGGATCATAACTTTGATGAATTAACGAATTGTCTGGTTGATAGAGCAAATTATCTAATAACGTTTGCTTGCCTAAATAAAGTAAGACTCGACACATAATTAAGCTCCCGTTATTTGAAAGGTGTTTTCTAATGTTAAATCAACCACATGACTAAATTCACTGCGCAAACGGATCAATTGTTTGTAACCAATGCGTAAGTTGGCAACGATACATCGGCAAGAATAATAATAAAATTTATACCAAAGTTCAGTATTATCATCATGTAACTGTTGTAAGTTTGCTTGATCCATGGTGAGTAAAATGGCTGATTCGCGGATAGTAAATGTTGCAGTCCGCGGTACATTCTCATAAATTAACGAAATTACTCCAAAGCTTTCTCCAGGGCCTAAAATTCCTAATTTAGTAATTTTCCCCTGTTTTTCTAGGGTGATTTGCACAGCACCTTGAATTAGAAAATAACAGGCATTACCAATTTCTCCTTCTTCGCAGATCTCACACCCACGGCTTGCTTGAAAGAGTTTCATATATTTTAATAATTGTTGGATCTCTGGCAAGCTATAATCTTTAAAGTCGACCAATTGGGTTAAAAAGTGTGGATCTAAATCTTGCGGAGAAGTTAACTTAATGTCATGTTCATCTTCAGCGTCATCAATGTGTTTAACTTCGGGTTGGCTTTTGTTGATATCGTCTAGTACGCCAGCAATTTCATTATTGATAGCACGCACTCGTTGAAAGATTGCATCGGTTAGTACTCGAATAATTTTATGAGCAGTTTCTGGAGCAACGACGCGTAATACAAACAAATATTCTTTCGGTAATAGATAGCAACACGTATCTTCCATTGCAATAACAGAAGCTGTGTTGGGGCCGCCTTCGATAAAAGCAACTTCACCAAAAGAAGTATTTTGTCCCAGTTGTGCAACTTCACTTTCACTGTCGCTTGGCAAGCGTACTAAAATTCTCACGCGACCTTTAATAATTAGGTGAAGACCGAGGCCATTATATCCTTGATGATGAATGCGATCGCCTTTTTTATAATGAACTTCGCGAAAAAATGACATGATCTGATCGATTTCTTTGGGTTCTAAACTATGAAAGTATTTAATCGCTTGCAAGCATTGTTTTAGTTCAGTCGGCATGATAATGGTTCCTTTTATTGTTATTTGAGTGGCCAAGTATGCATGGGTTGGCCGGATTGTTGATAGTGAATAATAGCTTTAACTAATTCAGCAAAATTGGAGCCATGGTGCTGGGTAAATTGTTGTTGCCATGCACTGCCAGATAAGTTTTTTGTGGCGCGATCAGCGATGATGGTTAAATACAATTGAATATCATCGCTATCAATGCCTAAATCTGTTAAACCAGTTTCAGCTAAGGGTAATAATTTTTCGAGTAACAATTTTTGCACTGACCATGTTTTTTGATCTAACCAAATTAATTCGGCATCCATACCATATTGTGCTGCTTGATAAAAATTACGTTTCGCATGATCAAACGACAACAAGCTTTCTGGTGCTGGTTGTGAATGTGCAAGGGCGTGAGTTAAGCCATAAAATAATGCAGCATTGGCTAGCATATCAATGATTGAAGGACCAGAAGGTAATGCTCGACATTCAATGCGCAAATGCGGTTGACCATTAGCATCAAAGCCGATCACAGGGCGGTTCCAACGATACACAATGCCATTTTGAGCGCGTACATAATGCATAGCTGTTTTAGGATCATGTGATTGCGGAAAAATTTTTGGAAATAATGGTGGATAATTCGTTAAATTTTCTTGATACAATTCAAATAATGATTCGCGAACATAATCATTGCCAAAGGTAGCATAATTAATTTGAGGATGATCAGGAAAACAACGCACTGTCATCACTTGTTCAAATAAAGGAATACGCGTTTCAGCCCATAATGCCTTGCCTAATAAATATAATGAATTGCAGCTAATAGCTAATAATGGTGCCGTGATAATTTGCGCGCTATTATAGTAACGTACATAATCAGCTGAACTCACTCGTAAATGTAATTGAAATGAACTGGTGGAGCCATTCATAGCTAAACTTGGGACGGCAGCTTGCAAGTGTTGTTTGCCACAAATATCTATTGGAATAGGTTGGTGATGGCGCAATTGCGCTAACAATTGATCTAAAACATGATAACGACTGACATCAGTTAGACGCTGGGGAGTGAAATTTTGTGAAGTTGCTGTAGGCAACATGCCAATCATAATTAAATTCTGTTGGTGTTGCTTAGCATAGCTAAGACATTGATGCCATAATTGTGTTAAATGTTTATGGAATTTGGTAAACACCTTGCCGTCTAATGCTTGATAATCAGAATTGATTTCTAACGATGCGGCACCAACTTCTGGTACGACCGCAGGGCAGCCCAAACCTTTAACAAATTGTAAATTAGTTGGCTTTGGCGCGAATTTATCATCAAGCAACCAAAATTCAATTTCAAAACCCGCTTCAATATTTTGTTCACTGAAACGATGCTGAGCAAACCATGATTTCAACAATTGAGTTTCGGCTTGTAAACATTGTTGAAAGTGTTTGAGATCATATTGATCAGGCGGGTTAGCGCTAGTTTGATCAACCGTTATTGTGGATGTTCCTTTTTCCATAATAATTCATCCTACCTGGATATAGAGTAATAATCTAGAGGGAAAATAGTTGTTAACTAATGAAGAAGCGAACATTATCCGTCATTGCGAGGAGTGCAACGACGAAGCAATCTAGATCTGGATTGCTTCGTCGTTGCACTCCTCGCAATGACATAGTGAAGGGCTAGATTAGTGTGGAGAGTCTAGATACTTACGGCTCTTGTTGTCTGTGTTGTTTGGGCTGAGGTAGCATTAGAGTCAGTCGCCGCCCCTGCTTCTGCTTTAGATCTAGAAGAAACGTGTGAATAATGGTTACCTGAATGATATATTTTGACCGTACGAGGTTTACCCCATAGTTTTTCATTTTTTGGTGATATCCTAGTAATTTCGCGTATTGGTTTAAGCACTTTATCTGGCTTGTTAAGATTATCATCTCTAAACAATTCAACTGTAACATTTGCTATGCTGGCTATTGTGCGTATTTCATGCAAGAAAACATAATAATCTTGTCTTTGAATGCATTGCTTATAAGCATCATAAAAGTCTTTTCTTGAGTAAAATGCTTCGCCAGCAGAGGTTGATTTGTAATGCTTAGCGAATTCATCTTTTGTTAAACTGTTATCATACAAGCAAGCACATTTTTGTAAGTCTTCGTTTATTAGCTCTTTTAAATAGTCTTTATCGATTGTTTTACTACCGTGTAGTTTTTTATAGTCACCGAAATCTGGTTTTTTATTCTTTTGGTCTTTACATTTTGCATTGTGTTTGCGTCGTGCATCTCGAATTGAATTGTGCAGCTTTTCTAATTTAGCTTCGAGGTCAGCTATTATTTGTTTATCGGTATTTTTATCGCTTAGCTTAGCGGTAAAATCTTTAATAATGTTTTCTCGTAAGTTGTTAACACGTTTTCCAATTCTAGCACAGTTCTCTTGGTATTGTTTATGTTTTGCTGCAAAGCCTGGAACTTTTTTTAGTTCGGCAGGGTTAACTAATAATTCACTGAAGATCAGCACTAATTCATTTTTTAATTGTTCTGGCATATTAGGATCGGCTAAGCTTTCATATTTACCTAGAAAATTTGCCCATGCTTTTCTCATCGCATTTGCTTTGTCTGTTTTATATGGTTGCCAACTCCATCTTGAAGTAGGTTCTTTGCCAAAGCAAGCATGGAAAAAACAATCGCCATAACCTTCGGTAAAGTGTTTGATGTTTTTGCTTTTACTAAATAAACCGAAGCTGCCGCACGTTAAGGTATTCAATATGGATTTTCTAGTTGTTGGTGCGGATGATTGGTTTATATTAGTACGTGCACTTTTTGATTTTGTAGTTGGAGCTGTTGTAGGTGTAGGGTTATTTTTTTTGCCTGTAGTATTATTTGTATTTGTGACTTCTGTGTTTGTAGTGTTATCACTCGTACCGCCATGTGTATTTAAAGCTGTATGTGCACCAGTGTTTTTTGGGGCTGTGGCTGTGATATTGTTTGGACCTGCATTGTTATTTGAGTCTGTGTGCACATCAGGTTTTTTTGTACCTACCTCTACCTCTACCTCTGCATCTGCATCTGCATCTGTCTCTGCACCTGTAGTGTCATTTATATCTGTATTTTCTGTGCTTGCATCTGTATTTACATTATTGTCTTCGCTATCTGTTAAATATTGTTTAATATCTTTTGATAGAAACCATTTGTCTTCTGGTCTCAAAGCTTGGGCATGACTTTCAATAGCGTTAGTTTTTTCTTGCAGTGTTTCACAGAATCGTTTGACCTTAAGTAATTTATCATGAGCAATAGAGTTTGGGTCGTATAGTTCTGAACCAGAAGTTTTAATCTCAGCAAAACTGGTATCTTTAGATGGTGCGAGTGTGCCGTCGTCCTTTATTTCAGTTAGACGAATAATTTTGTCATCACCAAACGTTCCATTTTTATTAAACAATTTTAATATCGACAATAACTGTTTTAATTGTTCCGCTGATCCTACTAAAGCAATACCAGCAAATTCATTATCAGATTTACTGTGAATTAACTGCGTTAAAATTTGGGCGTAAAGTAATTGGGATGTATCCTCCATTGAGGACATTGTTTGTTGTGGTATTTCAATACTTATACTGACAGCGCCAGTGTGGTCTTTTTTAATGTCAACAAAATAATTACTTTTTATATTAATATCGTCAGTATAAAGAAAGCGTTCGAAACGACGACTAGTTGGTTTGTGAGTAGTGTCCGTAGTCTCAGTAGGAGGAATGTTTGCGGTAGTAGGAGGCGAATCTTGCTCGGGCAATATTGTAACCGTTGGTTGTGGGTTTTCTTTTCTCTTTTTTTGCCGCCATACCTTTCTTTGATTTTTGGAGTTTTTACGAGTAATAGGACGCTTACCACCATTGAATTCAGCAGTTTCATTAGTGCGATTTGGATTTACTGGAACCCAGACTTTGACTTCATTCGATCGTTTTTTGCTTTGGCCACGGCCGTTATGTCTAGGCATAACTCGCTACCTCTTCCTCTTAACCCTACACTTACAAGAATAACGATTTATCCTTAAAGAAAACTTAACAGCGCAGATAATTTCCCCAATTTTCCTCAGCGCTTTTTACCCTCATTTCAGCTCAAACCTAACTCATTGATTTACATGCAAAAAAATCACTTTATTTGATTTCTACATGTATGTCAGATTTAGCGTAATAACGTTTGAGGTTTTCCTCGTCCTCAAAACTAAAGTATTCTGTTTATATTACCTGGAAGTTTACCATAAATTACCCAATTTCGTCAAGTTAAATCAACTATAGGCTGTACAAAAAAAGACATATATAATTATGATTGATAAAGGTTTTGTTAAGATTTCTTTAAGATTTACTTAGTAGTATTTAACCGTTGTAATTAAGGAGTTTTTCCCATGAAGCCAACTGTAAATAAACCGGTTAATGAAGGGCTAGAATTGTATTTGTGTATCGAAGATTATGATCAAGAGAATTATGTAGCGCAAATGCTGCATGATCCAGAGCAATTATTAGTTGAACTAAGTCGGCAAAATAACGAAATTACCGCATATATAGACGAAGATATGGTAAGATTACATGTTCTAGCGCAGAGGGCTTCTACGGTTCATATTATTAAAATAAGATTATACGATCAATCTTTTTTTAAAGAGGATGGTTGCATCCTATACTTAAAGAAAGATTATAAGGAACTGGATTGTAGGAGAGATTTGGGTTTCTTAGGAAGGTTAGTATTAGATAAATATAACGTTAATTACCCGGGTCAATTTATACCTTATAACAATCAGACGCATGATAAAGCTCGATTTAAATCAAACAATTATAGTAATTTTAAAAATATAAGAACGTCAACTCATGATGAAGAGCCAATTGAATTTAAAAGAAGACCGACCACTCCTAAGCGTAAGGATCGTTCGACTGTAGTAAGACAAGCTGAAGCAGTAGCTAAAGGAAGTCTTCGGTTTGCGTTGGCATACGCAGAGAAATCTCAAGATATTTTTAAGGAATTTTCTAACGAAGCATTAGCAGCGATCATTTATAATCACCGACATGAAGTGGCAAAGACTTTTGAAGGTAATCAAGAGTATATTTACAGATTTTATAGTGAGTTAATATCAATAACAGAGAAAACGTTTCAAGAAATTTTTACCAGTAGAGAAATATCAAGGCAGGATCGCCAAGAATATGCTTCAAGCTCCACTGTGAAGTTGTTATTTACACTAGAATTATTAAACGCTACAGCACAACAAAGAAAGGCTTCTGCAAAGCCTAGACATCATAGACAGCATCATAGAGCGCATAGAAGAAGTGCAAGAGAGCCTCACCAATCAAAACCAAGACCACAAGCAAAACCTAAAGAGCAACAACAAGGAAAGAGAAAAGAAAAAGCCACATTTGATCCTAAAGGAAATGCTTCACAGTTTTTTGGAGATTTGCAAGTAAAAGAAGCACGATTACTTGCTCAAAAGCATCATGCAGCAAGCACAAATGCTTATCAAATACTTGATGTTGATAAAAATGCAAACGCAGCACAAATTAGAAAAGCTTATCTAAAAAAAGTTAAAGCTGCCCATACTGACAGAGGTGGTGATAAGGATGCAATGCAAGAATTGAATGCAGCTAGAGATGTGCTAAAAGAGCCAGAATCGAGAAGAGTGTATGATGCAACTTTGGAAAGATTACAGGTAAAAGCATCAGCAGCATCAACGCCAAGATATGGTAGATAGAAAAAGTAGTAACTAATCTTATTGCTTAAGTAATTAATACGACAACGCCTGCAATAGCCAGAAATGGCCCGAAAGGAATGCGGATTTTGTATGAGCGTTGTCGCCACACTAATATTGCCCCAATAATAATGCCTAACAATGAACTCAAGAGAATAATGCTAGGCAATTGCTGCCAACCTAACCATGCACCAAGCATTGCCAAGAGTTTAAAATCACCTTGACCAAGGCCTTCATTGCCAGTGAAGTAATAATATATTTTTGCTACGATCCAAAAAATAAGATAACCGGCAATTGCCCCGATCACGGCAGCGTGTAAAGTGGTAAATAATTCAAAACAATTGACAATTAAGCCAGCCCACAAACAAGGAAGTGTTATATCATCTGGTAGTAACAATTGTTTAATGTCAACCATAGCTAATCGTAATAAGCATTCGCCAAGCAGTAAACTGGCGAGCAATTGCCAGCTGATCCCAAAGCAATAAATAAATATTAGAGTCAGCAAAATGCGAATGCTGCCATAAATTAAATTTATCGAAAAAAGTTTGTGTAACATTTTAAATAACCGAACCGAGCTTAAAAATAGGCAAATACATCGCGATCACAATGCCGCCGATCAAAATTCCTAGAATGATCATGATCATAGGTTCAAGTAGGGTACTTAAATTCGCAATGATCCGTTCTACTTGATCATCATAATGATCAGCAATTTTTGTTAGCATCAATTCTAAAGTTCCAGCAGTTTCACCACTTGCAATCATTTGACTAACAAATTCTGGAAATAAGTGTGTGCTAGTAACGGCAACATGTAAAAATTGGCCTTGATGAATATGCGTATGAATTTCTTGGCACGCACGATAATATAATTGATTATTGCTAGTGTTAGCTACATTCATAATAGCTTCAGTTAAAGGTAAGCCTGCGGCGAACGTGGTTGCTAAGGTGCGCGTGAGTCGTGCGATGATTGCTTGTCGTAAGATTTTGCCAAAGAGTGGTATTTTTAATTGCATCACATCTAATTGATAGTGCCAGCGAGATGAGTAGCGATAACCAGCCATGATAACACTGATCATTATCACCAGTGCTAAACCTGCTAGCCACCAAGTTGAGTGAATAACATTAGCAAGCTTAATAATCAGTGTTGTTGCCAGTGGTAATTGCGCATCAAAGTTTGCATAAATGTTGGCAAATTGCGGCACGATAAATAATAACATACCAGCGGTGATCGCTATCGCAATCGTAACAACAACAATTGGATATAATAATGCTTTGTTAATATCCCGTTTTAGGCGATGCATTTTTTCACGATGATCAGCAATTGCATTTAAAATTTTCGTTAATGTGCCTGATTGCTCACCGACTTCGATAAGTGCACGATCGAGTTTGGTAAAATGTCGAGGATATTGCGCTAATGCTTGCGTTAAGCTGCCGCCTGTTGCAATAGTTTGTTTGATATCGTTGAGCAAGTTAACCAGAGTCTGATTTTGTTGGCCTTGAGCGATGATTGCAATGACTTGCACTAACGGCATACCTGAATTCACCATGGTGGCGAGTTGGCGGATGACAGTAGTGATTGCTAAAGGTTTAATTTTTTGCTTATTTAACGTTGTTAAGTATTGGCGAGACAAATAAATTTTTTTAATCGTAATGCCTTGTTGTCGCAATAATTGTTTGCCACTAGCTAGGGTTTGTGCACGAATTTTTCCGCGAAGTTTACGGCCATATTTATTAAAGCCATGCCAGTAAAAAGTTTGCATCAATTTATCATCCGGTTAACTTCAGCTAGATCAGTGATGTTTTGTTTAACTAAATCTAAACTCGCAGCTTGCAATGTTTGCATGCCATTATTTAATGCTTGTTGTTGTATTGTATGCTGATCAGCACCAGCGAGAATAAGTTTGTTGATTTGATCAGTGATCGATAACATTTCAAATACTGCAATTCGCCCTTGATAGCCATTGTTACAATGGCGACAAGAATGTGGGTTAGCAGAATTGTTTTGACAATGCTTGCATAGTTTTCGCACTAACCTCTGGGCAATGATCAAAGTGATAGCATTAGCGAGTTGAAATCGTGGTATGCCCATATTCAGCAAACGATTAATAGTTTCAATACTATTGTTAGTATGTAGCGTTGATAATACTAAATGGCCTGTTTGGGCAGCTTTTACCGCAATTTCGGCGGTTTCTAAATCGCGGATCTCACCGATCATAATGCTATCAGGATCTTGGCGTAGTAACGCGCGCAATGCTGTTGCAAAAGTTAAATTGGTTTTAGAGTTAATATTAATTTGGTTAATGCCCGTTAAATTAATTTCAACGGGATCTTCAACGCTCGAAATATTTTTTGCTGGATCATTTAATGCTTGTAATGCTGCATACAATGTCATAGTTTTGCCGCTGCCAGTGGGGCCAGTTACTAAAATCATGCCTTGAGTTCGTGCCAGTACTTGCGTAAACAACGTATTTTGTAATGCATTCATGCCTAATTCATGGATCTTAATTGCTGTATTAGCGGGATCAAGAATGCGGATCACAATTTTTTCGCCACTAACTGTTGGGATCACATTAACACGGCAATCATAGGGTTGATGGTTTGGATCAGTATGACAAAAATGTCCATCTTGAGGTAAGCGATGTTCAGTGATATCAAGTTTTGCCATCACTTTAATACGGGTGGTGATCCGTTTAGCATGCTGTGATGGTGGTTCAGCAATTATCGTTAATAAACCATCGATGCGAAAACGAATGCGATAATAATTAATATATGGTTCAAAATGAATATCAGAAGCTTTTTTTGCAATAGCATCGGATAAAAGCGTGTTAATGAAACGTACCACAGGAGCATCGTCAATGTGTGGATCGGTGTTGTCATGCTTACTTTGTTGTTCAGTAGTTAGGTGGTTGAGAATAGCATATTGTTTTGTTTGCGCGATGCTAGCAAGTTTTTGTTGTAGTTTAGTGTGATCAACAATCATAGCTTGGGTTTGCAGTCCAGTATGAAACTTAAGCTCACGCAAACAGGTTACATTAGCAGGATCGGCAATGCCGATAAATAAACACTGGTCACGTTGCCATAATGGGAGTAGCTTGCCGGATTGTAGTAGTGCTTCAGGCATTAATGTCAGCGGCATTTGAGTTGCATCAACATCGTCAAGATCTTGCAAGGGCAGATTAAAATGCTCAGCGATTTCAATGGCTAATTGATCAGTTGCTAGCAAATGGTGTTGTAATAAATAACTGATCAGCGAGCAATGTTCGCTGCTGGCATGTTGTTGATATTGCTTTGCTTGCGAAGCTGTTAATAATTGCTTAGCAAGCAGGCGTTGGACGAAAGCATCAATTATTGTTGTCATTATAATTTGTTATGAGTTAATTAAAATTATTTTACCAGGCGAGATTGTCTACCACCTCCAGAAGTGGCCCAAAGCAAACGTCCCGCTTCTGCTTTTGGTGTCAAAATATATGTATCAGTGGCTTTAATGCCGTGTTGTGCAACTGGAGTGACAGTGATCACACCATGATCGACAATCAGTGATTGAATGCCGCCACTTGGTTGTAAGATATTTGCAGGTATGCCATCGATGCCACCATTGCAATTCTCTAATGAACCATTGATGTTGTAACATTCTGCCACACCAACTTTATAGGGGGCGGTTGCATTAACAATTTCGCTGTAATGCGCTCTGCGCGCATAGTGTTGGTACGTTGGAACCGCAATCGTGGCAAGAATACCGACAATAGCGACGGTAACTAATAGTTCAATCAGGGTAAAACCGCGAGTTTTGGTTATTGTATTGTTCATATATCATCCTTATCATTAGACTTGAAATAGTCCAATATTTTCTTTTATACTTCTTTGCCTACGCTTATAGCCGGTGTAGCTCAGTTGGTAGAGCAACTGATTCGTAATCAGTAGGTCAGAAGTTCGAATCTTCTCATCGGCACCAGTATTTAATCCTCATTATAAACGAGAATAAATCGACATAATATCAGAGATCACTAATTTTCAGATAAGTATGTTTGAACCTTGGGCTAGTTAAAATAATTTCAGTGTAATAAGACCTGCAGGTGACTAGAATTTGGTTGTTTTAGCTATCATTATGAGCGTGTAGGCCTAAACGACGAAGACGACGATGCAGACGACGATGCAGTAGCTGGTGATTGTTGAGTGCTAGTAGAAGAGTATGCGAGATGGCTGGTTTCACATTTTTTAAGCCAAGTTAATAAACTTTCAATTGAATACTCTTCGGGAGCAGGAGGCTGCAATAAATTTCTTTCTGGGAATAACTGTGGCGCAATTCGATAAAAAGAAGTTGATGGTTGGCGTGAGGAATTATTTTTCGGAACTTTAGCTGGTTTAAATAAGCCTGCTGAGTGAGTGGCATATGTTGAATTATGATGATGTTTATTAGTTTTGTTAGTTTTTGGTGCATGCCAATAAAAAATGGTTTGAAGCTTTGCCTTGTTTGGTAATATTAGTGTTGGAGATAAAAAAAAGTTTTGTATATTAGCATAGTGTTTTTTATTTCTCACAAGAACACCTGTAAACAATAAAAATAAATTAACGCAGCATTGTTTTACTGCAGGTGTTTTGTTCTTTTTGAGGATCTCTAACATCATACAAAAATCTTTCCAAACTTGAGCTAAGGCATTATAAAATTTACCTCTTAGTACGGCTTTTGCGTTTGGGTTGAATGGTTGTGCTAATCGCCACCGGTGAATGCAATCCATGGTTAACTCATTAAATAAGTGATAAAATATTTTTGTAGATAATATTGTGCTATTGTCTATTTGTTCGCATATGCTTTTAAGCAAAATGCCTGTTATTTCACTGTTGCGAGTGTTTTGTGTGTGAGCTATTTCTTTTGTTAATTCGCTTAATGCTTCTGAAGGTTCAAGAGCTTTAGCGAGCTTTATTGTTTTTAATTCTCCTGAGAGTTCAAGAATTGTAGTGAAGTTTACCGGATTTGATTTTTCTGAGGGTTCAACAGCTTCAACAAGACTTACTGTATTTAATTTTTTTGAGAGTTTAAGAGCTTCAACAAGGTTCTCTACATTTTTATCGTAAGCTTTATAAGCAACATAAAGTGTGCAGATCATTGTGACTATATTAGGTAACATTAAACCTCTGTCTAATCTAAAAAAGCTTTCGTGTGCAGCTTTTATTAAAGTAAGCAAAGGGATAAAATTATTTTTTGATTGGCTGTATCTTTTTATTGCGTTGATAATTTGGTAACAATTCGTTTTATTAGCAATTTCACTTTGTAGTTCATTAATATTTTTCCCATATTTTTTATCTATTCTGGTGCTTTTTATTGAAGTTTTGCAAGCATCTGCTATGTGCAGCAAAATTTTTTGATATTGATAGAAAAAGGGAGTTGGTAGTGATAGTTGATGCAATTTTTTATCGTAAAGGAATTGTAATTGGTTAATAGGGTTTTCCGCTGCTATTTTACGTTGAATACGACGTAGTACGGCCTGAGATATTGGTGTTGATCTTATTACTTCAATGTCTTGTTGCAGTTCTCCAACTTCAGTTCCTGCATGCCATCGCAAAAAATATGTTTTAGGTTGTTTATGAGTTGACTGCATATCAATAAATCTATGGCTTTTTTCTATCCTTTTTTTTACGTTCGGTAATTTTAATTTTTTTAGGTTTTGGCGAAACCATTCTGAAATAAAGTGTAAGTTTTCAATTGGTGTGTCTACTTGCTGACTGCATGTGTTTAATAAAATATTAATTTGATTGAGATATTTAGTGACCTTTGCTTGAGGATCTATCAATAAGTATGTTTCTACAAAGCTTTCATCATCATCATCTTCTTCTTGAGAAAAAACATCTTTTAATAAATTCAAACTTTCTTCTGATTGTCCCTGTAGTACATGTTCGCGAATATGTATTAATCGTTGCAAGTGTGTGTTTAATGTGAATTGTTTTTCTTCACCTAATTGTTCATTTGTTAAAAATAGAGCTAATTCTGAAATTTGAGCAGTTAATTCATAAATCAACTGAATAAAGCCTTTTCTCTTAAGAGCGTACAAATTAACTACTTCATCTAATGATCTTAACAATCCTTCATCTTCTTCTAGTTTTTCATATTCACAATTTAAAATTTTGGGATCAGGGAATAATATGAGTGTATTCAAAAATAATTGAATGATTAAATTGGTGGGGCTAGTAGTTTTTGCTGTACCTTCTGAAGCCAAGTTTAATCGCGTAATGATGTTGCGCATTAATTTTGAGGTGTTTCGAAAAGTGTTCTTCTCTTTTTCATCTGCAATTTCGTTTCTACGCTTCCAGGTAATGTCATTACCTAGATAGTTTTCTAATGCTTTAGGAAATGCTTTTGGGAAAATATGTTTAACTAGATTATATATCACTGGTGCGACATAAATCAAAGTAACGTAGAGAGGTGTTCCTAGTTCTATCTCAAAACCTTGGAAGTCAATAGGTTTTTTTTGTGATTCAGTTGTATAGGGATTGTAATAGTATAATTTATTTGCTAGCTCATATAGGTAAGATAATAAATTTCCAGTATCATCATTACTTTTTATGTGAGTCGAAACTACTTTACAAAGTGCTTTAATATTTTTTGTTTCGCGCACATTATTAT
>JANQRR010000004.1 GCA_028284465.1 Gammaproteobacteria bacterium | reverse complement strand
ACCGATAATTGCCATAATCATACTGGTGGCATGTACAATTTTTTCTTGTGGATAGACATCACGAATAATTGCCAGCACAGCAACGATAGTACTACATGCACCTATAGCTTGAAAAAAACGTGCAACCAACAAAAAATTAAATGTGGATGAAAATATCACGGCAGCACTAGCAATGATAAAAATGATTAAGCCACATAACAGTACTGGTTTGCGACCGAACCGATCCAATAATGGCCCATAAAATAACTGTGAAAATGCAAGCCCAAATAAAAATGTGGTTAATACTAATGGTGCTTTATTTGTAACAAATGCTTTTGAGATCAGTGGTAACGCTGAGATATATAGATCATTGCCAAATGGCACAATCACACATGCTGTTAAAACCAGCATTAATGTGAATTTAGTAGTTTTTAGCATAGTTATTATCTCCTCTTGAGAGTTTGTTATTATAACATACAACAAATTTTTAAAATATCATTATTTAATACTATATTTTTCCTTAAATCAGTGGGTATACTATTATGAGTATTTCAATACATGGAATAAATGAAAATGGAGTTTAACAATCCACTGACTGAATTATTAAATATTAAGTATCCAATTATTCAAGCTCCAATGGCCGGCGGGATCACAACGCCGGAGTTAGTTGCAAGCGTGAGTAATAATGGTGGCCTTGGTTCAATTGGTGCTGCTTATATGCAGCCTGAAGCTTTACAAAAACTTATTCAAGCTGTTAAACAATTAACTGATAAACCTTTTGCTGTTAATTTATTTGTGCCAGAGCCTGGTGATCAGATCTATAATGATCAAACTAAAATTTGTAAAATTTTAACAGAAGTCACAAAAGAATTAGCCATTGATATCAAGCCTATTGAATTACCTTATAAACCCTCTTTTGATAAACAGTTGGCGGTGATTATTGCAGAACAAGTACCCATATTTAGTTTTACATTTGGGCTTCTTGAAACTAAGTACCTTGATGAGTTAAAAAGACATAATATAAAAATTATTGGCACTGCAACTTCTGTTAAGGAAGCTCAGCAATTATCAGCCACAGACATTGATGCTATAGTAGGGCAGGGCATAGAGGCTGGTGGCCATCGTGGAACGTTTGCAGATCCTTCCCAAGAAACTCAAATTGGCACTTTAGCTTTGACGTTACAATTGGTTGATAAGATTAATTTGCCTATTATTGCTGCTGGTGGAATCTCAGATCCTAGAGGTGTGCGTGCCGCGCTTGATTTAGGCGCCCAAGCAGTACAAATTGGCACAGCATTTTTAACCACGCATGAATCTGGCGCACATTCAAAATATAAACAAGCTTTATTAGAAATTGCTGATGATAATACTATGTTAACCAAAGCTTATTCAGGTCGGCTTGCCCGCGCAATCAAAAATAAATTTAGCGAACGCATGCGAAAATATGAAAACGATATTATGCCATTTCCACAACAAAATAAATTAACTATCCAGATCAGAACTAAAGCCAAAAAAGAAGGCAATACTGATTTTATGTCATTATGGGCAGGCCAAAACGCGCATTTATGCAAAAGTATTTCTGCTGCTAAGTTAATGCGTGAGTTAATAGCTCGAATATAAAAAACTAATTTTCCGTTGGATCTGTTGTTGAAAGCCCACCATCAATGATTAGATCAGTCCCTGTTATATAGGAAGATTCTTCGCTTGCAAAAAATAAAGCGGCATTGGCAATGTCTTTAGGTGTACCTATCTTTTTTAATGGTATTTTAGTCGCTTTCGTTTTTAAAAAATCATGATCAGCTGCTAAACGAGTAGCAAAAATAGGGGTTTCAATGTACCCAGGCGAAATAGAATTAACACGAATACCTCGATCTGACAAATCATATGCAAAGTTTTTCGCAAGCTTTGTGGTAGCAACTTTAGTCGAAGAATAAATGCTATGGCTTTTAATTCCAATGTGACCAGCAATAGAAGCCATTAAAATAATGGAAGCATCATCATTCATATATTCAATAGCGTATCTTACAGTAAAAAATAACCCTCTATAATTTATGTTGACCATATAATCAAAATCGTCTTCAGTAATATCTTTAAGATGAACGCCTTTGGCAACACCAGCATTAGCTACTAAGATATCAATTTTGCCAAAATGCGATGAAGTTTCGTTAAATAAATTGTATAAATCCTCTGTATTGACAACATCACCTTGAATAGCTAAAACATCTTCAGATAATTCACTTTTAGTTTGCTTGAGTTTTTCTGCGTTACGCCCAAAAATAACGACTTTTGCGCCTTCTTCAAGGAAACGTTTAGCAATGCCTTTGCCAATACCACTATTCCCACCAGTTATAACTGCAACTTTATCCTTTAATCGGTTCATTAAAATTACCTCTATGATTTGTACAATAAAATATTTAATCTTCCTCAGAGATCACTTTTGCTCTTGCTGAACGATGACGTTCTCGCAATTCAATATCAATATATTTGTCAGTTATCGCACTTGAACTATGCCCCGCGTCATCGCGCACATGCTCACGCGGACGTATTTTTACATCATCTGAAATACCAGTATGGCGTAACCAGTGCACAGTGGCTTCATTCAACGTTTCTGCTTCTTCGTTAAAGCCATCTTGAGTTAATTGCTCAATCGAACGATCAAAGCAATATTGTACAATGCTACGAATATAATTAGTGCTTTTAATTGGGCCACGTCCTTTAGTTTTTGGTAATAAAGGTGAATTATCAGCAGGCGAGGGCAGAGGAGATAAATTAAGGTGTTTACGCCAACGTTTTAAAGCATTTAACATAGCATCACTCACTGCAATTCGGCGCTCTTTATTACCTTTACCAACGGTTGTGAACCACCAATTGCTATCACCATCGCGGGTAAAATCATTCATTAACGGCGTCCAGCGTGTGTTTTCAGCGAGCTCTGAGATCCGTAAATACATCGAGTAAAGTGCTGACATAATAAAAAGAGTACGTTCATGATTATCAGGATCATTATTCGCTAATGTTTCGGCAGTTTTAATCACATACTGCCATTGCAATTCAGATAAACGCCTGATCACCGGCTGCCCCTGAGTTTTACGCATAAATTTACTTTTTTGGCGGATCAAAGCAACCGGATTCATGCTCACGTATTCTTCTTGTAACAAATAACTATAAAAACTACTGAGAATAGCAAACAATTCTCGCAATGAACCTTGAGATAATTCAAATTTTTTAATATTTGGTTCAACGCCTTTGCGGCGTTGAGCTTTAGATACCGTGACAACAAAAGGGCGCCAACGTGGATTAGGAATTCGCACCCCATCTTTTTCAATAAATCGGGCTGGTTTAGCCATGCCAATCCAATGTTTAGGTGGAACCTGACAAAATCTCGCAAAAGCTTCAATATCATCACGTTTCAATTGCTTCAGAGATTTTTGAGATACTAACGCACACCAATGAATTAACCGCTCAATTTCACGTCGATAAGAATTAAATGTTCCTTGACTCCCGGTATACGACTTTAAAAATGCAGTTGCGATTTTTATATCATTTAAATGATAATTGTTTTTAAGTTGGCCAACACAGTTATTAGTATCGATATTCTCAAGCGAATCAAATAATGCTAATGGGACATCGGTGTCTTTTGTCATTATGTTTTGTTCCTGTTGCTACCTATGATCAACATATTTTTGCACCTAATCTATAATGATTTGTTTTACTCTGCAAGCTTATTGAGCTAATATAATTGTCGTTCAAGCAATTCATAGTGCAATTTTTGTAAAATTGCTGGCCAACTGAGTTGCTATAAAATTTAGCTTAAATCAAAACACCACGAACTCGTAAAAACAAAGCTCTTAATTGAAATGAGGTAGCTATTCATGCTCTCAAAACAATTTTCTGTTGTCGATTATTCTGATAAGAATAGCCCTCAAAAAATGGCAGAAGCAATTAAAACATCAGGGATTTTTATTTTAACAAATTTACCCGAAGATTTTCAAAAAACCATAGATACTTTATATGAATTTGGTGATGAGGTTTTTGATAGATTAGATAGCAATCGAATAGATTCAAAACAATTTAAATATGAGTGGAATGATCTAAATTTAAATGCTGTTTCGCACGCTGAAGAGGGTACTGGTGGATGTTTTTGGGGAAATCGTATTGTTGCTACCATGAACACTGCAAATCATCAAGAAAGCATTAGCAATATTCCATCTATCAATAATATTGAGCAATCCATAGTAAATAATGCTTTTCTCGAACATCATACTTTCACGCAAAAAATTTTTCAGCAAACGTTAGCACAGCTAGAAATTATTTTAGATTTAAAAAAAGGTTCACTACAAGAAGGTAGTATTGGCCGAGCTGCAACAGGTTTAACTCGTTATCTACCAGCAACTCAAAAGCGGATCATTAATGCTTTTAAAGCTAAACAACTTTGTATGTTTGATAAAGAAAAAAAAGAAATTATGGCATTTACGCCACATGCTGATTTTTCCACAATGGCAGCATTATGTTACCGCGATAATAATGCTAGCGGTCTTTATGTTAAAACTGCAGATATGCCCTGGAGTTATTTACAAATACCACGTCAACTATCCCTTAGTTTAATCATATTTGGAGGACGTCAATTAGAGCTATTAACTAATGGACATGTAACACCTTTGCTACATACCGTTAAAATCACGACTGGACAGCAGCAGACTGTTGCTAAATTACCTCCAAAAAAAATGCGGTTTATGTTAGCATCTTATGTGTTAAATACTTTGCGAGAATACCAACCTGCATTAAAATCAAATGGAGAACGCATTCAAATACCTGTTGACAAAAAATCACCTTATGAATGTTTAAGTAAACAAAAAAATTCTACACAAATACTCGTTAACATTAGTGAATTCGTCGAGCAACACTTTAAAGAAATGGACCAAACGGCTGCAAGCATGAGAGTAGAATCCAAACAACAGTTATTACGTATTCTTTCCAGTTATCCGATAACGTCAGAATATGATAAAGTCATTGATAATTTACAAACTTGACAAAAATGATTCTGACAGTTACGATGCTATTTTTAATTTAATAGCAAAACATGAAAAATTCTAAATAAGGAATAATATTGGGTTGTATTGTTTTACTTGCAGAAGAGCAATTAGTCCGGCAACCAATATTTTATCAAGCCTAAATTCTCAACAGCATGAAATCATAAGCTAAGAAAATACATTTAATAAGTCATAATTATGTATGTCATTCACTAATTCGGAAAAAAGGACAACATGGATAAATTAACATTAAAAAATATAGTTGTTGTTAAAGAAACTCGCGATGGTGAGGGTCGTGTAGCCTTGACTCCTTCAACAGTTGTAAAGCTATCAGAAATTAACTTTAAAGTGATGGTTGAGAAGGGTGCTGGGGTTTTAGCGGGTTTTAGTGATAGTGATTATAAACAGGTTGGCGCAGACATTATTGATATTACTAAAGATGCACTTCCATCTAATTGTATTACTCTAAGAGTGAAAAGAGCAGATTCAAGATATTCAGAGCGAGAAGCCAAGCTATTATTAAATACTAAGTTAATGATCGGCTTTTTAGATCCGTTTGATGTTAATAATGAGAATCATATTAAAAAATGGCAATCACAAGGAATTCAAACATGTTCTCTTGAATTGTTATCACTCACATCTGAAGATCCAAAAAATGCGCAAGCGGCTATGTCACGTTTTGCTGGGCGTTTAGCAATGCTTGATGCTTTAAAGAAATATCAAGGTGACCGCATAAAAAATGTTGCTATATTTGGGACTGGTCCTGCTGGAATTAATGCAGCCTTGACTGCACGAAAGCATAATTTGTCAGTCACTATATTCGGTCGTAGATCGTTATATCGACAAAGCGTTGAGAAATGTAAAATTGAATATTTGGTATTACCTAATTTAAATCAAAAGGAATTTATTAAAAAACATATTTCTAATTCTAACATTATTCTGACGGCTGCAAGAATAATTGGTGAAAATTCTCCTTTGTTAATTGATCAAGATTGTATAAAGAGTCTGCCCGATAATACTGTAATTGTTGATCTAAGCACCGGTGAAGGTGGCAATGTGCTTGGTAGTCAAAAAGATAAAACTATTTTATTTGAGCGGGGTATCACGGTAACCAATTTATCAGGTTATCCAAAAATGAATCCAGAAGAAGCGAGCATTGATTATTCTGACTGCATGCTTCATATTCTTATGGATTTAATAACCTCAAAAAGTGTCCTCAAAGCACAAATCAACTCACAGCAGAATCATTAATGAATATAGTACGATTTAACTTTGTAGTCTTAAAACAATAATCTATTTTTGAATACGCATTTATTACAATCTTTGTGACTTCAGCTATTACAGCGCTTTTTTGCTTTGCATTAGGTTCTATTCCTACGGTATAAACTACTAGAACAATGGGTTTGCACGTTGGAGACCAAACTATCCCGATATCATTAGCAATACCAAAATCACCACTACCTGTTTTATCTGCTACAATCCAGCCAACAGGAACACCAGCGCGGATCCTGTTATATCCTGTGGTATTATTACGCATCCATTTCAATAACTCTTCACGCTCTGGTTTCTGCAGAATATCTCCAAGCAGTAATTTTTCCAAGCTTAGAGCCATATCTTTAGGCGTAGCAGAATCTGCTGTACGTTGTGGGTTAGAATTTAAATTAGGCTCATAGTGTTTTAGATTAAAACTTTTATTTCCAATATCATGCGCAAAAGCAGTGACAGCGTTAGGGCCATTTATATTTTTCATAATAAGATTAATTGCAGGATTATCACTATAAGAAATGGTGGCCCGTGCTAGTGATTTTAGAGTCATTCCTGTATTAACATGCTTTCCAGTAACCGGGTGCCAAGAAACTAAATCTTTTTTTGAATAAAAGATTTTTTTATCTAATAATTTGCGATTGTTTTCGCTATCTTTTAATAACTTAGCTACTCCAATCACTTTAAAAGTACTTTGAAAAGGAAATAATGCATTAGCTTGATAAGCGATGATTTTATGGCTATTGGTGTCGATAGCATAAACGCCTATTTTTACATTAGAATTTTTTGCTAATGTTGTCAGCTTATTCTTAACAGAAATATGTTTAGTGTTGGCTGTGTTGGCAACGTTAGCAACAGAAATCGTGCTTAACAAAGATATAAACGTAATTACAAGTATATTGAGTTTCAATGTGACTTCCTCTTTTTAATTTTAATGACATTGCTGCTATAGCCATATGGCCACGACTGCCATGAGCGCAAAGCCTGCGAGCACATAGAAATAATGGTATAAGTTGCAACATCCTTTCTGAGTAATAATCTTTTTAAAGCCATGAAGCGTGCCAAGGTAGACAAATGTTCCTGCCGCAATGGATAAAAAAATCGGTTGTAATAATTTGTTATTCAGATAATGATAATGTAACAAGTTACCAAAATAAATACCTAAAGGTACCATAAGACTAAATATAGCGAACATGATAATTCGCTTAGATAATATTAGCTGAGTCTTATTAATGTAAACAGCTAAAGAAAAACTGGCAGCCCATTTATGTGCCAAAATAGCAATGAATAATATAATAGAAAAACTAACATTCGCTGCTATGCCTAACGCAGCACCGGCAAGGAAACTATGAATAGAAAGCATGATAGTTGATGCTGTTGCAATAAAGAGTGATTGATTTTTATTGTGTTCTTTCACAAAAAAACCAACATGCTCAGATAGCAAAAACATTAAAAAGGTGGCACCACAAATAACAAAGGCCCAAGGGTAATCAAATCCTAAATGAGAAAATCTACCGGAAGCATCGGATAGCATATGCACAAGACCAGCACCTAAAAATACACCGTTAGCAAGTGCTTCTCCTATTGGGAAGTCATATTTAGCAGGGTTTCTCAATTTAAGCACAAATGGGATAGCGCCAGAAATTATGGTCATTATAAAAATGACGATTGCCATCATCATGTGGATTGTATTTATATTCATAGGGGCAACTATTTATTATTCTTCAATAAACCATCTGGGGAAGGGATCACTAATGGATTGATAACTTTCAGGGTTATTCCAGTAATCAGATATCAAACAGCTATCAAGTTTACTTTTGATATAATCAGCATCCATAGTATCATTTAGTCCAATGAATACAATCTCTTGACGTCTATCACCAGATCTCTCATCCCATTTCAGTTGCATTATATCCCGGAATTCTTGGGTCTCCGGCCACTCGCTCTTATCAACAGATGACCACCACACACCAAGCCCTTGGTGTCTGATAAGACTACCAGCCTGAGATACTTCACCAATGTAGTCTGGTCTAGTCGATAGCCAAAAAAATCCTTTTGCTCGAATAACACCCGGCCATTCTTCTTCATTCAAAAAGTTCATAAATTTTTCAGGGGCAAAAGGCAATCGGGCATGATAAACAAATGAGGTAATGCCGTACTCATCCGTTTCGGGCGTATGATTCTTAAAATCATACAATTCTTTGCTCCAAAGCGGGTGGTTGTACGCTTTTTCTAAATTAAATTTATAGGTATTGATAACTTTATCTAATGGTACATCAGAGTAATTTGTTGTTATAATTTCTGCATCGGCGTTGAGCCCTTTAATCACCGAGTGTATTATCGCAAGATCTTCTTTTGAGCATTCAGATGACTTGTTTATAATAATCGTACTGGCAAACTCAATTTGCTCAACCATTAAATCAACAATAGCCCTATCATCATCTTCACCTAAACTTTCACTGGTATTTTTTAAATATTCAGTAGAGCTATAATTTGCAAGAAAATTAACGGCATCAACCACTGTGATCATGTTGTCGATATAAGCGACGTCAGCCAAGCTCTTCCCATCTTCATCACGGAATTCAAAGGTGGCAGCAACAGGTAAGGGCTCTGAGATTCCCGTACTCTCTATAACTAAATGGTCATATTTATTTTCATCAGCCAGTTTTTCAACCTCATTAAGTAAATCTTCGCGCAGAGTGCAACATATACAGCCATTGCTAAGTTCAACCATTTTTTCTTCGGTAGCAGAAAGGTGGCTTTGATTGCTTTTAATAAATTCAGCATCAATGTTGACTTCGCTCATGTCATTAACAATGACCGCAATTTTTAAATTTTCCCGATTATTCAAAATTCGATTTAATAGTGTTGTTTTACCTGAGCCAAGAAAGCCTGAAAGCACTGTAGTCGGAAGTCTGGACATTATAAGCCTCGCTTGTTTCGCAATCTTCAAAGTGTTATAATATAACAGTATATTGAAGGTAGTGTCAATACTTTTACAACCAACGGCATAATATGATTATGAAAGTAAGTCAATCTAACAAATTAAATAGAGCAAAAAGGTTTTGTGAGACAAATAAATATAGATTCACTGAGCCTAGGGAGCGCGTTTTGTCGCTGCTGTTAAGCCGCCACGAGCCACTAGGTGCCTATCAAATTTTGAAATTGCTATCATCCAAACAAGCAAAAATTAAACCTCCAACAGTTTATAGAGCAATTGATTTTTGGAAAAAAAATGGCTTTATTCATAGAATTGAAAGTATGAATGCATATATTGCTTGTTGTGAGCACAAACACCATCAGAATTTCTGTATATTCATTTGTAACCAATGCAATAAGGTCAGCGAACTAACATTAGAAACGCTGTCGCAAAGTATTACGAATATTATAAAAGATAAGTCTATCGTCATCACAAGATCAACAACCGAGTTATTCGGAAGTTGTTTTGAATGTAATCGATGAGTGAATTTGTCGTACGAGCGGCTTTATACCCAATGGTGATTATCACAGTAATCACCATTATTATGGTCATCCTATTTAAAAACGAATATCAACGGATTATCTTTTTGAGCTCATTTTCATCTAAGCCGATGTTTTCATAATGCTGCTTTACAGAATTAACATGTGTGTATATATCAACAACTCCATCTTTTTCCCCTGCTTTTCCAGGATAAATAATAGGCCCTGTAACAACGCTATAAAGTAATGTATCTTGCATAAAAGTAGGTGTATGTAATTCGCCGGGAACTTCATAAAGAAAATGCCCTGTCTTAGCTTCCCAGCTATGCTCAGGATAATGCCAATGACCGTAAACAGTAAAAACAAAAAGTGGTTTTGTATGGTAATGTGTTGCCATAGAAGTATTTGCTTTGGCTTTTATGAGAACTGCCCAGCTTCCATCTGTGACATTAAGCATAACTGGCAATGCTAATATGTCATTACCAGCACTCATCCAACGTTGATCATTATCAAGATCAACTTGATTACTTAATTCTTCAATAATATTGCACATACTATACTGATTCATTTTATTCCTTATCTATATTCAACTATCATATTTGAATGGCTTTAATTTCAAGCCGATCAATTGTTTTTAATGAGTGTAACATATTAATCCCTTCTTAAAGATTTAGACTATATTGTAAGTTTTTTTTATAATAATCAAGCAAAAGACCTTATCATTCTTCATAGAGAAATGTCGCCAGTTGATCTGGATGAAATTTTTCAAAATATTCTTTATCTTTAGGGCCCCAATCAGTGTCCCATCGGTTTATTGTATGTTCATCTTCTCCTTGAGCACGATCTCTAGCTTTTGCACGTTTAATGGCTAACTCTTGAGGACAGTCAATCCAAATACTCATATCAAAATATGGTAGTAACTTAGGTTGCAGTAATCGAATTCCTTCAAAGATAACAACCTTTGGTAATTCTTCATCAAAATGTAATATGTTTCCTTTAAAACTTTTTCCCTGATATTGTAGCTTTTTGCCTGCACAAACATCTTTAAGAATGCTTTCGATGAGTGGCCAATCACTTTGATCAAATATGTCTGGTCCATTAGGATTTGGTCCATAAAGATTATCAATACATACAACTTGATTTTCTTTAATTTTAAAATAATCACACAGTTTATTTGTTAAATGTGATTTGCCTGATCCACCAAAACCTGAAATTGCAATCACAACATGAAGTTTTTGCTTCATCAATTCTTCGATTGCTGTGATTAATTCGTCAAATTTATTCATTTCTCTCTTGAGCCTCTCATTTTGTCAGAATCAATTCAACTAATCTATTGATCTCGCTAAGCATATAGAATGGTACCGATAATACTGCTCCATCAAGACTAAGTGCTTGCTCAGAAACTCGTATGCCTAATGGTAGCTCTTTCTCTCGCATCATTAAGTGTAATGATCGTAACGTTCCAGTTGCTCCCGCTTTTACCTCAATTGGAATAATCTTACTATCAACAGTAAGCACGTAATCGACTTCTGCTTGACTACCAACCTTATCTCTTGCCCAATAATGTAATTTCGCTTCTTCATAACAATCCATATAGGCTAATAACTCTTGGCCGACAAACTGCTCAGCTAATGCTCCTCGATTCACTAAAGTAATATCTTCATTTAATAGTTCATTAATAGTAATACGCATTGCACGATTAACTAAGCCAATATCCAAAGAAAGTAACTTAAATTTTTTCTCATTGATTAATGCATTTAAAGGTAACCCAGAAGCAGTTGTTGCATACACAGTATTTATCACACCTGCATAGGATAAATTCTTTATAGCTTGTTTTAAATCTCTGGATCGAAATTCACTATCAATTTTGTTGTATTTAACTTCTTGGCCTATTATCCCAGGGATTTTTTCAAAGACTTTTTGTAAATATTTATGTTCATTCGTTTTCGCATACTTGCCAAAATCATCACGATATGTAGTCAATATAATTGTCTGGTGGCGCTGTGCAGATTGAAACAGTTGTGATGTCAGATAATGCTCAACTGCGGCTGGCATCCCTCCCACTAGCATATATTCTCTTACAAGTTGTAATAATTTTTTATGCAAGATTGTTGTAATAGGTTTTTTAATTGTCGCGTTTTGAATATACTCTAATAGAGTTTCAAATCCGCGTGCTAATAAAAATTCTCTAAATGAAAGTGGCTTTAAATAAATATATTCAACTCGGCCCACTGGCACACTCAGCTCATTATCTCTCAAAGCAAACTCTAATAACGATCCGGCTGCAATAACATGAAGCTCAGGCATTTTTTCTTTGAAATAACGCAGCGCCATAATTGCCCGAGGAGCATTTTGTACTTCATCAAGAAACAATAAACTCTTACCTGGTTCGATGGCTTGACCAGACAGCCCAGTGATCATATTGAGAATAATATTAGGTTCCAATGATTCAAAGCATTGAGCATATTCAGGCTGAAGCTCAAAATTAATATTGTGCAAATGCTCAAAGTGTTCTTTCCCAAACGCTTCGACAATATAGGTTTTGCCAACTTGCCGAGCACCACGAAGCAAAAGCGGTAATCGATCAGAGCGCCCTTTCCATCCAATTAAATGCCTAAAAATCTCTCTTCGCATTAATAACCCCTTATTTTAGCCATTTTTTGGTATTTATAGGGGGTAATTATAGCCATTTTTTGGTTTTTTTCAAGGCCACAACTATATGTAGAAATAATCCAATTTGAAATAGCTAAGAAACAACCACATGCAAGATTATAAAAAAGTAGAAACAAGTTTTTGTATGCTCATTAACTAATGTTGGCGTCAAATTTTTCATTACTCTTTTCCTTAATTCGAGCAATCCACTGGTTTTGAATAGCAGGTTTACCACTCATGCTTTTAAACTTAAAATTATCATGCCAAAGTACTTCAAAATCAGACAGCAATTTATTCTCTATGAAATCTCGAGTGAAATGCCGCATGATCGAGCCCGATTTATGTCTGAAAGTACCATAGGGTATATTAGGATTGGTAGTTTGAAAATCTTCATATCGCTTTATATCTCTTGCAAACGGTGCAATCATAAATTCATATAAATAGATAATTCCTGGATATTTCAATACGCGTTTTAATTCTTTTATGATGTTTGTTAGTATCTTATCATCTGCTATAGTATTAAATACTGTAAAAGCTGTTATCGCTCCAAAACTATTATCATTGAAAGGCAAATGTTTTTCATCATATAAGTAAAAACAGTTTTGTAGATGTGGAAATGCCCTCTTTCCCCGCTCTAGCATTTTATCCGCTATATCTATACCCTTAACATTTTTAAATCCAGCTTGATATAATGCATTGGTGATCCGTCCATATCCGCAACCAAAATCTAATATATTAGTATCTATTTCAATATATTTTGCAAATTCATCTATGTTAATTGGATCTGCAAAAACAACAGGTTCTGCAAAATTATTATTATTACCTTCAGCAGCATTATTCCAAAAATTTTTTCTATAATTTAGATCTAATGGCTCCACTATAACTTCTCTAAATATTTTGCTGTTTCGATGATTGCTTCACGTTCTTTAAAAGTGACCAGTTGATCAGCAACACGCGCACTATTACCCTCTTCCTGAATAACAGCCAACGTATTTTGCATAGCCTTTATTGCTGCTCGTTGCAGATCGGAAGGAATAATTGCTATTTTATAACCCATATCATTAAGATCAGCTGTAGGGATAAGTGGTGTTTTACCACCGTAAAACATATTGATGAGTTTTGGTTGCGGTAACGCTTTAGCAATTTGCTCAACTTGTTCTACCGTCTCAGGTGCTTCGACAAAAATCATATCTGCGCCTGCTGCTAAATACTGTTGCGCCCTCTCAATAGCTTGACCAAATCCTTCAACAGCAATGGCATCAGTGCGTGCGATAATAAGAAAATCAGATGTTGAACGTGCTTTAATAGCTGCGCGGATCTTAATACACATGTCTTCAGAAGCAATTAACGTTTTACCAGTTAAATGGCCACAACGTTTTGGAAATGTTTGATCTTCGATATGAATAGCTGCGACACCAGCGCGTTCAAACTCTTGTATTGTTCGCATGGTATTTAATTCATTACCAAAACCGGTATCTGCATCGGCAATAACAGGAAGTTCTGTAGCACTGGCAATTTCATGCATCCGCTGAGTCACTTCTGTCAATGATAGCAAACCAATATCTGGCCGCCCCGTGCTGCGAGCAATGGCACCGCCACTAGCATAAATAGCTTTGAATTTTGCTTTACTAGCTAATTTTGCTGACAAGCCATCAAAGACTCCTGGTGCGGTAATTAATTCTTTTGCAAAAAGTGTTTTTAATGATACATTCATTTATTTCTTTCCTTACTCACTTGCTCTGTGTTTATTATTTTTTTGATATTCTCTTATTAATAGATTACAAATATATTTATTAATACTTAAGCCTTGCCTTTGTGCAGCTAATGCAATTTGTTGATGTAATTTATGCCCTGTTCTTATATTAAATGAACCCTTAAATGGCATTTCTGGAGTAATATTATTTTGTTGGCACAATTGCAAATAATCATCAACTGCTTTTTCAAATGCCATTTTAATTCCATGAGCATCTTTAGCTTCATAAGAAACAAGTGCTTTAATAAATTTGAGTTTTCCATAAAAAATAGGTTCATCTGGATCATAATGTACAGAACCATAATAACTTTTGTATCTCATCATATCCTTCATATCTGGCCTCTATCTTTCAATGTCGATACTATCTGTTTAACCTGATAGGACTTTAAAACAGGCTTTGGATGAGGTTTATGTAATGTGATTGGTTCAAATTTATCATGAATAAACCTCGCTCTTGAACCACTCGTTTTACCAGACTGCTTTTCTTCATAACCTAAATTCGAAAGAAGCTGCAGTAACTCTTGCCAACTAAAATCTTTAGGTTTATTTAAAAACCGTTTTTTAAGTTTATCAATTTGTCCCATTATTATTTTCTTATTATGTAAAATATTTTTATATCAAAAGTGTAGCAGCATTATTTGTATATCGCAACTATAATTAGTTGCTTTTATAAGCTACTGTTTTTTAGAGTAAATTTAGTTAGAATAAAAATACAAGCTGCAAAGTACCTGCCCACACTTGTGGTAAATCTTTCGATGCACCAGGCGTGGGAATATAGGTAAGTGCTGGCGATAAAAATGCATATCTAGCTAAAAAGAATTGATAATATATTTGAAACATTAATTCACTACTGCGATTAAAGACATTGGTATTTAACCACGCCCAAGCTGTACCAAAACCAAAAGAATCAAATTGCCGGAAAAAGCCAAACACTGTAACGCCTAATCCAGCAAATTCATTAGCCAGTGCCACTGTTTTTGAATCATTAATCCCAAATTGATAAAAAACTAAAACCCCTTTATCATCAATACCTGGATCAGGTTGCCAAACTTTTTGCCAACCAAATGAATACAAACCCTCAGCACCATTTTCTGCAAGACTATCATCTGAAGTAGTCAACTTTCCAGTTTGTCGCCAAACACCAATAGCGGCTTTTCCAGGTTTACTACCAGGCAATTCCCAGTCTACACCAGCTTCAGTAATATAAATATAATGGCCAGTAAAATGAGGGCCATTAAGGCCTGTTTGACTGCCTGTTGCTAAGTTACCGTCATAAGCACCAATGGCCCAATAATAATGTTTACTTGGTGCTATATTTAGCGTGATCCCATAGGCTGAATTATAATAGCCAGGGAAAAAACTTAACGTTGTCGGGTTAACAAATACCGGCGTATAAAGCAACCCTGTAGTACTAGGAATTTGATAGCTTTTTTCAACTTGTAAAGGTTTAACAACATTATCAAAGTCATATGCGGGCACTAGCTTACCTATACGCACCACTATCTTTTTATCTAAAAAGTTTTGACGATACCATATTTGATAAAGCTCCGAACGATCAAATGGTGCAGTGACTGAAATACTATTAAAACCTTGCACAGAACCAGCTCTGCCATTGGTATCAACACCATTAAATTGCAGAAATTGGACATCAAATTTGCCGCCTTTCCACGACGATGCTTTATCAGAATCAAAACTTAAGTTTAAGATAACAAGATTATTACTTGTAAACCTCTTGCCAAAGTCGCCACCATGAAATAACTGGTTACTATTAGCAACCCACAAACCTCCTAAGCGAAACCCGGTATCTTGCTTGATATTTAATAACTTACCTAGATCACCGTTACCGACAATAATGTCTGATGTTGCCGGGTTTGAGCTGATCCCATAAACAGGTTGAGTTTCACCATAACTGATAGCACTAAAAAAACTTAGAATTATTAACGCAAATACTATTATTAATTTACGCACATGCAACACATCATTTCTCCATGCGTATAGGTAAGCTCTCCAAGCCTCGAAATAATAAATGTGATTGCCATTTTAGTTTATCTGGTTCACCAGCAAATTGCATTTGCGAAAATTTACTTAAAAAGTATCTGATCACAACTTTAATCTCTAATTGTGCTAAATGCATGCCCGCACATAAATGATCACCATAGCCAAACGCAATGTGTGGATTAGGATCACGTTTAACATTAAATTTTTCGGCATCTTCAAATACAGTTTCATCACGGTTAGCTGAAATAATATTCGGCATGACGATATCACCCATTTTAATAATGCCTGAATCAACTTTGACATCTTTTGTTGTCCAGCGTGACATTCCCATCACTGGCGTGCAGAAACGTACAAATTCATTGATGGCTGTTGTCATTACTTTTTCATCAGCAAAATTTTGCTGCAAGTATTTAAGTTGCTCAGGATGCAATAACAAGCTATGTATAGCACTTGGGATCACATGTGCGGTAGTAGTGTAGCCTGCAATAATAAGCACAGCTACCATACTATAAATTTCATGCTCAGCTAATCCTTCTTTCTGATCTTTAAATTGTAACAATGTGGAAATTAAATCATGTTGTGGATTTTTTAATTTTGCCTCACATAGTTTATCAAAATATTTAACTAAATTTGTTGCTGCCCCATGACTTTGTAAACTTTTCTCAAGCTCATTAAACGATGATATATTATCAGTAGCATCAATAATTGTTAAAATTTCAGAAATTTGTTTTAATAAAAAAGCCCCATCTTGATCAGACACACCTAAAATGTGACTGATCACTTGAATAGTAAAGGCATTACTATACTGAACAACATCTAGCATGCCGTTTTGCAATTGATATTGCATCAAACCTTCAGCTTTTTTCTCAAGTATGTCTTTCAAGCTGTTAATTAGTTTCTTTGTAAAGAATGTCGACATAATATGTTTTAATTTACGATGCTCTTTGCCCTCTCGCAATAATAAGTGGCTAGTAAAATAATCGATTAAAGGTCTTTTAGTTGTAGTCGTTGCTTGTATAGGCGCTGCTTGTGCTCCCTGTGCTGCTTGAGCCATTTGCGCCATGCGAGTTAAAAAATTAAAATCTCTAGTGAAAACTCCACTGTCAGCTAAAATATTTTTACAATCATCATAACGAGTTATCCACCAAACAGTATGCCCTGCTGGAGTTTTCTGTGGGTAAAAAGGCTTGTTTTTTCTCATCTCCGCATAGGTAGGAAAAGGATTATTAAAAAAATTGTCGCTTTGTAGATCATATTCGATATTATTACTCATGACACTCACCTCCCTTAAGTGTTAATATAATAGGCATTAAGGGTTACTATAGCACTAAAGAAAAAGGTAGTATATACATGTCATTAGCAGATGAAATTATTAACGGTACGACATATAGTGTTGCTAAATATTTAGCTCATCGTCCTAGCGAAATTAATGAAATAGATAAATATGGTTTTACCCCACTGATTGAATCTGCGATTGTTGATAATATTGACATTGCTAAATTATTAATTGAGCATGGTGCAGACATTAATCAACAAGATGCTACTGGAGGTACCGCCTTACATTGGACCGTTGAAAATAATAATTTGGAATTTTGTGAATTATTACTCAAACATAAAGCTGATCCAAATGCATCTAACATTTCTTCCCAGCCAGTATTAGCAAAAGCCTTATTACGGCAGCAACAACCATTGAAACAATTACTATATAAACATGGTGCTGATCTAAAATTTGCGCAAGATTTTATTAATACAAAATTGCTTGGGCACCGCTTTGAATTGCGTGGTTATGTTGATATTGTTGATCATCTTGGGCGTTTTGTCGAAATTAATTTTGAAGGTTTTTTTCTTGAGTTTACCTTAGGAATTATTCGTCATTCATTAGTAGAATTTCGGCATAATTTTGCTGCTAAGCATTTGCGTAAACACTTCGATCGTTTACAACATATTATTGATGCATTAACAGTTGCTGAAAAATTAATTCAGTATCAACAATATCGGGTTGATATCAGCAAATTCCAACAAGAAATTAATCACTTATTGCGCTTTGATTTATTATTAATACCTGTTGCATTTGAAGGACATGCTATTACATTTATAAAATACCATGATTTATTGGCAAAATGTGATCGTGGCGAAGCAAGCAAAACCAATGATAGTGTTGCATTTTTTCATGTTAATAATCCTTATGCTTTAACAAGTGATTTTATCAAAAATTTAATTTATAAAAAACAATCAAGCAATTTCATCAATATGCAATTACCTCAACAATTAGCACTATCTCAACTGACGCAATTATTGGTTGAATCACAAATAAGTGGTAATTGCTCTTGGGCAAATGTTGAAGCTTGCGTACCTGCCATGATGTTTTTACTCATGCTTAACGAACAACATGATCTAGATAGGTTGGTAAAACATAAAATGGCGGCCATGTCGTTATATAATCAATGGCGTGAGTGGGATAAAGATCGCGCGTTACATCAATGTATAATAAGTATGAAAGATGCCAGTAAGCAACGTCGTCACTCTAAAGCACATATCCTCGGCGCAATTTTATTTCAACGTTGTGATTATACCGTGGCTAAAGATGTAGAACGTGCTAAAAGGATCCTAGCTATTTTAATGTTAACCGAATACCAATATGTGATCGATAGTTATCTACGAGTGTATTATCGCAAGCAACGTACTGAGGCTGGAGAGAATCTAGTACAGTTGTTAAAAATCTGTGGCTATCAATAACGACGCTCTGGACCCAAATACTCGTTCTTGACCTTACCAACATTAAAATAAAATGGCTCATCCATGAGCCTACCATCCTTTCCAAACCATCCATGATTTGATGAGTGAGTGAAGGACTATCAAGAGATAATGTACTTTACAAAGCAAATAAAAAAAAGCTACATTTCACATGATTTATGTAAGCTATTTCTCAATAAAATTCACTATTCTTTTATTGATGGGATTGCGACATTTGGATCGACATCACTATCATAATTAATATTAGGAAAATCAAATCCAAACAGACGATAAAAATCTTGCCGATAACCTGAAAGATCAGCTAAAGCATCAATATTGTTAGCATTAACTTGTTGCCAAACATCAATAACTTTTTGCTGAATATCTGCTTGCATTTCATAATTATCTACTCGAATGTGACCGTCAGGATCAATGTTCTTAGGCTTATCAGTATATATATTATCATGAAACATTCGATACATTTGCTCAATACATCCTTCATGTGATCCTTGGGTTTTCATGATTTTAAATAATATAGAAATATATAATGGCACCACTGGAATAGCAGCACTTGATTGAGTAACAACGGCTTTGTTAATAGAGACCAATGCCCTACCCTTAAGCGGCTGCAATTGTTGTGCTAAATTTTTTGCTGTTTCATATAGATGATCTTTCGCTTTACCGATCGTGCCATTTTTATAAACTGGGTAAGTTAACTCAGGGCCGATATAAGAATATGCGACTGTAGTTGCACCTTCGGCTAACACACCAGCTTGCTGCAAAGCATCAATCCATAATTGCCAATCAGCCCCACCCATAACGGCAACTGTATTATCAATATCGGCTTGATCACCAGGTTCAATAGTCACTTCTTTAACATCGCCAGTTAACGGATCAACGGTTTTATTTACATATGTCTGATCAACGGTTTTTAATACTGATGTATAAGTTTCACCAGTTTTAGGATCGGTGCGCCGTGGTGATGCCAAACTATAAACAACTAAATCAATTTGTTTTAAATCTTGGCGAATAAGTTCAATGGTTTGCTGTTTAATATCATCTGAAAAAGCATCGCCATTAATACTCTTTGCATAATAACCTGCTTGCTGCGCCAACGTTTCAAATGCTGCAGTGTTATACCAGCCAGCTGATGCCGTACGTTTGCCTGCGGCAGGTTTTTCAAAAAATACACCTATAGTATTTGCGCCACCACCAAAAGTTGCTGCAATACGTGATGCTAATCCATAACCTGTCGATGCGCCGATCACTAATACATTTTTAGGGCCAATAAATGGTTTTTGTGATTTTATATAATTCACTTGTTCTTCAACTGCTTTGAAACATCCTTGCGGATGGGCTGCAGTGCAAATAAAGCCACGAATTTTAGGTTTAATTAGCATCAGTCTTTTCCTTATATAGCAAATTGGGCTAAATTATACTGAGCTGTCGCAAGGCATGCAACTTTACCGTTTGCGCCTGAAAAGTAATGCTAGGCGCTTGCACCCTAATTTGGCCATTCCTGCTAATTTTAATCCTGCCAGCACCTTGCGAAATCGTTAATACACCCTGAGGATCTGTTAGTTTAGCGACTAAATTTTGGCTGCTTAAGTTGATATCTTTGTTACTGATAAAATAGCAATTACCTGCGCTTATATTAATAAAGGTGTCTTTAGTCGTTAGCTTGATATCTTGAGCGGCACGCCAATATAAATAATGATTAGCTTGGATAATAATAGAATCAGTGCTAGTTTGCATGAAATATTTTGCTGTACTAAATTGGCAACTTCCCTTTGTTGTATGTAAATAAGCATTACGTTTAACTGTGACATGATAATGATGCTTTGCTGTCATCGCTAAATTAGCTTGGCAATGTATTTTTAAAGATTTCCCTATTGCCAAGTTGATGTTGCCTTGCCTGGCAATGATAGTGATTGTTTTAGTGTTATTATTATCCTGCAAACTAATGACTTGCTTGTTATATTGATTATGCAAGTTAATTGCAGCATTAGATTTTTTAGTATTAAAAATTAAACCCTGCTTGCTTGATGCGGCAATAATTATTTGTTGTAAATGATTTGCTTCACGAATAACACCTTGGATAACTGGCATTGTGTGTAAATCTTCAAGATAATTTAGTAAAACTTTAGCGCCTCTCTTCAATGGGAAATGCCATCCATAATTTTGCCCTATATAGGTTTGCATAACAGCAACCCATGAGCTCGCTTTGCCCGCAGGATGTTGTGCTTCATCGAAATTTAATCGCAATCGATAATGACCGAAGGTATTTAAATACGGCTGTTTGCTACTACTTTCACTATCAATCATTGCATACTGATAATTATTAACTGGTTTGTGGATTTTTACTTTGTCATAAATGAATTTATCTGCTACTAATACTAATTGATTAACATAGGCAGGTTGAGTTGATGGTTGAATTGCCCTTACCACATAAGTCTTATTGATTTTAGTAAGCGGATAATTGGCAATCGTTACTCGATCACCAACATTGATACCAATCGCATCTGTAGTTACTTTTATCACTCGTATTTGATCAGCATAATATTGCTGCTTGATATGTAAAGCAGAAATGCTGGGTGATGCTGGGATCATCCCTGCAACTTGCTGATAAGCTAATTGATGCTGGCGACAATATTTTAACAATGAGTGCTGAGGATCATCGGTAATAATTAACACATGTTGATCATTGTTACCAACAAATACAAATGTTAAATCATGCTCAGCACATTGTTGACAAAAAAAATCATAATTAGACTGCTGATCTTGGCATACCCAATCTAGTATTGGATAATGTTTTTGAGTGATTATTTTAAATTGTATTGGCAGCTGCTGACATTCAGCGATTAGAATAGCGATAATTTGCAACACGCTTTGTTGCACAAAGGTGCGATTTTTAATGACTAGTTTCATTAAAGCTAATGGTGATCTTAACAATAATTGATCGTGATCAATCTGATCTGTTAATACGCCTTCAATAGATTGAGTAATTGTTTTATTCCGGCTATCTTGACGTTGGCAAATTAATTTAGCAGCTTGGCCCAATAAATCATTTGCTTCAATAGGCTTAGCAAGCCATAAATGGTAACAATAATCATTTGAAAACGTGTGGCCTGCTGAGATAAATGAACGTAATAAATACGTTGTATTGGCCGTTGCTAGATAATAATTTGCTTGCTCATTCATTTTATTGCTCTTACTCTAAACACTGAATATCAACAAAGATTTTACTCAATCAAAGCAGGCGAAAATATAGTCAATCACGCTGATAATGTCTCATGAGCTAAAAATTTACATATAATTTCACTTCAAAGTAAAAATACGTTAAGATTTGATCTATAGACTTAATTCAAAATTTGAGTAATTGAGTGAATATTGATTTTTTAACGTTATTACTAATAGCTAGCTTTATCACTGGCATTATCACTCTCGCTGATACGTTCTACTTCGCTCGCAAACGTCAACTTATTGCTGTAAAAATTCCCTGGTATATTGAATACAGTCGATCATTATTTCCTGTATTTGTAATTGTTTTAATAATCCGTGCTTTTTTAATTCAATTTTATTTTGTGCCCACCGGCTCACTTGAACCTACTATTCTGCCTGGTGATCTAATTGTTGCTAATATGTATGCTTATGGACTACGACTACCAACAATTCACCGTAAAATTATTAATATCGATGAACCTAAAAAAGGCGATATTATTATTTTTCGCTGGCCTGTTAATTCACATAAGAACCTTATTAAACGTGTGGTTGGAGTGCCTGGTGATAAAATTAGTTATATTGATAAAAAGCTTTATATTAACGGCAAGCTGCAACCGCTCAAATATCTACACAATGGCACTGCAACCTTTAAACAACGACGTTTAAAAGCTGTTGAATTGCAAGAAAAGCTTGCTGGCAAAAAGCATGACATTTTTCTGCTCCCTTATATTGCTTCAACTAACCTATATAATTTGAAAGTTCCAAAAGGTTATTACTTTGTCATGGGTGATAACCGTGATTTAAGTGAAGACAGCCGTTATTGGGGGTTTGTACCAGAGCAAAATATCATTGCTAAAGGAATGCGAATTGTATTTAGTTGGGATAAGCAACACTATCATATTCGTTGGCAACGTTTTGGCAAAAAAATAAATTGACAGCAGTTTACATTGCCAAACCAGCTCTGTATTATGCACAACCATATTGAACATTTCAGGTAGACATTTATGGGCAAAATCCAAGCAGCTATAACCGCCGTGAATGCCTGGGCACCAGATTCTCGTTTAACCAATGATGATTTAGCAAAAACGTTAGATACTTCAGATGAGTGGATTTCATCACGCACGGGGATCAAAGAAAGGCGAATTTTAACCGATAAAAACCTTGGCACCTCTGATATGGCTGCTAATGCTATCAAGGGCTTATTTGCCAAAACTAAGCTTAGTGCCGATGATATCGATTGCCTGATCTGCGCAACCGCAACCCCCGATGTGGTATTTCCATCAACGGCTTGTGCCATTGCTGATAAAACCAATATTCAAAATGCGTTTTGCTTTGATGTGATGGCAGCATGTTCCGGCTTTCTTTATTCATTAGTAACTGCGGCAAAATACATTGAAACTGGTACCTGCAAAAAAGTGTTAGTTGTTGGCGCTGATAAAATGTCTGCAATTTTAGATTATGCAGATCGTCGTACGTGTGTGTTATTTGGTGATGGCGCAGGAGTTGTATTACTTGAACCTAGCACCGAAGGTTACGGCATTATTGATTCGATTTTAAAATGTGATGGTCGTGGTCGCCATTATTTACATATGAAAGCAGGCGGTTCGGTGAAACCAGCCTCCCATGAAACAGTCGAAAACAAAGAGCATTTTGTTTATCAAGATGGCCATACCGTATTTAAATATGCAACTAAAAACATGGCTGATGTTACTGCAGATGTTATGGCACGCAATCATTTAACCGCCGATGATATTGCTTGGCTGGTGCCTCACCAAGCCAATAAACGCATTATAGAAGCAACTGCCAAACGAGTTGGCCTCGATGAAAAAAAGATTACGGTTAATATCAATAAATATGGCAACACCACTAATGCATCAATTCCATTATGCTTATGGGAATGGGAAAAACAATTAAAACGCGATGACAACCTTATTTTATCGGCATTTGGAGCTGGTTTTACCTGGGGTTCAATTTATATGAAATGGGGATATTCAACACCCTAACCCAACTACTTTTTCTAAGATTATCTTTTATGTTTGAAATACAATCGATATAATAAAACTCGCGTACGTCGATTTGGATATCGAGTTTTGCCACTTTGAATATTGCGCAAAGTATTTACTGATAATCCAGTTTGCGTTGCGATGGCTTTTATGTCATCATTCTCGAGTTCGAGTAATTCTTCTAATAATCGTTGCCAGTGCATCAGAACCATTTCCCTGTTAAGAAACTTCCTGACAACTTTATCAAAATGATAATAAGATAGCAATAACTTTTACTTAACTGGTATATCTATTTTTTTGGGGTAGACTTTGCGCCCTTCTGCATCATATAAATACATCACTTGTCGCACAACCCCATAAATTTCATAACTGGATGATAAATCGTGGATTGGATACCGAGGATTTAATGGCTTAAGCAAATGCTTACCACCATCTAGAATAAATTGTTTAAATGTAGGTTTTACCGCTTTATTAGTAGAAGCAACCACAAAAGCACCGCTACTAGCCTTAATATCAGGATCAACTAAGATGATTGAACCAATGGGAAAACTAACTCCAGAAGAGGCTTCCATGCTATCGTCTTGAACTTCAACCGCAAATGCATGGGTACTCATTCGGGCAATACTTGAGCCTACCCAATAACGTACTTCCTCACGATCAAATTGATCTTTTTGCCGCCAAGTTTGAATTTGTTCCCAATAAATCAATGGAACTGTTTGATAATTATCATAATAAGCTGCTGTTTCACTGACTTCAGGGTGGGGTTTATCAAGCCAACCAGGTGGTTTATCAAAAGCTTCTTCAACTTGGGCAGCAATTCTATCACCAATATTTTTAATCGGCGTGCTACCGATTAAATGGCTGATCTGCCCTTGTGATTTGCCCATTTTGTCTGCGATTGCAGAGATCCCGCCAATAGAACGAGCCAAAGCACGCATATTTTCTCGACGGATATCTTTTACATTCATAAACCAACTCAACTGTTAATAATTTGTGATACATTCTAATGACAATACTATTTAGATAAATACGTGATTCAGTAATATTTAAAATCACAACATTACCTTATAGATAATACTATAGCGTGCCTATGCACTGTGTTGCAAGTAATTTCTATTGGTGGGTTGATATTTGGCAATAATAATAGCATTTGCCTAGAAATACAATCAAAATTGTGCCGACCAATCGATTGGCAATATTGGTGCTTATTTTGTTGGTACTTTCATGCTACCAAAATAAATGTGCTTTTGCTCAGGAATAAATACGGCTAATAACGCAGCAATGATCAACATTACTGGCAAAATACTCAATGATAATTGATAACTATGCACAGTGTAGATTTCATGCCCTGTAAGCGAATGCCCACGCGCAACTAAATAAAGTATTAAACCTACGACGCTCTGAAAAATTGGCGCAGTAACTACTGCGAGAGTGTTAGTAAAACCAATACTCGTTGCCGCTCCTCGAGTTACTGCTACCTCTTTTGCAATCACATAATTGAGAATATAACAGCTACAAGAAAGCCCTAACATGAATAGCAAGATATCGGTAACAGCCATGGGTAAACTTGGCATATAAATCAAAACACTGAGTAATGCTGCTGACATTAAAGCCCCGCCGATCAGAATTAAGCGACGCCGTGGATAAAGACCATAAAACCAACCGATCAATGGTCCCCCTATTGCAATGCCAAGAAAAACTAATGATATACTAAAAGTCGCTGGCGATGCTGCTATATGGTGGGCTTTTTCAAAGAATGGAATTCCCCACAATGCCACAAAAACCGTGACCACCGTAAATAGCAGACCAATATATAAGCCATTAAGCCACACCACAGGCTTTTTCAATAATGCCCACACATTATGATAAAAATGGCTTAATGAAAATGAAGGTGCTAAATGCTGCTGGCGCCGAGTTAGCGGCGAAGTATCCTTAACAAACAACCAACACAAAACTGCAAAACCTGCAGCGATGACTCCCGCAATTAACATACTATTACGCCAGCCAAGTACATTGTCCAAAGTTGCTAATGATAGATTACTGCCGATACTTCCTATCATAGCGATCGTCTCAGTCAATGCTACCATCACTGCAAAATAACGAAATGGAAACCACACTCCGATCAAAAACAAGCAACCAACAAATGCAAACGAAGAGCCTAAACCCATCAACAAACGCCCGAGCACTGCAATACTAACACTGCCGCTAACTGCAAAAATAACACAGCCAATACTACAAATGACTGCGCCAATCGTTAATAATTTACGCGCGCCAAAATGATCCATAAGCATCCCAGCAGGTGTCTGCAATGCACTATAAATATAGTAGTACGTGCCAGCTAATAAACCTGCGCCCAATGCTGTTAATGAGTATGATTGCATGAGATCATGCACCATAACCCCCGCTGAAAGTTGTAACATTAATTGGAACAACAAAAAGCTTGCGGCAATAAGCCACGTACCCCATGCTCGAAAGTAGAGTTGGGTGCGGCGACGTTGCCGTTTTAACGGCAATACTGTTTGTTCAGCGGTTGCTGCAGTTGCAATATTCATTTAGGTAGAATAAGGGCGAAACAAAAATAACACAACCACCTAATGACAGTTTTTTGTATCAATTTGTAACAAGGTAGGAACAGCAAATTAGTCGCGACGTTTGCCCTCAATTAGCAGGTAAACGTCATCTTTTAAAAACTCAGTACGGCTTACTTCTAAGTTATCTGCTTGCTGCAAACGCTCAAGTGTATGTCGATCAAAGCGAGCACCATAAATCAACTCAACAAGTGGTGCGATTCGCGCTTGGCGCCGACGCAATGTTGGATCTTGGGAATAAACCATTTCTAATAATTTAAATTTTCCACCGGGCTTAAGCACACGTTGAAACTGGGCTATTGTTTGTTGCTGTAAATAATCAGGCATCACACAACACATAAAAGTACTTAAAACCCAATCATATGTGGCACTAGCAACCGTTGGCATTTGGCTAGCATCTTCTTGTCGCAGCTCAACTTGACAAGCTGCTTGCCGCGCTCGACGTTTGGCAAACATGAGCATTGTTGGGCTTAAATCAATACCGAGCAATTCAACATCGTCAGCATAATATGGAAGATTACGACCAGTACCCACTCCAGCTTCTAATACTTTACCATGAACGTCAGCTAATATCTGGGTACGCCATTGGCGGTAAAGACGCTCCCAAGGATAATCAAGAATATCGTAAATCCAGGCAGTAAATGCATACTTAAGTTTGAGCATAACGATAAAAATAATCACTGGCAGCTATTCCTTAGCTGCCAGGATCTTTGTTAAAAATCTAAATCAAAAATCTAGTAAGTACCAGGATTCTCTGAGCCACCTGGTTGACTACTAGGATCTATCGTTGTCGTTGCGTCGGTATTAGAACCAGGATCAGTCGTGGTGCCGGTAGTTCCATTCACCGTACCATTGCCATTCGTTGTGGTACCATTTGACGTTCCATCACCATTAGTCGTGGTAGTACCATTACCATTGGTAGTACTCGTACTAGTGCTTTGGTCAGTCATACCACTTGAGCTTTGGGTAACACCAGCAATAGTTAAAGCTGGGATAGCAAAAGCCACGCTCATGGCTAACCCTGCGCCTAACACAACTGCTAACAATTTGTTGGTTTTTGCTTTCATGCTAGAACTCCTTGCAAAGAATGTGTTCTATAAGAGATCTACTTCAATTAAAGACCAGTTCCGTAGAAATTACAACTTAGCCCGAAATTATGTTAAATTTTAAGTAGTTATAACCATGAGAGCCTATTATGAATCAGCCTGCTAGCAAAAAACGCTATGTTGTTCGTTTTCTCCCTCTTATTATCTTAATTTTGGCATTAATTTTATTTTTCTACTTTGGTCTTTATGAATACCTCACTTTTGAGGTATTAGAACGTTATCGCAACCAACTCATTAGCTGGACTCAACAACATTATGTGTTAACGGTATTAAGCTTTATGATAATTTATATTATCGCGGTTGCTGTCTCCATCCCTGGTGCTACAATTTTAACGATCACTGGCGGATTTTTATTTGGTTATATCTTCGGTACGATTTATGTAGTGATCAGTGCAACAATAGGCGCAACCATTATTTTTCTTGCAGCACGCACTGCTCTTGGCGAAATCCTAGCAAAAAAAGCTGGTGCAACCATCAAACGTTTAGAACAAGGCTTTCAAAAAAATGCCTTTAATTATTTATTATTTTTACGCTTAGTACCTTTATTTCCATTTTGGTTAGTTAATATCGTTCCAGGATTATTAAATATGCGTTTATCATCTTATGTTGCTGCTACGTTTATCGGTATTATTCCCGGATCATTTGTCTATGTGTTGTTAGGTAATGGTGTTGGTGCAGTACTAGCTGCTGGCAAAACACCTGATCTAGGAATTATTTTGAAGCCTGAAATTCTCGCGCCTCTTATTGGTTTAGGGATCTTAGCCTTAGTACCCATTATTTATAAAAAATATAAATCTAAGACAAAAAACTGACTTTCACGGCCATCCATAATGGCTGTTTAATATATTGACGTGCCTGTTTTACTGGCGATATATCACGTACAGCCTGCACTGCTGCTTCATCTAACACAGCATAACCACTGGACTTAGCAATTGCAATCTGGCGAATCCTACCATCAGGATAGATTTTAAATGTAACTTTAACTGTATTTGACGACGCTGCTGGATCAGCGACTTGCGGATATGTCTGATGTTGTTGAATTAAGTTATGCAATATGAGCAAAAATTTTGATAATCCTTGCGTAAGCTTTACCCCAGATGCTGCTTGTGCCCTATTTGCCGCACTAGTTTTTGCAGGCAATCGAGGTTGTGCTTTAATAGCACGTCGACGCTGCAGTATATTAGGTTGTTTAGCCACAGCTTGTGATTGTGATGATGATGAAGTTGGTGATGGCTGATTATTGCCGAACTTATGTTGCTGCAATAATTGCTGTTGATAAACGTAGGCATGTTTTATTTTAACCTGTTGCTGTCCTGCGGATGGCAAGTATTGTGCATACGTTAAAATAAATAACATCAACACGATAACATGCAAACTTATGGATAATAGCACCCATAATAATTGCTCACTATTTTTAGGCAAATTCATACGTCACCGTTAACAAGAAATTCCTTTCTGGTGCTGGGTAAAAGAATGGCCCAAACCCACTGGGAAATAAAATATAATCATAATACTCTTTACCCGTAATATTGTTAACATGAAAAGCGACATTAAGCTGCTTATAATGATAATTTAGGCTGAGATTGTAAATAGTAAAACCACCAAACAATGGCCCCACATTAGCATCATCTTCTGAAGCATAACGACTGCCAGTAAATAGTGCCGCCAGAAATAATGACCAATGTGGATTAAAATAATAATCACCAGCGATCCGCCACACATTTTGTGCGACAAATGGAATACGATTACCTTTAAACGGACCTCTGCGATAAAGCGCACTTACAAATGCATAATCAGCATGTAATGTTAAAGCTGGAATTGGGGCATACATAAAACTTGTAATGATGCCACGACGTCGTGTTGGATCTAAATTACGATTGGTCGGAATGGGTTGCTCCGGCGCTGGTGGCGCAAACGCAATTTCATCTTTTAAATCTAATTGATAAAACGACACATTAGCAGAATACGTTGGCTTTGCCCATACTACTCCAGTTTCATACGATACCCCAGTTTGAGTGCGTAATTGTGAAATCGTTGGTGAAGGAAATACATTATTTAATTCATCGGCTTTAGGAAAACGATAATTACCGGCGCGACGTGCGTAAAAATGCCAATGCTTATTGTACTTATACACTAAGCCTTGTTCACTCACAAACACTCCACTTATTAATGTCATGCCATTTAAATCATTTTGATTGCGCGCCCATCGTATACCTAAATTAGCCTCTAATTTCGCATTTATCGGAAATGCCATGTGAGTATAGATGCTATGCATGCGCCGTTGCACATTGGCATTAAACGTTGGTAACGGTGGTGAAAAATAACGATAGCGATCGTTAGTGGTATCAAACCCTGAGGTTGAGATCAATTCTCCTGCTGATGTGTGAAAATGACCAATAAGCCTCGGTAAAAACACAAATACGCGTCGTCTTTGGGTAAAACCATCCACTAAAAATCCATCGGTGTTGCCATAGCGTTGCGCCATTTGCCCACGTAATTCCCAATGTGAATTTAATCCTTGCTTAAAATGAAATATTGTTAAATTAGTGGTGTCATTGGAAAAATCACCAATGGATGTTGGGGCAACTTGACGACGATCTTGACCCACTTGTAATCGAGTTAATGCCCCAGGCAATTGCAATCTTTGGTTAATGATATACGACTCAAGATAATAAATACCATGATGAACTCGTTTGCCAAGTTGCGCAAAACCATTTGTGGTATTAACACGATTTTGTTGACGATAATTATGGCTAGCTTGTTTACTGATATTGGCATGGTAAAACCAACCATTTTTATAAGCATCTTCTACTGAGCCATAGATTTGGCGTTGCGTATAACTACCATAATTGGCACTAGCAAAACTGCGAAATTTAGTCGGTTTGTGCATGATGATGTTAACCACGCCACCAACAGCTTGATCACCATATAATACGCCACCACTGCCAGGAATAATTTCAAGCCTATCAATATCTTCAACAGGAATAAAATCTAAGTTAACGCTGCCAATATCTGGATTTACTAAAGGAAAGCCATCGACTAAAATCAAACTGTTTGCATAAGCATTTTCACCAAAACCACGTATACTAACAGTCGCTTCACCAGGATTGCTACTAGTATTATGCAACTGGATACCACTCTTACCTGCCAAAGCATCTGTAAGATGACGCGCTCCGCTTTGTTTGAGTTGTCGATGCTGGATCACTTGGGTATTTAAAATGCCATGATTATTAATGTGGCGCTGGCCACGTATTGCATGGACTTTGACTTCCGGTATTTCAATAAATTTTTTATTATTGGCATTAACTTTTATTAAAATTAAATATGTCGCTGCAATAATAAAATAAAACAATATTTTTTTCATAGTGAAGCCTATCTCAATTACGCCACCCGCGTAATGGTTATAGTTCACTTAGGCCGGTATACGGGCTCACAAGTTGAATGTTAATATCATCAGTACCTTCCCAGGATGTATAAATCCCAGTGGCAACAATCTGATGTTTATCTTGTTTACCGTTGCGGGGGCAGCACAGGCTTAGTATTAAACGCACCTGTTTCCCGTTTAACCACATAAAATTTCTTTAATGCAGCACCTAAGTAAGGGGGTTTGATTGTAAAGATTGGTTGATACTTGTCAAGTGATAAGGCTTGATCTTGGTCGGGACGGCCGGATTTGAACCGACGACCACTTGTCCCCCAGACAAGTGCGCTACCAGACTGCGCTACGCCCCGAGTTTATAATTTGCTAACAGGTTCATAGAAAATAGACTATTTTATTACGCTATGGCTGTTGATTGACCTGATAATAATTCTAATAATTTTTCAATTTCAATAATACTCTCACGAATAATTTCATTGAATTGATGACCATCTAAGGCTGTTTCAGAAATTTTATTATTAAGCTTAGACCGTGCTCCTGAAATTGTATAGCCTTGATTATAAAGTAAATCACGAATTTTAAATACCATAACAACATCATTATATTGATAATAGCGTCGATTGCCACGCCGTTTACTAGGACGTAGCTGCGGGAATTCTTGCTCCCAATAACGCAATACATGTGGTTTGAGTTTGCAGAGCTGACTAACCTCTCCAATCGTAAAGTAACGTTTTTCAGGGATCTGAGCTAGTTCATCCTTGATATTGCTCGTCGCTGTCATCGTTAAAATCTTCCTCTTGCTCGTCAATGGTTTGATTATTTACTAAAGCACGCAATTTTTGCCCGGCACGAAAAGTTACCACTCGTCGAGGGCTGATTGGAATTTCCACACCTGTTTTAGGATTACGCCCTGGCCGCCCTTTTTTGTTATGTAAGTCAAACCGTCCAAACCCAGAAATTTTGACTAATTCATTATCTATAAGCGCTCCTGCGATCACACCAAAAAAGTCATCAATAGCTTGTTTTGCTTCTCGCTTATTTATTCCCAGCTTTTGAACTAATTCTTCAGCTAATTCTGCTTTCGTAATTGCATTCATATCTTTATTCCCTCAAGATAGCGCCGATCCCATCCTGCAGCGATGTCACTATCTGCTCGAGCTGTTTGGTCACCTCTCCATCAGTAAGCGTGCGTGAAGGGTGCTGAAAAGTCAAGCGTATAGCAACACTAATGTCTTTAGATTCTACCTCTTTTCCATGGTAAACATCAAAAATTTCAATGCCTTTGAGCAAATCACTGTTAATTGACTTGATATTATGCAAAATTTGTTGGTAATTGATCTGTGATGATACGGTAATGGAAATATCTCGACGGATCATAGGAAATTTAATCAATTCTTGATATGTCGGCAGTTTAACAGCATGGTTTAATTTAGCCAATGATAGTTCAAATAAGAATAATGGCCCGCTAAGGTCTAGTTGTTGCAATATCGCTGGGTGCAATGCTCCTATATAACCGATTTTTTTATCTTGAAAAATAATTTCTGCAGTTTGCCCAGGATGCAACGCTTGGTGATTAGCTTGCTTGAAACTAAAATGCTTGGTATTTCCAGTAAGTGCAAATAAAGCTTCAAGATCACCTTTAAGATCATACAAATCAACCGTACGAGTTGTTTGCGCCCATTGTAACGGCGCATAATTACCTGCAATAACTCCCGCAAGCATTCTTTCTTGTGTTAACTCGCCATCGTTTTGTTTAAAGCTCAAACCAATTTCAAACAAGCGCATATGATCTTGCTGGCGGCGTTGATTATATTGCACAGTAGTTAATAATCCTGGCCATAAGCTCGTGCGCATCACCGCTAAATCTGCAGAAATTGGGTTGGTTAAACGTAACAATTCACTATTAGGATCAAGTAATTTTTGTAATTCTTCTGCTACAAAACTATATGAAATTACTTCATGAAAACCACGTGCTGCCAATAAATTACGAATATTTGTTAAACTTAATTGATCGCTTGGCTGCGGTTGCAAACTAACGGATAACTGCGGTAATGTTTGCGGCAATTGATCATAACCATAGATCCGCGCAAGTTCTTCAATTAAATCTTCTTCACGCTGGAGATCAAATCGGTAACTGGGCACTGTTGCCTGCCAACCAGACTCTACTTTATCGATTGTAATGCCTAAATGCGATAATGTTGTCATTATAAAATCATCGCTTAGCGCGGTTCCTAAAACACGTTCAACATTAGCTGAAGTTAACTGAATGGTTGTTTGTTTAGGTAGTGTTTCAGAGTTACTGACTTCAACGATGGGGCCAACGTCTCCACCTACTATATCAACCAATAATTCGGTTGCACGTTCTAATGCTTGCAATTGTAATTCATAGTCAACACCGCGTTCAAAACGTTGCGATGAATCTGTTTGCAAACCAAAATGACGTGCGCGTGATCCGATCTGTTGCGGATCAAAAAAAGCACTTTCAAGAAAGATGTTGGTAGTCGTTGCAGTCACTCCCGATCCTAAACCACCCATGATCCCGGCTAACGCTAGCACGTGTTTATCATCAGCGATCACTAAACAATTCTCATCTAAAGTTAGCTCTTGGCCATCAAGAAGCATTAAAATTTCACCCGCATGTGCATTACGCACAGTAATAACGCCGTTAATGTTATCTGCATCAAAGCCATGCATGGGTTGGCCAAGCTCTAACATAACGTAATTGGTAACATCAACCACAGGATGAATACAACGAATATGACTACGTCGCAAACGTTCTTGCATCCAAATAGGCGTTGTAGCTTGGTTATTAATATTACTAATACAGCGACCGACATAACGCGGACAACCTTGCACCGCAGTAACTTTTACCGCTTGTGATTGGGTACTAGTTGGCGTGACAGGTTTGCTTGCCGGCGGTGTGTAATGCATAGCATTACGCGTTGCTACTTCACGCGCAATACCTAACACACAAAAACAATCACCACGATTTGGGGTTAAATCAATATCAATAATATGATCATCAAGTTTGAGATATTGCCGTAGATCCTCGCCAATCGGTGCATCGTTTGCTAACAACATTATACCTTCACTGGTTTCTGCTAAGCCTAATTCAGCAGCGGAACATAACATGCCTTGCGATTCAACCTCACGAATTGCTACTAATTCAATGTTATTATTAGCAATTTTAGCGCCAAGTGTGGCAACTGCAACATTACACTGTGGCTTAACATTCGCCGCACCACAAACGATAGTCAATAACTCTTTCGCTCCGGTATTAACTTCACAAATGCTTAGCTTCTTGGCATTGGGATGTGACTTAACCGTAACAACTTTGCCAATAATAACTTGGCTAAATTCGCCTGCGACTGGTGTAATGCAATCAACTTCTAAGCCAAGCATTGTTAATTGTGACGCTAGCTCTTGGGTTGTGACTGGCGGATTTACCCATTGGCGTAACCATTGTTCACTGAATTTCATTGCCTAAAACTGCCGTAAAAAGTTTAAATCATTTTCAAAAAACAAACGTAAATCGTTGATCCCATAGCGTAACATGGCAAACCTGTCGATCCCTAAACCAAATGCAAAACCAATGTGATCCTGACTATCGATGTTAACATTAGTTAATACATTTGGATGCACCATGCCACACCCTAACACTTCTAACCAACCCGTTTCACCACAAACGCGACACCCACTCCCGCCACAGATAACACAACTGATATCAACTTCAGCGGAGGGTTCAGTAAATGGAAAATATGACGGTCGAAAACGTGTTCGCAAATCTTGTTCAAAAAATACTTTTAAAAACTCCGCTAAAATCCCGCGCAGATCAGCAAAACTAATGTTGCTATCAACCCATAAACCTTCAATTTGATGAAACATCGGCGTATGTGTTACATCAGAGTCACAGCGATACACGCGCCCTGGCGCAATGATCCGTACAGGTGGTTTGCTGTGTTCTAACGTTCGAATTTGCACCGGTGAGGTATGGGTTCGCAATAAGCGCCCATCAGGAAAATAAAAGGTATCATTCATGGCACGAGCAGGATGATATGCCGGAATATTTAATGCATCAAAATTATAATGCTCAGTCTCAACTTCAGGTCCATCAGCAATAATGAAGCCTAACTGTTTGAAGATATTAATGATCCGTTGCATGGTTTGAGTAACAGGATGTAAGCTGCCACTGCCTTGGCGCCTTCCTGGTAAGCTAACATCAATCGTTTCTTTAGCAATGCTAGCATTGAGTTGCTCAGTTTGTAATTGCTGCTGGCGAGCTTGAATTAATTTAAACAGCTGTTGTTTAGCAACATTAACCGCTTGACCTGCTTGGGGACGTTGTTTTGGCGGCAATTTTCCAATGTGTTTTAATACTTGGGTAAGTTCGCCTTTTTTGCCAAGCACCTGTACGCGAATTTGATCGAGTACTCGCAGATCGGCTGCCTGTTTAATGGCTTCTTCTGCTTTGGAGCATATGGTATTGATATCGCTGAGATCCATGGTAACACTTTCAGTTTGTTAGAATTATTCTAATTTATAATAGCTTAGCGAAAAAAGCTAATAATATTTGCGGGATAATTAGTTGGTACCATCACAGATCCAATCTGCGAGTTACTGTGCTTCTTTAGCAGTGTTAGCTAATTCTTCAAAAGCAGCTTGATCACGCACGGCAATATCCGCTAAAACTTTACGATCAAGCAAAATCCCTGCTTGTTGTAGACCGTGCATAAATTTACTATACGACAATCCAAATTGACGGCAAGCCGCATTGATCCGCGTGATCCACAAAGCACGAAACTGACGTTTACGTTGGCGACGATCGCGATAAGCATATTGTTCTGCTTTCATCACCGCTTGCTTGGCAACGCGATAAACTCGACGACGCGCGCCACGATAGCCTTTAGCCTGCTTTAACACTTTTTTATGGCGGGCGCGTGCTGTTACTCCGCGTTTTACTCTGGACATTATACTTGCTCCTTAATAACTCGTTCTTAACCTGTTGCAAAATAAATTATTTTTCAGTCTCTTCGCTACTTGCCTTTTTATTTTTGGCACTATTTTTTGTTACTTGAGTGTTTAACATCTTCTCCACAGCAGCAAGATTGGAAGCTCCAACCATGTCGGTGCCACGCAAATGACGTTTACGCTTTTTGCCTTTTTTCGTCAAAATATGACTTTTATTGGTTCGACGATGTTTAAAACCATTCGCAGTTTTTTTAAATCGCTTAGCTGCTGCTCGTCGCGTTTTAATTTTTGACATGTTTATATGCTCCAAATTTATGTTCTTCTAGGGGCTAATGTCATAATCATTTGGCGCCCTTCAAATTTCGGCATTTGTTCAATAACACCATAAGGTTCTAAATCAACCTTCAAGCGATCTATTAACTTCATACCAAGTTCTTGGTGAGCCATTTCACGCCCACGATATCGCAAAGTAACTTTTACTTTATTACCACTTTCCAGAAATCGAACCAGCTTAGTTAGCTTAGTTTGATAATCCCCTTCTTCTGTTACCGGTCTAAATTTAATTTCCTTAATCTGGACCCCTTTTTGCTTTTTCTTTTTCTTACTTTGGTTAAATTTAAATTTACCATAATCCATCACCCGACAAACTGGTGTTTCAGCTCCTGCTGCAGAAACCTCAACTAAATCTAAGCCCGTTTCTTCAGCCGCTCTTAAAGCTTCTTGGCGACTTACAATACCGACTTGCCCTCCATTAGCATCAATTAAACGAACTCGTGGCGCTTTGATTTTTTCATTTATGCGCACTTTCAATTTGTTGTCGATGTTCTAGTCCCCCTTAATAACGTCGTCTTTTGATTCAGTGGGTCGTTGCAGAGAGCATTTTACTCAGTCATTTACTCACATGTCACTCAGTAAATACTCTCTGCGCCTTCTTCTGGATCAAAATACTTATTCTTAACCTTTCAAATTAAGTTAATATTTCTGCCTTGCTCACTCATTTCCCTGCCTGCCTTTCTGGGCTATGGCCTTCGTTAGCAAGGTATAAAAATCATCAAATGCCATTGCACCAAGGTCTTGCCCTCCTTGGGTACGTACTGCCATTGTCTCAGCAGCGACTTCTTTATCGCCGATGATGAGCTGATACGGCACTCGTTTAAGCGTCTGTTCGCGAATTTTATAACCGATTTTCTCATTTCTCAAGTCTAATCTGACTCTAACACCAAGATTTTTGAGCTTTTCTGCAATTTTTTTCGCATAATCCGCCTGATTATCAGTAATATTCATGATAACGGCCTGACATGGCGCTAACCAAACAGGGAAAAATCCACCATAATGTTCGATTAAAACGCCAATAAAACGCTCGAAAGATCCAAAAATCGCGCGATGCAGCATGACAGGAACCTGTTTATCACCATTTTCTGCGATAAAATGTGCCCCTAACCGCTCAGGCAATGAATAATCTAACTGCAAAGTGCCACATTGCCATACTCGATCAAGACAATCACGTAACGAAAAATCAATTTTAGGCCCATAAAAAGCCCCTTCACCCGGCATTTCTTCCCATGGTAATTGGGTATGATCAAGCGCTGCAGCTAATGCTTGTTCTGCCTTATCCCATAGAGCATCATCACCAATCCGTTTATCGGGCCGAGTAGATAGTTTGACGATAATGTCATCAAAGCCAAAATCACGATACACTCGTTGCAATAAGCGAATAAACTTAGCAGCTTCAGCTTGTACTTGATCTTCAGTACAAAAGATATGGGCATCATCTTGAACAAAATTACGCACCCGCATTAAACCATGCAAAGCGCCTGAAATTTCGTTACGATGGCAGCTACCAAACTCTGAAATACGTAATGGTAAGTCGCGATAACTGCGTAAACTATGCTTGAAAATTTGAATGTGCAACGGGCAATTCATTGGTTTAACTGCAAAGATATGGTTTTCCGATTCGGTTATAAACATTTCTTCACTGAACATCGCAATATGGCCTGATTTTTCCCACAAGGATTTATCCGCGATTTGTGGAGTACGTACTTCTTGATAACCATCTTTGCGCAATTGTTCACGTAAATATTGCTGAATAACTTGATATAACACCCAACCATTATCATGCCAAAATGCCATTCCTGGCGCTTCTTCTTGAAAATGAAATAAATCTTGCGCTTTAGCAATCTTGCGATGATCACGTTTTTCAGCTTCTTCTAGGCGATGCAAGTATTGTTTTAAAGATTTTTTATCCGCCCAAGCGGTACCATAAATTCGTTGCAACATTTCATTATTAGGATCACCACGCCAATATGCTCCTGCAACTTTCATGAGTTTAAATGCTTTTAATTTTCCTGTGCTAGGCACATGTGGACCACGGCACAGATCGGTAAAATCGCCTTGAGAATAAAAACTTAAAGTTTCTTGTTCAGGAATATCTTCAATAATTTTTACTTTATATTCTTCACCTTGCTGGCGAAAAAAATCTATAGCTTCGGCGCGAGTCATTAGCTTACGTTGCACTGGCAGATCCGCTTTTGCTAGTTTCGCCATTTCAGCTTCTATTTTAGCAAGATCGTCAGGAATGAATGCTGGCTCATAGGCAAAATCATAGTAAAAGCCATTATCAATCACTGGACCAATAGTAACTTGCGCAGCTGGATATAAACGTTTAACCGCATGCGCCATGAGATGAGCAGTAGAATGACGAATAATCTCTAAACCCGCTGGGTCACGATCTGTAATAATCATTACTTCAGCATCGTCAGTAATTTCATAACTTAGATCGACAAGTTGGCCATTAACCTTGCCAGCAAGTGCTGCGCGCGCCAAACCTGCCCCAATTGCTTCAGCAATGGTTAGCACACTAACCGCTTTTGCATGTTGCTGTTGTTTACCATCAGGCAGACTGATCGTTGGCATTAGCTTGATTCTCCGCGCTTTACTTGTAAGTTAAAAACATGAGTTAATCTATTGATTAATGTGTTTTTTCACTAGTCGGAAAATATTACCAGCTATGCTATTAGTTTACAATTCAAATTCACCTACCGATAACATTTTCAATTGGCAATCTTTTTAGGTTCTGGTTCATAAAGAGACGAGAATATAGCGTTTAGAGACCCTCATCCGTTAAATTGGTAGGGACGAGTGGGCTCGAACTACCGACCACCATCATGTCAAGGCAAAAGGCCACTAAAAATAAGTTAAAATTCAAGTTTTGACCCTTTTGTGTTTTGCTATACTTACTAGAAATTATGTAAGAGAACTTACCATGAAAAAAATACTATTAACCTATACAATCATATTATTTTTATCGTCATTCACGACATTAAGTTATGCCACAGAAAATAACACGACCCATTCAACACAAACAACACCAAGCAAAACCGCAGTTGCAGTCTTTGCCGGCGGCTGTTTTTGGTGTATGCAACCACCCTATGATAAAACGCTTGGAGTAATAAAAACCGTCGCTGGATACGCCGGTGGGCATACGAAAAATCCAACTTACGAACAAGTTTCTCAAGATACCACCGGCCATTATGAAGTTGTCGAAGTCATCTATAATCCAGCAATTGTTAGTTATAAAAAATTATTAGCGATTTATTGGCGTAACGTTGATCCAACGGATGTCGGTGGACAATTTTGTGATCGTGGTAATTCATATCGAACTGCGATCTTTTATACTAATGAAAAACAAAAGCAACTAGCAATTGCGAGCAAACAAGCATTGATTGATTCCAAACGCTTTAAAAAAGTCGTGACACCAATTTTACCGCTTAAGCGTTTTTACCCCGCTGAGACGTATCATCAAAATTATTATAAAAAGAACCCATTACGTTACAAATTCTATCGTTATACTTGCGGCCGCGATGCACGGCTCAAACAATTATGGGGTAAGGATTAATACTGAATTCATTATATTTTTTATTAATGAGTTAGCTTGGTAGGCACGAGTGGGATCGAACCACCGACCACCACCATGTCAAGGCAAAAGGTCATTAAGAAAATTTGTGTTAACTTACTGATATATAACGCCTTTTCTCATTCTTTTGCCCATGCCTATTTTCCCAGAGTGCGCACAGAGTGCATTCTCATTACAAAGCCTTACAGCTCCTTACAAAAACATCATTTCTCATTTGCAGAAAAATATTACCAGCTCCGATATTCGTTTACAATATAGTTTGTGTTATCGCTATTGTTAATTTTTTCTCTCAACTCTATTTTGTAAATACCATTCATCATCATTGTTTTTTAGGCTTATACTGTACTAAAAATTTGAGAGATAATTTTCTGAACTAGTAGAATAATGCCTCTGTCAATTAACTTAGATAAAATATGTCATGAGTTTTAATCTAATCGCCCGACAGACTCCGCAATATAATCAGGGGCTAAATGAGCATACTTCATCGTTTGATCAATCTTTTTATGCCCCAATAACTTCTGCA
>JANQRR010000036.1 GCA_028284465.1 Gammaproteobacteria bacterium | reverse complement strand
GATGCTGTTGCCTATCGTAAGAAAAAACTTAATCCTAGAGCTGATCTAACACGCAACAAACATCGAAGAAAAGGCAATCGCGAAAATCGACCTCAACGTAAAACTCGGCGAACAAAGATAGTTCTTTCACAATCCACCCACACACCAGCATCCACATCAAACCCGACAACAGGAGCTTCAATTGAAAAGAAAAAAGAGATAACAAAAAAATCTTCTAACACGTTAACATCGAAATTAAACTGGAATGCAACAGTCTTTGTACCACAACAAAGACCCACTAGAACACAACCTAAACGACTAAACCCCGCTACAGCAGCCTTTGTACCGCAAAAAAGCTCTCCACAAACACAACTAAGATCACCTGCACAACCTAGATCATTTCATACCGTGTTTAGCACGCCTCCCACGCACTCATATTCTTCTCCTCCAAGACGACAACAACAAATACAAAGACCATTTGCCGTCAGACCCGCAATGCCCATGCCAACACAGACACATTTATCACCCTTTTCATTTTCTTTCCGGATTCCAATATTTAAACAGTTTACTAACGAATACGCGGATCCAAAGCATCACGCACCGCATCCGCCAGGAGGTTCGCGGCCAGGACAAAAATAAACATAAAAATAAAGGCTGCAAGTAAAGGCCACCAAACCACTGGTTCGCGCGCTAACTCTAAGCGTGCCGCGTTGATCATGTTACCCCAACTCATGGTCACGGGATCAACCCCGACGCCGACATACGACAACACGGCTTCTGCTAATACCAAGCCACTAAAATCTAACACCACAGAAATTAAAATAATATGCATGACATTTGGCAATACATGTTTAAATAAAATTTTAATGCGGCTGGTACCTAGAGCTTGTGCCGCTTGGATATAATCCATTTCTCTTAATTTAAATGTTTCACCACGTAGTAACCTGCATAAAATCGTCCAACTCGTTACTCCCAAAATAACACATAATGCCAATAAACGAATATCAGCTCGCTCAGTGACAGTTGGAAAAACCTGCGGATGATTAGCAATATAAATTTGCAGCGACAATACCGCAGCAGCAATTAACAATACTGCTGGAATAGAGCTAAGCGTGGTATAAATATATTGTACGATATCATCGATAATACCACCAAAATAACCCGCTGTGATCCCAAAACCGATGGCAAATGGCAACATGACTAAGGTTGCTAGCGTACCAATCAATAATCCAGTACGAATACTTTTTAACGTCTCATAAAATACATCTTGGCCTACTTTATCGGTACCAAAAATATGATAATGGCTCGCCAAATTAACCGCCAACATGATCAAAAACACGATAATAAATAATTCTATACTCAATAAACGCCATGGCACTTGTGCTTGTCCGCGGATCACTCGATTTAGCGTGTGAACATAAGTTTGTTTATTTATCCTAGCAACAATTAACATTGCCAGTGCAAGAATAATTGCCCAAATAGCAATAGATTCAATTGCTGCTATACCCACTTGTAACCCTATATTAACAGTATTTACATGTTTAAGTTGCGGATAGATTCTTTGTTGCTGCCCATCAGTTAAAAATACTGTTTTTTTGTTATATAAGCGTTTAGCAAATGGTGCTGAATACGTTTGCTCATGATGCACGCCTAATGGACTGACTAACAAATCAAAAGCACTGCGAATACGACCATTACTTTGCAGATGAACACTATCTAATAAACCAATAGCCACATAGACTAACAAAATCATTAGCGATACCATGCCCAATTTAGAACGTGCTAAACGTCGCCAGGGTGCACGCCAATGTTCGTGCCGACTTGACCAAAACATAAAACCGATAATGCTGATCACTAAAATATAAACCAGCAGATCTGTCCATAACACTACTAAATGCATAATGCTATCTCCTCGTCATTGCGAGCATAGCGAAGCAATCCAGAGCTGGACCCGCGGTCAAGCCACGGGATAACGGCTCAATATGCTAATAAATGACGAAACTGGATTGCTTCGCTACGCTCGCAATGACAATGCGTTAGCTGATCCGAATGCGCGGATCAACTACTGTATATGAAATATCCGTCATAATTAAACCCATAATATAAAGTATGGTGCCTAAAAACACCATGGCTCGCACAATTGCAAAATCTTGTTGTTGAATCGCATCAATAGTGTAGCTACCTAATCCTGGAATGCCGAAAAATGATTCTAGAATTAAACTCCCTAAAAACAACAATGGGATCACCGCAACGATACCGGTTAATATTGGGATCAGTGCATTTTTCAATACATGCTTGAATAACACTTTCACTTCCGCTAAACCTTTAGCTCTTGCAGTACGCACATAATCTTTGCCCATTTCTTCAAGAAAAATCGTGCGATACCAACGTGAACCTGCACCAATACCACCAACAATACCAATAACTACCGGTAACAATACAAACTTAAACGCATGCCAACCTGTGTCATAACCAGAAATAGGCACTAATCGTAATATTTTACCAATGAGAAACTGGCCACTGATAATATAAAATAATGATGAAATTGACATTAACACTACACACAAGATTACCCCGCTAACATCAATATAGCTCGCGCGGAAAAATGCCATCAACATCGCAAAGGTGATATTAACTAACAAACCGATAAATAACACTGGTAACGCAATCGCTAAACTTGGCCACATACGTTGTTTAATATCATGACCAATATCACGGCCTGCATCTGACACGCCAAAATCAAATAAAAATAATGATAACGACTTTGTATAAAATAATGTGTCAGTAAACATGTTTATCCCTGTATTATCGGGATTTAAAAATAATGGCTTATCATAGCCATGTTGTGTTTTCCATTGAGCAACTGCTTGTGGCGTAATATGTTTAGTACCTAAATGCGCCCGCGCCATATCATCGGGAGAATTCACCATAAAAAATAACGCAAACGTTAATACGTTAACGCCAATTAATATTGGTATGGCATATAGAACTCTGCGGATAATATAATTAAACATATTATTTCCTATGATATTCATGATACCAGTATTTAATAATCACTGGTATTAACGCTACCACACATAAAATAATTAACAGCCAAACAGGCCACCAAACCGGTTTATTCCAAGTAGTTCGAAGCTGCGCTCGTAATTTAGGATCAAGCTTGGCATATTTCAATGTATTATTAGCCATGCCATGCGGCTTGCTGATCCGATTCCATGAATGACTTAATTGAAATAATTTTGGATGATATCCCCATACTAAAGGAGTATCACGTTGAATAATTGCCATCATACGTTGAATAAGTTGGGCACGTTCAGGATTATTTGGCATATTTTTCATTTGATCAAACAATTTATCATATTCTTTATTGTAATAATTTGTGTGGTTCTCTCCACCATGCTTAACTTTGCTATTTGGCCCATATAACAAAAATAAAAAGTTTTCTGGATCAGGATAATCAGCATGCCAACCCCAAGAAAATAATTGCGTATTGCCCGTACGAATTTTTTGTTGAAAGCGATTATATTGAGTAGCACGTACATCTAATTGAATACCTAGCTTTGCTAATTGTTTTCGCATCCAGGCAAAACGTGCTTTTTCATTAGGATCACCTGTGATCACCGCATCATAATGTAATATTAATGGTTTACCGGTTTTTGGATTTATACCATTAGGATAACCTGCTTGCGCTAATAATTTTTTTGCTTCATCAATAGATTTACGTTGGGCACGCCCATGTAACCAACGGTAAACATAGGGATTTACGCCTGCTTTGCCCGGCACATAACCAAAAATGCCTGGCGGTAGCAAACCTTGTGCTGGAATACCACGACCATTTAAAAAAATTGAAATAAATTCTTCGTAATCTAAGGCAATCGCAATTGCTTGACGTAGTTTACGCGCTCGCTCACTGTTGCCTCCAACAATATTATCTAACATGTTAAACCCTAAATAATAAATACTGGGTTCAACACTACTATACAAACGTATCCCTTTAGCTTTTAATTCGGGGGTTAATTCCATCTTGCCACTGTGATCAACTTGAATCGCTTGATCAAAACTGTCAGAGCTAATCGCTGATTGATCATAATAACCTTGTAAGAACTTATTCCAAGTTGGCAAACTTTCTTTTTCTAATAAAAATATAACCTTACTAACAAACGGTAATTTTTTCCCAGCATCTTGTAATAAGCCTTTAGCTTTATCCCCTGCTTCACCTTCACTTGGATATTTTTCTCCATGAAAATTAGGATTTTTGGCGAGTACCATTTGTCGATTAGGATTGTTTTTGGTTAGCATATAAGGCCCTGTGCCAATCGGAAACCAATCAAATGTGATGTTATTTTGTTTTAAGCCTGGCTGACTATAAAATCGATCGGCTTCCCACGGCATTGGCGCAAAGAATGGCATCGCTAGCCAATAAACAAACTGTGGATATTTACCTTTTAAAGTGATTTGATAAGTATAGCGGTCTATTGCTTTCACTCCAACTAATGGATGTTGGCGCAAATCCAAAAAAGGATTATCTGGTTGACGTTGTTTTAATTGCTTATACGCTTTTGCTAATTCTTGTTTAAAGGTTTTAAAGCCGACAATTCGTCGACTCATTAATGAAGCAATCGGTGAATTCAAAGCAGGATGTGCTAGGCGTTTAATTTGATACACATAATCTGCTGCGGTTAATTCACGGCTACCTGTTTTAGTAAAATCGCCTAAGGTATTAATCGTACGAACTTGGCGTGATGATAAATTGTGATAAATATAATGATTCTTTTTATCTTTGGCTAATGCAGGATGTGGCTGATAGTAAATCCCTGGTTTTATTTTAATAGTATAAACACTGTAAGCAACATCTTTGGCTGGCGGATCAGCAGGTAGTTGCTTGCCAGCTTTATTCAAATAGATCGGCTTAGGAACTGCTTGAGCAGTTAATGGCACCAATTGATAAGGCCGCAATAAATAATGGTATTGCAGTGGTGGTTCATATATTTGACTGATAAAAGTATACTCATTACTGGAATATGAACGTGCAGGATCTAGAGTTCGGGGTCGTTCTGTGAAGGTCGCATAGCGAATATTAGCTTGCTTATCTTGCTGTCGATAAGGATTATTTTGTGCTTGATTTTGGCATCCTGCAATAAATAGCATGATCCCCAAAGATAGTGATAAAATGTGAGGCAAATAATACTTATTCATTTGATCATAAAACCATGCACGATACGATTTTGCAATTAATAAATAAAGATCCATTGGTGTTGACAGTCAATCGACGTTTAGCCAGTCGTTTGCGTCAACAATATGATCAATTACAAATACACGCTGGTAACAAAGCTTGGGCTTCGCCTACTATTATGCCATTGGCAGCTTGGCTTACTCACTGTTGGGAAACTAAACTTCAATATAACGTTAACCCTGCACGGTTACTGTTAACACCTTTGCAAGAACAATTATTATGGCAACAAGTGATCGGTGAGTCAGCCACAGGTAGCGCCTTATTAGATATTCCTGCAACAACGACGCACGCCATACAAGCTTGGCAATTGTATCGTCAATGGCGTTTGCAACCAACAGCAAAAACTGCATACACCGATGATCAACGTGCTTTTCTAGGTTGGCACCAAACCATAACTGAATTGTTGACAACGCATCATTACTTAACGAATGTTGAACTTGTGGAATACGTGATCCATGCGATTGCAAATCGCCAATTGTCATTACCAGACACTATCATGCTAGTCGGCTTTGATGAACTAACTCCACAGATCCAAACCCTATTACAAATATTAAAAGAACATGGCCATACTATCATTACCTCCATGCCACAACGTCAAGCTAACAGTATTCACAAATTTGCTTTCAATGATCCTCAACAAGAATTAGAAAGTATGGCTCGCTGGGCAAAACACTGCTGGCAAAATGACTCTAACGCTGCGATTGGTTGTATTGTGCCGGATCTAAATGCTCGCTGGCATGAGATCAATAAAGTATTTGCTGAAGTTTTCGCTGATGTTAGATCTGCACAACCTTATAATCTTTCTGCTGGTTTAATGCTAACTGAATATCCTGTTATTTATTGGGCTTTGCAAATCTTGCAACTCTCCCAACACCATATTTTGTTACCAACACTGAGTCAATTGATTCGCTCACCTTATATTGGTGAAGCCGAACAAGAACAATCTGCGCGCGCTTATTTAGATGCTCACTTGCGTGAACCTGGCAAACTGTATGTTAATATCGATATGATCTTAGATTATTCTCATGATCATTATGCTTGCCCAGAGTTACAACAACGGTTCAGTGACTTTATTAACCTGACATCACCATCATCACAATCCCCACGTGCTTGGGCATCATTTTTTAATGCACAATTAGCAGCTCTTGGCTGGCCAGGTGAGCGCAGCTTAACAAGCCGAGAATATCAAGCGGTTAATCGCTGGCAAAACTTATTAACTGAATTTGCCACCACTGAAATTATTACGCCTGAATTAAGCCATTCACAAGCATTACAGCACTTACAACATTTAGCGACGACTACTGTATTTCAGCCGAAAAACGATACGGCAACAATCCAAGTTCTCGGTAGTCTTGAATCTGCCGGTTTGTTATTCGATCAATTGTGGGTGTTAGGATTAACCGATGAAACTTGGCCGGCCACTGCTAATCCTAACCCTTTTATTCCACTGCAAATTCAACGTGATCATGATATGCCACACGCATCAGCGCAACGTGAATTAGCTTATTGTGAATTACTCACGCAACGTTTTTATCAAAGTGCCACCACCATAAACATTAGTTATGCATTAATGGATAACGATTGTGAACTGCGCCCAAGCCCACTAATTAAGGCTTTACCATCGCAACCGATCAAAACATTATCACTAGCTGATGATATTCACTATCGATTAAATCCTGTAGCCCTTGAATCATTTACTGATGATAGCGCACCTAATGTTAGCACTGATGAAGTGATCCACGGTGGCTCGCATATTTTAAAACAACAAGCTCTGTGCCCTTTTCGTGCGTTTGCTCAATATCGTTTACATGCCGATGAGCCTAACATTCCACACATTGGCTTTGATCCTATTGAACGTGGCATTTTACTGCATCGGATCATGGAATTAATTTGGCAACAACTTAATGATCAACAAACATTAAATACACTTCCTGCACAAGAGTTAACACTCATTATCAGCAAAGCTAGCAAAAAAGCCTTAATGAATTTTCAACATCAACATTCATTAACATTTTCAGCCAAACTTATTAGCTTAGAATTGCAACGTTTACAAAAACTCATTCTAGAATGGCTGCAATTAGAAAAACAGCGACCGCCGTTTAAAGTCATTGCTTTGGAACATCGCTGTCAATACACCTTAGCAGGCATGCAATTTAATTTAAGTATCGATCGCATTGATCAATTAGCCGATGGCACTGCTATCATTATCGATTATAAAACCGGCAAATCCTCACCGATGTATTGGTTTGGTGATCGCCTTGATGAACCGCAGTTACCATTGTATTGTTTGACGCAACAACAATCGATCAGCGCAATCTCATTCGCACAACTGCGCGCTGGAGAACTTAAATTTATTGGGATCAGTGCTCATGATATTAATATTGATGGCATTAAGCTTAGTGAACAAAAATATGAATACGATTGGAATAGCTTAAAACAACAATGGCAAATCTCATTAAATACCTTGAGTGAAGAATTTACTCAAGGTGTCGCTAGCGTTAACCCAAAAAATCCTATCACCACTTGTCAAACTTGCCAGTTCCATGGGTTATGCCGAATTGAAGCTTAAAAATGACAACAATTTACCAAAAAATAGTTAAAATAGGTATTTTTACTGATCCATAATTGTGCAAAAAAAAGATATACTTGAGGTAGGCATTATTTTAGCCAAGCCAATTCAGTAGGATAAAAAATGCATAAATTGAATAATAAATTATTAAATTATATCCGCCTAACATCAAGTGAGGATGTTAGAAGCCTTTGTAATGAAAAACTACAATCTTTAGGCTTAACTTATTTTCTTTACGTGATTGATTATAAAGATGGAAGGAGGTTTTGGTTAACCAACAATGGTGAATGGTCAGAATATTATTTTCTCAATGAATACTATAAAATCAGCCACTTTGAAAGTACAAATAAGCATTATATAACTGGACACTACTTATGGTCCACATTAAGCGGCCAAGAAGTATATCAAAATGCGCGTAACTACTTCAACATTGATCATGGTGTCACTTTAGTAAATAAACTGAAAGATGCTTATGAATTTGCTCACTTCGGCACAACCAAGAACAACTCCAACATTCTTCATCTTTACCTTAATCATATCGATTTATTAAACCAATTTATACTTTGGTTCAGAGATAAAGGAGCTGCGTTAATACAAATGGCTAAAGATAACATGATCACACTGCCAACAGTAGAAACAAAACAAACTAAAGACGATATTTTAAATTCTAGTAAAGATATAAATATTAAAATGCTAATGTCAGAATTAACGCCAAATAAACATTGTTTAAGCTCTGCATACAATAATGCTATCATTACTAACAGAGAAGCTGACTGTATAAAATGGTTAAAACAAGGTAAAACCGCTAATGAGATTGGTGAGCTACTCAATATTTCGAAGCGCACCGTTGATACTCATTTAGAAAATATAAAGCGTAAATTAGATTGCAAAAACCTATTTCAGTTAGGCTATATTATTTCACAAATTGGCACAAATAAAATTTAGCGAGGGCTATATGCTTGATTCGCCTAATGCAATTTCGCGAACAGGACTTTATGTTTTCAAGAATGAAAACCTTGAAATACAACAATGCAACGATGGCTTTCTGCATTATACAAATATTAATAGTGTAGAAGATGCTATTGGCTTAGCAGATCCTGTATTGCCTTGGGCTGAATATACTGAGATATACAAAAAGCATGACCTTGATGCATTAAATGGTCTTGTTTATAGTACTATTGTTCCTATTAAAGATTATAAATCAAGAAGTTTTCTGACTTTGAATACCCGCTATCCAAGAAGAAATGATAATGGAAATATTATAGGTATAGTCAGTTGTGCCGTTGAAATCATTAATCCTCAATTAAATAATTTTCAGTATTTATTTCAAGAAAGCGAAATATCAGTTCACCCAGGCTATTACACTATTGACTACGAATGCCAAAATCTAAAACTTACACAACGTGAATCTGAATGTTTATATTATATATTACGCGGCAAAACCACAAAGATGATCGGCAGAATCCTTAATATTTCGCCTAAAACTGTTGATAAATATATTAGCAATCTCAAGGCTTTATTTAATGTAAACTACAAATCTGAATTGATTGATGCAGCTTTAAAATTAGGATATTTTGGCATGCTACCAAAGAGCTTAGTAGAAAATAATTTTTATCAATCATAAACATTATTTTACTTAAGGTAATTAAAAGGGAATACCTGAAATGAAGCAATTGGATACTCGAATGTCAAATTATCTCCGACTGGTATCAAATGAAGATGTACAAACTATTTGTCGTGAAAAATTAAAACCTTTAGGCATAACATATTTTCTCTATTTAATTGATCTTAAGGATGGCAGGCGATTTTTACTAACTAATAATGGTGCATGGTCAGAACATTATTTTCGTTATAAATACTATAATGTAAGTCATTTTGCAGATATTGATAAACAATATAATACTGGCTCTTATTTGTGGTCTACTTTGGATGGTCAAGCTCTTTATCAAGATGCACGCAATTATTTTAATATTGACCATGGCATAACTTTGGTAAATAAACTCAAAAATGCCTATGAATTTGTTTATTTCGGTACTACAAAAGATAATTCTAATATCATCCATCTCTATCTTAACCACCTCGATTTGCTAAACCAATTTATACTGTATTTCAGAGATAAAGGTGCTCCATTAATAAAAATGGCTAAAGATAATATGATCGCACTACCAACAATGGAAAAAAAACAAACTGAAAATAATATTTTATGTTTCAGTGGCAATATTAATAAGCAAATGTTAGTGTCGGAATTGTTACCGAACAAATATCGCTTAAGTTCCATATATAATAATATTGTTATTACTAATAGAGAAGCAGATTGTGTCAAATGGCTAAAACTAGGTAAGACTGCCAATGAAATTAGTGATTTGCTTAGTATTTCGAAACGTACTGTTGATACTCATTTAGAAAATATAAAGAGAAAATTAGGTTGCAAAAATTTATTTCAGTTAGGTTATATTATTTCACAAATTGGCACAAATAACATTTAAGGTGTAAAGTAAAGCCTGAGTTGACACACTCAGGCTTTAAAAATTTATTTTCTTGGTGTTGTTTCGATTTTATTATTTTCTATTTCATGTTTTTCCTCATTTCCAACAGCCCTCTTTCTTATGGAACTCGGCGAAGAACTCCATATTGTCGGCGATTTTCTGTCGAACAAAGGTGACCTTATGCCAACTTTAGGTTTGGAGCCTTTATTAACAACGACTTCAGCACTATGGCCACGCTGCTGCTGCACGGGAGAATAAGCCACTTTTTCTTGCAAGTTTGCATGAGATTGTGAATCGAATTGATCTGTCTCTTCATTTTCTTCAACTTCAGAATCTGAGAATCCATTCGAATGTTCAAACTCATCTGCTCTCCTAGTAACTTCATTATTATGGTCTTCTGTCGTTTCACTTTGAGATCTAATGTCATCTAGTTCAATATTATTATCTACTTTTTTAAAAAGTGTATTAATACCATCATTTATATAGCCTGCTAATCCATTAGACATAACGCTACTACTGCCCAAAAGACCTAATCCACAGCCTGCAAAAACTGCCATTTTGCCACCAATTATTAAAGCTGCAGCAACACCGCCACTAGCTGTGCTCACCACAATTGTACTCCCAATAGTAAGTACAGCCACAGTTTTGCTTGTAAGTGCATTGCTTTTCTCTTCTCTTCTGTTAGTTTCGTTTCTTGGCATGATAAATCCTCCTCAGTACATTTAAAATTAAAAACCAATGTCAGGTTAACTCGATCTGGAAAATAAAAAAATCAGAACAAAATCCTAAGTAAAAATCCGGAGGGATTTTATTTGAACATTGTATTGAGCTCAGAGTTGAAGCATTCTTTATGACAGTATAGGATCTAGCAGAATAGGAACTAGTAAAAAAGGACTAAAGGACAAACCACCATGAAACTCTATTCATACTATCGCTCCACTGCCGCTTACCGCGTACGCATTGCGCTTAATTATAAAAGTATTGATCATACTATTATTCCAGTGAATTTAATTGATGATGAGCAGCATCACTCGACTTATAAACAACACAATCCACAAGCTCGCGTGCCAACCTTAGATACCGGTGAAATTCAGTTCGGTCAATCGTTAGCAATTTTAGAATATTTAGAAGAAACCTATCCTACGCCACCATTATTACCAGAATCACCTGACGAACGTGCTTACGTGCGTTATATTTCGCAAATTATTGCCTGTGATATGCACCCTCTTAACAATGTTGGCACTATAAAATATCTCAAAGAACATTTACATCATACGCAAGAAGAAGCTATGCAATGGTATTTTCATTGGTTAAAAACTGGATTTACTGCCTTGGAAAATATTATCAAAGAAAACTCATACCAGGGAAAATGCTGTCTTGGCGATAGTATTACCATCGCTGATGTTTGTTTGATCCCGCAAATTTACAATGCTTTTCGCTTTAAATTTTCTATGGATAATTATCCAACATTAATGGCAATTAACGAATATTGCACATCCCTGCCGTATGTCGTTAACGCTAGCCCAGAAAAGCAGCCTGATCATGTTGCTTGACAGCCAGGTTCTGTACCTTAACATTACTCTTGGGTTGTTTTGATAGATCAAACTTCACCCAATTCGTGCATGTTTATTACAAAATATTTAGCATTTGTTTATATCGTTAACGATTTTCATGTATAGATAATGATCGGCCAAGGTTATCCCCAGATCTTGTGGATAAATATGTGGAAAACACCTGAAGAACGCCCGCAATCACTTGAAATCACAGTCCTCAAGTTAAAATGATCAAAAAATCCGTAATTTATAAATTGCTATATTTTTCAATGAGTTATGGCAACAACCTCAAACTAGCTTAAAAAATCTTCGCTTCTTAGCCAAGCAATTAAAAATTCTCCTGAGATTGTGCACAACTATCGTAAACTTATTGCATCCAACTACGCTGCAATAGATAATAGCAGTAAAATTCATTACAGTTCCCGATATAAAAATAGCGTATATCAACATGCTCATAGCTGATCAATCACAACGTAATCAAGCATTAGATGCAAGTCAGTCATTTATTGTGCAAGCACCAGCAGGATCAGGTAAAACTGAATTGCTTACTCAACGTTATTTAGCATTACTAGCACAAGCAAAGCGTGGCCCTGAAGAAATCATTGCGATTACTTTTACCCGCAAAGCTGCTGCAGAAATGCGTCAACGAATTTTAACTGCACTTCATAAAGCACAAACTGACATCATGCCAACTTCGCTGCATGAACAAAAAACTTGGCAGCTCGCTAAACAAACCCTAAGCCGTGATCAACAACAGCAATGGCAAATACTTGCCAATCCTAATCGTTTGCGCATTCAAACGATTGACTCTTTATGTTCATATATCACTAAACAAATGCCTGTGTTAGCTGAATTTGGAGCTCAACCAACAATTGCTGCCGATCTCAGCGCGCTTTATCAACAAGCAGCTCTAACGTTTATTCAATCTATTGATGATGACGTATCTTGGGCCCCACAATTATCGCTGCTGATCATGCATCTCGATAATCAACTTAATAAATTGCTGGATTTATTCAGTTATATGTTAGCTTGTCGTGATCAATGGCTACCTTACATTAACTTAAAACATCAGCCTGAACAATTGCACCATCAATTAACAACCACGTTAATACATCTTAAACAAACTTGGCTCGATCAGGTTAATCAATTGATCTCTACCGATGATCAACAAGAGTGCTTAGCACTCGTTAACTTTGCTGCTGAAAACTTATCAACAACTCAGTTCGACACGATCTCAACAGATTTTTCTGCGCAATGTCATTTCTGGCAAGCGTGCACTGAATTACTTTTAACTAAAACCTGTCAATGGCGCCAACAGATCTATACGACAATGGGTTTTCCCGCGCCTTCAGCCTGTAAAGACAAAACTACTAAAGCCTTTTATCAAACGATGAAACAACGCTTACAAGCATTGCTTGAAAAATTTAGCTGTAATGATGAATTACATCATGCTTTGAGCGAATTAAAACATACTTTGGCTTTATCTTATCAGCCAGCTCAGCAACAAACCTTACTCGCACTATTAGAACTTCTACCTATTCTTGCCGCGCAGTTAACCGTTGTGTTTAAGGAAACTCAACAAATTGATTTCATCGAAATTGCTAATGCAGCTAGTCGTGCTTTAGGAAAAATTACCGAGCCTAGTGATTTAGCATTAGCATTTGATTATCAAATTCAGCATTTATTAATTGATGAATTTCAAGATACTTCCTTAGCACAATTTCATTTGCTACAACAATTAACCGCAGGCTGGCAAGCAGATGATGGCCGCACTCTATTTGTTGTTGGTGATCCGATGCAATCTATTTATCGTTTTCGTAAAGCTGAAGTCGGATTGTTTTTGCAGCTGCAACGCTGTGGCATTAATGAGATCCGCTTAACGCCATTGACATTATCAGTCAATTTTCGCTCTACTCCAGCAATTATTCACTGGCTTAATGACACGTTTAGCCAAAGCTTCCCGGCAACCGCTAACATTGATCTAGGAGCGATCCCTTACAGTCCGGCTGAATCAGCGACACTCACTCCAACTGACGATCAACAACAAGCTATTCATTATTATTTAACTCAAGATGAACAACATGAAGCTCAACATATTATTCAATTGTTGCAAAAGCTCATTAACACAACCGCTGAGCAATCAATTGCTATATTAGTAAAATCTCGCCGTCACCTACTGACAATTATTGCTAATTTGCGTGACGCCAATATTCCTTATCAAGCAGTTGAAATCGAAACTTTAGGTCAAAACCCGTTGATCATGGATCTTATTAATCTCACTAAAGCTTTAACTCATTTAGCTGATCGCGTTGCTTGGCTAGCAATTTTGCGCGCTCCTTGGTGCGGCTTATATTTAAAGGACTTACATCAATTAGTATATCAACAACCTGAATTACTCATTTGGGATTGTATGAATGACGCTGCTATCACTCAACAACTCACAGTTGATGGTCAAACTCGATTACAACATGTTCGTCATATCTTAGAACAAGCTTTCGCTGAACGTCGCCAATATTCACTGAGCCAATGGATCAAGCATACTTGGCAACAATTACATGGTCCTAGTATGTTAACCAATGATCATGCATTGATCGATGTGAATAATTATTTTGAATTGTTAGATTCAATCGCTACTGGCGATCAGTTACCGACGCTATCGATCCTTGAAGACACTTTAAACAAACACTACCGTAAAACACCACCACAAAATAGTGCGCAGTCTATTATTCAATTAATGACAATTCATAAAGCTAAAGGCTTGGAATTTGATAATGTCATTATCCCTGGATTGCATCGCTCTAGCCAAACCGATCCACACCAATTATTGCTGTGGTTAGAACGGCCTTTTAGCAAACAACAAGAATTATTATTAGCGCCTATTGCTGCTACTGCAAGCAGCGCTGATCCAATTTATCAATACTTGCGCCGCGAACATCAGCGTAAACAATATTACGAAACTGGACGCTTATTATATGTTGCATTAACACGTGCTAAACAACAATTGCATTTATTTTGTGATCAACAATACCAAACTAAAAAACCTAGCAAAACCAGCATGCTTATTCACATTTGGCAAGCAATAAATTCGGATTTATCTAATCATGCTAAACCACTGCTGGCATCTACAGCAATACCAACAGAACCTATTAATAAACCTAATTTAATTCGTTTCGCTCAACTGCCAAATACTAGCCTGATAACTGACTTTGCTACAGCACAAACTGCTGGCGCTAATCGCCCACCACCATGCGATGATCCAACACCACGCTTATTGGGTACTTGTATACATTATCTGTTAGCTCAGTTCGATAACGATGCCATCAGTCGGTGGCAACACAAAACTACTGATCAACATTACAGTTTGATCCAGCAAATGTTACGACGCCTAGGTGTACCAGCCGATAAATTGACTTTAAATTCTCACAAGGTTCTCACCGCAATTACTAATATGCTAAATGATCCGCGAGGCTTATGGATCTTAAGTCAACAACATCATGATGCACATTCGGAATATCCTCTGACTCTTGCCACCGATAACAAGATTGTACATTATATTATTGATCGAACTTTTATCGACACTGATCAACAACGTTGGATCATTGATTACAAAATAAGTGAACCTGAGATAAAGCAAACTGTAGAAGATTTTCTCGATCAGCAACAACAATGCTACCGTTCACAGCTTGAAAGCTATGCAAAAGCTATGTATTTATGTGACAATAACCTGACAATTAAACTAGGTTTGTATTTCCCATTAACAAGTCTATGGCGAGAATGGCAATATGAAACAACTTAAGGTTGATTTATGCATTATTGGTGCGGGCTCAGGCGGCTTATCCGTTGCAGCCGGAGCGGCACAAATGGGAGCAAAAGTTGCCTTAGTTGAAAAACACAAAATGGGTGGTGATTGTTTAAACTACGGTTGTGTACCATCAAAAGCTTTACTAGCCGCAGCCAAAACTGTGCATGCCATTCGTCAGGGCGAACGCTTTGGGATCACCTGTGGCAAACTTAACATTGATTTTACTAAAGTGCATGCTCATGTGCATAACACCATTGCTAACATTGCACCGCATGATTCAGTAGAACGCTTTAATAAACTCGGAGTTAATGTGCTAATTGACGCCGGTGAATTTATTAATCCAAAGCAACTACGTACTAGTGACACTATCATCACTGCACGACGTTTTATTATTGCAACAGGTTCAACGCCAACAACACCTGATATTGAAGGTTTAACTAACACCTTTTATTTAACTAACGAAACTATCTTTGACCTAGAAACCTGTCCTAAACATTTAATCATTATCGGCGGCGGCCCCATTGGTTGTGAAATGGCGCAAGCTCATCGTTTACTTGGCAGTGAAGTGACGATGCTAGTACGCCATGAGATTTTACCACGTGATGATCGTGATCTTGTCGATGTTGTTCGCCAACAACTTAGCAACGATGGCATACGATTATATGAATATGCACAAACTGACAGTATTGAACACCATGCCAACGGTGTTAAAGTTAATTATCAACAAAATCAGCTTGAACTCTGTGTGGTAGGGAGTCATTTGTTGGTTGCAACTGGCAGGACTCCAAGTGTTAACGGCTTAGGATTAGCAAATGCCAAAGTCGATTATACTGTCCGAGGGATCACTATCGATGAACGCTTACGCACTAGTAATAAAAAAATCTTTGCTATCGGCGATGTTATCGGTCATTTTCAGTTTACACATATGGCAAACTACCAAGCCGGTATTGTGATCCGCAATGCATTGTTTCGGCTTCCCACTAAAATTAATTTAATGGCTATTCCATGGGTTACTTATACGGAACCTGAATTAGCAAATGTCGGCATTACTACTCATCAATTACAAGATGATGATAATCAAATTCGCGATGATATTAAAACCTATGAAGCTGACTATGCCGATAATGATCGAGCACAAACTGAACTCATCACCAACGGTAAAATTAAAGTCACAACCACCCTAAAAGGCCAAGTATTAGGCGCTACTATTGTCGGCCATAATGCCGGTGAATTATTATTGCCTTGGAGCTTAGCGATTAAAAATAAATTGAAAATTAGTGCGCTAGCAGATATAACAGTAGCCTACCCAACACTGAGTGAAATTAATAAGCGCGTTGCTGGCAATTATTACACGCCGCTATTATTTTCCAGTAAAACACGTAAGTTAGTCCGTTTTCTCAGTAAATTCGGCTAAGGAAGGAATAATGCTATGAACACTTTTCAAAAAATGAAACTCGCCGCATTAACTAAAAAAATCGAAAAACTAATTCGTCAGCGTGAAGCTGGTGACAACAAGGCTGCAACTAAAGAAATCAATTTGCAACTTGAGTTAGGCAAATTTTACGATCAACGTAGTTATGATAAAACCGTACCATATGCTAATTTACTTGCGTTGGAAGCATATCGCGCTGCAGGCATGCTTGGTGATCCTAATGCGCAATTTATTTTTGCTGACAGAATGTTACAACAAGCTAATTTCTGGCAAAATTATGCCAACAGTATTCATGGTAGCAACATTCATCACAAATATGCTGATCGTGCTTATAACGAAGCGCATGCCCATCTCGATCAAGCTATTATGCACGGCCACATTTTAGCAAAACGCATCAAAGGATTATGTTTTATTCGTGGCTGGGGGATCGAAATGAATACTGAGAAAGGCGCTAATATGGTGATTGAAAGTATTAAAGAAGAAGGCACTTGGGATAAAGCGAATAAAATTTTTGAAGAACTTGGCTTACATTCTCCAGAAATCTTCGCCTCGCTAATGCATCAAGTAGCGAAAAAGGAATAACTCGACCCGTCATTGCGAGGAACTTTGTTCCGAAGCAATCCAGGATCTTAACTTAAAAAATTTCTGGATTGCTTCGGAACAAAGTTCCTCGCAATGACAAGAAATAACATTATAGAGGAAAGAACAATGTATAAAAGCCTATGTTTTGATTTGCCTGACACAACTCAAATGTTACGCGATACTGTATATAATTTTGCTCAGCAAGAAATAGCGCCAATGGCTGCGCAAATTGATCATGATAATGAATTTCCACGTGCACTGTGGCCTAAGCTCGGTAACCTTGGCTTGTTAGGGATCACTGTTGCTGAGCAATACGGTGGAGCAAATATGGGTTATATTGATCATGTGATCGCAATGGAAGAAATTAGCCGTGCTTCGGCCTCGGTTGCTTTAAGTTATGGAGCTCATTCAAATCTTTGCGTTAACCAAATTCATTTAAACGCTAATGCTAAGCAAAAACAACAGTATTTACCTAAACTCATTTCAGGAGAACATGTCGGCGCGCTTGCCATGAGTGAAGCCAATTCAGGTTCTGATGTAGTGAGCATGAAACTGCGTGCTGATAAAAAAGGTGATCATTATATTTTAAATGGTACTAAAATGTGGATCACTAATGGCCCTGATGCTGACGTATTAGTCGTCTACGCTAAAACAAATCCGTCGGCAGGTAAAAACGGCATTTCTGCATTTATTATTGAAAAAAACTTCCCAGGATTTAGTACAGCACAAAAACTTGATAAATTAGGCATGCGTGGCTCTAACACTTGCGAGCTGGTATTTACTGATTGCCAAGTGCCTGCAGCTAACCTATTAGGCAAAGAACATGAAGGCATAAAAGTACTAATGAGTGGTTTAGATTACGAACGAGTTATTCTTGCGGGTGGCTCTGTTGGGATCATGCAAGCTTGCTTAGACGTCGTGTTACCTTATATTCGTGAGCGCCAACAATTTGGCAAAGCCATTGGTGAATTTCAACTGATCCAAGGTAAAGTCGCTGATATGTATGCAACCCTTAATGCTTGCCGTGCTTATTTATATAGTGTCGCAAAAGCATGTGATCGCAAAGAATTAAGTCGTAAAGATTCTGCTGCTGTGATCCTCTATTGTGCAGAGCATGCTACTCAAATAGCTTTGCACACCATTCAATGTTTAGGTGGTAACGGTTACATTAATGAATATCCTGCAGGACGTTTACTGCGTGATGCGAAATTATATGAAATTGGTGCCGGAACGTCAGAAATCCGACGCATGTTAATTGGTCGCGAATTATTTCAAGGTTTATGATCATTCATCCCATTTATAATTACTAATGATGGGATTCACGCGTTGCCAATATTGCGTGCGTCCAAATAAAGGAATACCTTCATACGCATGCACTGCTAGAACTTGGTTATTACGACTCACTCGTAAACTTCCTCGATATTGCTTGCCATTTTCTGGATCTAAGATGTTACCTCCATCCCATTTATTATGATCAAGCTTCATTCCAGTGATGACACGCATACCTAAAACAGGCTTATTATGTTGATCTCCTGAACACTTTTTACAAACAAGTACAACATCTTTATTAAGATGGAATAAAAATTTTACGATTTTACCTTGTAATTCGCCGTGTGATTCGGTGATTTGTACAATCCCACGTGCTTGATGCGTACGATCATCAATAGTTTTCCAATAACCAATGGGAGAGTTTGCATAACTTATATTGATCATAACAACGATCAACATTAAAACTTTTTTCATTTCAACTATCCTTGTTGCTAATGACATTAATAGATTCTACGCAGAATTTTTTTTATTTTCCAAATAAAAAATTTAAAAAATTAGTAATTATTTAAACAAAAAACATAAAATTTTAAAAAAAATTCTTTTATTTTTAAAAAAATGTTAATTTTTTATTGCCTAGAATTTATTTTATGCTATTTTTA
>JANQRR010000044.1 GCA_028284465.1 Gammaproteobacteria bacterium | reverse complement strand
CGGAAATTAATGCTCGGCTAGCAGGTACCCATCCATTAATATTGGCTGTGATGACAGGTGGATTATACATTTCTGCCGCATTAACTTTGCGCATGCGTTTTCCTTTAGAGATTGATTATGTACATGCATCACGATACCGAGGCCAAATGCGTCCAGGTGATTTACATTGGCGAGTTGAACCACGTATTCCAGTGAAAGGTCGTACCGTATTAATTGTTGATGATGTGCTCGATGGTGGTTTAACCTTCGGGGCAATTGTTGATTTTTGTAAATCGCAAGGCGCTAAAGAAGTATATACTGCGGTGTTAGCCGATAAAGATTGTCCACGTAATCCTGGTGGGTTAGAAAAAGCCGATTTTACTGGGGTGCATGTCGATGATCGCTTTTTGTTTGGCTATGGCTTAGATTACGATGAAAATTTAAGAAATGTTCCGGGGATTTACGCGATTGCTGATGAACATCGTTAACAGTCACTAAAGTATTTTAATTATAAAAATAAAGAAAATTAAACATTATAATCCTAGAAACGGTATATAGTTTCGTGTGAAATAACCCAATGGTCTTGGCTTAAGAGAGAATTGAGTTGTATTCAACATCATAAATGATTATAGTAGGTTTAAATACTCTAGACCTTAGATCATTAAATTAAACTGTAAAAAGCAATACTAAAATTATGCATAATGATGTGCTTGTTATTGGTGGCGGTCATGCAGGATTAACTGCAGCAATTACAGCAGCAGAAAATGGTGCTAAGGTATTATTGCTTGAGGCATCTCCAAAAAATATGCGCGGTGGTAATAGCCGTCATACTCGTGACTTGCGAATTATGCATCATCAACCAACTAAGGTGCTTACAGATATTTATCCAGCAAAAGAATACTGGGATGATTTAGTCCGTGTAACAAATGGCCAAACGAATAAGCATCTTGCATACTTAACCATTCGCAATTCAGCAAATAATGTAAAATGGCTGCAGCAGCATGGCGTATGCTTTCAACCACCTTTAAAAGGCACACTACAATTAGGGCGCACTAATGCTTTTTTACTGGGTGGTGGCAAAGCCATGATAAACGCGCTGTATCACAGCGCAGAATTACTAGGTGTGCAAATTCGATATGACTCAACAGTAACAATGCTAACCCTTGATGAGAATCATTTTGTTGAAGCTATATTAGAAAATGGTCAAACTATTGAGGCTAGCGCACTTATTGTCGCCTCCGGTGGTTTTGAAGCGAATCGCGAATGGCTAGAAAAAATTTGGGGAAAAATAGCAAAAAACTTTATCATACGTGGCACCCCTTATAACCGCGGTCTTATATTAAAACAGCTTTTAGAGAAAGGAGCGAAGCAGGTTGGTAACCCCAAGCAATGTCATGCAGTAGCTATTGATGGCTGTGCCCCTCTTTTTGATGGCGGCATCGTCTCACGCGTAGACTGCATCACATTAGGTATCGTTGTCAACAAACATGCTAAACGTTTTTATGACGAGGGTGAGGACCTTTGGCCTAAACGTTACGCCATCTGGGGGCACTTAGTTGCACAACAACCAGACCAAATAGCATATGTAATCATTGATGCTAAATCAGAAAAAATGTTTATACCATCTGCCTTTCCCCCAAAAACAGCTAACACCCTGTTAGAACTGGCGCAAAAAATAGCGATAGATCCCGATGCATTACTGAAGACAGTTCATGAATACAATGCTTCGATACAACCTGGAACGTTTAACCATACGAAATTAGATAATTGCCACACCCAAAACCTTGCAATTAACAAAACGCACTGGGCTCGTACCATCGACACACCGCCTTTTAAAGCTTATTTGTTACGCCCTGGCATTACTTTTACTTATTTAGGAGTCACTGTAAATGACAAAGCTCAGATAATTATGGCTGATGATCAGCCATCAAAAAATATCTTCGCTGCCGGTGAAATTATGGCGGGTAATGTGTTGGCTGAAGGCTATTTAGCTGGCACTGGTTTAACGATAGGCGCTGTTTTTGGCCGTATTGCTGGAAAAGAGGCAGCACAATATGCAACCAATTGAAACACTTCATGAAGCTAAACGTATCTTGAAAATTTGCAACGCTTGCCGTTATTGTGAAGGACATTGCGCTGTCTTTCCAGCAATGGAAACACGGCTAGAATTCCAGGAAAAAGATTTATACTATTTAGCAAATCTTTGTCATAACTGTGGCTCCTGCTATCATAATTGCCAATATGCTGATCCGCATGAATTTCAAGTCAATGTACCTCAAACATTTGCTCAATTACGCAAAGAAAGTTATGTCCTTTACACATGGCCAAATTTTATGGGGAAAATACTTGAAAGAAATGGCTTATGGGTTACGCTTGTCACAGTCATGTCACTCATTATTTTTATGCTTTTAACACCAATATTAATAGGTCAAAAAACTTTTCTAGGTATACACAAAAATGGTTTTTATGGTGTGATATCACACGAAATTATGGTTATCTTATTTGGCATAGTAGGAATTTCTGCATTAATTATACTATTAATAAGCATGATACGGTACTGGCGTGCGATTGGCTTACCACCACTATGGACAATTCGTATTCGTGTAATAAAAAAAGCAGTTTGGCATGCCCTGACAGTAAAATATCTTGATGGAGGGGCAGGTCAAGGTTGCACTTATCCTAATGAGACACCATCACTATGGCGTAGACGCTTTCATCACCTCACATTTTACGGATTCTTATTATGCTTTGCTGCGACCACAACTGCGGCAGTTTATTATTATTTATTCAATTGGAAAGGCCCTTATGGTTGGCTTACTTTACCAAAATTGTTTGGCATTCCTGGTGGCATTAGCCTTAGCATAGGTTGCGCGGGGCTTCTTTATCTGAAATGGAAAGCAGATAGCCCGCTTATAGCATCAAAAAATACTGGCATGGATATAGCGTTTATTCTGTTGCTAGGACTAACTGGTTTTACTGGCTTGACCTTGATGTTTTATCGTTATGTCGGTTTTGTTGGGCCTCTACTTATAGTCCATCTAAGTGTTGTCATGAGCCTATTTCTTCTCGCCCCATACAGCAAGTTTATTCATGCTTTTTACCGCATCATCGCTCTCATTAATTATGAATTAGAAAGCGAATAGATTATCGGGCGCTCTTGCGATAATTTCATTTTTAAAATAGGTTAACCATGTCCTGTTCGAAATACTAATTTATTCATAGTAATACAACTAAAATTCTAAGGAAAATATTTTCTGGATTATTATATTAATTATTCATTTTGTGTTGCATAGCGAAATTTTTTAAGTAATTCTTCAATCATTGTGATCCGCTGAGTAGCCGTTTCGGTTTGAATATGAAAACGAAACTTGTCGCCACCATCAAACTGATACTGTTTAGGTTCCGTTTGAATAAGTTGAATAATCGATAACGGATCAATGTTTGCTTTAGCATTAAAAATAATACGACCACCTTTTTGATTGGCTTCAATTTTACGAATACCAAAAGGTTTGGCTTTTAATTTTAATAATGTTGCAGCAAATAAATGCTTAGTTGCTTCAGGTAATAAGCCAAATCGATCGATCATTTCTACTTGAATTTCATTTAATGCTGTTTCATTTGCGGCACTAGCAATGCGTTTGTATAACATTAAACGTTGATGTACGTCAGCTAGGTAAGTGTCAGGAATGAGTGCGCTGATCTGTAATTCAATTTCGATGTCATTAGTTATGGAAGTTGCAAAATCAGGTTGTTTACCAGCTTTTAATGATTTGAGCGCATCATCTAATAATTCCATATAAAGGCTAAAGCCAATCGTTTGAATATGGCCACTTTGTTCTTCACCTAAAAATTCACCCGCACCACGAATTTCTAAATCATGGCTTGCTAAGGTAAAACCTGCGCCTAGATCTTCAAGTGACGTTAATGCATCTAAACGTTTCTGGGCGTCAGCAGAGATCAGTTTTCTTCCAGGAATGAGTAAATAAGCATAGGCTTGGTGATGTGAACGCCCAACACGGCCACGTAATTGATGCAATTGCGCTAAACCAAATTTATCAGCGCGATCAATGATAATGGTGTTAGCCGTTGGGATATCAATTCCACTTTCAATGATGGTAGTACAAACTAACACATTAAAGCGATGATGATAAAAGTCTGTCATGACTCTTTCTAATTCGCGTTCACGCATTTGACCGTGAGCAACACCAACTCTTGCTTCCGGCACAAGTTGCATTAATTTATCGGCAACTTTTGTAATGCTTTGTACATTGTTGTGTAAATAATAGATTTGGCCGCCACGTAGAATTTCACGCCGAATGGCTTCAATGATTAAATGCTCTTTATGCTCATGAATAAAGGTTTTAATCGCTAAACGACGTGCCGGTGGTGTGGTGATCATGGATAAATCGCGCACGCCCGAAAGCGATAGATTCAAGGTGCGTGGAATAGGTGTTGCCGTTAGCGTTAATATATTGATATGAGCACGTTTTTCTTTGATTTTTTCTTTATGACGTACTCCAAAGCGGTGCTCTTCATCGACAATAAGTAAACCTAAATCAGAAAATTTGATATCATTTTGAATTAAACGGTGGGTGCCAATGATAATATCAATCTTTCCTTCAGCTAATTTATTGAGAATGATTTGTTGTTCTTTTTTACTTTTAAAACGTGAAATTAATTCAACATTTACTGGCCATTGCGCAAACCGATCACTAAAATTTTCATAATGTTGTTGAGCTAACAACGTTGTTGGTACCAATAAGGCAACTTGATGATTGTTATTGACGGCAAAGAATGCTGCTCGCATGGCTACTTCAGTTTTACCAAAACCAACGTCGCCACAAACCAAACGATCCATAATTTTAGTAGACGTCAGATCTTGGATCACTGCATCAATTGATGTTTGTTGATCAGGAGTTTCTTCAAATGGAAATTCATTAGCAAAAGCTTGGTATTGATGATCAAGCTGTTGGTAAGCTTTACCTTGATGATTAGCACGACGCGCATAAATGTCTAGTAACTCAGCGGCAACATCACGGATTTTTTCGGCAGCTTTGCGTTTGGCTTTTTGCCATTGATCAGTTCCTAATTTATTGAGAGGGGCATTATCAACATTGCCACCAGTGTAACGACTAATAAGATTGAGTGAAGCTACAGGCACGTATAATTTATCGTGGTTAGCATATTCTAAGGTTAAAAATTCAGTATCGATATTGCTTATAGCCAATGTTTGTAAACCAAGATAACGGCCAACGCCATGTTCAATGTGTACGATCGGTTCGCCAAGTCGAAGTTCAGCGAGATTGCGAATGATGGCATCAGGATCAATGCCGCGTTGCATTTTTTGGCGACGGCGGCGTTGCAAAACAATATCGCCATATAATTGAGTCTCAGTGATTAAAATAAGTTTAGCGTTAGGTAGCCATAACCCTTGCGTCAATGGTGCTACAGTGATCCCGAGAGCAGATGGAGCGGTAATAAAATCTTGCCAAGTTTGATAATTTTTAGGGTGGGTGTTATGTTCAGCAAATAAAGTTAATAGAGTTTCACGTCGGCCAGCCGATTCTGCACAGATTAATATATTATCATCATTTTGCGTAATAAAGTTTTTTAATTCAGCTAATGGATCACTGGCTTTATGATTGATCGGTAATGTTGGTAGTTTTTTTGTTAGCAAGGTGAGCGCATTCGGTGTGTTTGTTATTTGTTTTTCTAATGTTAGCATTGGTAACGTTGTAAGTTTTTGCGTTAATTCCGCTGCTGTTAAGAATAATGATGCCGGCGGTAGGATAGGGCGCGTGACATCATGTTTTAATTGTTCGTAACGTTGTTGTATTTGTAAATTAAATTGTGCTATCGGTTCTTGCAAATCACCATAATTAACAATAACAGTATTCGTCGGTAAGTAATCAAATAAATTGTTCGTATGATCAAAAAATAGCGGCAAATAATATTCAATCCCAGCAGAACAAATACCTTCACTGACGTCTTGGTAAATAGGACAGTTCATGGGGTTACCTTGAAAATTCGCTCGCCACTGTTGGCGAAACAAGGTGATGGCTTGTTCGGTCAAAGGGAATTCTTTGGCAGGCAATAAATGGATCTGTTGAATTTTTTCGGTAGAACGTTGTGTGTCAGGATCAAATAAGCGAATGGATTCAACTTCATTATCGAATAAATCAATGCGTAAAGGATCATCACTGCCCATAGGATATAAATCGATAATGGAACCACGCACGGCAAACTCACCAGGCGCCATGACTTGATTAACACAAAGATAACCATTAGCTTGCAATCGTGTACGAAATGCGTCGATATCAATCGTATCACCACAAGCTAACATGAAACTGTGTGACTCAACGAAATCGCGTTGGCTTAATCGATGTAACAAAGTAGTGATTGGTAAAATCAAAATGCCGTGTGTTAATTGCGGCAATTGATACAAGCAGGTAAGGCGTGCAGAAATAATGTCTTGGTGTGGTGAAAAATGATCGTATGCTAGTGTTTCCCAATCGGGAAAATGCAAAATCGGATACGCTGATTTGCTACCAGAAAAGAATTTTAATTCATCTTCAAGCTGCGTTGCGGTTAAGCTGTCAGGTGTTAGCAGCACTATAAATTGCTTGGTATTGCTTAGGATGTCACTTAAAGCAAGTGCTGCTGAGCAACCAGTGAGCCCACTCCAGATTTTGGGATCACCCGGTTGTGATGGTAGAGTTAAATCAAAATGCATAGGTTGGGTATAATATTAGCTATGTGGGTGTTTTTCAAGCTTTTTTGCGATAAAGTATACTTGACATTAATAGCATATTTAGGTTAAAATTCTCTCAAGTCACATTGTGTCTCTATAGATTGCTAGGTAAAAGAGGGGGAACAATATGATTAAAGCGAGAGAGTTAGATAATAATCCTGTTACTACAGTGCAATTTTTGCTGCGCGAATGTCGCGGCTATCAACAACATTTAAGAAGTTGTTTGCCTTCAAAATTGGTAGGACCATCTGGGAATATAGGCTATCTATTTGATGGCTTGGAAACTGCCCCAGAATGTGCTGTTGCTCAAGGGATTAATAAAATGAAAGCAATCCATGGTAATTTCTCAGGCCTTTCAGCTGCAGATCAAGATGCCTATACTCGGATCTGCGCGAAATATAATGCTGTATGTGATCTGGTGAAAACCTTGCTGGAAGATACCACTGATAATTCAACTCTAACTCCAGCTCAAGCTAAAAAAAACTTGGGGAAATTTAAATCGCAGTTTGACGATGTGAAAGAAACCATTGGCCTGCATCGCGACAAGCCATCTATGCGTTTTCTCAAAGTAGTTGGGCAAGTGCTGACATTGTTTTTACCTAGCATTATCCAATATGGCAACCTTTCTATCTTCAGGTCCAAAGGCAAACAAGTCGCAAGCCAAATGGAAGCACGCCTCAAGCATGGTGGCTTTGCTCCTGCTGCGTAAATAAGTTGCGCAAAATCAACAAGAATGATATCTTAGCGAGCCAACGTAGGCACGTAGCTCAGTGGTAGAGCATCACCTTGACATGGTGGTGGTCGGTGGTTCGATCCCACTCGTGCCTACCAAGCTAACTCATTAATATTTAATAAAAAATATAATAAATTCAAAAAGATAAGAGCGCCACATCCCTCTCATTTCAACATAATGCTTTTGTACCGAGTTGTTAAAACTTGTACGTTTTTGTGTGCTGTTTTAACGAAATTGCACTCTGTGTGCACTCTGTAATTTGTTTATTTGGGGTAAGGCATGGGATCGAATACAACCATTTCGAACAGTCTGATAGCCACACTTGCGCCTCGTGAGAAAGCCTACGATGTGCGCGATAGTCGAGTTAAAGGATTTGTCATTCGCGTAAATCCGTCAGGCGCGATGAGTTATGCTGTTCAATACGCGC
>JANQRR010000007.1 GCA_028284465.1 Gammaproteobacteria bacterium | reverse complement strand
TTGCGAGGAGTGTAACGACGAAGCAATCCAGACATTAACAAACAGTAACATTATTATAATTATATTTAGTATTATTTTTTTGGTGAGTAGAGAGACATGTGTGCTGGCACATTATACGAATATCATGAGCGTGAATTAACAATGTATTTTCCCAATCCACGAGCATTACTGCCAGTAAAGAAAAAATCAGGCAAAGTCATGTTGATCCCTTGGGGTCGACGACAACAACAGGCTGGTAATTTACCTTTAGGTGGTTGGGCGCGTTTAACATCAATTAAGCAAGGGCATTGGGATCATTGTTTTCCACGACCGGTAAAAATACCGCTAATAGCATTTATGGAGAGAGACATAGAAGGCAAGCAACATTGGTTTGAACTAACTGCAGGACAATGGGTGCAAGGATTATTGGCGCGATACGACAACGAAGTTAGGGTTTATGTTGTCACTATAGCACCACAAAAACCTAACGCCATGCATGAACGTTGGCCGCGGATTTTACGCGATTAAGAGTAGACTTGAATAATCTTAAGAACGAGTATTTTGGTTCAAGGAAAGATGTAAAAAAAATCTTTGCAACAAGGAAAAAGGAAATGGATATATTAAACAAGTTTGTCAATATGTTATTAACCAGTGCGCGCGAGCGTCCTAAAGCCACAGTGTTTTTAGTCACGATCGGTTTTTTAGCGTTTGCATTATATGGCGCAATGTTTATGTCAACTGATGGTGTATTAGTGTTATCACTTTATGTGGCACTAGCAATCGGAGCGTTCGCGGTAATTGGCGTGTTATTAATTTGTGAAGAGCAGGATAAAGAAAATCGTTAATTAACGGGTATTTTGACTATAGGTAATATAAAAGATGATGTATACTTGACGAACTATGAGGATTATCACGATGGCAAAACGAGACGATAAGACAAAGGTAATGTGTAATCCACCTCATGTGGGTGAGATTTTGCGTGAATTTTGTTTAGCGCCTATTAAACATTTCTGTAACTGAAACTGCTAAACAGTTGGGTGTTACCAGGCAAGCTTTATCGAGGTTAGTTAATGAAAAAATGGGTATTAGTGCTGAAATGGCCATTCGTTTAGCTAAAGCGTTTAACACGTCGCCAGATTATTGGCTGAACTTAGAAAAACAATATGAGTTATGGCAAGCTCTAAAAAAATATAAAAATACTCATGTTGAATCATTTAAAGAAGTAGCTTAGAAAAGCATGCTGAATTACTTAAAAAATAAAAATATTTAAAAAATTGACTGATTTATACAGATTTGTCTAAGTAAAATTTTACAATTGGAGTAGCGCTATGGCTAGTAATAGTAAGGCTGGGAAAGAAGTATTTAAAAATATTTTTGGTGATAAAGCAGAAGTAATAGAAACAATGCTAAATGATTTATCACCTGAACTTGGAAGAGTTGGCATCGATTTTCCTTTTGGAGAATTTTATGCAAAAGATCATTTGTTAGATTTAAAAACTCGTGAATTAATTACATTATCAACATTAGTAACTCAAGGTGCTTTGCCACAATTAAAAATACATATGCAAGCAGCATTAAATGTCGGGTGTACGCCAGTGCAAATTGAACAAGCGATATTGCAACTGATTATTTATGTCGGGATGCCGAAAGTAATTAATGCAATGAAGGTTTTTAAAGAAGTGACTCAAGAATTACCGTAGCAAGAAAATTGGCAAATCCCAGAAAGGAATTTATACTCTATGAACACAATGGGTAAATCCAAGTCAAACACTTAGCGCCGCAACAAGCTAGCCAACTTGATGATTTAATTATTGAGTGTATTTTCTATTGCTTTAGTAGTTTCTATTAGCTGAGCAAAAGAAGGAGCTGGATTGATAAACATACTTTCCATTAATTTATAGTCATGGCACAAAATTTCTATCTGGGATTTACTCGGAATTAATCGCAGTGAACCAAGTTTTGCAGTTTCATATGATGCTTGTATGTTACGAAAGTAAGCCATGTTATGTTGAGCAACATCAAGTAGAAGTCGAGGCTGTTTAATAGCATTATCCAAGATTCCATTATTTGCTAACATAAAGATATCATAGTAATGTCGTGATAATCTGTTTGATATGAGTTTATCATTAGGTTGGTGTGCAATTTTATGTAAAATTAAAATCTTTTCCCAAAATGTACGTTCAGGCTTAAGTACAGTCACAGAAGGCGATTTTATTTTAAGATTTGGCAATACTTTTTCAACATAAGATGAAAGAGTAATATTGTCACTAGGAATAGTATCACCTCGACTACCGAATTCAAAAATAATTTTTGGTAATAAATATTGTTTGTTTATGTTACTAAAGCAACTAGGATAAGAAAAGTTAATTCGTTCATAATTATTATTATCGATCATTAATTGCCATGGTTCTGTTAAGATTGAATCTATTCTAATTTTTAATCTGGGTAGAATTTTTTGTTCTACCAGAGCTATAGTTACATTATATAATTCATCAAAATATCGTTTTCGACGTTTATTTCCTAATTCTAGAATATATTCATCAGGGTTTAAAAAATCTAAGTCTTTACGGGTTATAGTGATATCAATATCTTCAGAAAAACGGTCGATAAGATTATATGCTTTTGATAGAGAGGTGCCACCTTTGAAAATTAAACTAGGCTCATTGATTGGTTGTTGAAACAGTTTTTCAAGCGCCCAAGAAACCCAAAAATCTTTTTCTACAATAATAGGTTCACTAATACCAAGTTCATAAGCAGTTTTCAAAAAAATATTTTTGCGTTCTTGAGTTGGCAAGGTGACGATTTTATCTAACATTATCCGATCTCTGTAGTGATTTTTTGTAAGGTATTATAAGCCCATCCAGGAGCATATGGCATTAATTTTTTTAGTTGCTTTTTGTCTTTTGATGTTAGTGCAACATTTATTTTATTGATAACTTCAGAGTTAATATTACTTTTACCTAAATATCGTAATGCTTGTAAGACATAACCAGCTATTTGTCCAGCACCTACTAAAGTTTTTGGGCTGGCGTGTTTGATTTTTATAATCCAGTTACCAATTTTGATATTACGAGAATGGCCATCAGTCAAATAAATTATTTGTGCAGGAACTTGAGTGCTCAGACCCAAAACGTTAGCTGCTTTAGCACCATCGATTTGGATCGTATGTCCAGATTGACGTTGAATAGCATCGATTAATTTATTTAAATCAGGAGGCAGAATACCTAACCTAGGATCATTAACAGGGTAATCATAAATACCACGAGTTAAACGTCGCAATATACCGTCCTTCACTAATGCTGAGAGTGCCTTATCGATACTTATCCGATTTGCAATATTAAGGAAATCTTTAGTGGTATACACATTTCCACTCACAGATTGCTTAATTTTATTAAGAATTTGGTTATATACCGATATCATCAAGCACCTTAATTTCAGAAAAAAACTATATTTTTCTGAAATTATATACCAGAAAGTTGACATTTTCAAGTTAGATTTGCGGGCATGATATACTTCGCTTACTTGAAGCTATTTCGATATATAGGATACAGGAATTTAAATGTTATGAACCAAATGGATAAACCTAAGATCAAGCGTTTAGCGCCACAATTAGCTAGCCAAATTGCTGCTGGTGAAGTTGTTGAACGACCAGCATCCGTCGTAAAAGAATGTTTAGAAAATAGTTTAGATGCTGGAGCGACACGCATTGAAGTTGATATTGAAAAAGGTGGTAAACAATTAATTCGCATTCGTGATAATGGTTGCGGGATCTCAAAAGATGAATTGCCACTCGCTTTAGCGCAACATGCCACGAGTAAAATTGCAACACTCGATGATTTGGCTAAGATCACAAGTTTAGGTTTTCGTGGTGAAGCGCTTGCTAGTATTAGTTCTATTTCGCGGTTTGCTTTAACTTCTGCAACACAAGCAGACGGCCAAGAAACTAACACGGCATGGCGGGTGCAAGTTGAAGGTCAAAATTCACAAGCGAAATTAACTCCGGCTGCACACCCACCAGGCACCACGATTGAAGTGCATGATTTATTTTTTAATACCCCGGCGCGGCGTAAATTTTTACGTACCGATAAAACCGAATTGAGTCATATTGAAGAGATCATCAAACGTTTAGCATTATCACGCTTTGATCTTGACTTGTGCTTGCGTCACCATAATAAAATCGTTTATCAATTTAAAGCAGCTGCCACCGAGATAGCACGCGAGCAACGAATTGCTAAAATTTTTGGTGGTGGGTTTTTAAAGCAAGCATTAGCATTAGATATGAGTATTGAGGGATTACGATTATGGGGTTGGATCAGCTTGCCAGAATTTAGTCGTAGCCAAACCGATTTACAATATTTTTATGTTAATGGTCGCATTATTCGTGATCGGTTGATCAATCATGCGATCCGCCAAGCCTATGCTGATGTTATTCATCCTGGGCGCCAGCCATTGTTTGCGCTATATTTAGAAATTGATCCAAGCAATGTTGATGTTAATGTGCATCCAACTAAACATGAAGTGCGTTTTCGTGAAAGTCGTCTAGTGCATGATTTTATTGTTAAGAGTTTGCAAGATGCATTAGCTTGCGAAAATTCCGTGCAGCCAAAAATTAATATGCCAGAGACCGATTTGTCATTCCAAAAAAATCAAGGTATCCAAGGAAAAAAAGTAGAACCACAAAAATCAATAAGAGTAACAAAACCAACAAAAGCAAACCAAGTACAAGAAACGTTAGCAAGTTATCAAGCATTATCACAAACCACATTAGGCCGGGTGATCGGCCATGCGCATCAACAACATTTATTAATTGAGCATATTGATGGGTTATTATCGATTGACTTAATGATCGCACAACAAAAACTATTGTTTGCAAAATTACAACAAGCGCTGCAAACTAATGCTTTACACACACAACCATTATTAATGCCAACCACAGTAACTTTAGCGGCTAGTCATATTTCAATCATCGATGCTGCTTGTGATCATTTAGCTAAAGTTGGTTTTGAATTAACTCGCAGCGATGAGAATGCAGTTTTAGTTCGTAGCATACCTAAATTATTACGTGACACTCAAATAACCCATATTATTCAGGCCATTTTTGCTAAATTGTATGAGCATCGAGATGAGTTAACTACATTTGACCTTGAAGCTTTATTAATTGTGATCAGCCAAGCCGCTGTCGATAACAAAATAAACGATGTATCGTTAGCGAAGTTGGAGCAATTGTTAACACAATTAGAAGCGACATTTTCTGTACAAGCAATTATGCAGATGGCAACGTTAATTCCACTTGCAGCAAAATAGTCAAGACTATAGTATATATACTAGTTGCACTTGAAAATACCAAGTCATTACATTCGTCATATTGCTTTCCGCCACGCTCCGCTTGCGGTCGTAATGACGGGATAGCAAACACAGAGGATTACGCATGATAACGTTTAAAATTATTCGCAACGATGATGGTTCAATTGATCATATTGAAACACCACTCTATGGTAAAGCCGTCATGATTTCGCCAAAGCTTAATAAAGGTTGTGGCTTTACTAATGAAGAACGCGAGCAATTTGAATTATTAGGTCGATTACCTTATCGAGTGGAAAGTTTAGAAGACCAAGTTAAGCGTTGTTATGCGCAGTATCAACAAGAACCATCGAATTTACATAAAAATGTTTTTCTCGAAGATATTCATAATTACAATGAAACGTTATTTTTTCGATTAGTGCGTGATCATTTCAAAGAAATGTTGCCAATCATTTATACGCCAACCGTTGGTGAAGCCGTAGAAAATTTTTCATTAGAATTTCGTCGTACTCGTGGCTTATATATTTCTTATCCTGATCAAGACAAAATCGAAACGATTTTAGATAATCGTTTAAATCAAAATGTTGAACTGATCGTAGTGACTGATGGCGAAGGTATTCTTGGCATTGGTGATCAAGGCATGGCAGGAATGGATATTCCAATTGCTAAGTTAATGGTATATGTATTGTGTGCGGGAGTGAATCCACACCGGGTGTTACCAATCCAACTCGATGTTGGCACTAACAACAAACGTTTATTAGATTCACCTTGTTATTTAGGTTGGCGCCATGAACGAATTTCTGGAGCTGATTATGATAATTTCATTGGCGCGTTTGTATCAGCCGTACAAAAGAAATTCCCTTGGGTGTACTTACATTGGGAAGATTTTGGGCGTGAGAATGCACGCAAAAACTTAAATCGTTATCGCAATGATATGTGTACTTTCAACGATGATATTCAAGGTACGGGAGCGGTAGCATTGTCTTGTATGTTATCTGGAGTACAAGCTGCAGGCACTGACATGCAGCAACAACAAGTTGTGTTTTTTGGTGCAGGCACGGCTGGCGTTGGCATTGCCGATCAAATTTGTGAAGCGATGGTGCGCCATGGTTTATCGAAAGAACAAGCGCAATCACGCATATGGCTTATCGATCGGCAAGGTTTGTTGATCGATGATATGAAAGACTTAATGCCATTTCAAAAACCATATGCACATACTCGTGATGAAGTTGCTCAATGGCAATTAAATGATGACAAGAATATAAGCTTATTAGATGTTGTCCGTAATGCAAAACCAACGGTATTAGTTGGTTGTTCTACCGTGCAAGGTGCTTTTAATGAAGATGTAGTAAAAGCAATGGCAAAACATGTTGAGCATCCAATTATTATGCCATTATCAAATCCAACATCGAAGTCTGAAGCTGAACCTGCAGATTTACTGCGTTGGACTGACGGTAAAGCGTTAATTGCAACGGGTAGTCCATTTGCTGATGTTGAATACGGTGGTAAGACTATTCGAATTTCACAAAGTAATAATGCGTTAGTGTTTCCAGGGATCGGCTTAGGTATTATTGTGACTAAAGCTAAGCGGCTAACGGATAATATGATCTGGGCGGCATGCCAAGCATTAATGAATTGTTCGCCAGCGAAAAATGATCCCAGCGCGCCATTGTTACCAGATTTAAATGATGTGCAAGCGGTGAGTCGCAAGATCGCTTTGGCAGTGATTGATCAAGCGATCAAAGATGGTGAAGCTGAACCTATTGATGATATTGAAAAAGCAATTCGGTCGGTAAGCTGGGAACCGCAGTATTATCCTTATAAACGCGCTGCGATGTAATCATCATTGTAAGGAATGCAATTCAGTGTCATTGCTAAGAGTGTAATGACGAAGCAATCCAGGATTTTTTAAATGTAAATGCTTGTTGCCATCTGGATAAGGATAATTACATCGACAATGACCGGCCGCCATCAACAACAATAATTTGCCCGGTCACATACTTCGCGGTTGCTAAATATAAAACGGCATCAGCGATGTCTTGCGGTTCTCCAATACGTTTTAATGCGGTTTTATTGATGATTTTTTGTTTCTGAGCTGCAGTTAAAGTATTTTCATTCTCGGCCCATAATGTTACTCCAGGCGCAACTGCATTGACTCTAACATCGGGCCCAAGATCTTTCGCTAATGCTTTGGTTAACATCGTTAAGCCAGCTTTACTAATACTGTAAATGGAATAATTTTTCAGTGGTTTTTCTGCATGAACATCGGTGATATTAATGATTGCACCTTGAGATTTTTGTAATAAAGGTAATGCGGCTTGACTGAGAAAAAAAGGGGCTTGTAGATTCGTGCTCATTAACTCCTGCCATTGTGTAGTTGTTGTAGCAGCGATGGGTGTAGGCATAAACTTAGAAGCATTATTAACAAGTAAATCTAACTGTTCCCACGTATTTTTAATGGTCGCTATCATTTGTTGATGATGATCAATATCGTTTAAATCAGCGGTGATCAATATTGCTGAATTGCTTCGTATGTTATTGAGTTCGTTTGCTAATGCTTGTGCATCATTGCGTGATTGATGATAATGAATAGCGACATTAAATCCTGCTTGGTGTAACATGCGAGTGATAACAGCGCCGATCCGCCGGCCAGCGCCAGTGATTAATGCTACTTTAATGTTTGTCATGGTTTGCCTTATTAATGCTGGTTCCTGTCATTGTGAGGAATGTAATTACGGAGCAGTCTCGTCATCCTACGGCTTGAGTTATTTGTCATCCCGCGGCTTGACCGCGGGATCCAGCTCTGGATTGCTTCGCTGCGCTCGCAATGACGGTGCAGTATATCTTATAATCCTGTGATATCATTGGCTCATTCAAACCATCGTAGTGTAACTTGATGATGATCCAAACTCAATCGTTGAATTCGAAAGTTCAAACTTTTGCGCAGTTTATGCAGGCTGCGTTATATGATCCTGATCATGGCTATTATACGTCAGGCTTGATCAAGCTGGGCCAGCAAGGCGATTTCGCCACAGCACCAGAAATTTCTCCGTTATTTTCCCAATGCTTAGCGCGCCAATGCCAGCAAATTTTAACGCAGCTTGATGGTGGCGATATTTTAGAAATTGGTGCCGGCTCAGGTGTGATGGCAAGCGATATTTTACTGAATTTAGAAATCAATGATAGTTTGCCAGCCCATTATTATATTTATGATGTTAGTACGGTGTTGCGACAACGTCAGCAGCAGCTTTTGCAACAGCGTTGTCCGCACATTATCGATCGAGTTGTTTGGCTGAATGATTTAGCGAAGTTGAATTTCTCTGGCGTGATTTTGGCAAATGAAGTATTAGATGCAATGCCCGTGCATATATTTACACTTGATCAACAAGGTATACAAGAAGTATATGTGCGATCAGAGGCTAACAAGTTGACGACATTTGCGGATCTACCTTCGTCGCCTGGCTTGAGCGATCACATTGCTAAAATCGTTTCGCGATATCAACTTAGTCGTCCGTATACATCAGAAATTAATTTGAATATTTCACCATGGTTACAACAATTAAATCATTGTTTAAAGCGCGGTGTGATTTTATTAGTTGATTATGGTTTTCCAGGGCATGAATATTATCATCCTGATCGACACATGGGGACGTTAATGTGTCATTACCAACAACAGGCGCACCCTGATCCATTATATATGCCAGGATCACAAGATATTACTGCGCACGTTGATTTTACCGCAGTTGCAGAGCATGCCAGCGAACTAGGTTTTGATATTAGCGGATTCGCCACGCAAGCAAATTTTTTATTAAGTTGTGGCATCACAGATTTTATTAATGATATTGATAGTGCTGCTGTCGCACGTTTGCAGCAAACTCAACAATTAAAAAAATTAACAATGCCACATGAGATGGGTGAATTATTTAAAGTGTTAGCGTTATCTAAAGGCTTATCAACTGAGTTATTAGGGTTTCAGCTGCGTGATATACGCTGTCGATTATCTATGCTATCATGAAAGTATTCAAATCAAATATTTGAGGTAACAACGTGAGAAAATTGGCTACAGTGAAATTACAGAAAGATAACATGAAGTTTTCTTCTGGGCATTTCACCATTTTCTCTGCTACACAACGTGAACATTTACACGGCCATAATTTTACTGTAGCAGCAGAAATCACTGCAGAATATGAAGATAATGGCATGGCATTTGATTATCGTCATTACAAACAAAAACTAATTGCGCTATGTGATCAGCTTGATGGTTATTTCTTATTGCCAGGTGAGTCGGCACATTTGCAAATAGAAGAACATGGTGATTACATCAATGCACATTTTAATCGTGAAATTCTGCCATTCCTAAAACATGATGTATTAGTGCTACCTATGTGTAATATCACAGTTGAAGAATTGTCGCGTTGGTTCATTCAACAATTAGTTAAAGATAAAACGGAATTACAAAGTTTTTCGATTAAAGCGATTACTATAAAAGTATCAACAATGCCGGGGCAAGCTGCAGCAACCACCTGGAGAGCAACGGATGAGTAATTATTTGGTGATCACCGGTGCCAGCAAAGGCATAGGTAAAACCACAGTGGCATTATTTATTAAACAAGGCTGGCAAGTCATCAATATTTCTCGTAGTCAGTGTGACGTCGCTGGCGTTAAGCAATTTACTATCGATTTAAGCCAAGCTGGCTGGCAACAGCAACACAGCGAACCTTTGGTTAATGCTATCACTGCAGCTGATCAATTATGTTTAGTACATAATGCAGCTGCGTTTGCTAAGGATCATATTCAAACCTTGGCTGTGGATGATTATCGCCAAATCTTAGAAGTTAATTTAGTTGCGCCGATTGTGCTAAACCAATTATTGTTACCTAAGATGAAACCTGGATCATCTATTATTTATATGGGTTCTACCTTATCTGAGAAAGCTGTTGCTAATACCGCTTCTTATGTTATCAGCAAACATGGAGTTGCAGGAATGATGAAAGCGACTTGCCAAGATCTTGCCGGCAAAGGTATTCATACGTGTTGTATTTGTCCGGGGTTTACCGAGACAGAAATGTTGTTACAGCATATTGGTGATGATAAAGATGTACTAGAAAACGTTAAGCAAATGTCCGCGGCAGGTCGCTTGATCGAGCCGCAAGAAATCGCTGAAGTCATTTGGTTTGCTGCTAATCATAGTGTCATTAATGGTTCGGTGTTGCATGCAAATCTCGGTCAGATCGATCGCTGATCCATCATTATAATTTTTTGATAATTGATTGCGTATCAGGACGTATGCCGCGCCACAGATAAAACGATTCTGCAGCTTGTTCAACCAGCATACCTTTGCCATCAATACAATATCTAGCACCTTGCTGTTGACACCATTGTAAGAATAACGTCGGTTTTTCAGCGTAGCTTAAGTCATAGCAAAATGTATTCGTGTTAATTATAGATTTTGGTAAAGTTAATGTTTGTCGATGCAAGCTAGCACTGGTTGCATTTAAAATAAGATCATAAGTTTGTGCAAGATCATGCAGCTTAGAATAATCATAAGCATGCAAGGATATTTGAGTTTGTTGAGTAGCTATTAATTGCTCCGCTTTGCTTAATGTTCGATTGATGATTGTAAGCGATGCAGGTTGTTGATTAAGGAGATGTGGTAGTATGCCTTTAGCAGCGCCACCTGCACCGAGTAGTAAAATATGTTTATTAGTGAATGAATAGCTATGATTAATAGTAATATCTCGTACTAAACCAATACCATCGGTATTTTCACCTAAGCGCGAACCATTTTGATTAATAATGATAGTATTGATAGCACCAGCTTGTTTGGCATTATCTGTGAGTTTATCAACTAGTTGCATTGCGGCTAATTTAAATGGTGCGGTAATATTTAATCCTTTGCCACCTTGATCACAAAAATCATCAATGGTTTTTGCTAAAGTATCCATGGTGGCATGGATTTTAAGGTAATCCAATATTTGCGTGGATTGTTGCGCGAATAATTTATGGATCAGTGGTGACTTGCTTTGCGCAACTGGATCACCAATAACAGCATAAGTATCAATAGTAAAAGTCATTTTTTTAATGTTTTCAATGTTTTTAAAATCTTAGTTAATATTTTTTGCGAGACACTATCTTGATTTTCAAGCTTACTAATATATGCTTGTGTAACATCCATAGCTTTTGCCAATTCTTTTTGGGTAACATGTGCTTTGATACGTGCTAGTGCGACAGGGTTGTCAATGTAATCTTTAGCATCGAAAGTTACATAGTCTTTAGGAGCTTTTTTAAGTTCTTTTTCAATCACATGACGCAGGTTTTTATATACTGATACGGGTAAAAGTACATATTCCGGTTGACCATTACTTGATTTAATGATTTGCAAATTCATTTGTAGATATCTCCGCGAACGTCTAATTTCTCAATAGATATAACTTTAATACTATCGTTTCTATCAAATAGAACTCGCCAATCTCCAACTCTTAACCGATAATAAGACTGTCCTTTAAGTTTCTTAATATTAAGTTTAGGATCATCCGGGTTAAATCCTAAAAATTCAATTTTTTCTACAATACGATTACGATTTGGTCTCGAAAGAGCCTGTAATCTTTTTTTAACCTGTTTATTAATTATTATGTGGTATTGCATGAGTTATATTTTAGTTATATTTTGGTTATATTGTCAAGTTGAAATTTAAAGGATCTTTAAATACACCGACTAGGTTTAGGTAGCCCAGCGATTTTGCTAGCTTGTTTTGCAGGGCCTTGCGGGAATAATTGATGGAGATACAAGCTATTGCCTTTATCAGGACCAAATTTGTTGGCCAATGCTTTCACTAAGGCACGAATAGCGGGGGTATGTTCATAGTCATGATAAAACTTACGCAAGAAATGAATGATTTCCCAATGAGCGTCCGTTAACGTAATATCATCTTGTTTAGCAATAGCCATCGCCACTTCAGTTGACCAATCTTCACGTTGTTCGAGATAGCCTTCTTTAGTCGTCGCAATTTTTTTATCATTGACAATTAACATTTTACACGCTCAGTTCCAAGATTGTGTTAGTGAATGTTCTATAACTAGATCAACAAAGCCAGCATAATCAATGGTATTAATATCTGTAATGATGCGATTGGTAAAGCCACGAGCTTCAATATCGGCTTTTAGCGCAAACACCTTATGAGTAGTTAATAATTCACGCATTTGATCGGTGTATATTGTATTTAATAATCCTGCGATCACACCATCTTCGATTAATAACAAACTATCATTCTTTGCGATAACCTTGCGACATGTTGCTAAGTTCGATGATTGATACGGTGATTGATTGATAATATGTAAAATCATTAGAAGTTGAGCACCAAATCATGTTGAGTTATTAAATCAGAAATTTTAGGGTATTTAATCAATTTGACCGGCAACACTAGATTATCGGTAAAAAAACCTCGTTCAGCCAAAGATTCAGCGCAAGCATACACTTGTTTGATCTCATACAATTCCATGACGTTAAAGGTTTTGGCAAAATTAACCATGCCTAAATGAGAGGTTTCTTGATGTTTTGCTAATTGTAGCACGCCATCATCCATAAATAACACACTGACCGTTTCTTGAAAAGCACTAGCCGCCAACATCGCTGCTAATGCTTCACGAGGTTTGGCGTGGCCATGTGGCGCGCTTCGAGTAATGAATAATACTTTCTTTGTCATCAATTATTCCTATAATTATCAGCCAAATTGAATAAATCGATCACTTTGGTTGATTGCTTCGAATAACTGCCCTAGGCCAGCGAGCTTAAAATTCTTCGCTAAATTAAAATGATCTTTGTCATAACGTTGTGCTTCATTTGCATCAATAATGCCGCGGCGTAGGCTAGTGGCAACACAAGCACATAATTCAAATTTATGCTGCCCTGCTAATTGTTGCCATGCTTGGGTTAAGTTTGTTTCGTCTTGCGCTAAAATATTAAATGATGATGCATTATAAACACCATCTAAAAAGAAAAACACTTGCTGGATTTGTTGCTGTTTTGCAATGAGTGCTTTGCAGAAATTTAATGCGGTATACGGTGCTTGTGCTGATGCTGATGATTGGTTGATGAGAATAGTAAATGTCATATCCTCATCAACCTTACTTGATCATTAATCACGGCCACTGAAAGCGCCGAGTAATGTGAGTAAACTGACAAATAAATTATAAATTGCAACGTACAGAGTGATCGTTGCCATAATATAATTGCGTTCACCGCCATGAATAATTTGGCTAGTTTGAAATAAAATAATCGCTGAAGAGAATAATACAAATGCAGCCGACATTGCTAATTGAAATGCTGGCAGATGTAAAAATAAATTAGCAATCACACCGATGATTAACACAATGGCGCCGATGAATAAAAATTTATGCAAAAAGCTGAAATCTTTTTTAGAGCTGAGTGCATAACCCGATAGCGCCAAAAATACCAAGCCCGTGCCCCCTAAAGCAGTCATGATAAGTTGGCCACCATTAACAAATTTGTGCAAAAATACATTTAGTAACGGGCCTAGGGTATAACCCATAAAGCCAGTGAAGGCAAAAACGGACGCTAATCCCCAGATGCTATTACGTAAAGCTTGCGTAAGAAACATTAAACCATAAGCGCCGAGCAAGAATACCCAGATGCTTGGGCGAGCATTGGTGATGACTGCTAACCAAGCAGTAACCGCGCTAAATGCTAAAGTAAGCCCCAAAAGCATGTAAGTGTTGCGCAACACGGCATTAGTTGCGAGCAGTGATTCTGAGCGTCGAGTTGATGTTAAAGGATTATTTGGTTGCATATTGCAAGCTCCGTATGTTAAAATATTAATCAAACATAATAATAATTAGACTTAATTTTACCATAAAATCGCTATAAAAAGGAAGTTGTAAATGTCTCTAAATATATGGAAATTTAACAAAAAACCCTTTTCGCATGTATTATTTTATTGTATCCTGAAGTCCGTCTACGGAGAGGTGGCTGAGTGGTTGAAAGCGGCGGTCTTGAAAACCGTTGAGTCCTCGCGGGCTCCGTGGGTTCGAATCCCTCCCTCTCCGCCACGGGTATGTTTTGGTGTATAGTATGAGTTCTATGGTGGAGATTATCGTTTGATAGATGTACTGATAGTGGATGACCTTAAGTTGATCCGCACGGCATTGCGGCAAATGCTTAAGGAGAAAGATGGAATTCGGATTGTTGGTGAAGCTGAAAATGGTGAAGAGGCTGTACGTCTTGCCAGAGAGCTCCACCCAAATGTGGTGATCATGGATCTGCAAATGCCCGGTATTGGTGGCTTAGAAGCAACTCGCAAAATCCTGCGTTATGTCGATCGCGATATCAAAATTTTAGGTTTATCAGTTTGTAAAGAAGATCCACTGCCTGCACGTTTCGTACAAGCAGGCGCGGCAGGTTTTGTGACTAAAAATGCCGATATCGATGAATTAATTCGCGCAATTAAAGACGTGTATGCTGGCAAACGTTATTTAACGCCTGAAATTGCGCAAAATATTGCATTACATCATCTCGTCGAAGAAGAATCCCCCTTAGAAATTTTATCTGAACGTGAATTGCAAGTGATGATCATGATCACCAGTGGGCAAAAGGTTCAAGAAATTTCTGATAAATTATGTTTAAGTCCAAAAACAGTTAACAGCTATCGTTATCGATTATTTGAAAAATTAAATGTTAGCACCGATGTAGAACTAACCCATGTCGCTATAAAATACGGTTTAATTGATTTAAAACCTATGGAAGGCAAATAACATTTTTGATCTTAAGTTATTCTTGCAACAATTACCCGCCAAGCCTGGCATCTATCAAATGCTGGGTGCAAATGACGAAGTGCTTTATGTTGGCAAAGCACGACGTTTAGACAAGCGAGTTCAAAGTTATTTTCGTAACACAGGTATAAGCACTAAGACGCAAAAATTAGTTGCGCAAATCAAACGTATTAGCATTATTATCACCGCAAGTGAGAATGAAGCGTTATTGTTAGAAAGCAACCTGATCAAGCAATTAAAGCCACGTTATAATGTGTTGCTGCGCGATGATAAAAGTTATCCGTATATCTATATCTCAGCTCATAAAAATTATCCAAGCCTAGGTTTTTATCGCGGTGCTAAACGCAAGCAAGGGGATTATTATGGCCCTTATCCGAGTGTTAGTGCAGTGCGTGAAACTTTACGCTTATTACAAAAAACCTTTAAAATTCGTCAGTGCAGTGATAGTTTTTTTCGTAATCGCAGCAGGCCTTGTTTACAGTATCAAATTAAACGATGTTCAGCGCCGTGTGTTGATTATATTTCGCCACAAGATTATGCCCAAGATTTACAACATGCAAAAATGTTGTTAACTGGTCGCAGCCAACAGCTACTCAAAGATTTAACTCAACAAATGCAACAAGCAGCAGGCTCACAACATTATGAACAAGCTGCGCAATTGCGCGATCAGGTCATTAGTATTCGCAAAATACAAGAGCAACAATATGTTAGTGGTAATGGTAAAGATGTCGATGTTATCGCTGTGGTTAAACGTGCTGGTAAAAGTTGTGTGCATATGTTATTTATTCGTGACGGCCGCATTCTCGGTAATAAAATGTTTTACCCAAAATCACCTGCGCAAGCTACACTTGAAGATATTCTTGCAGCATTTATTCCGCAATTTTATTTAACAGGTCAAATTCAAAAATCGTTACCACAAAAGATTTTACTTAGTCATGCATTAACAGATAAAGCATGGATAGCAGCCAGTTTAGCTGAGCAATTTCAACGTAAGGTTAGCTTGATCTGTCCGCAGCGAGGTGCTGGTAAACGCTGGTTAGAAATGGCATTGCACAATGCAGAGCAGGCTTTAATGACAATGTTAGCTAATCAAATGAATTTACAACAAAGTTGGGAAGCGTTACAAGATGAATTAGGGCTTGATGCTCTACCACAACGCATGGAATGTTTTGATATCAGTCATACAATGGGTGAAGCCACGGTAGCGTCGTGTGTAGTATTTGATAGTCATGGTCCCGTTAAATCATTGTATCGCCGTTTTAATATAAAAGAGATCACTGCAGGTGATGATTATGCCGCAATGCGCCAAGCGTTAACGCGGCGTTATACGCATTTACAACAAAGCGAACAAACCTTACCAGATTTATTAGTAATTGATGGTGGTAAAGGGCAATTAACCCAAGCGATTGCAGTGCTCGAAGAATTACAAATAACCGATGTAGTGTTATTAGGGGTTGCTAAAGGGGTTACTCGTAAACCCGGATTGGAAACATTATTTTTAGTTATTCCTGGTGCTAAACCCAAAGTAGTGACACTAACACCACAGGCATTACATTTGATACAACACATTCGTGATGAAGCACATCGCTTTGCGATCACCGGTCATCGAGCTAAACGCGGCAAAAAACGCCGGCATTCAAAGTTAGAAGATATTCCTGGGGTTGGTGCGCGTCGACGGCAAGCATTATTGCAACGATTTGGTGGTTTGCAAGAAATATTGCGCGCTAGTGTCGCCGAGCTAGCAAAAACACCAGGCATTAGTCGATCGCTGGCGCAGCAAATTCATGATATATTGCACGGGTGACTATTCGTCATTAGAGTGATAAATAAGGTTAAGCATGGAATTAAATGTCCCAAATTTTTTAACAATGTTGCGGATCATTCTGATCCCAGTGCTGGTATTGGTGTTCTATTTGCCATTTTCATGGGCACCAATAACCACAGCGGTATTATTTGCCGTTGCTGCTATTACTGATTGGCTTGATGGTTTGTTTGCTCGCATTCTTAATCAAACCTCAGCATTTGGCTCATTTCTTGATCCAGTGGCAGATAAGCTCATCGTTGCAACCGTATTGGTATTGTTAGTCGGTGATCCAAAAATGCTTTATTTAACGTTGCCAGCAGCGGTGATCATTGGGCGTGAAATTGTAGTGTCTGCATTGCGTGAATGGATGGCTGAAATTGGCAAACGTGCCAGCGTTGCAGTATCACTTTATGGCAAATTTAAAACCGTATTACAAATGTTGGCGTTAGTTGTGTTGTTAGCAACGCGTCAAGGTGAATTTAGTGGCTGGCAGAGTGTTGGTTATATTTTGCTATATCTATCAGCGTTGCTGACTTTGGGTTCGATGTATATTTATCTTCGCAAAGCATGGCCAGATCTGGCTTTTTCTCATTCAGTCGATAAAGTCTGACAAGTACGGTCTCATGCTTGACAGTGAGCCATTCTCAGTTAGAATACACCCCTCACCGCGGGAATAGCTCAGTTGGTAGAGCACAACCTTGCCAAGGTTGGGGTCGCGAGTTCGAGTCTCGTTTCCCGCTCCAGAGTATTTTCACCCAAAGTCAAAAATACTCGCGAGTATTTTTGACATAAAGCGACAGTGGCGAATTCTGTTATACCTAAATTTATCAGAATATGGATATTGTGATCTAATGGAGTTTGGTCTGTATGGCCAACATTTTGTCAGAAATTCAATAATAGAATGAATTGGTTATTGTAACCAGCAAAAAATACGTGCTAATATTCGCCTTCTGTATCGCATGTGAAATGCAACTGCTCAGCTCCTTGAGCTGACGATGGTGTGGCTGGGTGGCAGAGTGGTTATGCAGCGGCCTGCAAAGCCGTGGACGCCGGTTCGATTCCGGCCTCAGCCTTAAATTTTGAATCGCCTCTTTGATATGCCCAGGTGGCGGAATTTGGTAGACGCAAGGGACTTAAAATCCCTCGGGATTTATTCCTGTGCCGGTTCGAGTCCGGCCCTGGGTACCAAGATTTTTAAAAAATTACAGCAGCTTTAATGGTATTTGATAAGTATTGCAGGCATTGATTAATTCAAAATAAGCCGGATCAATTTTTGTCTGTTGGCTTATTTTTTGTAGTAAATCGTTACGATAATTTATAATGGCGTTGAGATCAGGCAGTAAACTTCGATAAGGTACTCCATGAGGATCTGGGCCTACATGCGGTGCATCACTTGCGCCTAATAATAATTTTTCATATCCAACATTATCAATAATTTTTTGTAAATAAGGCAGAACTTGATCCGGATCGATGCTAGTTCGATATCCAGGACCTTTGAAATAAACATAATCACGCTGTTTAGCTTCATTAAGTAGCGCAGTATAGTTCGGATCATCCACGTTGCTTTCACAATTTCCCAAATGATCAATACCTGTTTTTAATTGTTTAGGTAAATAGCGTAAAATTTTTAATATGGTTGCTGGATTAGTTGCATAGATCAAAAAATGTTGATCGTGGTTAAGCAAACGCTCATATAGATGTTGCCAATCTTCTGTTTGATATTGGTCGTCTATGGCTTCAGGTTTTGTCTTATGTAACACTAACCGAACACCTTTAATATTATCTTGAGCTAGAATTTCTGCAGTAGCATATTGTGGATCAGCTTTAGTAAAGCCTAATAGATGAACGTCACCGTATTTTCGTGAATCATGTTTTTTTAATCGTTTAAGTTCAGCTAGGCTATCGAATACATGATTTGGATTGCGCAGAATATCCATATTAACATTGCATACCAGATATGGATACATATCCAAATCAATCATTTGATCCAAATACTGCTGTAATGGATAAGGCTCGGTTGCTAGGTAGGGTAAACCATCATCATGCTTTTTTAAATAGCTAGCATTGTAAAGATGGATATGAACGTCCGCTGTATAATGTGTCATTGCTCGCCTTGAATACTGAATACCTTATCAATTTTAGAACCTGTATTATTAGTCTGTCAATTTAAATTTCATCTGATATTATAGAGCTAGATAGCCAGTCTAAATAGTATTTCATTACTGGCAATTATTATAGGCTTCGTATATGTGCGCTGGAGTGAAATATAATGATTTTTAAACAAGATTTAGTGTTATCAACGCGAGATGTAGTATTAAAAACACTTGCATCTGATACTATCGATAGTTTTACTTCACTCGCTGCCGACAAAAAAATTTGGCAACATGCAAAATATGCTTTAGAACAGCCAGACATATTTAGACAGCGATGGTTTAATAAGGCATTATGTCAAATGCAAGCAGGTACGCGTTGGCCTTTTGCTATTGAGTGTGCGCAAGAGCTTGTCGGTTCTTCAAGTTATTATGATATTGATAGCGAACGCAAATGTCTTAACATAGGTTATACCTGGTATCACCCTAAATTTTGGGGAACTTATTTAAACTCAACAGTTAAATTGTTATTATTAACTTACGCTTTTGAAACTGCAAAATATCACAGCGTAGGTTTTTCTGTCGATAAGAAGAATCAACGATCTTGTGCAGCTATGAGAAAACTTGGCATTAAAAAAATAGGTATGTCATTAAAACGTAATTCAGTAATATTTGCTTTAACAAAAGACGAGTGGCCAACAATAAAGATCCATTTGCAAAACATTAGTCAAACAAAAGAGGGTGCGATGAATGAGTAAAAAACGTTGTGATTGGTGTAGCGACCATCCATTATATATCGCGTATCATGATAAAGAATGGGGAGTACCAATTTATGATGACCGACTGTTATTTGAATTTCTTATTCTTGAAGGCATGCAAGCAGGTTTGAGTTGGTTTACCATTTTACAAAAACGTGACGCATTTAGAACAGCTTTTGCTAAGTTTGATCCAAAAAAAATTGCAAGATTTACTCCTGCAAAGGTTGAGCAACTATTACATAATGAAAAGATCATTCGTAATAGAAGAAAAATAGAAGCAGCGATTAGCAATGCGAAAGCTTTTTTAAAATTACAGGAAAAAGAAACGTTTAATAATTTTCTATGGAAGTTTGTTGATGGTGTGGCGCAGCAAAACCATTGGAAAACTCTGCAGCAAGTTCCTGTTACTACGCCAAAATCTGATCTGATGGCGAAGGAATTAAAACGCAATAATTTTAAATTTGTCGGCTCGACAACATGTTATGCCTTTATGCAAGCTGTCGGGATGGTAAATGATCATCTGGTTAGTTGTTTTAGACATGACAAGGTATAAAAAAGCTAATGCGAAAATACTTGCAAAGAAAAAAGGTTATTTGATTCAGCGATGCTGTATAGAATTTCTAGAACCTCGTCGAAAATTTCTAGGATCTCGTCGAGAATTTCTAGGATCTCGTCGAGAATTTCTAGAATCTCGTCGGCTAAAAGGTTTAGGACTTCTTGGCTGAGATGTCCCATTCCAGAAAGAATGATTAGAAGTAATATGTGTTCTGCTATTATTGTTACGTGATGAAACTGCAGATTTGTAATGACGGCTGCTTCTTCTAGTGCTTCTTCTATCACTTGGATCAACTCGTCTTGGTATGCGTTCAGTTCTGGATGTTCCGCGGAGATTTTCAGCTGTAGTCTTTCTAGAGCTTGATGGAATACTCCTTCTGCTCTGCAAATCTGGTTTTCTTCGTTTTGTTATGGGTTCTTTAGAGTTGCTTGAATGATTAGAGGGTGATCTTTCATTGCGACGTTTACGCTTGTGTGAAGTTGCTGGCAAGTCTATTTCTTTTTCTTTTCCTTTATCTCTCTCATTGCTCTCAGAGCTAGTGTTTGCAGGACTTGTGTTTGTATCATTTGAATATCGGGGAGATTGAGGTGATGTTTGTTTAATGTTTAATTTTTTTCGTAAATCATGTAATTCTTCTTCTATACGAAAAAGAGTTGCTATTTTATCTTTTATTGCTATATTTTCCCTAATACATTCTTGCATCTCTTTCTGCTTTTTTGAAAGGTCTTCAATTAAAGATTCATTGTTTCTGTACTGCTCCATTAATGTTTTAATATTTAAAAAAACAGCATTTTTGATGTGCGAGAAAATTAACGTATTTTTTTTGCTTGTTACTCTACAAAGGTTTGCCATTTTGTAACTGACACGTGCGCAATTCCTTAAATTATTATTTTCATGAAAAATATCGTACGCACGTTTGAAAGCATTATAGGCATCTTCATGTTCCTTTTTATAATTATGTTTTTCTGCAAGCTCTTCAAAACAAACAGCTAACATATGTCTCTCAGAATCCTCAGCTTCTAAGCCTCCATCTAACTCTTCTTTGTTTTGCAAACAGGCTTCGAAATGCTTTATTGCTAAATTATATTGATTTTTTTTAAAATGGATACTTGCCAATTTGTTGTGGCATGTGATTGCTCTTTCCTTCGAGTCTTGCATTGTATTACTTAATGTAAGAGCTTTTTTTAGCAATGAAATCGCTTGTTGATAATTTCTATAGGAAAGATTTTCTTTTGGATAAGCTAGGTAACTTGCATAATCAATGAATACCGCATAAGTCAATTGTGTTACTTCGATTTTTTTGTTTTGCAAGTCAAGAGAAGGAGCATCTACCATATTTTTACATTGAGTAGCATGTTTTAGTGCTTGTTTACATAATTGTTGACGCTTTTCAGCTTTAACAGTATTTGCATTTGCCATATTTAAATTAACATAAGCTAAATTTCTATGGGATAAATATTCTAATTCCTTAAATTTCCCTCTATTTATTGCAACTTGCAATGCTAGTTCATAACGATGTAATGCTGCTTTAGGTTTGCCTTTAGCTTTCAACAGATCTGCCATTTTTAGTTGGCAGTATCCAAGGTGTATAGCATATTTATCATCATCTGGCGCTTCTTTCCATGTTCTTTCTACATAATCGACTGCACGATTACAATCGTCTAATGCTTGTGTTAGCACCTTATCTTTAATCTCTTCATCCGCTTTAATAATTTCATTTAGATCAATTTCATTCACTTTATTCTTATAAGCAATGCTTGCTTGATAATAATCATTTAGACTTGCTCGCAGACCCATTTGATTCGTGATGCTAATTTTAAGAGACAATATTTCAGGTAGCGCTTCTTTGAAATCATTTTTAAATGCTATTTTACCAAGCCTATCTAGCCCATTCCTTTTTCCGTTTAGAAATTCATTAAATCTGTACTCATAATTGCAACCAAAATATCTCGCCAATTGAAAAGTTCTTATTGCTTCTCTGATGCTATCCAAATGAGTTAATATCTTTTCTGGAGTGTTTAAATTAGGAAAATCACGCTTGAGTTTTACTGCAAGTATTTGAAATTTTGTGAAGTAAATTATGCCGAGATTCTCTCGTCCATTTGTATTGAGAAACCTTTCGTTGGCTAGGTGTATGACTGAATTAAAACTTACAAGATACTTTTCTGAATTAAAATTTCCAGCTCTGAGAAGATTTTTTAGTTGATAAATCACATTATTGTATTGTTTTATATGCGCATGGTGATTTCGTCCATGACCTTTTCTTGTTGTTAATCGGCATCCCTCCAAACTTGCATCAAGAGCTTTGCACAAGTACTTTAATTTTTCATCAGGGCTTCTAACTAGTTCAGCTCTTTTCATATAGCAAGAAGCAACTAAGTGCTGACATTTTGCAGCCCACATATAATTTGGGCGATGTAATCCACGAAAATCATCAAAAAGTCTCTTAGCATTTTTTTTACATGTATTGTATGAGTTTTTTTTGTATAAATGATCGCAATTTTCATATCTTTTTTTCAATACTTCAAAAGGAGTTAAATTTTCAGATGTATTACCTCTTGGTTTTCTGGATCGTTGAGAATTTCGACGATAATTATTGGTGCGATTTCTTCTCGAAGTTTGACCAGGCATACTGTTTTTTCCTCTATTTCATAAAAACGTTAATTTAGTATTTTTGTAAACTAAATACAGATAGTTGAGATGGTCCGAAAAGTATTTGACCATAAATGCCCGAGTTTGTCAAATATTAAACATATCTGCTTTCCATCTAAAGAATCAAGTTCTGGTATTTTCTGCAAAGCACAGTGTTATGTCTTCATGCAAGCTGCCGGAATTCTAAATGACCGTCTGGGTTTATGGTTTTAAATGTTGTTATAATGAATAAAGCGCTAAGAAATAATCGATAAATGCATGGATTTTTTTAGGAATAAAATCCTGCTTTGGCGTACAAAAAATAATTTGAGTTGGTTCGGGGGCAAAATCTTGTAGTATTTCAATTAATTCATCATTATTTAAATGTGACATGACAACATGCCGACCTAAATAAATGAGGCCAAAATCATTTATTGCCATGTTAATTAAACTAGTGGGGTCATTACATAAATAACGACCGTTAACGGATATTTGTTGATTATTTTTAAATGTCCACAGGTACGGATTAGTCATTTCATTATGCAATAAGCATTGATGATTTGCTAATTCATTAATAGTTTTTGGAGTACCATGCTTTTTTAAGTAATTCGGTGACGCAAAAACACCACGTTGTGTCTTTATGAATGGTTTGTGCCAATAGACCTTTTTACTTAGATCATCAATGCGCATCGCTAAATCAATTTTTTCAGCGACTAAATCAATGTAACGGTTAGCCAAACGAAGATCTAATGTTATTTGAGGATAGGTTCGCATAAAATCAGGTATGTGATCTAGGATCAAAAACTGTGCGAATAGTGGCGGCATGGTAACCACTAACTTGCCGGTGATATGATCTTGTTGAGATCGTAATTGTTCTTTTACATTATTGTATTCAGTTAAAGTTCGCTGTGCATAATGATAAAATTCTTCACCACTTTCAGTGATCCTGAGTTTGCGAGTAGTACGATGCAATAAAACCACACCCAATTCACTTTCCAGCCAATTGATTTCTTTGGTGATCTGTGAAGCCGATCGATATAATTCACGAGCAGCTTTGGCGAAGCTTTTTTGCTCGATAACGCTAACAAAACTGCGCATACATCGGTATAAATTCATTATTATTTCCAAATCAGAAATTAACTATTGAAAAATAGCTATATTATCATAACAAAAGGAAATAGGTATACTCTTTCCCATGAATCTATCAAGACTATCTATCTTTAATATTTTGTTGGCAACCTTGCTTATTATTGTTGTTCTCAATGTTGAAAATACCGCAATGTATATTGCTATCAAACCGATCATGCAAGCATTAACCATGCCAGTGAAAGATACCTCATTGATAGTGACAGTATATCTATTAGTTTTTGCTGCATTTATTATTTTGGGTGGTCAACTCGGTGATAATTATGGGCGACGTAATGTGTTAATTATGGGTTTGCTCTTATGCACAGTAGGGGCATTATTATGTGGAATAGCAAAGCATACGCCGAGCTTGTTATTTGGACGGTTGTTACAAGGATTTGGTGCAGCACTTGCCTGGCCAAATACGACAGCAATTGTATTGAATATCATGCCTGCAAATAAAAAAGGCTTTGCTGCTGGATTGATCGGTGCATTAGCAGGCGCTGGACTTGCGGTAGGACCTATTATTAGTGGGATATTTTGTACTTACTTAAGTTGGCGTTGGGTATTTTTATTTAATATCCCATTATGTTTATTAGCTATTGTCATTTTTGCATGTCATATAGAAAATGAAAAAGCAACTCAAAAAATCAAAATTGATGGGTTAAACTCATTATTGCTTATTGTGGCATTAAGTAGCTTAGCATATGGTTTCGTGCAATTTTCATGGTTATTTTGTGCCATAGCATTAATATTAATGGTTATATTTTTTAACTGGCAAAAAAGATCAGTTTATCCGTTATTACCAAACGAATTAATGCATAATAAATCTTTTATTATGGGGTGTTTATTGCGGCTAATTACGGTAATTCCATTTTATATTACCATGTTTTTAATGAGTCTTTATCTTGAAAAGAATTTACAGGCCAATACATTTTATACGGGATTATGTTTTATTGGTATGACCCTAACTATAGGTATTCTGTCGCCATTTGGAGGAAAGCTAATTGATCGAATAGGTGAAGTTGCAAGTATATTTATTGGCGCATTGTTTTATTTAATTGGTTTCATTGCGCTTGCATTATTTGTATTAAAGCCGTCATTGTTACTGATTTTTGTTTTACTAATCTTGCCGGGAATAGGTTTTAGCTTTACCTCGCCTGGAACCTTGGCAATGAGTATGCGCGCTGCACCGACGCGTTTTCACGCCAGTGCAACAGGCATATATTATATGGTAAGCATCACAAGTGGGATGATGGCAGTAGCGATCAGTAGCATTATTCTTAACTATACTGATAAACCATCCATAATTAGTACATCCAACTTTGAAGGCATTATGTTGTTGACAGCGCTGTTGTCAGTGATTGCTTTATTTATATTAAGATTTAGCAATAGCAAGTCTTAGTTTGCAAGCTGATTTTTTATCTGATTTATTTTGCTAATATTTCCGTAACATTTGACTGAGGAGCTTTACAAACTGTGTACTCATGCCAATGTAAATCCCAACTTCTAACACTATTATTTAATACAATATCAGGATAAGAGCCACGCCAGATTTTATGATAGGTCTGTAGTAATGTTAATGGTTTGGCTATTTTTTATGTATCTTTTCTATGTATAAACATCTAACTGATAGAGTTGGAAGTTTTCAAGAATTAAAACCTTATTTCAACGAATAGCTAATATAATGAATACAAGATCGGTTGCTGCTGAATGCTAAATTAATACTTTTCAGTCAATTGTTGACCAATTCTCGAATTGGTGATAAAACGGCCAAGTGAAGCTTGCCCTTTTGGCTTTACAAGCGAGCTTATTATGAAGAAATTAAGTCTCAGTTTTAATCAAAGTGAAATCAAAAATTGAAATTTGCTCCTTCTTCTAATTGATTGCCTGTATTTTTTCTAGTATGGCGTTAAAAAATTCTGCTGACCAAATCACTATGCTTGAGGTATTTTTGATGAATGGGAGAATATCATCTTTGGCTTTTTCAAAATCAGTTTCTTGAATTTTTTTCATAAGGAGATCAATGAGTATGTCTTTATTAAATTTATCTGATTTTTTCCAAGCCTTGCTTTGTATTAATCGTTCTTTTAAATGTAATAAATTGACAGAGATGTTTTGTGATATGTACCATACAAGATCATACCAGTCTCTCCCTTTTACTCTAGATCCCCAAGGTCTGCATAATAAAGCGTGGAGTTTTCCAGCAAATAAATCGGGTTTGGTAAAGCTTTTTATAGAAAAGGGAATAGGCTGAAGTAAAAATTTAGTTTCTATATTAAATAAACCAGGAGGACTAGTGTCTACTTCCATCTTGATTTTTATGTTTTGCATGCGGTGAATGTTTTTGACAATATCATTAGGTGCTTCTATTGTAATTAATTGTTTTTTTGAACTGGCCTTAATAAATGCTGATTCGATATTAGTTTCTAATTGTTTTATTTTAGTTTGCACGATTGCTTCAAAACCAAAGGCTGATAATTCTCTGGTGATTGCTTTATTATATGGATCTAAGCAGAAGTTTATATCTTTTTCTAGCAAAGAGAAATCTAAGTCTTCAGAAAAACGATCTAGGCCATATAAGATCCTCAAAGCAGAACCACCATAAAATGCCGCTTTTTCAAAAAATTTTGCTCTCCATAAACCAAGCAGAGCAATTTCCTGAAAGATTTCTTTAATGGCATTAACATAATCTTGTTGTGAACGACATTGGTATTTTTTTAACATTTGTTTTACTGAATCATGCATGACTACTTCCTGTTTTTGATATAGTTATATAATTGGTAAAGACGAGTGTCGTTATAAGTGGCACATATTTCTCGGAGATTTTTTAGTTTAAAATTTAATAATAAGGTCTCATCTATTCGAAGATAATGTAGTAAGTATTTTTCTATGTTTTTAAGATCATTTAGTGTGTACTCTTTATCTATAATATGAATCTGGTCACAAAGCGCTTTTTCAGGAGAGGCTATTAAAAATTGTTGATGTTTAGCAAATGAATGCAGCACGATGCCTATAGCGTATTTTCTGGGATGTAAGTAGTAATATTTGAATTCGCCAACACAAGTAGAAAAGGATTTAATGCGGCTGTTGGTAATACACGTTAGAACGTCAACTCGTTCGGGTATTAACCCGTAAAAACTTAAGGCATAAGTCAATGAAACTGCTGAGGGGCCATAGATAAGATTTGCTAGGACTTCTTTTGAATAAGGTTGTAGAGCAGCAGCCTCGCCAAAAATATATAAACCTTTTTTTACCCGAATTAATTCTCCTGATTTTAGCCACACAGAAATTTTATCACGAGGACGAGCATACTCCTTTAATGCAGAAATTAAAAACGAGTAATCAATTTCTTCTTTTCCAGCTAATTTTCGCAATGTTTCTATCTTCATAAAGTCTCCAGTATGTCGATTATTTTCCGACATACTGGTTAACAATGCAAGGTTTATTAATTTAGGTGATTTGATTTAGAGTTTAGATGTCT
>JANQRR010000005.1 GCA_028284465.1 Gammaproteobacteria bacterium | reverse complement strand
GGTAGTTAATTTTGTTAAATGGAAAGTAATGGGGGAAATTGCTATGCCGAGGAAAACAATTAAAGAAGATAAAAAGGTTTTGCCAGGATTATTGGCAGATATATATCAAGACCTAAAAGAGGTATTTGAGGTAGATGGTCATCTTGATGCAAACATAGCTAATAGTGAACCGGTTCAAATATTATTTAATAAAAAACAATTTTCAAGAGAAGATTTGAATTTAGTAGGAGTTAATACTGAGGCTGTAACAGGGGCCTTTGCGGGAAAAACAACAATAAGTTTTGCTAAAGTCGTAGAACATCATCTTTCTTTAAAATCTAAAAGCGCCAGAGATTTTAGTAGACGTTTATTTTATGAGTTTGCTTATCAGCTCCATAGTACTAATAAAAAATTACGTAATGCTAACCCAAAGCATATGGCTGCATTTCAAAGACATTGGCAAGCACTTAAAGCTAATAAAGCTAGCAGTGTTGAAGCAACTGAAAATATATTTTTGCAACGTATAAAGCTCATTACGACTGTCTGTGAGCTTAATCTGATGCTAGTTAATTTCATTGATAATTTGATCCATGAACGATATACTGCTGATACTGATCAAATAAGCAAATCTGCGTATGATGCTTATAAGGAACAATTAGCGGCCTACCAGTTTGCTTTAGATCGATTTAGACAAACAGCAAGAAATAGTTTTGATTGCTTATCCATTACATGGCAATTGCAAGCTGGGCAAGGGCGTGTACCCAATACTATTCAGTATGATGACTTTGGGTATGCAAAAAATTATGACGGACCTAATCCTTCTCGTAACAAAGATATTATTCTTCGACAGCTTGAACGTATTACTCCAAGGATCAATGATCCTCTTACTTATGATGTAAAGATTACAGGTGATGGGAAAAAAACTGAGATAGAGCGTGAATTTCCTCAACTGCAAGCTTACTTGCAAAAACTGGAGTCTTTTCAAGAAAATAAGCCTAAGCTTAGCGAATTTATAGCTGGAGTAGATTCCCTGCCAAATTCCCCGGGAAAAGAACCATGTCAAGAAGCTCTTAGAGTAATAAATGGCATTGAAGCTATATATATGGATTCTAATGATGATTACACATACTCTGAAAAAGTTGCAGATATTTTCAAAAAATTATACGAATCAGCAAATAATAATCCTGCGCCTGCTGATCAAACAACAGCCGAACATGATAGGGTAGATACAACTAATAATAATTCAACTGCTTCTTCTTTACGTCACACATTTTTTGCGCCTATAACTAAGTATTGGCAAAAATATCATGTGCGCAAGAGTGATCAACTAACTCAAAAAGCATTTACACGAAATACTTTTACAATGGAGCTTGATCGTATTGATAGACTCTATACAGAATTTCTTAAAAAGGCTGATAATTGGTGGGTGAAAAATTTCAGTATCATTACAGCAACACAAAAACAAGACGCAACAACGCATAAGGCAACACTTGAAAATATAGGTAATGCTGTAAAACAACAAGAAGTAGAATCTATTAAGGAAACACTAGGAAAATTTTACCAAATACAAAGAGAAAATAAATATGAAGAAGACAGAAATATAGTAACTAGGTTAGCAATATGGAAAAATCCTAAACTAGGATACTCAAATATAGTTAATGAATTAATAGGCGAAATCGAAGCATTGGTAATGGCAGATCCAGAGTTGAGTAAAGCTATCAATTTAACACAGATATATGAGGCTAATGCTCCTAGTTGCGGAATGTGATTTAATAAATAAATATTAAATAGTTAAAATAGTAATAGCAAATTAAAAAGTATCTAAAACAGGGAATGTAGATATTCATCATTGTCACGGATGAATTATGTTACATTGTTTATACCTGTTATCACCCCTTATATTTATACAGGAAAATCAATGTTAGCAGCTTGAGTTTTTTTACTCATGTTGAATTGAAATTAAATGTAAATAAAGGTGGTTATGATGAAAATTAGAGGTGATAGAGTTGGAACAGGTAAGAACGATTTTGAAAATGGTGGTGGTGATAATGGGAGTGGTGTAGGAACTGGAGAAAATAAAAAGAAAAGAAAGGGAAGAGATAAAGGTAAACAAAAAGTAGGTACTAGAACAACTGCTTCTATGTCTAGAAAGCAAAAACAAACATCAACAATAACAACAACGCAATTACCAACTAATGAAAGTGGAACTTCCACATTTGAGAGTTTACTCAACACAGGATATGCTGAAAGAGTCCAATTAAGAACTCCTTCATTTAATGAGCTTTTTAGTGATTCTCCAGGTGAAAGATTAACACAATTTTGCAATCTGGGTAGTGATACTTTCGATGCAAGTGATGTCAATCCCTGGAAAGATTTTGTTATGTTATTTTCAGCAACAGCAGTTGCTGCATTTACTATTTTTGGTTATATAATAGCTTCTTGGAAATTTGGTGAAAGTGAGTTTGAAAATGATCCACTTGCTGTTCAAGATGCTGGAGAATTCGCACTTGCATTATCTAGCGGTGGTTCAAATCTTGGTTTGAATGCTGCATATTTATTTTTATTTATCAAGTTTGTGGAAGAATCACTATTTACACACAGTAAAGCGCTAGATGCATTGGCAAATGATCCAAAAAGCAAAATCCTAAATATTGCAGGCAAATCTACAAAAATGACTGCTGCCATGTTATCTGCTCTTCCGCCGAGTTTGCTCGCTTTAGATTCTAGTTTAGGTTCATTTGAATATCCTATCTTTTTAATTACATGGATTTCACTTGGCTCTATATTCTTTCAAGGAATTAACAATCTGAGTCGAGTAAAAGGTCTTGTGCCTCAAGCAGTAACAAAAAAAATATTAGGCTTAAATAATCTAGAAATAGCTGTAGGTCGAATTGGTGATGAACTGCATCAAATTGTTATAGGGACACTTGAGGCGGCTAAAACAAATATATTTTCTACGCCTCTCGCGCAAAGACCTCAAACATATCCACATATTTACGACAAACTTGAAGAGCTATGCAAAAAACCAAAAGGCACAATAACCAATAAAAAAATGTTGAAATTTATATTTAAACTTTTAGAACAAGGTGAGCGCTCGATAAAATTTGAAAAAACTTTTAGTCTAAATAGCTTAACAAGCGGAGTGTTAGCAAATGCATCAGGATTTTTCTCTGCTTTGTCACTTTTAGGATACCTAATAAACACAATACTTAGAATGGATACGAGTATTAGTGGACTTTTTGGTATGAACATGTTTACCGTTGCTTTAGTCATCGCATTAGCTTGTAATGTACCATTCATAATGCAGTCATTTATTAGTGGCGATGATATTATGAGAAGTTCATATGGCTTGTTGACAGAATTCATAAAAACACGCAAGGTTACTTTGCCTGCTGGTCTTCAACAGCATCGAGGCTTGTTGATAGGTCTTGGTATAATGGCTGTGCTTGCAGCTGGTTCTTCTGGAACAACCCTTGATTTGAATTACGAAGCAGTTTTTCCTTTTTTTAAAGCTATATCTGAATTTTTCAATAGCCAAGCTATTTACCAAGGTGGAAAAATTGTTTTAAATGGTGCTACCCTAGTAGGGGTTCCATTTTTTAATATATATCCTCTTTTCTTTGTTTTTAGTTTGTTAGGAATATTGTTTTCTTTTACTCGTGGAAAACCCAAACCTACTGCTGCTGAGCATAACGTAGGTGATGTTGAGGAAGGCGTGCATGAAACAAGGGATGAGGATGAAGACACTGAATTTCTTAATCAAACTGGGCGTGCACCAGCACAAAATAATTATCTTGAAGCAAGATTGCATACACTATTTGAAAAATTAATAGCTGCTGTTAAGAAAATTGGGCCACCAGTATTAGCGACCATCATAAAAGAATTAAAGGCAGATATATTTGCCGCAATTCCTTTAGGTGGCAAACTAAATGCAGATAATTTATTGCGTCGTTGGGGTAAAATTCTTTATGAAGAAAAACTCTTTGACCAAAGTACTAATACTGAAATTAAACAAGCTGAAAAAGCGGCTAAGTCTAATAGAAATAATACTCCACAGACTTCTAGTTCTTCTATTAATAACACTGATCCTGAAGCTGAATACTTGCCTATTTACGGACAAAAGTGTGAGGCATTCCTGAAGGAAAAACAAATAATAAAGTCAGATGCTGATTTAAATACGCTACCCGATCTTATGGGAATTTATGTTAAATTAGTTAATAAAGTAGTAGACATGAAGCAGCAGGCGCAACAAGAAGCTGCTGAGAAGCCTGAACAGACTAGCAGTGGAAACTTACTAAGTTGTTGTGGCCATTTTAATGATAAACACAGTGGTGCAAGAACTCAACAAAGACGATATAAAAGAATGTTGATTCAACGTGAAGACGGTGAAGAAATGGAATCTTTGCTTGATGAGGCAGCTCGCGAAACATTCGGAGACAACATGCCAACAGGAGAAAAAACATCTTCGATTACTAAATGCGTCATAAGCTAGATTAACAAAACTAATATTGAGTGGTGCAAAGGCATGCGCCACTCAATTTTAAGTCGCTGCAGTAAACACATCTTCGTCTAATACTTTCTCACTCTTGCCAACCACGCAAGATACCGCTGCATCACCAGTAATATTCACAGCTGTGCGTACCATATCTAATAAACGATCGACACCAATGATTAAACTGATCCCTTCTACAGGCAAGCCTACCTGTTGTAACACCATCGCCAAGGTGATCAAACCTACGCTAGGAACCCCAGCTGTGCCGATTGATGCAAGCGTAGCGGTAGCAATTACCGTTAAGTAACCAGTTAAACTAATATGAATATTATAAACATGCGCAATAAAGACTGTTGCCACGCCTTGCATGATCGCAGTACCATCCATATTGATCGTAGCGCCTAATGGCACGACAAAGGCAGCAACGGCATTGCCAACGCCGAGTTTTGTTTCCACTGCAGATAATGTAACTGGAATAGACACGCTGCTACTTGAAGTGCTGAAACCAAATATCATCGCAGAAAACATTTTTTTGAAAAACGGCCAGGGGTTTAAGCGCGCAAATAATAATAATAAAGTGCTGTTAGTGATGATCAAATGTAAGATTAAGACGAATAATACTACTAAAAAATATCCTAGCAATTGTAAAATCAGATCAAAGCCAGCTTTGGCAAATTGCATGCTAATCAAACAAAATACGCCATACGGTGCTAATTGCATGAGCATGCCAATAAATTTCATTAATACTTGATTAAAATCATTAAACATATCGGCAATACGCTTCCCACTTTTTTTTGCTAATGAAATTGCAGTGCCTAGTAATAATGAAAATACAATGATTTGTAACATTTCACTTTTAGCCATTGCTGAAACAGGATTGCTGGGAAATAAATTCAATAGTGTTGCTTTAATAGATGGTGCCGTCTTAACAAGAAAATCACTCGGTGGCATTAAGTTGGTGCCACTACCAATTCTAAAAATAAATGCAAATGTTAATGCTAATGTAATGGCAATGCAGGTCGTTAATAAATACAATAAAATTGTTTTACCACCAACCCGACCTAATTTGCCTAAATCACCTAAGCTGGTTACTCCAGAGACTAATGACACAAAGACAATCGGTACCACTAACATTTTCATCAAGGTAATAAATATGGTTCCGATCACCATAAATACGCCTTCAACAATATAGGTAGTAACAAATTCGCTACGCGGTAATTGGTTGATAAGCAAACCTATGATTGCACCTGCCAGCATGCCGATTAACACATCACGAGTTAGGGTAGAATTTTTTTCTGATTTTATTACTTTTTTTAGTTTAGCTGCTTTCATTGATTATACTCGTAATAATTGAACCTATTTTCTGGATTGCTTCGTCGTTTCACTCCTCGCAATGACGCATTAACTCTGGATTGCTTCGTCGTTTCACTCCTCGCAATGACGCATTAACTTTGGATTGCTTCGTCGTTTCATTTCTTGCAATGACACATTAATTCTAATGTCTTTTGTAAGCAACATTGGTTGTAATCATAGTCATTGCGAGCGTAGCGAAGCAATCCAGGATCATAAATAAATATATTTTCTGGATTGCTTCGTTCCCTTCGGGTCCTCGCAATGACGAACTTGATACGTTCGTCATTACATTATCACTTTTATCGTGAAGATCCCATATGACGCATTTTCATATTGGTTTGATGCATCATCATTTTAGTTTTCATCATCATGTGATTTAACATCATCATTTTTGATTTCATCTTCGCCATTTTCTTACGCATCATCATTTTCATATCAACCATTTTATCCATCATTTCATTCAATGATTTCATTTGTGTTTTCAATTGTGATGCTGACATGTTTCTGTCTGATTGTTTCATCATCATGTTAAGCTTTTTATGCATGTTATCCAATTGTTCCATTTTCATTTTATATTTTTCATGTGAACTCGCATAAGCAGGCATAGAAGTCACTGAAAAAGCACAAACAATTAAGCTTAAACAAATCGCGATAATTTTCTTCATGGAAGAGTACTCCTTGTTAAATAAAAAAACAGGTCCTTTTGCAAAAACCAACAGCATCTAAAATGTTGTTGATCTACTATAAAATCAAACCTTTAAATTGAAAGCAAGAATTTTTAGTTAGATGTTTAATATGAGCACAGCGATGATTTTTATATCAGTTCAATTAAAAAATCATTAATCATCAATGAATTATCGGCAAAAAAGTAGAAAAAAGCATATATGACCAAAATATGTTACAATATGTTAACAATTGATAAAAATAGTGCGGAGTTTTTAATAATGAGTCTTAATGATGAAGTGATGGATTCTTTTGTAGATGATGATATGTTACATTGTGAAGATATCCTGCCTCATGAATCTAATTCTGAAGATACAAAAGTGGATTCGAACCCTAAAATTTCTAAACCGTCACCAACACCACCGCTATCTGAAAATATTACAGAGTCTGATTTGGGATCTGGAACTGTTAAAGCATCACCATTATTATCGCCACGTAAAGATACAAAACAATCTGATAAAGCAGTACCAGAATCACAGTCACAAAGGAAAAAAGTGCGTAGTTCATTTTTTAGAATTAAAAGAACTAAAAGTGAGGAACTTAAATCCAATAAACAACGGCCTCCTCAGGAACGTTCAAGTAGTAGTTTTTGGGAACTATTTGACACAGGGAAAAAAAGGTTTAGTTCATATAGAGAAGAACAGAATGCTAAAAGAGAATCTACCAAGAAAAAGCTTGCATCCATGACTCAGCAAGAAAGAAACGAGTGTATAGTAGCAATTTTTGAGAGAATGCTATAGGCTAAAACCTAATTCGTCTCTAATACCTGCTGCCTCGGCTGAGTTAAATGCTTATATAATTCCCAACAAATCATTTCTACCGCTAACAGTTGCGTGCGTTTGCCACGATAAGGTATTTGTTTATTAATAACATGCATATCACTCGTTGATTTGATACAAATCGCTATTGAAGTATTCGTGCTCGTTGGATCTTCATCCCAAAATGCTTCTAAGCCTTGAATTCTAACAGTTGTTGTATTCATACTTTCATCAAAATGCACAGCGTGGTTAAATAACACATGATTAAATGTTGCAGGAGTTTTTAAAGTACTTTCGAGTAAACCACCGGTAGCATCATCTTCAATAACTAATCTTCCTGAATATTTCGACAATGAATGCTGTAATTGTTCTGATGCAGTGAGTTTATGTTCACTAATAATATATGATGAAATATACGGTTTAATTTTTTTAATAACAGCTTTGATATTATCTAGTGAAGGTGATTCAAGTTTTATTTCTAGATAAGGATAAGATACGCGGTAGCCCACTGTAATATCTTGCTCTCCGATCTGCTGATCAATTTTATGTGCAATATCACTTTCGCTAACACCTAATAATAACCAAGATTTGCGGATTGATTTATGGGAAAAATCCGCTTCAATTAATTTAGGTAATACTTGTTGTCTGAATAACGTTAAACATTCTTGTGGTGGCCCAGGTAGCATAAATATCATTTTACCTTGGTGAATAAGCATGCAAGCATCTGCAGAGCCTTTAGAATTTATAAGTACGGTAGCGTTTTGCGGAAAAAGTGCTTGTTGTTTATTATTATCTGGAATATTGATCTTGAGCTTGGTGAATCTATCAATAATGCGTTGCCAGCTGGCTTCATTAAACTCTAGCGGTGCGCTAGTCGCTTGACTTAAAGCAAAACGAGTACAATCATCTGATGTGGGGCCTAAACCACCAGTAATAATTAATGCTGCATGGCGTTGGAGTAAGTAATTGATAGCATCAGCAATAACATGTTGGTTATCAGGGGCAATCATTTGCAGCCCTAAATTAATATTATTATCCCGTAAAAATTGGGCGATGAGCTGAGTGTTTGTGTTGAGGATGTCGCCATTTATTAACTCATCACCCGTTGCTAGTACTGCCACTTGTTTCATTAATCCGTCCTTAAAAATGGAGTTATTCAATTGGCTTGGACGAGCTTGATCTATTTTTATTATATTTTATTTGTTATTGTATTTATTAATTTTTACCTCGTTTTGTTGTTATTATTTGGTTGGCATTTTATTTTCCATGTTTGTTTTGTTATGCCGTTACTCTAGGTATAGATCAGCATTATTAACGAAAACTTAAGAATAATAAAATTTTAACTCTTATTGAATTTACAATGACGAGGTAGTCGTAATGGTTGTTGATTGTCGTTTCTTTTTCACTCGTGCTACCGCTGCAGCGATTTCTAATTTAATAGCAGTTTTTTTTGAGTTGTTATTTGCGGGTTGTTGATGTTGCGCTATACGTTGCTGTCGTGCATTGTATCTTTCTCTGGCTATATTAGGCTTAAATTGTTTTTGTGTCAATGGCAACATACCAATACAATCCATCGGACAAGGTGGAATACATAAGCCGCAACCGGTGCATTCTTGTGAGATAATGGTATGCATTCGTTTCGCTGTGCCTACAATTGCATCGACAGGGCAAGCTTTAATGCATTTAGTGCAGCCAATGCATTCATCTTCATAGATAATTGCCAATGATGGTGTGCGATATTGCTTACTAATTTTATCGACATAGGGTTTTGGATCTTGTTGTAATAATTTAGCGAGTGCTGTTAGCGTAGGTACGCCTCCGGGTGGGCATTTATCAATAGTGGTTGCTTTATTAAATAAAGCTTGGGCGTATGGTCGACAGCCAGCGTAACCACATTCTTGACATTGAGTTTGTGGCAGCAATGCATCAATCTGATCAACCGTGGCTTTAGGATGTTTGTTCACTTGCTGCCTCATGTTCTGTTGCTTTTTGCATAGCAGCTAACTTAGTTTTATCAATGCGCTGCATCAACGGTTGAAAGCTTGCGATAACATGATCACATAACATAGTGTCTTTGTCTTTCCAAGTTAATTCAGGAATTTGCAGGAAATTTTCAACCCGCTGCGCTAACTGCGGTAATACAGGTTTTAAATATAAAATAAGCAAGCGGAAACAATTTAATCCTAGGCTACAAATATCTTGTACTGCTTGTTGTTTGTCAGATTCTTTAATTAATACCCACGGTTTTTGTTCATCGATATATTGATTAACCTGATCAGCTAATTGCATGACCTCACGCATAGCACGACTATATTCACGTTTTTCATAAGCTTGTGCAATATCATCACCAGCAGCCATCAGAGTTGTTAGTAAATGATGTTTAGGCAATTTAGCTGACAATTGATTGTTATTATATTGATTGATAAATTTAGCACAACGGCTTGCAATGTTAATGACTTTGCCAACGAGATCAGCATTGACGCGCGATATGAAATCTTGATAATTAAAATCAATATCATCAGTGCCACTTGATAATTTAGCCGCAAAATAATAACGTAAATATTCTGCTTCAAGATGATCAAGATAAGTGCGTGCTTTAACAAATGTGCCACGTGATTTCGACATTTTCTGGCCGTCAATGGTCAGGAAGCCATGGACAAAAATTGCAGTTGGCGTGCGTAATTTCGCCCCCATTAACATTGCTGGCCAAAATAATGAATGAAAATACACAATATCTTTGCCGATAAAATGATAAAGTTCAGCTTGACTGTCAGTTCCCCAATAATCATCGAAATTGATATTAGGATCACGTGTCGATAAATTTTTTAAACTTGCCATATAGCCCACTGGCGCATCTAGCCATACATAAAAGTATTTTCCAGGCGCATCTGGGATCTCAAATCCAAAGTAGGGCGCATCGCGTGAAATATCCCAGGCTTGTAATCCTTCTGCAAACCATTCTTCTAATAAATTAGCGACTTGTGGTTGCAAATGTTCGCCACGAGTCCATTGTTGTAACGCTTGATCGTAATTTTGTAAGTCAAAGAAATAGTGTTCCGACTCTTTAGTAATTGGCGTGGCCCCAGAGACGGCAGAGATAGGATCAATTAACTCAGTTGGTGCATAGGTTGCACCACAATTATCACAACTATCACCGTATTGATCTTTTGCTTGGCATCGTGGGCAAACACCTTTAACAAATCGATCCGGTAAAAACATTTCTTTAACTGGATCGTAGGCTTGCTCAATCTTGCGTTTAGTAATATCGCCATTTTGTTGTAAGCGTTGATAGATCAAGGCAGATAATTGTTGGTTTTCAGGTGAATGCGTCGTGTAGAAATTATCAAACTCAATGCCAAATTCAGCGAGATCTTGTTGCTGCTGTTGGCTAAATTGAGTGACTAATTCTTCAGGCGAAATATTTAAGCGCTGGGCTTTCAGCATCACGGGTGTGCCATGCGCATCGCTGCCACAAATATACAATACATCATGGCCGCGCATTTTTTGAAATCGCACCCATATATCAGTTTGAATAAATTCCACCATATTGCCTAAATGCAATGAACCGTTGGCATAAGGTAGGGCGCTTGAAATTAATATTTTGCGAGAGTCTGTCATTAGGTAATGTTATCCAGGCTGTTCTAAATAGCCGTTAGTGTACTATTTTTGATGGTATTTTGCAGCAAAAAGACTTTCTTTAAATGCTCGGCTGTATTGAGTGGTAAGCGGATAGCGTCGATCTTTGCCAAAAGCTCGCTCAGTGATCCGTACACCAGGCGCTGCTTGCTGGCGCTTATATTCATTTCGATAGACTAATGCAAGTGTGCGGCGGACATCATGCTCACTAAACCCGGCAGCAATAATTTCTTCCATATCTTGATCGGCTTCAATATTGAGACGCAAAATTTCATCCAGGATGGCATATGCCGGCAAGCTATCTTCATCCTTTTGGTTGTCTGCTAATTCAGCTGAGGGAGCACGCGTAATTGTGCGTTGCGGAATAACCGCAGCTAAGCTGTTGCGGTATTTAGCTAAGCGATAAACCATGGTTTTATACACATCTTTCAATACCGCATAACCACCGGCCATATCGCCGTAAAGAGTGGCATAACCAACAGCAATTTCACTTTTATTGCCTGTTGTGAGCACAATTTTGCCAAATTTGTTCGATAATGCCATTAAAATAATTGCCCGACAGCGTGCTTGGATATTTTGTTCAGTCACATCAACTGGTAAGCCTGCAAAAGCATCGTCTAAGCTGTCTAGAAATGCCTGAAAAGCGGGTTCAATGGAAATAGTACGGTAGCGTACCCCAAGATTTTCAGCCAGTGCTTGCGCGTCTTCTAGGCTGATCTGCGTGGTGTAGCGAGATGGCATCATCACGGCTTCGACATTCTCTTTGCCGAGCGCATCCACTGCAATGGTTAATGTTAAAGCAGAATCAATGCCACCAGATAAACCAATCAGCGCACCTTTAAAATGATTTTTATGGACATAGCCTCGGGTTCCTGCAACTAGGGCTTGATAGGCTAATGCTTCTTCACTTGGCAATGGAGGGAGCTGCTCACAAGCCACAGAAATTGTTTGATCGTTATTGTAAATATCAACCTTAAGCATTTGTTCACTAAAGAATTTAGCGCGTTGGCAAGTGTTGCCTTGAGCATCCATTACCAGTGAGCCACCATCAAAAACTAATTCATCTTGGCTCGCAGCCCAGTGAGCGTAAATAATCGGGATGGCGCCTTCTTGCTGTTGACGTGCGCGTAGCATTTGTTCCCGTTGATCGGCTTTAGATAAATGAAACGGTGAAGCATTAATAACAATAAGTAATTCTGCGCCAGCGTTGATCGTTGCAGTGAGGGGGCCTTGAGCCCATAAATCTTCACAGATCGTTAAACCGATTGGGATCCCTTGGTGATTAAAGACACAAGGTTGGTCTCCCGCGATAAAATAACGTTTTTCATCAAAGACACTATAGTTTGGTAAATGTTGTTTATGATAATTCGCAATAATCTTGCCTTGATCGATCACGCATGCGGCATTATAAATGCCTTGTGCGGTTTTGTGCGGATAACCAATGACGATAGCAATATCTTTGTCTTTAAGTTCATCGCAAAGTTGTTGAAGAGCGGTCTCTATTCGACGATACAATCCTGGCCGATACAATAAGTCTTCTGGTGGATAACCGGTTAATGTTAATTCAGGAAATACGACTAAGCTAGCACCTTGCTGTTTGGCTTGCAGTGCAACCTGGATCACGTTTTGAGTGTTGACAGGAATGTCACCTAACGCAAAGTCAATTTGCGCAATGGCAATTCGGCAAGGTTGTTGGTTGTCGAGTGTTTTCATAAATGAATTGTAACATATACTGGTAATGATTAAATTTTAAGTCTGGTCTATCGTCATTCAATGACATCTTCGATAAATTTGTGTAGAATTTGCGGCACTATTATTCAGGATGGTATTTATGGATCATGCATTGCGCCAGCATTATTTAACTGCCATGGGTATTCAAACATGGCAAACTCGTGATCAACAAGCGTGCCAAGTAGTAACCGAAACGCAACATCAAACTCAAACGGCAACGATCGATCCAGCGACTATGCCTGTTGCGATGTTAACATGGGAGCAATTACAACAACGAGTTCAAGCATGTACTCAATGTGAATTACACCGTTCAAGAACGCAAACAGTATTTGGCGTTGGTGATCGCCAAGCAAATTTATTGATCGTAGGTGAAGCGCCAGGAGCGCATGAAGATCGCCAAGGTAAACCTTTTGTCGGTCGCGCCGGGCAATTGTTAAATAGTATGTTGCAAGCCATTGGTTTAAACCGCGAACAAGTTTATATTGCTAATATCTTAAAATGTCGGCCACCGAACAATCGTGATCCAAAGCCTGAAGAAACTCGTACTTGCACACCATTTTTAGAGCGACAAGTAGCATTGTTAGCACCTAAAGTTATTTTAGCCGTTGGGCGCATAGCAACCCATTACTTGTTAAATACCACTTCATCAATGGGTCGATTACGCGGTAAACGTTATCAGTTTCGTGATACTGAAATTCCATTAATTGTTTCGTATCATCCCGCCTATTTGTTACGCTCACCGCGTGAAAAAATGAAATCGTATGCCGACTTATTATTGGTGAAACAAATTCTTGAGGAGATTAATTAATGCCACAACAAAAACCAGGGTTTACCTTAATTGAGCTTTTAGTGAGTGTATTTATTTTTTCGATTTTAATATCGTTGGCAATTCCTGCTTGGCAACATTTGCAAACAAAGAACCAAACTCAAGCGGTTGTAAACAAGTTGGTAACAGCGATTAATTTTGCTCGTCAGCAAGCATTAATGAAACATGAAGTGATTAAAGTCTGTGGTAGTAGCGATAAACAACATTGCAATGGCCGTTGGTCTAGTGGGGTGATCGTTATTAATCATAATAATAAGGTGATCTATGCTGTCAGCCAGTTTCCTAAACATTCGCAACTAAGTTGGCGAGGCTTTCCGGCACGTCGTTATTTACAATTTTTCCCGGTTGCGATGAATCAAGGACATAATGGAACATTTTTATATTGCCCACCACAGGCTAAATCGGGCAAAGCAATCGTGTTAAATAAAAATGGACGTATTAAAATCGAGCCACGTTATTGTCGTTAATTTCAAGCAGAAAGTTTTTCATATATTCTAATAAATTATAAAAATGTGGATTATAATTTAAGCGGAATAAATTACTTTTGCTTTCTGAGGTTATACTGATCTCGCCAAAATAAACAGGCATCGATAGGTTTTTTGCTTTAACGGCCAAATAAGGTTGGTAATCACCTTCAGGCCCGTAATGCGGATCATCTTCTGGCACAGCAAGGCATGCATGCGAAAAATTTTTAATGTTTTGCGCAGGATAATGGCTGCAAACATATTTGATGCGTTTATTGCGCACACGATCTTTTATAACATTAGTATATAAAATTAAACGATTATTTAAATTTGGTTGCGCGTTAAAAAAATTTTCGGCGGCAGGGCTACTAATAATAAAATCATCTGCCGTTAACACCATAAACATCGGCACATCAATTTGCTTATTTTTACTTAAAGCAGTGACTTCACCAATTAAGCGATGAATTTGAGTGGCAGAATTAAAAGGAAACGATTCATATTTAGCATAGTCATTATCTTCGCCAATCTTATACCAATGAGCGCGTTGAAGTATTTTGCTAATAGGTTTGTGCCAATGGGCAAGCGCAGCGAATGGCGTAATTTTTAATGCTGGGGCAAATAAAAATAAGCCTTTTACATCAATATTATGCAAAGTATGATAAAGCGCCAATACTGCGCCAGTGGAATAACCTAAAATATATAAATTATCAACTTGATCAGCAAAGCTTTGAATACCATATGCGCTGGCTTTGATCCAATCATCATAGGTTACTGTCAGGAGATCGCCAGGCACTGTGCCATGACCAGGGAGTAAAATGGAACGTACTAAAAAATGCTGTTGCTGGAAGAATTTAGCCAGATGACGAGTATGATAAGGGCTTTCATATAAGCCATGAATGAGCAATATGCCATTTTTAATGTTGCCAGTGTTTGGATCTAACGATTTTCGCGGATCAGGCTGAAGCTCAAATGGGCTGTTAGCATTAACGATAAGATCCGTATTGGGGCCATCTAAATCAATTCTGGCTTGTTTAATGATTGTTTGGATCGCAGCCACATATTGGCTGAAGTTCATATCTTGTTGATTAAACTGGGAATTTAACCCAGATTCAGCAAAACGTTGTTTTTTTGGCATTAGGCTACGCATCCATTAGTAGTTTATGATAAAATGCCTCTGGCAATTAAATGGCCAAGTTTGCCGAGGAGTCTTTATTTTGCGACAGTTTTTAAAAACCCATAAATTATACGCGGTTATTATCGCAATTTTAATGCTTTTCTTTATTGGATTTAATAGTTTAGCTTGGGCGGGTGAAATTGGGCAACGAATAAGCTTAGGAGGCGTTGCAGATAACATTCTTGGGCCAGTGAAGGGGTTTGCACATGTTATCAATGTTGCGTGTTATATTTTAGGGGCGGCTATCTTAGCGGGTGCGTTTGCCCGTTATATTGAACATCGTCGCAACCCGATCCAGATCCGTTTAACGCAACCGATATTATTATTATTTTTAGGATTATTTATAATTGCGTTGCCAATTATTTCCAGTTATTCAGCATCGGTGAAATCTGTTGGTGGTTCTCAGAAGCAGCTTAAACATGGCGCAAAAATTCCATCATAGTAAATTATGATCATTTTAATGGATGATATTATGAAACAGACATGTATTAATGTAATTTTTATAGCAATTTGTTTGGTGAGTTTATCAGCTTGTAGTCAAGCTAAAGACTATCAATACTTTATGGAACACCCTAAAACGATCAAACCAGTTTATGAACGTTGCCAAACATCAGCCGATCAAGGTATTAATAACCCTCAATGCCAAGCAGCCATACGCGCAAGTCAAGATGTTGATGCATTACTTGAAGAATTACAAGCTAGTCCTTTTGCATTTGGTGAGAAAATTCTGCGTGCACAACAACAATATGCGCAGCTTAAACAAGCTGAGCGTGATGCCCCAACAAAAAAAGCAGCGCTTAAAGTGAAACAACAAGCAACACAATCCAGGCAATATATTGCACGATTGTTAACAATAGTGAGAATTTCTGGGGAATAGTTATAAATCTATATTTATCTCTTTAACAAAAACGTGTATATTAACGGTAATGTTATCAATCTAAAACATTAAATAACCGTAACAAGTTATTGTTATTGAAGTGGTTTATATTTTTTATTTTTAGTAATAAAGGTGAATATGACTAATCAAAAACATCAACCGATCGTTCAAAATAAATTAACATTATTAGCAATTATTGTCTGTTGTACCGCATCATTATTTTACCTTTATGAATTTTTTCTCCGAGTGACACCCAGCGTCATGACCGTTGATCTGATGCGCGCCTTAAATATTAAAGCTGCAGGGCTTGGTACCATGGCAGCGTTTTATTTTTATGCGTATGTACCGATGCAAATTCCTGCAGGGTTATTAATTGATCGATTTGGACCACGTAAATTATTATCTTTTATGATCGCGATTTGCGCACTTGGGGCGATTGTATTTGGTTTTTCACATGATATGTTTCTCGCATCGAGCGGGCGCTTTTTAATGGGTTTTGGTTCAGCATTTGCATTCGTTGGAGCTTTAGTGTTGGTAGCACGTTGGTTTCCACCATCATACTTTGCTTGGGCGGCAGGGATCACCCAGTTGTTAGGTTCTGTTGGCGCGATAGTCGGGCAAGCACCATTAGCTGCTTCCGTAGAACATTTAGGCTGGCGTAATACCATTTATATGGCGGGGTTAATTGGCTTAGGCTTAGCATTAATAACATGGTTAATTGTACGTGATCATCCGCCAAAGCATCGTAAACATCCATTGCTTAGCAGTGAAATAAATAATGAATTTAAACGGTTATTTTTAGTCTTGAAAAAACCACAAACTTGGTGTGTCGGTATTTATGCTTTTTGTATCTGGGCACCGATCAGTATTTTTGCAACACTATGGGGTATTCCTTATTTAGTGGCAACTTATCATGTTAGTACTCAAGTTGCATCGATGCTATCAGCAACTATCTGGTTAGGAATTGCCATAGGCAGTCCATTAGTTGGTTGGTGGTCAGATAAAATAGGCAAGCGTTGTTTGCCATTAGTTGTATGTGCAGCACTAGGTTTAATATCAACGCCAATTATATTGTATTCATCACATCTTTCTATCACCGCATTATATATTTTATTATTTATCTTCGGGGTGGCCGCAGCAGGGCAATCATTAAGTTTTGCTTCAGTGAAAGAAAATAACCGGCCATCGATTGTAGGAACTGCGATTGGCTTTAATAATATGTCAGTGATTGCAGGTGCAGCTATTTTTCAGCCGGTTGTAGGAATTTTATTAAATCTACATTGGGATGGTAAGTATGTTAATCAGGTGCCAGTGTACAGTGTAAGTGATTACCGCTTTGCGTTATTTATTATTCCAGTATGTTACATTATTGCGTTATTGGTTAGCCTTAAAATGATTAAAGAAACAAATTGCCAACCACAATATTTAATTTCTTTAGAACAACAATCTAATCTATCTGAGCAAGTAGACACAGAGGTGGCTGAACCAATCTTACAAAGGTAATAATGACTAATTCTAAGCACCAACCTATTGTGCCTAATAAGTTAACTTTGTTAGCTGTCATTGTTTGTTGTACTGCCGCCTTATTTTATTTATACGAATTTTTCCTTCGCGTTACTCCCAGTGTCATGACGTTAGATCTCATGCGTGCATTTAATATTAAAGCGGCAGGGCTTGGTACTATGGCAGCGTTTTATTTTTATGCTTATGTGCCGATGCAAATTCCTGCAGGATTGTTGATTGATCGATTCGGGCCAAGAAAATTATTATCAATTATGATTGCCATTTGTGCTTTAGGTGCAGTGACATTTGGTTTTGCACATAATATGTCAACAGCGTCCCTCGGTCGTTTTTTAATGGGGTTTGGTTCTGCATTTGCATTTGTTGGCGCATTAGTACTAATTGCACGTTGGTTTCCACCATCATATTTTGCTTGGGCTGCAGGAGTAACTCAATTACTTGGCTCGGTCGGCGCTATCTTTGGGCAGGCACCATTAGCAGCATCCGTGGCGAATTTTGGTTGGCGCAACACAATTCATGTTGCCGGTTTAATTGGATTTGGCTTAGCAATTGTGACTTGGCTTATCGTGCGTGATTATCCACCGAAACATCGCAAATACCATTTATTTACCGGACAGATTAATAATGAGTTTAAACGTTTATATCTTGTTTTAACAAAACCGCAAACATGGTTCGTAGGTGTTTATGCTTTTTGTATTTGGGCGCCGATCAGTATTTTCGCAACGCTATGGGGTATTCCTTTTCTAGTAACGGCTTATCACGTTAGCAATCAAACAGCGTCATTACTATCGTCAACAATTTGGTTAGGAATAGCTATTGGTAGCCCACTAGCAGGTTGGCTCTCCGATAGGATAGGCAGACGGTGTTTACCATTGTCTGCTTGTGCTATCTTAGGATTAATTTCCACTCCCATTATAATTTATATTCAACATATCCCATTATTTCTTTTATATATTTTATTATTCATTTTTGGCTTGTCTGCATCAGGTCAATCATTAAGTTTTGCTGTGGTAAAAGAAAATAACCGCCCATCTATCGTAGGTACTGCGATTGGTTTTAATAATATGACCGTGATTGCTGGCGCAGCAGTTTTTCAGCCATTAGTTGGCATTTTGTTAAATTTGCATTGGAATGGGGTATATGCCAATTTAGTTCCGCTATATCGTCTAAGCGACTATCATTTTGCCTTATTTATTATTCCATTATGTTATATAATAGCGTTGTTTGCCGGGCTCAAAATGATTAAAGAAACCCGCTGCGAACCGCAATATTTAAAGTATTTGAATGCGCCCAAACAACCAAAGTAGGAGAAGTGATCATGACGACAAAAAAAACTGGTGGCTTGGCTGGTGTTGTTGCTGGCAAATCAGCGATTTGTACGGTTGGCGTTGAAGGTAAAGGATTAAATTATCGAGGTTACTCAATTCATGATCTTGCTGAACATGCAAGCTTTGAAGAAGTGGCACATTTACTTATTCACGGTAACCTACCAACATCAACAGAATTAGCCGACTATAAAAATAAATTACGCAACTTGCGTCAACTGCCTGATGAATTACAAGCGGTATTGCAATTAATTCCTGCTAATGCACATCCGATGGATGTTATGCGCACGGCATGTTCGATGTTAGGTACGCTTGAACCCGAACGCGCCACTGATGATCAATCTCAAATTGCCGATCGATTATTAGCGTGTTTCCCGTCTATTTTAACTTATTGGTATCAATTTCATCGCGGCAATGCGATTAACACAGCCACCGATGATGAAACGATTGCTGGGCATTTTTTACATTTATTACACGGTAAAAAAGCCGATCCATTGATCGAGCGTGCCGTTGATGTGTCATTAATACTTTATGCAGAACATGAATTTAATGCATCAACATTTGCTGCACGCGTAACGGCTGCAACCTTATCAGATTTTTATTCCGCTATCACTTCAGCTATTGGCACTTTGCGTGGACCATTGCATGGTGGTGCTAATGAAAAAGCAATGGAATTAATTGAAAAATTCTCATCGCCTGATGCTGCTGAAAAAGGCTTGCGAGAAATGCTAGCTAATAAAGATTTAATTATGGGTTTTGGGCACCGCGTATATACTGTGTCAGATCCACGTTCAGATGTTATTAAAAGTTGGGCGCAAAAATTAGCGACTGCCAAAAATGATACGATTTTAGTACCAGTTTCTGAGCGCATTGAAAAAATCATGTGGGATGAAAAGCATTTATTTCCTAACCTCGATTTTTATAGTGCGTCGGCATATCATTTATGTGGTATTCCAACATTGATGTATACGCCAGTATTTGTTATGGCGCGGATCACCGGATGGGCAGCTCATGTGATTGAGCAACGTAGCAATAATAAATTAATTCGCCCGATCTCAGAATATATCGGCCCACAACCACGCGAATTTATCGCGATTGATAAAAGATAATAATATTAAAGACGAGAGCACAAACAAATGACTACACAAGCACAAACTCGAGCAGATACAAACATCCGCACTGATTTCGACAAAGAATTAACAGCAATTATCGATTACGTATACGATCAGCAAATCAATAGCCAAGAAGCTTACGACACAGCACGATTATGTTTAATGGATACCTTAGGCTGCGGCATTTTAGCTTTGCGTTATTCTGAATGTACTAAACTTCTCGGTCCAATCACTCCAGGGACTATCGTGCCTAACGGCGCTCGAGTCCCAGGGACCCAATACGAACTTGATCCGGTACAAGCAGCTTTTAATATCGGAGCCATTATTCGTTGGTTAGATTTCAATGATACTTGGTTGGCAGCAGAGTGGGGCCACCCATCGGATAATCTCGGCGCTATTTTAGCAGTTGCCGATCATCTTAGTCGTCAAAACATCGCAAATGGTAAACCGCCATTAACAATGAAAGCTGTGTTAACAGCCATGATCAAAGCGCATGAAATTCAAGGCGTGATAGCCTTGGAAAATAGTTTTAATCGGGTAGGGTTAGATCATGTTGTGCTTGTTAAAGTTGCTTCAACCGCAGTAGTTGCTCACATGTTTGGAGCCAGCAAACAACAAGCGTTAAATGCGTTATCTAATGCGTGGCTTGATGGCCAGAGCTTACGAACTTATCGTCACGCACCTAACGCTGGTTCACGCAAGTCTTGGGCTGCTGGAGATGCCACCAGTCGCGCGGTGCGTTTAGCAATGATCGCATTAACTGGCGAAATGGGTTATCCCAGTGTTTTAACAGCGAAAACCTGGGGTTTTTACGATGTATTATTTAAAGGTGAACATTTTAAATTTCAGCGCGACTATGATGCTTATGTGATGGAAAATATATTATTTAAATTATCATACCCGGCAGAATTTCATGCGCAAACTGCTGTTGAATGTGCTGTACAATTACATCCACAAGTTAAAGATCGCTTAGCTGAGATTGATAAAATCGTGTTAACTACTCATGAATCTGCAATTCGGATCATCAGCAAACAAGGACCATTACATAATCCTGCTGATCGGGATCATTGTTTACAATATATGACAGCCATTGGTTTATTGCATGGTGATTTAACGGCGGATCATTATGAAGATGTTGTGGCCAATGATCCGCGTATTGATGCGTTACGCGACAAAATGATCGTGACAGAAGATAAACGTTTTAGTCGTGAATACCATGAGCCGGATAAACGTTCTATCGCAAATGCTATGCAAGTATTTTTCAGTGATGGCTCAAGCACGGATAACATATGCGTTGAATATCCAATCGGCCATCGACGGCGTCGCGCAGAAGGTATTCCAGTGTTACTACAAAAATTCCAGCGAAATTTGTTGACACATTTTCCGCAGCAGCAAGTAGAGCAGATCATGGCAGCGTGTCAAGATCCTGCAAGTTTGGAAGTTACTCCCGTGAATGAATTTATGCAATTGTGGTTAGTTTAGCCGCCTTTATTACGGTAAATAATTCGGCCTTTAGTGAGATCATACGGAGTAAGTTCGACGGTCACTTTATCGCCGGTGAGAATGCGAATATAATTTTTACGCATTTTACCTGAGATATGAGCAGTGATGATGTGACCATTTTCAAGTTCAACCCGAAACATGGTATTGGGCAAGGTCTCGGTAACTTTGCCTTCCATTTCAATATGATCTTCTTTAGCCATTCACTACCTCAAATGATAAAGTTGCATAAATTTCAACTAATATATTAGAAATAAATGTCAAAAGCAAGTTTAGAAATATCATTCGACAGCAATCTTCATCCCGTCCCAGAAATCTTAACCTAGAAAGTCTCTGGATTGCTTCACTGCGTTCGCAATGACAATGAGGCTGTTTCATTACTAATATGATACGCAGTTATCATAAAAGTAATATTTCGGCTGCTATTTAGCTTGCGGTTAGTTTATCTAAGTATTTTTCAGCGTCTAAAGCAGCCATACAGCCACTACCAGCTGATGTCACTGCCTGACGGTAAACATGGTCTGCAACATCGCCTGCAGCAAACACGCCAGGTATGCTTGTTGCAGTAGCATTACCATCAAGGCCGCTTTGTACCTTAATATAGCCATTATGCATATCGAGTTGATCAGCAAAAATATCTGTATTGGGTTTATGGCCAATGGCAATGAAAACGCCGGCAAGCTCAATTTCTTTAGTAGCATCGGTTTTTACATGACGAATTCGCATTCCAGTGACGCCAGTTTTATCACCAAGTACTTCATCAAGCACATGATCCCATTCAATCGTGGCTTTGCCATCTGTCGCTCGTTTTTTGAGCTTATCAGCAAGAATTTTTTCAGCTCGAAATTTATCGCGTCGATGCACCACTGTTACATGCTCAACGATGTTAGCAAGGTATAATGCTTCTTCAACTGCCGTATCGCCACCACCGATCACTGCAACTTTTTTATGACGATAGAAAAAACCATCACAGGTTGCACAAGCTGAAACTCCTTTGCCTAAATAGGCTTGTTCAGATGGCAAACCTAAATATTTTGCGGATGCACCCGTGGCAATAATTAATGCGTCACAAGTATAACTGTGATTATCACCGATTAACTTAAAAGGGCGTTCGCGTAAATTAGTTTCATTAATATGGTCAAAAATAATTTCAGTATCATAGCGTTGCGCATGACGTTTCATCCGTTCCATTAAGTCAGGCCCTTGTAAACCTTCAACATCACCGGGCCAATTATCAACGTCAGTGGTGGTCATGAGCTGGCCACCCATGTCAATTCCAGTAATGATCACTGGGTTTAAATTTGCTCGTGCAGCGTATACTGATGCCGTATAACCTGCTGGCCCCGATCCAAGAATGATCAATCGATGATGTTGATGTTGTGCCATGTTGCTTTTCCTATTTCTTAGTAAAATTGGTGAGTATATTCTAATCGAATAAATTGATACTGCAACAACAATAATCATATTCTGGATCCCGCGGTCAAGCCGCGGGATGATGGACTATGTTACACAGAGTGAAATAAATATATACACTGAAAAATTAATGAAAAATAGTTGATAATTAGGCAATGGTACGATTAAATATTAATAAAATTATCATCTGGTTGAACAAATAATAGCAGGTAAAAACTTGAAATTTTTTCCACAATTAAACATAGGTTATAAGCCAATAGGTCAAGGATTAGCTCAACGAGTGCGAGAGGGCGCTTTTATTCTCGGTTTAGCACTTAGTCTATTTCTATTGATAGCATTAATAACTTTTCATAATACTGATCCTGGTTGGTCACACACTGGGTTTAGCAGTCACATTACTAATGCAGGTGGCAAAGCTGGAGCTTGGTTTGCCGATCTATTTTTGTATATTTTTGGTTATTGTGCGTATTTTTTTCCATTAGCTATTGCCTATGTCGCTTGGTTATTCTTACGTGAAAAATTAATACCACAAGCACATAATTTTCGTTATTTAAGCATTCGCATTCTAGGCTTTCTATTAATATTATTAGCAGGCGATGGTTTAGCAAATTTACATATTATTATGCCAAGTACGCATTTACCTTTTCAAGCAGGAGGTATTGTCGGCAATATTGTCAGCACCAATTTACTCGCAGCGTTTAACTTATTTGGCACAACCGTGATATTAGTTGCTGCATTTCTTTGCGGCATTACGTTATTTACGGGGCTGTCATGGTTAGGCATTATTGAAACTATTGGGCGTTTAACATTATTAGGTTTTACGCACTTAGTTAAGTGGTTAACGAATTTATATCAACGCTGTTATGATCGAGTTAAAGATTTGTGCCATCGCAAAAAATCCACTCAGTCTCAAGTTGATCGCGCCATTAATATTGCAGAACCTTATATCCCAACGCAGCAAGCAACCCCAGTTGTGTCTACTCCAATATCAACACCTAAACCAAGCAAAGCTAGCAGCAAAGTAAAAATGGCGCCTCGCTATAATGCTTCTGGCGGAACGTTACCCTCATTAGAATTACTTGATCCGCCGCAACGCATTCATTCGCAACGTATTACTAATGAAGCTTTGGAAGCTAAATCTTGCGATGTTGAAGCACGCTTACAAGATTTTGGCATTGAAGCTAAAGTTGTAGCAGTGCATCCAGGGCCTGTGGTAACGCGTTTTGAATTACAATTAGCGCCTGGCCTTAAAGTCAGTAAAATTTCTGGGCTAGCGAAAGATCTTGCACGTTCACTGTCAACAACCAGTGTGCGTATTGTTGAAGTGATCCCCGGCAAATCAGTGATCGGTTTAGAAATTCCGAATGAAAATCGTGAAATGGTACGTTTATCTGAAGTATTAGGCTCAGATCAATATTTAAAATCACGCTCACCATTGAGCTTAGCTTTAGGGAAAGATATTGCTGGGCATCCGGTAGTGGTTGATCTTGCGAAAATGCCACATTTGTTAGTTGCAGGAACAACAGGTTCAGGTAAATCAGTCGGTTTGAATGGCATGTTATTAAGTATTTTATTTAAAACCACACCTGAGCAAGTTCGATTAATTCTTGTTGATCCAAAAATGTTGGAATTATCAGTATATGAAGGTATTCCACATTTATTAGCACCAGTAGTAACCGACATGAAAGAAGCTGCTAATGCATTGCGTTGGTGTGTGGCAGAAATGGATCGCCGTTATCGTTTGATGGCGTCGCAAGGCGTGCGTAATCTTGCGGGTTTTAATCAAAAAGTTAAAAATGCAATCAAGCAGGGTGAACCCATTGCTGATCCATTACATCAACCTGCTGATGGTGAAGAGCAACAAACTTTGACACCACTGCCATACATTGTTGTCGTGATTGATGAATTTGCTGATATGATGATGTTAGTAGGTAAAAAAGTAGAAACGTTAATTGCGCGAATTGCACAAAAAGCACGGGCTGCTGGTATTCATATGATTTTAGCAACCCAACGACCATCGGTTGATGTGATCACAGGTTTGATCAAGTCAAATATTCCCACACGGATTGCTTTTCAAGTATCGTCTAAAATTGACTCGCGCACGATTTTAGATCAACAAGGTGCAGAACAATTATTAGGGGCAGGGGATTTATTATATTTACCACCAGGCTCAGGGGTACCCGTTCGGGTGCATGGGGCTTTTATTTCCGATGATGAAGTACATAAAGTAGCTGCTCAATGGAAACAAAGCGGCCAACCTGAATATATCGATGAAATTACTCAATTTAGTGTTAATGGTGATGAAGGTGAGTCTGACAATGATGATGGTTCACAATCCAGTGAAGCTGATCCATTGTATGATCAAGCTGTACGTATCGTGACTGAGTCGCGTCGAGCATCGATTTCATCAGTGCAGCGACGCTTAAAAATTGGCTATAATCGCGCAGCAAGAATGCTTGAAGATATGGAAAAGACGGGTGTCGTTAGTCCTATGGAATCTAACGGTAGCCGTGAAGTGTTAGCACCGCCACCGCCGAAAGATTAAAAAATGCATATGTGAAGCTGCATCGAGCTTAACCCCATGATATAATCTCGCCATTTGAATAATATTGATATTTCAGGAAGTTATTATGCTACAAAATATTCGCGATAAAACCCAAGGCTGGATCTTATGGGTCATTATTTTGATATTGGCATTTGCATTTTCACTCTGGGGAATTCAGTATTATTTAGAAGTGCGTCACCATAAAGAAGTCGCTATCAAAATTAACAAACAGTCGATTACGCAAAAACAAATCGATGGGGTTTATCAGCGTTTATTGCGGCAAAAACAGGCTCAACTAGGCTCTCATTTCGCTATGACCCGCATTCTAGAGACTCAGCTGAAAGCCCAAGCTATACGCCAAACTGTGATTAAACAAGTGTTGTCAGATGCTGCCTATCATGAGAATTTTCGCATAAGCCCCCAACAAATTGATATGTTTATCCAGCAAATGCCAGCTTTTCAGCAAGATGGTGAATTTTCCATAAACCGCTTTAAAAGCATTTTAAGCTCGCTGCTTTATAGTGAACAAGAATTTTTTGCGACGATCCGCACGAGTTTATTGATCAATCAAGTACATGTTGGGATCACAGCAACGTCATTTGTATTACCTAATGAAATTAATGATGCATTCAAATTAATTGATCAACGCCGTAGTATTGCTTACCTTATTATTCCACGTAAACGCTATCTTGATAATATTAAATTTGCTGATGAAGCGCTTAAAAAATACTATCAACAAAATATAACTGCGTTTATGAAGCCAGAGCAAGTTAGCGTCAAATATTTATTATTGTCCGTCAATGAGCTTAAGAAAAAAATATCGCTAACGTCTAAGGAATTACATGATTATTATCAAAGTAATATCGATAATTTTTCAACGCCTAAACGTTGGCAGATCAAACGTATCATGTTCGCTAAAAAGCCTAATCAACAACAACTTAATAAAGCAGCAACTACGGCGTTTAAACAAGCTAATGAACATTGGGTAACTACGACAGAGTTAGGGCCGCAATTAACCCAAACGATTAATGAGCTGCAAGTAGGAGAATTGTCACAACCGATCAAAACGACAAAAGGTTATGAAGTGCTAAAAGTGCTAGCAGTTGAGCCAACTCGTCGCATTCCTTTTGCCAAAGTTGCAGATAAAGTTAAACAAGCACTAGCAGAACAAAAAGCCGAACAAATGTTTGCAGATCAAAGTGATCAATTGGCAAATTTGACTTTTTCAAATCCCAACAGTTTGAAACCTGCAGCAAAAGCGTTAGGCTTAACCATTTACACTACGGGTTTATTTACTCGTAAAGGCAATACTGAAGCGTTAACGAAAAACCAAAAAGTACTTACTACAGCTTTCAGTGATAACATTTTAAAACAAAAAAATAATAGTGACATGCTTACATTAGCACCAGGAACCGTTGTGGTATTGCGCATTAAACAACATATTGTGGCTAAACCAAAAGTGTTTGCTGAGGTTAAAAAACAGATTTTAACAAAACTTAAAAATAAGCAAGCACAAGCTGATACACAAAAGTTTGGCAAACATATCATTGCGCTTTTGCGTACAGGCAAAGATCGACAAGCGATCGCTAAACAATTTCAAATGAAATGGCAAGTTAAAGATAAGATAACGGCACATGCGGATTCACTGCCTCAAGCAATTCTTGCTGCCGCGTTTAAATTACCTAAGCCAAAGTCTGTAAAGCATTTACCTATTGCGGGGATTGGTTTACCTAATGGTTATGCTGTCGTCGAAGTATTTGCTGTGGATGATGGTAATATAGAACCAAAGCAAAGCGCTGCCTATCAGGCATTTAAAGCAGAAATGGAAAATTCTTTAGGTGAATACACTTACGAGCTTTACGTTCGTGGGGCAGTACAACAAGCTAAAATAAAACCTAAATCAATCAAGGAAAAAGTACATTTATAGAGGGAACTAAATTATGAGTGCGTATAAGCATATTTTGTTTGCCACCGATCTTATTGAAAGCCATCATTTCTTAGTTGATAAAGTTAAACAATTAGTTAAACAATTTGCAGCTAAATTAACGTTGGTGCATTGCATAGAACCCATTCCTGCCTATGGCTACCCTGGGGCTGATGAATATGGTAGTCCATTTATTGATAGGGCAGAACAAGCTATGGCGAAATTAGGCCAAGAACTTCAGGTTGGCAAGGCCGATCAACGAGTTGAATTTGGCTCAGTAAAAGCACAAGTAATTAACGTTGCTAAAGAGTTAAAGGTCGATTTGATCGTCGTTGGCAGTCATGGACAACATGGTTTATCAATATTACTAGGTTCATCAGCAAGCGCCATTGTTCATGGCAGCCCTTGTGATGTGCTTGCAGTGCGTTATCCTGAAAATAATTAGGCGGCTTTTTTTATAATATTGGTGGAGCCGAGGAGGATCGAACTCCCGACCTTCGCATTGCGAACGCGACGCTCTCCCTGCTGAGCTACGGCCCCACAAGAGCAAGAGATTTTACCAATTGTTATAGGAAGGATCAATTATCGATCTGTTCACTTGTTATAATAATCAGCCCATAAAGCGGTAGCACCGATAACTGCTACTGGCATAACGATAAAATTCACAACGGGGATCATAGTGGCTATAGTCACAGCAGTCCCAAAGCTCATGCTTAAACCAAATTTCCCCATTAATTCTTTACGCATTTGTTTAAAAGGCACTCGATTGTTATCCATCGGATAATCAACATATTGCACGGTCATCATCCAAGCACCAAATAAAAACCAAGTAATAGGCGCAATTGCTTGCACGCCTGGGATCACAAATAGTAATAATGCAACCACCGCGCGAGGGATATAGTAAAGTAGCATCCTAACCTGACGCTTAATATTCCTCGGGGCTTCACGTGTTACTAACTGCCAGAATGAACTGCTTTCTAATTCTTTACCAGTCAAATAAAGTTGAGTTTTTTCAGAAAGAATGGCATTAAATGGTGTAGCAATTAAATTAGCTATCAGTGTGAATGTATAATACAGCACTAAAATGAATGCAATTAGAAATATTGGCCATAGCAACCAACTTAACCAATCTAACCAATGGGGCAGGGTGCTCGTGATCCAGCCTGTTGCTACTTGAATCCAATGGATCGTTAAATAAAGCAAACCGATGAATAATATAATATTACATAATAGCGGGAGCACAACATAGCGCCGCAATTTAGCTTTGCTAATTAAAGAGAAGCCTTGCATAAAATAGTGAAAACCAGATTTTTGCTGCATATTTTTTATGATAATCTCAATAATATGTTGTTGATATATCATTTTAACGCGAGAATATAGGCTTGGCAAAAACTTCAGTGTAATATGGAGAATTATTACCGTAGTTCATGGAGCTGGACATGTTTAAGATATATGCTAAATTGCTTGGTTTAAGTTTATTATTATGTAGTGTATTTATTTCCCCAATAGGTTTTGCCGAACAGCAAGCAACAAGCGATAAAACCAGCAATAAACAATGGTATGTTTGTCTGCAGCCTTATGTGTTATGTGCGCATGCTAAATGCACGCCTATCCCAACTGATCCAGGTAAAGCGCGTTGTACTTGCATAACAAAATATGGTTATTCTACTGGCAATCAACCTTGTGATAAACGCAAAGTTATGACCAATGCTCAAGGTCAAAAAATCTTAATGGTGGCTTATTCATTTGCTGAAATGGAAACTAATCCAATCATGACATGTACTGCTCCTATACCATGGGCTTACTGTTTAAATACGCTATGCACCATCAATTTGCAATCACCCAGCATTGCTCATTGTGTTTGTCAGATCATGCATAAAGGTACATTTCAAACCCAAGGTGGACATTGTAAATTAAATGCATGCAGCAATGCTTTATGGTCAGGATTGTCGTCTCAAGATATTAATGCGGCACAAACATCATTATCCAAACAAATGGGACTAGATTCAATTCCGCTGAAACGCTGCCCAACACCAGCAGATTTAAAAATTGAAGATTCATTACCATTATAAATAACATTAAGGAATAAAAGATGAATGGAAGCAAATTTATTATAATTATTGCCATTTTATTAATGCCGTGGATAACAGCAGATGGCAATGTTATCTGTCACCAAAAGTTTGCATTGTGTGATTCGGCAAAATGTCAAACATTAGCTAATAACACAAAAAAAGTTTTATGTGATTGCAAAGTCTTGATTGGCTATTCTGCTGGAAAAGCTGATTGTGATGCTCGCAAACCTAAAATTAATAATAATGGACAAATGATTGTTACAGCAACGTATTCAATTGCTGAAATAAGCGCAAATCCACTCATGACTTGTGCCAGTGGCAATGCTTGGGCTGATTGTTTAAATAAACATTGCCTTATTGACCCAAACAATCCTAAGCGTGCTTTTTGTAGTTGTGACCTTAAGCACAGCGGCACTTTTCAAACCCGCGGCGGTAATTGTAAAACTGAAACTTGCGCTACAACGATTTGGTCTGGCGCATCATCAGAACACATTCACAGTGTGCAAAAAGCTTTAATAGAATATATTGGTTTAACTGCAAGCCCCGTAAATAATTGCCAGAAACAATATTAAATTAAAATATTATTCTAACCGATCAACAAATTCTGGTAGTTTTTCATCTTGCTTAGGTAGTGGCAATGATACGTTTTTATAAAAATCATTATTTGGCAACTTAATCTCAAAAGAAGTCAGTGGCGTAAAGTATAACTCTGCTTTTGCCAGTGATAATTCTAAAACATGACCGCCTACTGAATAATCTTCATCAACAAAATGTAAATGTAAACCTGATGATTTTAATGGAAACATATAATCAGGCGCATAAAAACCGACAAGTTTAGCTTGAATATTCCCTGTATCTATTGCAATGCTTGAATCAATAATGTCAGCAATAGGGCGATATGGTTTAGTTTGTTTTGGTACGCTGCCTAAAGTGATATTGTTACATTTTGCATTAATATAAATAAGATATGGAAAATTTAGTGAAGGAAATAATGTATGTAATTTTTGGGTTAAATGATCCATATTTAATATATTAATTAGTTGAGTGGGTTTGGTTAATTGATAATTAGCAACAGCAGCCCACGGCAGTAATTCAGCCGCATTAGCTTGACGAACTTTACCACCAGAGCAGTGATAATAATGACCATCAATTACAACTAACTCACCATCAAGTGCATTAAATGTTCCTAAACCATAGTTTCCATGATTTTTTAATTCTTCAATCGTTAATTCACCATCATAAGCACCATGGGTGACTGCTAAAAAATGTGAATATTGGAACAATTTTGTCATAATACTACCTTTAAGTGTTTCATCGGTTCTATAAAGTTAACTAATTTTTAGTTATTATTGCAATGAAATATAGTCTATTTATATTAACAATATAATTAAAAACCATTACTTTAACAATCATTTGCTGTTGCATGTGCAAATATCTTTAATTATAAAAATGTTCATAATTTCCTAGAACTACGTATTTATACTGTATTGTCAGTTCAATCATTTTACGGTATTTTTTAGTTAATAAAAATAGTTCGTCCTAATTCCATTTACTTAAGCATATACTTTTATGGTAAGTCACTAATGTAATGGGGTGCAGTGGCTTACCAATTTTTTTGCCTCGCTAGATAGAAAAAAGCAAATACCTTATACTAATTATACCGAGTTACAATTATTGAGGTTAGGGATGATGAATATTATCTATAGATATTTAGGGATTGGCTTTTTTTTGTTATTTCCAATGTTAAGTTATGCCCAAACAGGGATTGTTTGTGAGCAAAAGTATGCGCTATGTACTTCTGCGCCATGCCTGGAAATTCCTGGCAGTGATAATAAAGCATTGTGTTTTTGTAAAGTTGAAACTGGAAAATCATTTGGTACCGTGCCCTGTGATCAACGTAAACCAAGCACCGGTAAGCATGGTGAGCAGCAAATTGTGTCAACGTTTTCACTCAAGGAATTATCTTATAAAAAAGGTTTGATTTGCCCGAGTGGAACTCCATGGACAAATTGCTTAAACATGCCTTGTATCGTAGATCCCAATAATCCTGATAAAGCAGTTTGCAGTTGTAAAATTAATCGCACTGGCAAATATTTCACGATGGGTGGCAACTGTGATCCTAAAAGCTGTAAGACTATGATCTGGTCAGCAGCAACTCCAGGACAATTTCATATTGGTGCTAATAGCATGATGAAAGCTCTAGGTTTAACTGAATTGCCTGGAGAAAGTTGTGAAACCGCCGCTCAGCAATAAGAAATCTATAAAGCATATCCTTATGCTTTATAGATCTTGGTGGGGTGCTTCTTTATTACCCTCATATTTTAGCCCATCTAAGTTTATATTGCTTAAGATATACTCAGCTCAGCTCGTGAGAAATTAACCATATATGACATAAGATAAAGTATAATAAAAATTAACAATAGTATGAGAAAACTAATATGATCAGTATAGGTTTAATGAGCGGCACTTCGATGGATGGGATTGATGCTGCAATCTTGGAAACTGATGGTAACCCTGGAAATATAATTGAATTGGGCCATACCTCAATTCATTATGATCCTAGCTTCAAAATTTTATTAAAAGCTGCTGAGTTTGCTATCAAAATTCATCACGGTGATCTGCAAGCAGCTGAGCAATACTGTACTCAGGCAGCGCTTAAAGATTATTTAATGACGCAACTTAAAATAACAACAGCTAAACTCGATGAGCAATTTTCTACGCATTCATTGTCATTAGTTGATATCATTCAACAATCAACACAATTACATGCTGATGTGGTTACGAAATTATTAAAACAAACTAATTATAAAGCTTCTCAAATTGATGTGATTGGTTACCATGGCCAAGCGATGTATCATCAGCCAGACAAAGGTATTTCTATTATTCTTGGTGACGGCCAAGCATTAGCTAACTGCTTAAATATTCATGTGGTTAATGACTTTCGTAGCCAAGATGTTGCTGCTGGCGGACAAGGTGCACCATTTGCACCTTTGTATCATCAAGCATTGGCTGTAAGGGATAATAAAATACCCTTAGCAGTAGTAAATTGTGGCGGTATTGCTAATGTAACTTTCATTACTAACGATAATGAGTTTGATTTAATAGGTTTTGATACGGGGCCTGGCAACGCTTTAATTGATAGCTTGATCCGCCAACGTACTCAAGGTGCTGAAAGCATGGATGCTGATGGCAAATATGGTAACAAAGGTAAGATCAATGAAACCGTGTTGCACGCATTATATAGTAAAGCAATTGTTAAAAATAATGAAAATTATTTTGCTACATTACCGCCAAAATCGCTTGATTATGGCGATATAAAACTCATTGATGAACTTGGCTCATTAACAATCGAAGATGCTTGTGCAACGTTAGCTGTATTTACTGCAGAGTCTATTATTAATAGTATTGATCTACTTGAAAATATGGCTGTGCCAACTCATTGGGTACTAGCTGGTGGTGGCTGGCAAAACCCAGTTATTTTTCAACAATTCAAACATCGATTACAACGTAAATGTGGCAAGCAAGTGCAGATCTATTTAGCTGATCAAATTGGTTGGAATAGCCAAGCAATGGAAGCACAAATTTTTGCATATCTTGCTGTTAGAAGCTTACAAAATAAACCATTGAGCATGCCAGGCACCACCGGTGTGCCAAAACCAATGACAGGAGGTCGAACATACTTTCCAGAGCGTTAAGTCAATAATGTTAAATCTGCATTATTTATATTTTTTATAAGAACCTTAGCAATTATCATACACGCACTCAAGCCAAATACTATAATAAAAATGCCAAGCGTATTAATCTGATGTATGAACACTGCAGCAAACAATGTAGAAAATGCTCCACCAATAAAAGAAGTAAAGCTAAATCCAGCCGCAGCAGAACCTGCTATGCTAGATGGAATAACACTCATTGCTCCACCACTCGCTGTTGGCCTGATCATGCCAACACCTAAAGTAGTAACAAACATTGGGATCATGAATGTATAAATGGAATTTATTAAAAATTGATTAGATAACCACATGCTCATGCCGCCCAGAGAAATTATGCTGGCACCAACCAATAAAATCCGATCCAATCCTACACGCTTACTAAGTCGAGGAATAATTAATGCCGTTAATATTATAGCTATAGAATTTAACGCAATTAAGACTCCAAATGTTAATAGCCCAAAACCAAATTTCTGCAGTATAAATAATGGTGATAACGCATATACACTAAATAGAGCGCCATACGAAAATGTGCTAACAAGACAATAATTTAAGTACATTTTATTAGTGAGTAAATTATAGTAATTATTAATCATTGGCTTGAGTTTCATAGCCATTAAATTTTTTTGGTGTTGCGTTTCTTTAAACAAGAAAATAACGACTAATAGAAAAAATATACCTAAGTACAATAAAA
>JANQRR010000002.1 GCA_028284465.1 Gammaproteobacteria bacterium | reverse complement strand
TCAGCTGTGATCCGCGATACGATACCGTTAGTTAACGTTGCCCCGCGAAACAAATTGCCACCACCTATGACGATACCAACCTGCACACCAAGCTTAGCAACTTTCACAATCTGGGTAGCAAGCTGTGCCAACTCATTATTGTTAATACCAAATGAATCTTGGCCTAATAATGCTTCGCCACTTAATTTCAGTAAAATCCTTTTATAGACTACTTTTTGCGTTGTTGTGTCCATCGGCATCCTCGCTATTCGCCACGGGCTTGTGCCATTACCTCTGCAACAAAATCATCAGCTTTTTTCTCAATGCCTTCACCAACTTCAAACCGCGTAAACTGTACGACTTTTGCTTTCGCAGTAGTTAATATTTCGGCAACGGATTTTGCTGGATCACGCACAAATGCTTGACCCAATAGGCTAACTTCATTAACAAATTTCTTCACTCGTCCAGCGATCATTTTCTCGATAATTTCAGCCGGCTTACCACTTGCTTGGGCTTGCGCGCGAAAAATGTCTTGTTCTTTTTCCACTAACGCTGACGGCACTTCATCAGGCGTAATCACTACGGGACTGTTTGCTGCAACATGCATAGCAATATCGCGCGCTAAATCAGCATCACCACCTTCCACATCGACAATGACACCAATACGTCCACTATGGATATAGGTTGCTAATTCACCTTTGCCTGCAACATATGTAACTCGACGTAGATTGATATTTTCACCGAGCTTAGCAACTATTTCTTGGCGTACTTCTTCAATACTTTGTTTAGCTGCATCACCTAAAGATAAACTTGCCAATTTTTCGATATCACCAACTTTTGCGATTAACGCAGCATTAGCAACTTGCTTAGCAAAGTTGACAAAGTCTTCATTGCGACCGACAAAGTCAGTCTCACAATTCACTTCTAATAATACTGCTTCGTTGCCTTGCTGGGCACAGACTACGATACCTTCACTGGCAATTCGCCCTGCCTTTTTAGCGGCAGCTTTTGCTGCGCCTGACTTACGCATGTCAACAATGGCTTGCTCAATATCACCTTGACTTGCGATTAACGCTTTCTTACATGCCATCATGCCTGCGCCAGTACGCTCACGTAATTCTTTAACTTGTGCTGCTGTAATATCCATTAACTTTGTTACCCCTCTCTATTGCTCTGCCGCATTTTCATTTTGCGAATTATTTTGCACTTCAACAAATTCTTCTTTCACATTGGCTTGAGCCTCAGAACTCGCGCGTGCTTCAAGAATAAGATCAGCGACCGTTTGTGCATAAAGACGAATTGCACGCCGGGCATCATCATTGCCTGGAATAACATAATCAACCCCATCCGGGCTGCTATTGGTGTCAACGACACCAATCACTGGAATACGTAATTTATTAGCTTCGCTAACGGCGATTTTTTCAAAGTTAACATCGATAACAAGCAATGCATCTGGCAAACTACCCATATTTTTAATACCGCCTAAGCTCAACTCTAGCTTATCGCGCTCTCTTGATAATGTTAGCGCTTCTTTTTTAGTGAGCTTATCTAACATGCCCTCTGCAATCATCTTTTCAAGCTCTTTTAAGCGTTTGATAGATTGGCGCACGGTTTTGTAGTTTGTTAGCATGCCACCTAACCAACGATGGTCAACATAGGGCATGCCACAGCGAATAGCTTGTTCACGAATAATATCGCGTGCTGCACGCTTGGTGCCAGTAAACAAGATTTTACCTTTGTGGCTAGCGATCTTACGCACGAAATCCATCGCCACGTTAAACATTGGCAGCGTTTCTTCAAGATTGATGATATGGATTTTATCGCGCGAACCATAGATATATGGCGCCATTTTAGGGTCCCAGTAACGGGTTTGATGGCCGAAATGCACGCCTGCTTGCAGCAGATCACGCATAGTTGTAGCTTGTGGCATTAGTATGCTCCTAATTTGGGTTAAACCTCCACCTGTCCCATGATTTAAACTCAACCAACTCTATGTAGCCAAGCACCCTAAATCATGTGTCGACGGGTGTGCGACGTTGAGGAGTGCACATACACTCCCAAAATTGCTTATTTGCGCTGAGCTTTATATCATAGATCAGAGCAAACAACAATCAGCTAGTGAGAAAACATGACTATTACTATTAAAACCCCGGCAGAAATTGAAAAAATGCGAGTCGCAGGACGTTTAGCCGCCGATGTCCTGGACATGATCAGCTCACATGTGCAAGCTGGCATAACCACGCTTGAATTGAATGATATCTGTCATCGTTACATTGTTGAAGAACAACAAGCAATCCCTGCACCACTAAATTATAAGGGCTACCCTAAGTCAATCTGTACGTCAATTAATCATGTGGTATGTCATGGTATTCCTGATGACCGCAAATTGAAAGATGGTGACATTCTTAATATCGATGTAACGGTGATCAAAGATGGTTATCATGGTGACACTAGCCGTATGTTCACCATTGGTAAAATCTCTGGCGTAGCACAATTAGTTACCCGAGTCGCTAAAGAATCTATGGAACTTGGGATCAACATGGTTAAGCCTGGGGTTAAGCTCGGCGATATTGGCTATGCCATTCAACAATATGCAGAGAAACATCATTTGTCTGTGGTACGCGAATATTGCGGTCATGGGATCGGCACTGAATTTCATGAAGATCCACAAGTTTTACATTATGGTCGCGCTGGCACTGGCATTGCCTTAGAACCCGGCATGACATTTACCATCGAGCCAATGGTCAACGCCGGTAAACGTCATGTTAGATTATTAAATGATGGCTGGACAGTCGTCACCCGTGATCGCAAACTATCCGCACAATGGGAACATACCGTATTGGTCACCACGACTGGCCATGAAGTGCTGACGTTGGGCGTTAAGCAATAATATGTTTAATTGCTTCAACAATAGCGGTTTTATCTGGCAACAAACATTGCCAGGAATTGCCTAACGTAATAAAACTGTCTGCACCCGTTAAACATTTGATTGTCGGTAGTGGTTGTAGATGATTAACAAACATTGTTAGCAACGATTCACTGATCGAACCCGTTTTACGACCTTCATCAACAATTAAAATCTTATCAATATTTTGCAATTGTGCTAATAACGCTTGTTGCGGTAGTGGTGCCAGCCAACGTAAATCAATAATCTTTACTGCAATTTGATGTTGTGTTTTTAATATGTCAGCTGCTTGGCGCGCGAGATAATAACCATTACCATAGGTGACAATGGCAACCACATTGTTATCGTCATGTTCATCATAACTATAATAAACGCCTATTTCACCTAATTTAATGTCGGCTGTTAATTCTGGATAATGTTGCAACCATAATTGATCGCCTGGCTTATGTAAATCTTTTGTCATATATAATGCGATCGGCTCAATAAAAATAATGACACGCTGTTGATGATAAGCAAGTTGCATACAATGACGTAACATTTTCACAGCATCTAAACCATTTGAAGGTAATGCAATTATGATCCCCGGAATATCGCGCAATGCAGCTAACGAATTATCATTATGAAAATGACCGCCAAAACCTTGTTGATATGCCATGCCAGGAATACGGATCACCATGGGATTAGTGAATTGTCCATTACTAAAAAATGATAAAGTTGCCGCTTCACCACGAATTTGATCAATAGCATTATGCACATAAGCTAAATATTGGATCTCCGGAATGGGAATAAAGCCATTATGTGCTAAACCAATTGCAGCGCCTAAAATTGCTTGTTCATCGAGAATAGCATTAAACACTCGGCGCGAGCGAAAGCGTGCATATAAATCTGCAGTCACATGATAAACTCCACCTTTTTGCGCAACATCTTCGCCAAACACCACTGCATTATCATACTGCAATAATAAATCGGTTAACGCGATATTGAGCATTTGTGCTAAGTTACGCGGTTTACTAATTTGTTTATAATGCTCAGCAAAACATTGTTGCCGTTGTGCTTGTGTTGGTAATGGTTTAGATTCTTGCGTTGTCGGCGGTGGAATGATCGCTGCCATAATATCAGTAGCATTACGTAATTGCACTTGCGGTATAAGATCATTAGCGGTGCTAACAACTTGTGCGCGCACCTGTTCATAGCGTTTAATAATATCGTTGGCTGATAGCCAGTTATTTTCTAAGATTATTCTCGCCGTATGTAACAATGGATCATCGGCTTCATGCTGGGCAATTTCTGTTGTGGATAAATATACATCTTCAACATCTGAACCCGCATGCCCCATTAAGCGCACACATTTCATGTGTAAAAACACTGGTATTAGTTTTTCACGCGCGATAGCCACAGCTTGTTGTGCTGCCTGATAAACATCAGCAAGATTTAAACCATCGGCTAATACATAATGTAAATGCGGCCGTGGTTTAATGGTGTCAGTGATCCAATGCGGTGGCGTTTGCACGGAAATGCCTAAGCCATTATCTTCACAAACAAACACTATTGGTAACGGTACATGAGAATAGGTCAGCCATTGCGCCGTGTTAAATGCTGTCTGTGCAGTCGCATGATTAACCGAACCATCGCCAAAACTTGCTAAAATCACACTATCATCCGGCATGTCTGCATTCACTCCTAACGCTTTTGCTTTAGGAATTGATATCGCAGCACCGATGGCTTTCGGTAAATGTGAAGCAATGGTACTGGTTTGCGGTGGCACAAATAATTTTTTATTACCAAATACTTTATGTCGACCACTGGCGATCGGATCAGCTTTCGCAGCCATTAATGCTAATAACGTATCGTTAATTATATTAATGTCAGCAACTTGTTTCGCACGTTGCACCATGAAAGCACCACTGCGATAATGTAAAAATGCCATGTCGGTGTAACGAAACACTTTACCTAATGCTGCATTACCTTCATGACCACTGCTGCCAATGGTATAAAACCCTAAGTTGCGCGCTTTTAAAATTCGGGCATATAAATCGAGGTGGCGACTTACTAATTGAGAATCAAACAAATCAAGCAATGCATTCTTAGCTAGGTTTGCTTGTGTTGGCGTGATCAAACTGTGCGCTGACGGCAATTTTCCTGTCGATACTTGCTTGCTAAAATTTTCGTCGATGATACGAGCACGATCTAAATTGATAGCCATGTGGTTATGTCTTCGGTAATGTTACACCACGTTGTCCTTGATACTTGCCACCGCGATCTTTATATGATGTTTGGCACACTTCATCTGACTCTAGAAATAACATTTGTGCAACACCTTCATTTGCATAAATCTTTGCAGGCAATGGTGTGGTGTTAGAAAATTCTAAGGTCACGTGACCTTCCCATTCAGGCTCTAATGGCGTGACGTTAACAATGATCCCACAACGTGCATACGTTGATTTGCCTAAACAAATAGTCATTACATTACGGGGAATACGAAAATATTCCACTGTGCGGGCTAAAGCAAACGAATTCGGTGGAATGATACAAACATCTGTCTGTAAATCGACGAAACTATCTTCGGCAAAATTTTTCGGATCAACAATGGCGGAATTGATATTAGTAAAAATTTTAAATTCATCGGCACAACGCACGTCATAACCATAACTTGACGTTCCGTAGGAAATGATCCGACCTTGAGTGCCTTCACGCACTTGGCCTGCTTGAAAAGGCTCAATCATGCCATGAGACTCTGCCATTTGTTGGATCCACCGATCTGATTTTATGCTCATTATTATTAACTCCTATAAACTTATTAAATTAAAACTAATTAAAAACTTCCTGGATTGCTTCGTCGTTTCACTCCTCGCAATGACGATGTAATATGATCACTGCACCCGTTTCGTCGTCTCACTCCTCGCAATGACGATGTAACATGATCACTGCACCCGTTTCGTCGTCTCACTCCTCGCAATGACAATGTAGTGTGATCATTTCACCTCTTTCGTTAGTATTCTAGGTTCTCACAATGACAGCGCATTAATCATTCTCAATCACAATGTTCGGAAATTTGTGCGCATAATCTTTTGCTTTGAGCGACAATTTTGCCGCAAGTCTGCGGGCAATGTCACGATATATTTTTGCAATATCACCATCGGGCGTTGCCACTACTGTAGGTTTGCCAAGATCAGCTTGCTGGCGGATGCTGATCTCTAAAGGCAGTGCGCCTAGTAAATCCACTGCGAATTCCTTAGCAAAACGTTTGCCACCACCTTCGCCAAAAATGGGTTCTTGATGACCGCATTGCGAACAAATATGTGTACTCATATTTTCAATGACACCAAGCACCGGCACGCGTACTTTGCCAAACATAGCTAACGCTTTTTTTGCATCTAATAAAGCAACGTCTTGTGGCGTGGTTACAATCACTGCGCCACTTACCGGAATTTTCTGCGCCAATGTTAATTGTATATCACCGGTACCTGGTGGCAAATCAATAATTAAATAATCTAAATCATGCCACCGAGTTTCGTTTAATAATTGTTGTAACGCCGTGGTCACCATCGGCCCACGCCAAATCATTGCCGTGTTCTGATCGATCAAATAACCAATCGACATGGTTTGCAAGCCATGACACATGACAGGCTCTAAAATTTTACCATCTTTACTTTCTGGTTTCTGTTGGCTACCTAGCATTTGTGGTTGATTAGGACCATAAATATCTGCATCGAGAATACCAACCTTAGCGCCTTCAGCTTGTAATGCTAATGCTAAATTTACGGCGGTGGTCGACTTGCCCACACCACCTTTACCTGAAGCCACGGCAATCATATTTTTAACTTGTGGAATAAGTTTAATCCCTTGCTGCACTGTATGCGCAACAATATCACATCCTAATTTAAGCGTAACCTTATCAACCCCAGCCAGTGCCATCACTGGCTTAGTAATAGCTGCCTTCAATTCTCGCTCATAGCCTGCGAATGGGTAACCTAAATTAACTATAATAGTAATGTTAGCGCCATCAATATTGATATCCTTGATCATTTTCGCCGTGAGTAAATCGACCCCCAAATATGGATCAATATATTTAGCAATAGCTTGCTCGATCAATTCTTTGGTTAATGGTTGCATTCTCATCTCCAATTCGCTATCGTCAGCTTTAGTTTTTAACCGCTAAATTAGCATGATCATTATGGCAAATATTGATGCAGCAGAACAACAGAAATTTAACCAGCTCGCTGATCGCTGGTGGGAGCCGTCAGGCGAATTCCATACATTGCATGCCATCAATCCATTACGCTTACAGTTTATCCAAAGCCGAGTCACATTATACGGAAAAAACGTGCTAGATGTAGGCTGTGGCGGCGGTATTTTAACAGAAAGTTTGGCAAGAGCAGGAGCGAACGCTTCAGGAATTGATATCGCACCTGATGTGATCAAAGTCGCTAAAAACCATGCCAAGCATGCTAATCTCAATATCAACTATCAAATGACGACAATTGAAGAATTAGCCGCACAACAACCACATCACTTTGAAGTGATCACTTGCATGGAAATGTTAGAACATGTTCCTGATCCGCTATCGGTGATCACGGCATGCCAACAATTATTAAAACCTAATGGCCATTTATTTTTATCAACAATTAATCGCAATCCTAAAGCATTTGTTAAAGCAATTATTGGTGCCGAATATATTTTACGTTTACTACCAAAAGGTACGCATGAATACGCTAAATTTATTCGTCCAGCAGAATTATCTCGCTGGTTACGTCAGGTTAATTTACATGTTAACGATATGGCGGGTATTGACTATCACCCATTTAATAAAACTTTTTCACTAACAACTGATGTTAGTGTTAATTACATAGTGCATTGCCAATGAATTCAACATCGATTAATACTATTTTATTTGACCTAGACGGCACCTTGTTAGATACCGCCGAAGATCTAGGAAATGCCTTAAATAAAGTGTTACAAAAATACGGTTTCACTTCGTTGGCATTGCCGCAAATTCGCCAAGTAATTTCTAAAGGTGCTGCAGGCTTAATTGAGTTAGGGATCAACATCGATGAATCTCATACCAACTATCCACTCTACCGCCAACAGTTCATGCAATATTACGCTAATAACCTTTGCCATAAAACCAAACCATTTCCCGGCATTTTAACCTTATTAAATTTTATTGAAACTCGGCAAATGCAATGGGGCATAGTAACCAGCAAACAATCTTGCTTCGCTAAACCTTTATTACAACAATTAAACTTATATGAACGTGCCGCTTGCTTAGTTTGTGCTGATACTATTGAACAACAAAAACCTGATCCAGCACCCTTATTATATGCTTGTGAGTTAATTAGCAGTGCGCCACAACATTGTGTTTATGTCGGTGATTCACAAAGTGATATTCTGGCTGGCAAGCGCGCCGGAATGCTAACGGCATTAGCATTATATGGTTACCTTAACAATGATAGTGATCCTAGCAGTTGGCAAGCTGATTATGAATTACAGCATGCGGATGAATTGATTGGGCTGTTGTAGTTATACTCGTACTTAAAAATACCAACTTAATAACGTCGTCATTGCGAGGAGTACAACGACGAAGCAATCCAGAAAGCCTATATTACTCTGATCCTGGATTGCTTCGCTACGCTCGCAATGACAATGATTAAAACTAATTTATTGGTATTTTTAATAGTGAATAGTTCTCACATATGCTTACAAAATATGATAAATTAACAAACATTTTATTAATAACACTGAGTTGAAATAACCATGCAGCGGATCATAACCTTTAATGACTTCAGCGAAAAACCTATCGAGCATTTAGAATCAGGGCAAGTGCTTTATTTTCCCAAGCATGATTTCCCGATTAAGCTTGAAGAACAAGCAGTCATGGACCCTAATGTATTAGCGGCTAATCGTAAAAATGTCAGTTACTCCCCCCCAACACAACGATTATCCGGTTTTAACAAAAATCAACATCGACAAGCTTTACTGCAACAATTAATGCAGCGCTATGCAACTTATGCGACTGAACTCATTAATACTTTAATGCCAGAATACAGCAACCATATTAGTATCGGACGTACCAGTTTTCGACCGGCAGAAATTGCTGGGCGTAAGCCAGCATCGCCACGCAAAGATGACACTCGTTTGCATATTGATGCTTTTCCATCAACTCCAATGCGTGATCGACGCATCTTGCGGGTTTTTTCTAATATCAATCCACAACAACAACCACGGTTATGGCGCTTAGGGGAAAAGTTTGAGAATGTTGTTAAATATTTTTTAACAAAAGTTTCTCCACCCATTCCTTTAACTCGTCATTTGATGTATTGGAGTCAATACACGCATAGTTATCGCAGTTTATATGATCATTATATGTTGCGCATTCACAATCAAATGAAACAAGATAGAGAATACCAACAAAACGTCGCTCAAGAACAAGTGGGATTTGCCGCTGGGAGTTCGTGGATTGTATTTACTGATGTTGCCTCTCATGCTGTTCATCGAGGTCAATTTGCTTTAGAGCAAACATTTTATCTTCCTGTTAACGCTATGTGTGATCCACAAAAATCACCATTGAAGATTTTAGAACAACACCTCAAGAAACCATTGCTTTAACAATATTAAAAATACCACCAATGATGTTTATGCTTAACTAGCTCTTGTAAGCGTTGGTCGTATTTCGTTAAATTGTATTGTCGAATAATATTTTGAATTTGCCCGACGTATTTCTTACCATGTACTGCACAATGTTTTAAGCCAGCTGCCAAATTAATCCCAGAAATCATTTGTTTGTTTTGCAAAGCTTGGGCACGTAAGCGCCGCAAATCGACATAATAGTCATTAGTATTCACGCTATCTATATAATCTTTAACTGCGGCTAAAGTTGAGCGAAAACGCACTGTAGCATTCTGTTCATGTTTATGTGTATCTTGTTGTTGATAATATTTCGTCACCTTATCAATTCCACAACCTTCATCACGATGCGCCATACCAAAAAAATCATTATTACGACGTGCATCAGCTGATTGCCCCCAATTAGATTGTAAGATAGCTTGAGCAATTACTAATGATGGTGGCACCACATTAATTCGATTAAACAATTCCTGCCAGGTTTTCTGATCGGCTAAAAAATCCGGTGTTGATACATTATATGCTTTGGCCAGTTGCTCAACCCATCTAGTTGCTTTTGGCAATAATGGCTTACCGTTTTGTAGCTTTCCGTATAACATTTGCAGATGGCGGCGTTGTGTTAAGATATCTTCATTAACACGACGAATTTTAGAAAATATATGCACGATAAATTGTTCTTTAATTCGTAATGGCACTTGTTTGGTATTTTCAGCATTAGCAATGTTAAACCCACTAAAGACCACTAATAATCCTACTAGCCAAATGATGGTCGCTCGTAGTTGCTTAGTCATTGTGTCGTACTCCTTATTTATGCTTAATATTTCCATTCATACCTTTATGCACCAGTTCATAGACATCTTTTGATAGCGTCGGCAATTGTAAAATTCGTTCTAACTGTTGTTGCATCAACTGTTGGCGTTGTTCGTCGTAATCACGCCAACGAATTAATGGTGATACCATGCGTGCAGCCACTTGAGGATTAAGTTTATCCAACTCAAGCACTCGATCGGCTAAAAATGCATACCCGGCACCATCGCGCTGATGAAAATGCACTTGGTTATTATGACAAAATACCCCGATTAATGCATATACTTTATTAGGATTTGTAATATCAAATACTGGATCATGCAATAATTTTTCAACTGTACGTAGTGTATCAGGTAATTCTGATGATGCTTGGATCGAAAGCCATTTATTCAACACTAACGGTTGTTGATGATGTTGCTCATAAAATGTTTCTAATGCTGTGATCCGCGCAGGATGGTCAATGTGTGATAACGTTGCCAATGCTGCAATTTTATCTGTCATATTGTTAGCCGTATTAAATTGCTGCTGACAACGTTGGCGACTTTCATCTGAATTCAACAAACGCAAATAACTCAAACACAAATTTTTCATACTGCGCTGACCAACAGCTTGCTGATTATATTCATACGCAGCTGATTGATGATACTCATCATAAATTGCTTGCCATTGTGTTTGTAATTGGCTTGCTAATTGTTCGCGCACAAAACGGTGAACGTGATAAATAGCATCGACATCTATCACTTCCATCCATTCACCTAAATAGCGTTGATTAGGTAAGGATAATACTCTTGCGCGTAAACTCTCATCGCTATAAGTTTTTGCTAACACTTGTGCATAGGCTTTGATAAAAGCTGGATTTAATGTTAATGACTTACCTTGTTGATAGTCATTGATCAGTGGCAACATAATTTTTAACGCTAAACGCTGCGCAGTTTCCCATTGATTGAAACCATCCGTATCATGGATCATTAATGTTACTAAATCATTAATGTCAACTTCATGAATGACTTTAACAGGTGCAGAAAAATCACGTAATACTGAAATAATTGGACGCTGTTTTATATTTTCAAACTTAAATTGTTGCGACGCTTGTGTTACTGCTAACACTTGCGAAGTATCCGTTAATTGCTTACCCTCCGCTGTGAATAAACTCACTGCTAAAGGGATATGCAGATCTTGTTTGTCAGTTTGATCTGCTGTTGGCAGACATGTTTGCTTGACAGTGACGGTATAAATTTGTTGTTGTTCATCATACTGGGTTGTTAATGTTAACTGCGGCGTGCCTGATTGGCTATACCAACGCTTAAATTGACCAAGGTCAATGTTATTAGCATCTTCCATCGCTTTCACAAAATCATCACATGTTACTGCTTGGCCGTCATGACGTTGAAAATATAAATCCATCCCTTTGCGGAAACCTTGCTGCCCTAAAATGGTATTGATCATCCGCACAACTTCGGCACCTTTGCTATAAACCGTAGCAGTATAAAAGTTATTGATTTCAATATACGATGCTGGTCGAACTGGATGTGACATGGGGCCACCATCTTCAGCAAATTGCGTGATCCGCAAATTATTTACATTATCAATTCGCCCAACAGCATGCGAAGTCATATCACCTTTAAATTGTTGTTCACGAAATACCGTCAAACCTTCTTTTAAACTCAATTGAAACCAATCACGCAACGTCACTCGGTTTCCTGTCCAATTGTGAAAATATTCATGGCCCACAACAGTGATCACATTATCATAATCTTGATCAGTTGCTGTTACTGGATCAACTAAAATATATTTGTCATTAAAAATATTTAGGCTTTTATTTTCCATAGCTCCCATGTTGAAATCACTAACCGCAACGATATTAAAAATGTCTAAATCATATTCGCGACCAAAAGTTTGTTCATCCCAGCGCATTGATTGCTGTAAACATTGCATCGCATGTGCTGTTCTGGAAACTTTGCCTGGCTCAACATAAATTCGCAAATCAACTTTACGCCCTGATTGTGTAGTGAAGTGATCTTGGCGATATTCTAAATTACCAGCAACTAATGCAAATAAATACGCAGGTTTTTTAAATGGATCTTGCCAAGTAACTTTATGACGCTCAGAATTAACATCTTGCTGATCAATTAAATTACCATTAGATAATAAAACCGGAAAACGTGTTTTGTCTGCTTCAATGGTCGTGGTGAATTTGCACATGACATCAGGGCGATCTAAAAAGTAAATGATCCGCCGAAAACCGTGTGATTCACATTGCGTACAGTAATTTCCGTTTGACAAATATAAACCTGATAACGCAGTATTGTCCTGCGGTTTAATAATGGTTTCGAGCGATAATGTAAACTTATCTGGAACCTTTGCAATCACTAACTTTTCTGCATCAACTGTATAATCATTATTGCTTAATTGCTTATTATCAATTTTGATATCGTTTAATTGTAATTCTTCACCTGCTAATTCTAAGGTGTTATCTGCAGCTTTAACCGCAGGATTTTTATAAAGCTCTACTTCAGCCCGCACAGTGGTATGAGCATCATCAAGATTAAAGCTTAAGTTAACGGTATCGATTAAATAGTTCGATGGTTGATAATCTTTTAAATAAGTAATTTTCTGAGTTTGTTTGGCCATGGTTAGTCCTAATACTAGTTATTTCGAAAAGAGCATTATCCCATTTTACTATAAAATTTAGGCTAGGATCTAGATTTAGATTTAGATTTAGATTTGGATTTAGATTTGGATTTGGATTTAGATTTGGGCTTAGTTTTAGATTTACTTCCATGCTTATGTTTATGCTGTTGCTGTTGGCTCACTGGAGTTATAGCCATTTGGCGTTTTTTCAATTTACATCGATAAGTAGCATCAATCACTTGTTGCACTACATTGGCGGCAATATCAACTAGACTGTATTGATTATAAATTGCAATCTTGCCGACCACTTTACGGCTAACTCCGGCTATGTTTGTAATTGCACCAACCACATCACTCGGTTGTAATTTATGTTCACGTCCAACTTCAATTCGACAGCGTGTCATGCCTTTTTCGAACTCATCCATTTTACTAAATTTTCGACCTGTAGATTTTTTACGTCTCTTTTTACCTTCTTCTTTATGCTTTTCTTTACTAACTGCTAATAATGGATCTTCTTTAGCTTCTGCTAATGGTTTATCTTTTTGCGCTAAGATTGCCAATGCAGCAGCGATATCAAGTTCAGAGCGCTGACTTTCATGCTTGATTTTTTCGATAAATTCTCGATAACTCTCCAATGTTTTACTCGCTAACACTGCTAAGACTTCGTTGACAAATGTCTGCTGACGTTTAATGTTAATTTGGGTAATCGATGGTGGATTAATCGCCGTGATCTTTTGTTTTGTAGCCCGTTCAATCATTGCTAACATCCGTTGTTCGCGTGACGTTACTAATAGCAAAGCTTTACCTTCTCGACCAGCGCGCCCGGTGCGACCAATGCGATGCACATAAGATTCACTATCGTGAGGAATATCGTAATTAATAACATGGCTAATACGTTCAACATCAAGCCCCCGTGCTGCAACATCAGTCGCAACGACAATATCTAAAGATCGTTTTTTCATTCTTTTAATCACTTGTTCACGCAAGTTTTGGCTCATATCACCATTAATTGCAGCAACAGCATAGCCACGTGCTTTAAGTTTATCAGCAAGTTCAGTGCTCGCATTTTTTGTCCGCGTAAAAATTAATGTCGCATCAAAATCTTCAATCTCTAAATAACGAGTTAATACTTCTAATTTATGATGACGTGAAATCAATGTATAATATTGTTTAATCGATTCAACAGTAGCAGTTTTAGCAGCGATACGAATTTTTATCGGCGCTGTTAAATACTTATCAGCTACTTTACGAATTGAACTTGGCATCGTCGCTGAGAATAATGCTAACTGATACTGCTGAGGAATTTGTTGTAAAATCCACTCAACATCATTAATAAAACCCATCCTTAACATTTCATCAGCTTCATCTAGCACTAACGTCGTTAAGCTTTCGAGTGACAAACTGCCACGACGTAAATGATCCATAATTCGTCCTGGAGTACCAACGACGACATGCACTCCACGTTTTAAAGCTTTTAGTTGAGGCCGATAATCTGCGCCACCATAAATCGGTAGCACATGAAACCCCGATAAATATTTTGCATAACTTTGAAAAGTTTCGGCAACTTGAATTGCGAGTTCACGAGTTGGCGCTAAGATTAACGCTTGTGGATATGGCTGCGAAGCTGATAATGTTAAACGAGATAAAATCGGTAATGCGAAAGCTGCTGTTTTACCTGTGCCAGTTTGTGCTTGCGCTAGCAAATTTTTACCTGCTAATAATGCTGGAATACTTTGTTGCTGGATCGGTGTCGAAGTTTCATAACCCAATTCTACTAAAGCAGGTAATATATTTTTGGTGACACCTAACTGCTCAAAGGTGTTAATAATGTCTGTCGTCACAATAGGTATTCCTAAATTGGCCAAATTATATAGATGATGGTGAAAAACGCAACACCTAATACCATCTGATTACTATACCATCATTTCAGTAGAATCATTTAACTTCATGATTTATATGAAAAATTCTGCAACTTGGCTGGTTGATAAATAATCTGAATCATTTGTATCACAAACAGTCTTAGTAAGTATATGAACTATTATTAAAGTAGAAAGCGGGCAAAAGGAGGGGCTGATGGATATTTTCAGCGATATTCAACATCGTTACGAATCACGTAAACATGAAGAATACTCATTACAAGAGTATTTAGATCTTTGCCGCAATGACCCACTGATTTATGCCAATTCCGCTGAACGTTTATTACAAGCGATTGGTGAACCAGAACTTGTTGATACCAGCAAAGATCGCCGCCTCAGTCGGATCTTTTCTAACCGTGTAATTTCACGTTATGCCGCTTTTTCAGATTTTTACGGAATGGAAGATGCAATCGAACAAATCGTGTCATTTCTACGCCATGCTGCACAAGGCTTAGAAGAGAAAAAACAAATCTTATACTTATTAGGCCCCGTTGGTGGCGGTAAATCATCATTAGCAGAAAAATTAAAAGTGCTTATGGAAAAAATTCCTTTTTATGCTATTAAAGATTCGCCGGTGTATGAATCACCATTAGGTTTATTTTCCGCAGAAGAAGATGGCCCTATTTTAGAAGAGAAATATGGTATTCCACGTCGTTTTGTTGAAACTATCATGTCACCCTGGGCAGTAAAACGCTTACACGAATACAATGGTGATATCAGCAAATTTAAAGTTGTAAAATTATATCCATCACGCTACCACCAAGTCGCGGTTACTAAAACTGAGCCTGGCGATGAAAATAACCAAGATATTTCTTCTTTAGTGGGTAAAGTTGATATTCGCAAATTAGATGAATATGCCCAATGTGATCCCGATGCTTATAGCTTCTCTGGTGGATTATGCTTAGCGAACCGAGGGATTCTAGAATTTGTTGAAATGTTTAAAGCTCCTATAAAAGTATTGCATCCATTGTTAACTGCAACTCAAGAAGGTAATTACAATGGTACAGAAGGTATGCCATCGATTCCTTTTGATGGTATTATCATGGCGCATTCTAACGAATCTGAATGGCAAGCATTTAAAAATAATAAGAAAAATGAAGCTTTATTAGACCGTGTGTTTATTGTCAAAGTCCCTTATTGCTTACGTATTTCTGAAGAAATTCGAATTTATGAAAAACTATTAAAGAATAGTTCGCTCGCCCAAGCCCCTTGCGCTCCAGACACATTAAATATGATGGCACAATTCTCAGTGCTGACACGTTTAAAAGATCCAGAAAATTCTAGCATTTATTCTAAAATGCGAGTTTATGATGGTGAAAACTTAAAAGATACCGATCCTAAGGCAAAATCATATCAAGAATATAAAGATTTTGCTGGTGTTGATGAAGGCATGAATGGTTTATCAACGCGCTTTGCTTTTAAAATTTTATCACGAGTATTCAACTTTGATCATTCAGAAATCGCTGCCAACCCGGTTCACCTACTCTATATACTAGAGCAACAAATTAATCGTGAACAATTCTCACCAGAATCTCGTGAAAGATACATTGGATTTATTAAAGAATTTATTACACCACGCTATGTGGAATTTATTGGTAAAGAAATTCAAACTGCGTATCTAGAATCATATTCTGAATATGGGCAAAACATCTTTGACCGCTATGTGATCTATGCTGACTATTGGATCCAAGATCAAGAATATCGTGACCCTGATACAGGCGAAATATTCAATCGCAGCTCGCTTAATGATGAATTAGAAAAGATAGAGAAACCTGCAGGGATCACTAATCCTAAAGACTTTCGTAATGAAATTGTTAATTTTGTGCTTCGCGCTCGTGCTAATAATAAAGGCAAAAATCCAATCTGGCATAGCTATGAAAAATTACGCACCGTTATCGAAAAGAAAATGTTTTCTAACACCGAAGAACTACTGCCGGTTATTTCGTTTAACGCTAAAGGTACTGCCGAAGAAAAGAAAAAACATGAAGAATTCATTAAGCGTATGGTTACTAAAGGTTATACACCCAAACAAGTTAGATTATTATGTGAATGGTATTTGCGAGTACGCAAATCATCCTAGGGAATAACTTAACATGACAACTTTTGTTGACCGTCGTAAAAATAAGCATAAAAGCGCTGTAAATCGCCGCCGTTTTATTCAACGCTATCGAGAACAGTTGAAAAAAGCAGTGTCTAATGCTATTTCTGAACGCAGCATTACCAACACCGACAAAGGTGAAAAAGTTACTATCCCTGCAAAAGATATTACTGAACCTAGATTTGCGCACGGTTATGGCGGAGTACGTGAATTAACCTACCCAGGAAATAAAGAATTTTCGCGTGGTGATCATATTCCCAGGCCACCTATTGGCAAAGGCCAACAAGGCAGCAAAGCCAGTAATAAAGGTGAAGGGTTAGATGATTTTATTTTTGAAATATCTAGAGAAGAATTTCTTGACTTATTTTTTGATGATTTGGAATTGCCCGATTTAATAAAAAAAGAATTAGCTAAAATGACTAATTATAAACGCATGCACGCTGGTTATGTTAAATATGGTAGCCCCACAAATATTAATGTGATCCGTTCTATGCGTAATGCAATGGGCCGACGGATTGCCTTAGGCAATCCGTTAAAGAAACATATTGCTGCTGCGCAAATGAAACTTAAAGAATTACATGACACCCATGAAGGTTCTGGACCATTAGCAGAAACATTACAAGATGAAATTAAACATTTACAAAAACGTTTAAAGAAAATACCCTTCATCGATGAATTTGATTTACGTTATAATTTACGTATTGATCGCCCAGAAATGACCACTCAAGCAGTCATGTTTTGCCTAATGGATGTCTCTGGCTCAATGGATGAAGTCAAAAAAGATTTAGCTAAGCGCTTCTTTCTATTGCTATATTTGTTTTTATCAAAAAATTACGAAAAAATTGATGTAGTATTTATTCGCCACCACACTACTGCGAAACACGTTGAAGAACAAGAATTTTTTTACTCTCGCGAAACTGGCGGCACTGTAGTTTCAAGCGCTTTAGAAATGATGCGTAATATTATCCAACAACAATATCCTTATACTGAATGGAATATCTATGCTGCTCAAGCTTCTGATGGCGATAATTGGAATGCTGATTCACCCTATTGTCGCGACATTTTGATCAACGATATTTTACCCTATGTGCAATATTACGCGTATATTGAAATTATGCCACGACATCATCAAAGTTTATGGCAAGCTTATCTTGATGTAAAAAAACGTTATAAATATTTCGCCATGCAGCATATTAATGACCGTACTCAAATTTATCCGGTATTTAGAGAATTATTTAAAAGGCATTCATCATGAAAACCAAAGCCATAGCAAAACCTATATCTATTGGCTCAGAATGGGACTACGAGATCCTAAAAAAATATGATGATGCTATTGCTGAAGTTGCTAAAAGTTATCATCTTGACACATACCCTAACCAAATTGAGATTATTTCTGCAATTCAAATGATGGATGCGTATGCATCTGCTGGCATGCCCATAGGTTATCATCATTGGTCTTATGGCAAACAGTTTGTAAATGTTGAGAAAAATTATAAACGTGGAGCGATGGGGCTTGCCTATGAAATCGTGATCAATTCAAACCCTTGTATCAGCTATTTAATGGAAGAAAATTCTATTACTATGCAAGCATTAGTTATTGCTCATGCGTGCTATGGCCACAACTCTTTTTTTAAAAATAATTATTTATTTAAAACTTGGACCAACGCTGATGCGATCATCGATTATTTAGTGTTTGCTAAAAATTACATTGCACAGTGCGAACAAGCTCATGGTGTGCAAGAAGTGGAAGAAATTTTAGATGCTTGTCATGCCTTAATGAATTACGGTGTTGATCGCTATAAACACCCACCAAAACTATCTATCCAAGAAGAAAAAAATCGGCAAAAAATTCGCGAAGAATATTTGCAATCGCAAGTTAACACTTTATGGCAAACCTTACCAAAAACCGAAAAATCTAAAGACACTATGGCAGAAAAACGCTTTCCGCCTGAGCCACAAGAAAATATTTTGTATTTTATCGAAAAAAATGCCCCACTTCTAGAAACTTGGCAGCGTGAAATTGTGCGGATTGTAAGAAAAGTCGCTCAATATTTTTATCCTCAGAAGCAAACTAAAATTATGAATGAAGGCTGGGCTTGCTTTTGGCACTACCAAATCATTAACGACCTATATAATAATGGTTTAGTTACCGATCAATTTATGATGGAGTTTCTGCAAACTCATACTAATGTTATTTTTCAACTGCCATTCAATCATCAAGTATATACTGGCCTTAATCCCTATACTCTTGGTTTTAATGTTTGGAAAGACATGCAACGGATCTGCGAAGAACCTACTGAAGAAGATAAACATTGGTTCCCTGAGTTAATTGATAAGAACTGGTTACAAACTATCGATTTCGCTATGCGCAATTTTAAAGATGAAAGTTTTATCGCTCAATATTTATCTCCTAAAGTTATTCGTGATATGAAGTTATTCACCGTCATTGATGATGATCAAAAAAACGACCTGGAAGTTTCCGCAATTCATAATGAGCAAGGTTATCAATATATTCGTGAAATTTTATCAAATCAATATAATCTAAGTAATATTGAACCTAACATTCAAATTTATAACGTTAATTTACGCGGTGATCGTTCACTAACCCTAAGACATGTTCAATATAAACGTAAGCCTTTAAATAAAAACACCAATCAAGTGTTGAAATACTTACATCGATTATGGGGTTTTGATGTCATTCTAGAATCTGTCGACAGTGAAGGCAAAATTACCGCGACTTATCATTGCCCGCCACGAGCCACGGCGCCATCTCAAAATAATTATCAAGATATGAAAAAATAAGTGTTTTATCATTAAGTTAGCAATTACTAGCAGCTAAAAATTCACAGGCTGACTTAATTTAGGCTATGCAAATAAATGAAAAAGGTATACAATAAATAAAAATTTCGTCAAATAGATACTCTTTAGTTCTCAACGTATGTCATTATTATAAGAAACTTTAGCAAGATGACACCAATTTGAGTCATCAAGTCCACTTTAGACACTTAATTTATCCAATAGGACTTTGGTTCTTCAATATGGCTAAAAGGAGAATATCATGCCACAAACCGATCCTAAAAAAAACTATACCATACTATCCATCGATGGCGGTGGTATTAGAGGAATTATTCCCGCGATCATAATCGCTGAAATTGAAAAATTAACCGGGGTGCCCGCATATCAATTATTTGATTTAATTGCAGGAACATCAACAGGCGGTATACTAGCACTAGGGCTAACAGTGCCTGAAGAAACAAAAACTGCCAAGCAAATGCTGGAATTTTATAGGAACGATGCTGCAAATATTTTTGCTGCAGATCATCGTCATTGGAAGGAAAAAGTTATTCAGCATAGTGCTGGTTTGTTAGGCGCTTTAGCAGTATCACTATTTCTTAAGCATTCTTTAGGAGTACCCTTAACAATACCTTTTCGGAATTTCTCAGTAACTACTTTATCACAGGCCGCCAAAATATTCTATGAAAGTGCTTTCATGTATGGAGCATTTACTACTGGGTTTCAATTTGGATTAAATAATAAAGATCTAAACTCTTTATTTGGAGCATTTTTAAGAGGAGGAATCTTAGGAGGTATTGCTCCTCTCATCATTGACTCTAGCCAGTTAACAACACAAGAGAAATTTAAATTAATAGCACTTGCTACTCTCCATGGAGTTTTTACTGGATTATCTGATTGCATAACCAAAACAGGATTTATCAATTTTTCTCATTTCTTAAAATATGCAACAAAAGATATACCTGCTTCCGCTATTGGTGGCGCAGTCCTAGCTTTCGGTGGCCCAAACATAGTCACTGGACCTAAAGTCTTAGGCGCTAGTCTGCTTTTAGGTATGACAGGTACGATTTCAAGCTATCTTCTAAATCGTTTTGTTAGCCCATTGCTTTTTCCTAGATATAGTCGCAGTGGAATTGAAGATGTTCTTACGAGGAACTTTAAAAAGCACTTGATACAAGATGCTTTGACTGATGTTTTAATCACATCTTATGATGTACATGCACGTAGAACTGTTTTCTTTAGCAAAGGCCAATCAGAAAAAGTGAAGATCAGTGACGTTGCCGGTGCGACGTCTGCAGCACCTTCTTACTTCCCGCCTAAAACAATCGAAATGGGTGTTTCTCCAAAAACATATATTGACGGCGGAATAGTTGCCAACAATCCAACCTTGCGCGCTTATGCTCATGCGAAAAGTCTAGGATATAGCAATAGAGAAATATGTATTGTATCTCTTGGGACCGGACAGTACTTGCCATCTTTAGATGAACGCTCACTCCGTTCCAGAGGAACATTAGGGTGGGTAGAAACTGCTATAGAAATACAAAGTGAAAGCGCTTATTTAACCGATCAAATTATGAAAATAATATACCCACAAACTCCTGGTCGTGAAAGACATTATTATCGATTCACCGTAGAGTTACCTAAAGATGTAAAGTTAGATGATATATCTGACTATACTTTTAAATCTCTAAGAGGGTATGGAGAAAGCTATGTAAGTAATAACGAAGCTGATATTCAACATGTTGCAAAAAAATTAATGGAGCTTAAAGGCATTAAAAAACCAGCAGTTAAATTACAAAGTCCATGTGAGTTTAGCACAAAGATATATGCAGAAGAATTGCCAATAGCAAAAAAAACCACACTACCAGTAAGCCGCCAAAGACAAACTACAATTACCCAAGGAATAGTAGCTGTAGGGCTCTTTGCTGTTCCTACCATGAAATTTGGCATGGAGTATGGCCTTAGAAAAAATAAAATACCAGGACAAAAGCATCTTCCTGGTGTTAATACCTGGGTTGGAAGAGCTATGTGGTCAGATATAGCAACTTGTGTCGGATTTACTGCAGGTGCTACTCTTCTCGGTAACCTTATTTTCGGAAAATCTCTAAGTGAATCAGCAAAAATAGGTGCAGAAACAGCATTAGGTTTTACCATGCTTTGCGAGATTGGAAGATTATTGTTTTATGGTGGTAAAAGACTTTATAATGCTATCGACGGCAAAACCCGAACTCCGTCGCATGGAAGTTAGCAGCTTTTACGACAAGATATCAAAACTATAAAGACCTGTTTCTGCAGTTAATGTCTGCAAAATTTTCTCCGTATCTTCATCTAAACGAACTGTTCGCATCGTCATTAGCTAGCACCTTATAAAACATGCATTACATATTGTAATACATGAAGATTTTATGTCAGCTCTCTAATGCCAATTTCTCTGCATTCTTAATGCCAGCCATTTCGAGCCTGATCCCAGCCTCACTAAGCCAATAACCTAACATAAAAATATCTTCTGGTGGCAGTTGATATAATATTGTTTTTGTTTGTACTAATTCAAAAATAGTGTACCAAGTAATATGCCCTGTACATGTATTTTTAATTGCAAAAATGGGCTTAATACTAGTAGTCTTTTGAGCCCATATGTAATATTGAAATTGTCGACAACTATTAGCAACCGTTGCCATAAAATTCTCCACGAAAAAAACAACGGTAGCTAGCAGTTACAAATTGTCAGTTAGCTATTTACTAACATACCGTTGCTGGGTATAAACTTAGTTATGTCTTAGACTCATGTAACGCTTTATTAGCTAAAATACGCTTATAAATTTCTTCACGATGCACAGCTATATGCCCTGGTGCGTTGATCCCGATACTGACCTTGTGACGATTTACTGATAATATCGTCACTTCAATTTTATCTTCAGCTGTTTGTTGTTTTTCGCTTTGTTGATTTTGTTCGTTCTTATTTGCTAATGTGATAACGTCTTTGTCTCCGTGATCAATAACGATTTTCTCCCCGACGTATCGGGTTAGTATTAACATCCTCTTTACTCCTCTTGCTTTACTTAAATGTTCCCAAGTATTTACAACGATTTTGCTAATTTTGTTTGACGATGTAACAAATACACATAACAATAATAACGAAACAACCGATTCCAGGTTACTTTAGAAGGATTTTTGACTTTTCCAGTGAGCAAATTGCGCAGAGTATTAGTTGATATTCCAATAGCTCGTGCAATATACACATAAGAATGGTGGGTAATATCAATAATTTCACTAATAAGCGATTGACTTACAGTTAAACGCGGTTGGCTATGGACGTTGGCTTGCTTAATTATGTTAATGGCTATAGCTGACATAACAAAATCCCTATTTTATATATGATAGTTAACAAAATATCTCCATTCTCTCCAAAATCTCACTCTTTCCTTATTGCTTTGCGTAAATTTATGAAGTTTGTATAATAGTATTTATGTGCTATCTTGAAATTTACGCAAATCTTGCATAATAATATAAGTAAAATGAGCATGTTTTGATAGTGGTGAAATGCTCTATTTTATGTAGGAAAATGCTCACAAATGGTCACAATATGAAAATAGATAGACTGTCAGAAGCTGATCCATCCTCTTTGGCAAGAGGCCGCCGTGCCAAAGCTATTCGCAAAACCTTATTGCGCTATTCGCGGCGAGTTTTCGGGAAAAAATACCAGCTTTCTCAAGGGTCTATCCAAAATTGGGAAGATGCTCGTTACGGTGGCATGAGTGAAAATGGTGCGATAAAGCTTGTTAAAGCCTACCAAGCTGAAGGGGTAAATTGCACTTTAGAATGGCTTTTTTACGGTATTGGTGCTGGCCCAATTGATATTGATGATCCGGAAAAAAATGTTGATGACCAAGCTGTTATTTCTGGTGAACAAGCAGCGATTACTGAAGAATTACAGCTATTTCATCAACACACTCCTAATGCTATAGATCACATTATTGTTGATGATGACATGCACCCACATTTTATTTCCGGTGATTGTGTGGCTGGTAAACGCTTATTTGATAGTGACATTGAACTCGCAGCTGGCAAAGTTTGCATTGTGCAAACTAGCTCAGGCAAAATTATGCTACGTTTATTTGAGGCTGATCCGCAAAGTAATTCGGAATACCTTTTATTTACTACTAATCCTAGTAATAAAAAATCGAAAACTAAAATAAAAAGTAAAGATATTTTCAGCGTAGCACCGATCATTTGGTGGCGGCGTAAAAGCAGTTAACAAATATATAATAATATGTCTAAAATTTTGCTATTTGTCCTCTATAAGTGTTAAAATACTCTCTAAAGCAAGTAATTCTTTAAGGAATATTATGATATGCCATTTCCTCCTGAAGCTCCTACACTATATAATATCCCAGTAGAAATTTTGTTACAAATCTTAAGTTATATTCCCTATCCTGAAATTAGAACAACAGCAATGGTCAACACTATCTGGCGACGATTGTCCCTGGATAACAGCATACGTAAAAATATATATGAATCTATCTTTGCTTATTGCTTTCCTAACACTTTCAAATCATGCCCTATGAAGCACAAAGAATACAATCGTACTACACATACTCTTGATGTTGTTTCCTGTAGGAGGAATAAAATTTCTCATAAAATCATTACCTGGAAAGAGAAACATGATGAACCAGAAAAAAACAAGTTTTTATTAATTTATATCACAGATCAAAATAAATGGTACTTATGGGGTTACGATTGTTTACAATGCTCTGCTGCAGGTTATGTAGATAAAAAACCTCGATTAACCGAACTTAATGCCATGCTACAAGGAAAGCAGACTGACTTTTTTAATGACCTAGAACAAAAGGCAGCTTGTGCAAAACGTATTGAAGAATGTTTGAGTGTGATTAACTATAAGATAGCTTACACACATGCTTATAAGGCTTTATTAACACAATTTATCATAACAAATACTACACAAAAGCAATTCATTAAAGCCTTATTAGTCGGTGATATGATTACCCTAAATAGACTTAAAACACAAATCGACCTTAATAGTCTCAAAGATGCTAATAAAGAATCATTACTACATTGGGCCGTACGAGAGAGAAACCAACGTGTAGCTATACGCTTAAAATTTTTAGGGATAGATGAACTTTTATTCAATAACAATGCCGAAACTGCAGGCGATATAGCTTCACAACAAGAAGACTCAATAATGAAAGATACCCTTTTTAACTGTGCCTGCGCATATGCATCTATGCGATTTGAAAATGTTTCAACTGCAGAATTAGAACAATCTAAAACTAATACAATAAAATTATTAGGAAAACAAATAAGCAAAAAAGAGTTTGAAATGATTTACGAATGGCAAAAAACAAAATATAAAGCAAAACGTCATGCACGCTTGTATCCACAAAGTTCAAGCTTTAAACGTAAAAGATCACCTGAAAATGAAATAACACCTTCTGCTAACAAACGTTTTAAACAAGCTCAGCCTGATATTACAAATAAAGCACTACCTACTGCACCATCAAAAAAACAAACAAATAACTCATCCTACTTGCGTGTTTAAACGTGTTATTTATTTTGACGAAGGACCTTTAGGTTGCTCTTGTTTTTGCGATTGTTTTTTTTGTTTACGAGCTTCATCTCGTTTTTGCATTTGCACTTGCTCGAGTTCTTTAATGCGAGAATCGAGTCTTCTTGAACGTTCAGCACCATATTTAATAAATAATGTTACAAGCTTAACATCAGCTTGAGTTAAGGCTGAATCCTGTTTTGTGCTTAGATATTCAAAAAACGATTTGTCATTTCTTGAATCACTTTTCGTCAAGCTGTAAAGCATCTGCCTGCCTTTTTGATTAGAAAAACAAATATGTTTTTTATTAACAATATTTTTTCTGACTTTTTCCTCCAAGATACTTTCTAATAAAAATTTAACTGTCTTCAAATGACCATTTTTAGCCGCATTTAATACCGCACTAGCTTGTAAGTAAATATCATTTATAGAATCAAAATCTCGTATCTCACAAAGTGCTTTGACCACATGAGTATGTCCTTTAGCAGCGGCAAGTATTAATCCATGAGGAGAAAATAGCTTAGCAGATTGATCAGCACATCGAAAAATTGCTCTGACAATCTGGTCATAGCCTGCTTTAATAGCCCAGTTTAGCAATCTTTTATTTGTCATAACATTTCGTGGTAATTTTTTATTGTTAAATAAAGTATGCAATGTTTCCTTTCCATGTTCACTTTTGAAGTTTGCCACAAATTGTTTGAATGCGATGGATGCCACTCCGGACTGCAATGAATCATAAGCGCTACAAATATACTTTCTATAATACTCTGCCCAAAGCGCTTCGTCTCTTGCTGCCTCTTTCCAAAGTTTACTTACTCGAATAATATTACTTGCATTAGTAATAGGTAGAAATTGAAATATATGTGTGAGGATCTCTGGTGGTAGCGATGAAATAGATAATGATTCAGATGTTTTTGTATCTTCTTGACTATTATTATCATTACGGCCACCTTGATTTTTCTTCGGTTTTTTTGTGGTGCGATGCTTAACTCGACGATTTTTATCGCCTTTTTTTACAGGATTCATGGTTGTTTCCTCTATTCCAACTCTATCAAAATCGCGCATTTTTAATGTTATTAGATGCGGGATCACCAACGAATTTTACCTATTATACCAGCCGAAACTTAAGAGAATATTAACTCAATCAATAATTAGCTATTAAATCAAGTAGTCTCCATTGTAAATTGCTAACGTGGATTTTAGTACTGGGTCGATAATTCTAAATGATTTATCCGCTAACCTCTCTATATAATCTGATTGCTCTAATGTCGATAATGACTGAACAATTCCACTGCTGGTCATATCTAAATTTCGCTGGGTTTCTTTGCTTGTTAAATTATCGTATTGACCGAGCGCAATATAAGTGAGTAGCTTCACTTGTCCTATGCTTCGTTTAGCTAATAAATTACGAGTATCTTTTAACTTTTCTTCAATATAAGCTAACCATACCTCTTTCACTGTTTTAACCGTTGGTGTTTTGTTTTGTTTACTACCCTGATCCCATAATTTTTTACATAATATATAAACTGTTTTCGGATGGCATTCTGTTAATTCAATGATTTTGTTAAATACTGATTTATCAAGAGATTGCTTCCAACTAAGTTTCGCAATTTTATTCAGATAGGGCTTATAAACCTCTGGCATTAAACGCTGTACGCTAATGCGTTCACATAAATCATAAAGTGGTCTTTCATTATCACCAAACATATGTTCCAACATATGGCGATTACTGCCAGAAAAAATAAGTGTTAAACGCCTAGCTTCTTGTGCAAAATGTCTAATAGCACCTTCGAGTGCTATATTCATCTCTACCTTTGCAATTTCTTGTACTTCATCAATAAACAATACCGCTTTTTGCTTCTTCTTTTTTAACACATACTCAACAGCATTCAATGCATCTAATATATTTTCAGCAGCATCATTATACTTATCTGGGATTAATTCTAAGCTAAAACCTTTTATGCCTATTGTCCACTGTTTATTAATTTTTCTAAAATAGTCCGTTAAAGTACCTAACCAATGTTCAGGAGAATCTGATAATTTTTTAATAAGATAACGAACCCCTTTAAGAATTTTAGATTCCACAGATCTAGAATTTGAAATTAGGAAGAAATCAATATCAATTGCGGGATAATTAATCTTTTTTATAACATGCTTCACTAAACTAGATTTACCGTATTTCCTTGGTGATAAAAGTAATGTGTGGCGGTTAGCTTTGATATTGTTACTAAGTAATCTCTGTTCCTGCTCCCTGCCTAAAAATGCTTCGCCAACAGCAAGCCCCAAAGGGAAATATTTTTCATATGACATTGCTTTCTCCACAAATGTTAAGTAAGTGGATTATAACTTAGCTCGCACTAAGTTAGCAAAAGCTAAGTTAGTGTTTGCTTAGTTAACATTGCTTTTTCAATAAATGCCATAAAATCAATGAGTTATAAAATGCGTTGGCTATATGTATGGACCTTATCATGCGATAAATCAATGTCTTTTTCAGTTAAATACGCATAATAGTAGATCTGGTCGCCAGATAATTTGGTCGCAGGATGCATATAATCTGCCCACGCTGCTGGTGGGGTTTGTAAATCTTTTTCGGTGTGAAAATAAGGGATTTTCTGGCGATTTTTTAACGCCCTGACCACACCATCAGGTGCTTTTTCAAAATCAACAAAACGATAGCATTCTTCCATTTCAGTTTCATCTTTTACTGCTAAACAACTCTGCTTGCCTTTTCGATCTATTAACAAAAAACTGCCATAATTATCCATTAAATAATACTCACAGATTTTCTTATCTCCACATAAGGACTCAAAAAAGCTAACAAATTTAGGATCAGTTAAGCATTTTAATATAGCTGAATTCTTCTTGGTGATTTGGCTGAGCATTTGATTCGTTAAATCTACAAAATATTCTTTTTGCAGCATAGCTATTTCTTTACTAAGCTGCTGTGTAAGTTTAGGCGTACTTTTTTTAATAAATTTATGAATAATACCTTCATTAAATGCCGTGACTGCGAGCTCATAATCAGCTTCACCAGTTAACATAATTATTTTCAAATTTTTATTATTAATTTTCTCACAGAGTTCCAAGCCATCCATTCCTGGCATCGCATAATCAACGACTAACACTGAAATCTCAGCAAATCGTTGTGGATTGTAAATTTCTTTATGTATTGAACGCACATTAAGATCAATGACCATATGATCAACATGAGCATCTTCGTCAGCTTGAATACAGCGCTCTAGATAAGTTGTACCTTTATAGTCATTACTAAGATAGTTTAAAGCTTTTTTAGGATCATCAAAATTTTCAGTTTTTATGAGGTCAGTCAAACCTGATGATATGCTATTTATGAAATCTATATTATCATCCACAATGACTACCTTTGTTGGGAAATAACAAAGGCTGAGTTGTTTAGCTTGCATCTATTAATGTCCCTTTAAAATAAATTTAATCATTATATAAAAATCTATGTCTCTGTCAATTTGGGAAAACTCAACATAAATTGAGTATACTCACTCTCTAGTGACTCACACTTAATTTTTCCTCCTAAAGACTCCATAGTTACTTTACAAAAATTTAAACCAATCCCTGCGCCATGCCGTGTTTTCGAAAAGAATTGATCAAATATGCGTGGCAAAATATTTTTAGCAATTCCTGCTCCGGTATCTTTGAAATATAATCTGTTATAATTATCTCCTTGTTCAAGCCAAATATAAATCTTTCCTTTACCTGCAGCTGCAACATAATACAGCGCATTACGCAGCAGGTTAAATAAGACATGCTCAATCACTAGCTTATTACCTAATATCTTATAGTCATTAGCTCTATTAAAATGAATAAGCTCGCTTTGATTTAACTTAAATGGATATCTGCCCAAAGCATCACTAATACATTGAGAAATTGAAAAAACGTCAGTTTTAACTTCATAGTGTAACGCTTTGATATTAACTAACAACATGTCAATAAATAAAAATGCTGCTGCAGTTTCATTTTGAATAATTGCAATAGCTTTACCTAAAGATGATAATTGCTGTGGTGAAATTTCTTTTACAGATGATTGAGCTAATTGTGTTTTTCGTGCAATCTTATATGTCTCAATAAGACTAGGCAGGAAATTATTTATATTTTCACTGCTTACATTTATCGTCGCTAATGGAGTACGTAGTTCGTGAGCAACAACCTTTCCTAACATTGACATTGTCATTAATTTCGTTTTTTCTAATATCTCCCTGTTATGTGCGAAAACTATGCCTACAACTATTGAAACAACATACGTAATTGCCATACCCTTATAGTCGATGTTAGCGTCATGTGGTATAAAAATAGGAGAAGTGATACCATAAAAAACTATTGCTAAAATTACACCTATTATCTGCAATATGATGAAGCTCAACCAATCTACCAAAAGCATTAAACAAAATAATATAACGACTGTATTTGCAAACCACAAATATCCAAACTTATTTTTCAATAACATATAAGTAAAAAAAAATGGCAAACAATAACATAAAGTAACATACCAATATAAAGGTAAATAAGATGCTAATGCTCGTGGCCAGAGTTTATGTAACACGAGCGCAAAACATAATAATGTTGCAATCAATCTTAAAAATAGATTTGTATAGGTCTGTTGAGAAACATTAGTCCATATAAAATAAAAGATCGGATAGTTTAGAACTCCAAATATGCCAAAAGCTGTATATTGCGCCCCCATTTCATTAACTTTTTTGTCAATGAACTTTTTAATTGGCTTTATAACTCCAGTAAACATTTATAACACCATTTTATTAGCATACGACTCCATATACACTATATTTATTCATGTATACTATACCAAAAAATCATTTCGAATAAAAGTTACACAGTTAAATTACTATCAATAAAACGGAGTGATATATAGGGGAAAATTTTACACAAAACTCTACATGATTAAAAATTTACAAACTATGCTGATCTTCAACAACAACCTTACGCGAACAAATCCGCAGCACTAGATAACCCATGATCCCTGATAATAGTGATCCTGTGAGAACTCCAAATCTGACATAAGTCGCAAACTGTGGATCACTTTCTTTAAATGCTAGTGTCCCGATAAATAAACTCATCGTAAATCCAACGCCACATAATAATGAAATTCCATATAACATCACCCAAGTTGCATTACTTGGTAACTTAGCTAAACCACTCTTGATACACAACCAAGTTGCGCCAAACACACCAAGCTGTTTACCAATAAACAAACCGATAGCAATTCCAAATGGAAGCGGTTTAAAAAGATCAGCGAAAGTAATGCCACTAAATGAAATTCCCGCATTAGCAAACGCAAAAATTGGCAAAACGCCATAAGCCACCCACGGGTGTAAAGTTTCTTCAAGATAACGTAACGGTGAATGATTATCCCCGACTTTACCTTGCAACGGAATACACAATGCTACCACGACACCCGCTAAAGTCGCATGCACTCCAGACTTTAATACACAAACCCACAACACCACACCAATAATCATATACGGCGCAATGCTGACAATACCTGCACGATTAATAACAACTAACACTATTACGCAAATTAACGCAGCAATTAACGCATAATAAGATAAATTGGTAGAATAAAATGCCGCAATAATCACTATCGCGCCAATATCATCAAGAATTGCTAACGCGGTTAAAAATATCTTTAAAGACACTGGAATTCGCCTACCCAATATCGATAAAATTCCTAGAGCAAAAGCAATATCTGTGGCAGTCGGAATTGCCCAGCCACGTAAGCCTGTAGCTTGATGGTAATTAACAGCGATATATAAAAATGCTGGCACTATCATACCACCAACTGCCGCAATGCCTGGCAATACTAAACGACTTGAACTACTTAATTCACCAACAATAATTTCACGTTTAATTTCCATACCAACAAGCAAAAAGAATATTGCCATTAACCCATCGTTAATCCACAATATTAATGGCTTATCAAGGCCAATGTTTCCTAGATGAATTGCAAAACGAGTTGACAATAATAAACTGTAGTACTTTGCTAAGGGTGAATTATCAAGAATTAACGCTAACGCTGCGGTCACAACCAATATGATCCCGCCTGATGATTCTAATTTTATAAATTCGCGTATCGTTTTAATTTGCATGAGTTAACCCTTCTTCAGCTAACCATAAACATTGTTTGCTCGCTTGCTGTATCGCTTGTAATTGCTGTTCATGCGCCATTAATTCTTCTTTAGTTGCAGCGATCACTGGCGTTGTTAAATGAGTTTTTTGCACTGCTTCTATAGCTTGCGCTGAGTCTGAAGCATCATTTGTTTGTTTGGCGTTATTAACATTATCAATAAACAAGCTTTCCTGGCCACTAGTCATGGCTAAATAAACTTGCGCTAAGATTTCCGCATCTAACAAAGCACCATGCAATTCTCGCTGTGAATTGTCAATTTCATAACGCTTACACAATGCATCTAAGCTATTGCGCTGGCCTGGATGCAAGCTGCGCGCTAAAGTTAATGTATCGAAGACTTGACAATACTTATTAACATTACCTAATCTTCGTTTTGCCAGCTTAAATTCATAATTAAGAAATCCCACATCAAATGCCGCATTATGAATAACTAATTCTGCATCTTTGATAAATAAAATAAATTCATCAACAATGTCAGTAAACAATGGCTTGTCTGCAAGAAATTGATTAGTGATCCCATGCACGTTTATCGCACCTTCATCAATATCGCGTTGCGGATTAATATATTGATGATAGGTCTTGCCAGTTAAGCGCCGATTACTGAGTTCGACACAACCGATTTCAATGACTCGATGACCATCTTTAGTCTTCAAGCCTGTTGTTTCTGTGTCTAACACCACTTGTCGCATGGTTGTTACCTCTATTTTCGATTACTCATTCTTATTTAACTAATAATTCATCGATAGCTGCATTTGCTAACGCATCAGCGATTTCATTACCAGGATGACCACTATGTCCCTTTACCCAATGCCAATCAATGTGATGACGCTGCAATTCTTCATCCAGCCGTTGCCATAAATCAACATTTTTCACCGGCTTTTTTGCTGCCGTTCGCCAGTTATGTCGCTTCCAATTTGCTAGCCATTGAGTTACACCTCGACGCAAGTATTGTGAATCGGTAGTTAATGACACTTTACATGCTCGAGTTAGTGCTGCTAAACCTTCAATTGCTGCGGTGATCTCCATTCTATTATTTGTGGTATGTACCTCAGCCCCTTTAAGTTGTTTTTTATGGCCATTATATTGTAATAACACTCCCCAACCACCTGGGCCTGGATTACCTCGACAGGCACCGTCAGTATACATTTCAACTACTTTTGTCGTTACCATTAATTAATGCCTATTATAAATTGTTATGATAATTATTTAATTCCACCGCGGATTGTTGGTTCCGCAAAACCTTTGCCAATTGCCACCTGACGCTGACGCCAAGGAGCACGAATAGGTTTCAACGGTATTACTTGTTTTTGTGCGACCAATACATAAGCCGCACCAAAACCTAGCCACGAAAATCGCGATAAGTATTCCATAAACATCAAGTTTTGCAATAATTTTAGATTTTTTAACGGTGGCCGATAGAAAATATAACGCGTTTCTACAGTTTGTGCATTCATTTGTTTTAACCAATGTCGCACTTTATCTGCACTAATAAATTTTCCCGGCCATGGGCATTGTTTACTAAAACGTCGCCACATTCGCCAAATACCCCATGAACTTAACGGGTTAAATCCTAGTATCACCAAATGGCCTTGAGGTTTTAATACGCGATACGCTTCTGCTAACAGTTGTTGTGGTTTTGCTTGAAACTCAAGTACATGTGGTAATAATACTAAATCGATACTGTCGTGAAAAAATGGTAATTCTAATATGTCACCAACCACCGTAGGTTTAAACTCAGCTTTATCATGCTGTGAACCGATAGTGATAGAATGATAAATCGGGCTAACACTGCTGTGACTACTGGCAAACATGCTCGCTGGCTGTAATAAATAATTACCAAAAAAACCCGGCAAGATATCTTCCAAACAGCGTTTTTCCAATTCCAATAGCGAACTGCCAAGTGGTTCTTGGTACCATTTATCTAAATCATAATGTGACATTTACCTTTCCAATCAGCTATACTGCATCATCCCCAACTATATCATTAAATGATGGGCAAAATAATGCTTGAAGTTATTCCTATTCCTGCTTTTGCTGATAATTATATCTGGCTGTTGCGGCCGATTCATGCTAAGATTTGCGCCATTGTTGATCCAGGTGATGCTCAGCCTGTATTTGATGTGCTAAATAAACAAGCGTTACAGCTTAAAACAATTTTAATTACTCATCATCATTACGATCATACTGGTGGCATAGGGAAAATTTTAACGCAATATCCCGTAACTGTATTTGGCCCCAAGCATGATCCGGTTAAAAATTTAACGCAAACACTTAGTGAAAATGACAAAATTGATCTACCAGAATTACAACTTAGCTTTCGTATTCTTGAGATCCCAGGGCACACGCTTGGGCATATCGCTTATTATGGACACGGTATGCTATTTTGCGGCGATACGTTATTTGCCGCTGGCTGTGGTCGTTTATTTGAAGGAACTCCCGCCCAAATGTATACCACCTTACAAAAAATAGCGGCATTGCCTGACGATACGCAAATTTATTGCGGGCATGAATATACTGAGCATAACTTACGATTTGCCAGTCTTATTGAACCTGCAAATGATGATATTGCTAAACGTTTAACAACAACTCTAAAATTACGTGATCAAGGTTTACCAACCTTGCCATCCACCATTGGCCTTGAAAAACTTACCAATCCATTCTTGCGAACTGATCTGCCAAGCGTGCGCCAAGCGGCAGAAAAATATGCAAACAAAACCTTATCTTCGCCAATCGAGGTGTTTGCTACCATTCGCCGCTGGAAGGATGTATTCTAGTTAAGATGATGAGGAAGTTGAGGAAAGCAATGCATCAAGGTTCATTTATTCAACGAACATTATTTATCCCATTAATGTTACTATTGCTTATCGCAACCAATGTATGTTTTGTTAGCAAAGCTTATGGCTATTTCTTTATTAATTCTCCCTATCGATATTCTCAACATCAAAGCCTTTGGCGACAATTACGTTACAGCTTTAGCTTAAACGATCAATGCAGTAATTATTATGTTCGTCATCAAATTGAATGGTTTTTACAGCATCGTGGTTTTTTATATAGCGTTGCTGTTGCCTCAAAACCTTATCTTCATTACGTTTATTCGCAAGTTGAAAAACGTCATTTGCCAACTGAACTAGCTTTACTACCAATGATCGAAAGTGCTTATAATCCATTTGCTTATTCACGCCAGGGTGCAGCAGGATTATGGCAAATCATGCCAGGAACAGGTTCTGGTTTCGGTTTAAAACAAGACTGGTGGTACGATGGTCGTCGTGATGTGTTTGCATCAACACGCGCGGCTTTAGATTATTTCACTTATTTAGATCATGTATTTAAAGGTAATTGGTTATTGGCTATTGCCGCGTATAACTCTGGAGAAGGCACATTATTAAATTCTGTTCATTATAATATTAAACATCGACGGCGTACTGAATTTTGGTATTTACGCTTGCCACGTGAAACTCGCAATTATGTGCCACGATTATTAGCTCTAGCATGTATTCTTAAACACCCTCGAGAATATCCAGTATCGTTGCCGCGAGTTAAGAACCAACCGTATTTAACCCAAATCGATGTTGGCCATCAAATTAATCTTGCTTATGCCGCTAAGCTTGCTCACATGAATTTACTTGAACTTTATCGTTTAAATCCTGGCTACAATCACTGGATAACTGATCCTAAAGGCCCTAATAAATTAGTGATCCCAATTAGTAAAGTTGAATTATTCAAAAAGAATCTCGCGCAAGCAGAAAAACAACAACGTGAATGGTTCCAATACCGTGTAGCTAAAGGTGATACTCTTGCTAAATTAGCCGTACGCAATCACACTTCAATTGCAATGATTAAACATGTTAATAAATTACCGTCTAATCAAATTAACATCGGTCAAACGCTAACAATCCCACGCCATGGCAATAACACTAAAAATACTCAGGGTAAAATACCTAACCCAGGATTTCTTAAGCACCATCAACCAACACATTCACAACGGATTGTCCATATTGCACGAAATAATGAATCATTAAGAGATGTTGCTAGAGTTTATGGCGTTAAGGTTTGGCAACTTCGTCATTGGAATCATCTTAGTAAACATTATCATTTACACAATGGTAAAGCGTTAGTACTGTGGCGATTAGTACCGAATATAGCATACACTTACGGTAAACAGCATGTATTAACACATAAAGTTAAAAAAGGTGAATCTTTATGGACGATCGCTAAACATTACAAAGTGTCAGTCAAAAAATTGCGTCGTTGGAATAAAATGTCTGCACATCAACGGCTTCATCGTCATCAAATTTTAAAAATATATTTGTCATGATGCATCTAAATGTTCAATGATCAATTGTAAATTCCTAAAACCATTATACTCATTAATATTTAACCGATAGGCTGCTACAATTCGTTGGCAATGGTAATTAGGCCAATTATTTAGATCGACATTGAAGGCGATTGCATGAAATGTGTGTGTTCCTCCAGGAACTCGTAAAATCATTTTTAAATGTTTACTGCCAACCATACGTTGATCAACAAGGTCAAACTCACCATCAAACATCGGCTCAGGAAAACCTTGCCCCCAAGGTCCTGCTTGTTGAATTAACTCAGCAATTTGTAACGTTATGTCTGCTTCCGCTAACTCGCCATCAGAATCTATCCGTGCATAAAGATCATCAACATGCAAATGCTGCTTTACTTGCTGATCAAATGCTTGCGCAAACTGATGATACTTATCGCGTGGTAAACTCAGCCCAGCCGCCATAGCATGACCACCGAATTTAGTGATCAACCCTGGATGTTGGCTTGCAATATCCGCTAATACATCACGAATATGTAAACCTTTGATGGAACGTGCCGAACCTTTAATCTCATCATCATTGACTGCGGCGAACGCAATTGTTGGGCGATGCCAACGATCTTTAATTCTTGATGCCAAAATTCCAATAACACCTTGATGCCAAGTTTCATCATACAAACACAAACCAACTGGCAAATCTTTTTGATCCAAACTTAACTTATCAAGCTCAATAAACGCTTGTTGTTTCATACTCTGTTCGATCGCCCGTCGCTCGATATTTAATGAATCTAATGTTGTCGCCATTTCACGTGCGGTTTCAAGCGATGTGGATAATAAACAATTAATTCCTAACGACATATCATCTAAACGCCCTGCAGCATTTAAACGTGGTCCTAGTGCAAACCCTAAATCACTCGCCACAAGATTTTGTGGTGTACGTTTACTAATTTCGATAAGCGCCGTAATGCCTGGCCGACATTTACCAGCACGAATACGTTGAATACCTTGATGCACTAAAATCCGATTATTCTGATCAAGCATTACTACATCAGCAACCGTACCCAGAGCGACTAGATCTAAAAATTGTGACATGTTAGGTTCAACAATATTATGCTCAGCAAACCAACCTTGATTTCGTAAATAACTGCGTAACGCTAATAATACATAGAATATTACGCCAACACCGGCTAAATGTTTTGAAGGAAACGTCGCTTGTGGTTGATTAGGATTTATAATCGCTGCGGCATTTGGTAATTCCTGACCTGCTAAATGGTGATCGGTGATCAACACTTTGATCCCTAATGCATTCGCTGCAGCAACCCCGGCAATACTGGAAATACCATTATCAACTGTGATCAACAGATCAGGTTTGTTCGTTGCGGCTAAAGCCACAATTTCTGGTGTTAAACCATAACCATATTCAAACCGATTTGGCACAATATAATCAACATGTTTTGCGCCGAACATTCGCAGCACACTAATTGCCAAAGCAGTACTCGTGGCGCCATCGGCATCAAAATCACCAACAATAATAATACGTTGTTGTTCTTTTAACGCTGTAAACAATAATTCTAATGCTGATTGAATACCAAATAATTGTTGGTAGGATATCAACGCTGCTAAACTACGATCTAAATTTTCTTGAGCACTTACACTTCGATTAGCATAAATACGTTGTAATAAGGGATGTAAATCTCCAGTAAAATGTGTCGTTGGAGTGCGCCGTACTATTTTTATTGTCATTTTCCCTTATGCTCTGTTATGATCTTGTGGCAGCTATATTATTAGAAGTGTGTTAATAATGCAATTAATCCTAGACTCAGATGATGCAAATTATCAAATTAAAGCCTACGAGCCTGGCATTATTACTATTAACGATAATAAAATTAACCATAGCATCATTCTTACTGCTAATACATTAATATCACCGTGGCAACCGCAATCACTTAGTGAATTACAAAGTAAACATCTTGAAGCTATTTTTGCGCTTCAGCAAGATATTGTTATTCTTGGCGTTGGTGATAAATGGCAGGCAGTCAATCCAGAAATTCTTGCCGCATTTTACCAACGTAATATAGGCATTGAATATATGGATACAGCAGCGGCATGTCGTACGTTTAATGTCTTAACGTCAGAAAACCGCCGCGTTGCTGCAGCATTATTAATTAAGTGATATTAGCTTGGGGATAAACCCGCACTAGTTTAACTAAATTTTCTTGGACTTGTACAACTTCCATGGGATAACCTGCAATTTTAACGCACGTACCAAGGTTAGGAATTGATTCTAAATATTCAATAATCAAACCACTTAATGTGTTAGGGCCTTCAACTGGAAATTGCCAATTCATCGTGCGATTTAAATCTCGCAAAGCAATAGTGCCATCTATTAAATAACTACCATCATATTGCAAACGAATATGTTTATTAGCGGCTGCCATATCTGTGGTAAATTCACCGACGACTTCTTCTAAAATATCTTCCATGGTAGCCAAGCCAATGATATCGCCATACTCGTCCACCACCAATCCGGTGCGACGTTTAACATCACGAAAATTCAATAATTGCCGATATAACGAGGTTGACTCTGGAATAAAATAAGGTTCATAAGCAATATCTAAAATAGTAGCTTTGCTTAATTTATTTTGTGCTAACAAATGCAATGCCATACGCATATGTAACACTCCTAATACTTTATCAATATCATCACGATACACGGGTAAACGTGTATGTTGACTATGCGTTAATTGATCCATGATAACTTGCCATGAATCGTTTAAGTTAATGCCTATAATTTCTTGGCGCGGCACCATAATGTCATTTACGGTTACTCTTTCTAAATCTAAAATGCTGGTTAACATGTCTAAATGTTCTTGTGGTACACGTCCCGTCGCTTCTCTTAAGATAGAACGCAATTCATCGCGCGATGGCGCTTCTATCATGCGAGAGTGAAAACGTACACCAAACATGCGCAATACCCCATTTGCAATAAGGTTTGCAAACCACACGAATGGGTATAATAAACGTAGCAATAATGACAGCGGCCATGACACTATAAAAGCAAAACGCATAGGATATAATGCCGCTAAGGTTTTCGGTGTAACTTCAGCAAATATTAAAATAACTAATGTTAAAATGACCGTAGCAATAATTATCCCAACATCACCTAGAAAATGTACGGTAATAATCGTCGCAATTGCTGATGCTAAAATATTTGCAAATGTATTGCCGATTAAAATAACGCCTAATAGTCGATCGGGACGTTTTAATAAATTTTCCACCCGACGAGCATTACGATTTTTCTTGCGAGACAAATGACGCAAACGATATCGGTTCAATGACATCATTCCGGTTTCTGAACCAGAAAAAAAGCCCGACAAAAAAATGAGTAAGATTAAAGCTCCAAAAAGACTTATTAAATCGATCGCTTCCACGAATTATCATCACTCAGTTAAATATTAAGGAAAAACCAATGCACTACCAAAATAGGATATCACTAAAATAACCACGCCGATAATAGTCCAGCTAATGGCAACCCGGCCGCGCCAACCAAAATAATAGCGCCCCCATAGCAACATACCAAATATCAACCATGCTAAAATAGCTAGTACCGTTTGATGCAACAAGGGTGGTGCAAAAATATTATTAAATGCTGCCATGCTAGAAACGATTACGGCCGTTAGCAATAAAAATCCCAATAAAATAGTTTGAAATAACAATGTTTCCATAGTTTCAAGCGGCGGCAACGATTGTAAAATCGAACCAATTTGTTTAAGACGCAAACATCGTTCTTGCAGTGCAATTAATCCAGCTTGTAAGCCCGCAATGCATAACACACTAAATGCTAATACCGCTAACCAAATATGAATAAACTGTTTTGGATCAGTGCTTGTTGCTAGAATCCGTTGTCCCGGAAATGCTATCGCCAATAAAATTGATACGCTTGCTAAAGGGAAAATAACAATACTTAAACTCTCAACTGGCTTATATAACGATAATACTATTATCAATAAACTAATCATCCACATAATAAAGGTAAATACATTAATATATGTAAGATTTTGCCCGCGAGTTATATCAATCAAATGGTAGAGCAAAATAGCATGAACACAGATCGCAGCCGCACCACCACTAAACCATGGCCATTTAGATATAAAGCCGCGCCCAGACAGCGTTAAGCCTTGCATACTAGCTGCTACCAAGTAAGCTGTCATGGCTAAGATATTTAAAATCCAATAATTCATAACATTGATTATACCCTTGATAGTTGGTCCAATGATAGCCTTAATATACGTGCAAAAGCTTTGCTATTTTATGATATACTTGCGACCTTTAGCTAATTTCAAACTAACGGTGTTCCATCATCATGTTCAATAATCTCAGTGAGCGTTTTGCACGAATCTGCAAAAATATCAGCGGCCAAGGCCGCTTAACTGACGAAAATATCCAACAAACTTTGCGCGATGTCCGTAGCGCACTGCTTGAAGCTGATGTTGCTTTACCTATCATTAAAGATTTTGTCGAGCAATTGCGTGAACTGGCCAAAGGCCAAGAAGTCCAATTAGGCCTTAACCCTGGGCAAGCAATGATTAAAATTGTCCATCAGCAATTAGTCAAGATTATGGGCGAAGCTAATGCTGAACTCAATTTAAATTGTCCGCCGCCTGCGGTGATATTGATGGCAGGGCTACAAGGCTCAGGTAAAACCACAACCGTTGGTAAACTCGCGCGCTGGCTTAGCGAACAAAAGAAAACCGTGATGGTAGCTAGTTGCGACATTTATCGTCCAGCGGCTATCGAGCAGCTTAAAACGATAGCGCAACAACTTGAAGTGAAATTCTTTGAACATGATCCACAGTTAAATGCTGTCGAGATTGCAACTAACGCTATAGCAAGCGCAAAAACCCAATTTGCTGACGTCATTATCATCGACACTGCCGGGCGCTTACACATTGATGATGAGATGATGACGGAAATTAAACAAATCCATGCAGCGGTCAAGCCGATTGAAACCTTGTTCGTGGTGGATAGCATGACTGGCCAAGATGCCGCAAAAACTGCTCTAGCGTTTCACCAAGCGTTACCTCTCACCGGGATTATTCTCACGAAAATTGATGGTGATGCTCGTGGCGGTGCCGCATTATCAATGCGCCAAATTACTGGCAAGCCTATCAAATTTCTTGGGGTTGGTGAAAAACTCACAGCATTGGAGCCATTTCATCCGGACCGGATTGCTTCGCGTATTCTCGGCATGGGCGATGTGCTTACCTTAATTGAAGATATTGAAAAGAAAGTTGATCGCAAAAAAGCAGAAAAACTCAGCAAAAAAATCAAAAAAGGTAAAACCTTTGATCTCAATGACTTTCGCGAACAATTACAACAAATGCAAAATATGGGTGGGATGATGAGCTTAATGACTAAAATCCCTGGCATGAGCCAAATTCCCGATGCATTGAAAAATCAATTCGACGATAAACACTTTAAACGCATTGCGGTAATGATTGATTCGATGACTAAACAAGAACGTCGTTTTCCCGCGGTGATCAATGGTTCGCGTAAGCGTCGTATTACTCAAGGTTCCGGCACTCAAATCCAAGACCTTAATAATTTACTCAAACAATTCAAACAAATGCAGAAAATGATGAAAAAACTCTCCAAAGGTGGAATGAAAAAAGCGATGCGCCAAATGCAAGGCATGTTGCCACCAGGTGGTTTAGGCGGTGGTGGCGCTGGTGGTCTAGGTGGCATGGGCGGATTTCCACCTGGTGGCGGCTTAATGTAGCTCAGTGAAATTTGCCCAGATTTTGCTTTCCAAACTCAGAAATTTTCCGTATAATGCATCGCCTTCTATAGATATTTGTATTATTGAGGATCAGATAAATTATGGTAGTTATTCGTCTTGCCCGAGGTGGGGCAAAAAAACAGCCATTTTACCATGTTGTCGTGGCAGACAAACGCCGAGCGGCTACTGGCCGTTACATCGAAAAAGTTGGGTTTTATAATCCTGTTGCCAGAGGTAACGCTGAAGCACTACGGATTAATCTAGAACGTGTTAATTATTGGTTGGCACAAGGTGCTCAACCATCTGATCGAGTAACCCACTTAATCGATTTGCAAGAAAATCCGGCAAAGGCTGAAAAGATTAAACAACGCAAAGCCGATCGTAAAACTAAAGCTGCCGTTGCTAAACAACAAGCAGCGCAAGCAGCCGCCAAAGCAGAAGCTCAAGCAGCAGAAGAAGCTGCTGCTGCAAGTGAAACAACTGAACAAACTGAAGCTGAGAAACCAGCTGCTGAAACGACTGACGAGAAGCCTGCAGACAAAGAGAAAGAGTAGGAACTGTCGTTACAGCTATGAAAACTCGGCTTGTTATCGGCAAAGTTGGTGCGGTTTATGGAGTTCATGGTTGGATAAAAATACACTCCTATACTGATCCAGGAAGTAACATCCTTGATTATCAACCATGGCAACTTGAACTCGATAACACTTGGCAAACTTATAATATTGCTGAGTCACGCATTCAGGCAAATAACATTGTGGTGCGCTTTGCGGATATTACCGATCGTGAAGCGGCAAAAGTATTAACAAATGCGCCAATTGCCGTAGCAAGGACACAATTACCAACGTTGGCGGCAGGTGAATATTATTGGTCGGACTTAACAGGGTTAGCGGTAATTAATCAGGCTAACATAACTCTTGGTAAGGTTGATTATTTATTTGCAACACCTGCTAATGATGTAATGGTGGTAATAGGGGAACGTGAACATTTAATTCCCTTTATATTAAATGAGGTAATTATAGAAGTTGACCTCGAACAAAATGTTATTCGAGTCAACTGGGATGCGGATTTTTAATGAAGCAATATGGCATTGTGAGTATCTTTCCAGAAATGTTTATGGCACTGGACTATGGGATCACGGGAAGAGCACGACAACAACAATTAATTGCTTATCATTATTATAATCCGCGCGATTATAGCCAAGATCGTCATCTACGTGTTGATGACAGGCCTTATGGCGGAGGCCCTGGTATGGTGATGTGTGCACAACCGTTAACGGCGGCAATCACCGCAGCAAAAGCTGCAATGGGGCCAACAACGAAAGTTATCCAACTTTCACCGCAAGGCCAGCGTTTAGATCATAGCGCCGTGCATATGCTGGCGGCACGCGAACAAATGATCTTTGTTGCTGGGCGCTATGAAGGCATTGATGAACGCGTTGTTGCAGCTACGATTGATGAGCAATGGTCGATTGGCGATTATGTCATTAGCGGCGGCGAATTAGCGATCATGGTATTATTGGATGCGATGATCCGCCAAATACCTGGTGCACTGGGTGATACAGATTCTGCTTTGCAGGATTCGTTTGTAGATGGGTTATTAGATCATCCACATTACACTCGGCCAGAAGAATTTAATGGCAAAAAGGTGCCGGAAATATTAATGAAGGGTGATCACCAAGCGATAAAACGCTGGCGAGCACAGCAAGCATTAGGACGAACCTGGCAATTACGTCCTGATTTATTGCAACATAAAACGTTGACGAAAGAACAACAGCAATTATTAAATGAATTTAAACTAGGAGATAGTCATGAACGTGAATAAAGTTATTAACGATATCGAAACTGCACAAATGAAAACGGATCTTCCTGAATTTAGAGCAGGCGATAGCATTGTTGTGCAAGTAAAAGTGAAAGAAGGCAACCGTGAACGTTTACAAGCATTTGAAGGTGTTGTTATCGGCAAGCGTAACCGTGGTTTGAATTCTTCATTTACGGTACGCAAAATTTCTCATGGTGAAGGTGTTGAAAGGGTTTTCCAAACTCATAGCCGCCAGATTGATTCTATTCAAGTAAAACGTCGCGGTGACGTACGCGGTGCAAAACTTTATTATTTACGTGAATTAAGTGGCCGTGCAGCACGTATTAAAGAAAAATTAGTGCGTAAAAATAATAGCAGTAATAATAAACCTAGCAAAAAAGCAACTAAAGCAAAAGAAACCAAAACAAAAGAAACCAAGGCCGACACTGAGTAATACAATTGTTAGCATCATAATGATCACAGTTATTCCTTGGCCTTGTGGCAAACTTGCTATTCACACTCATGATCAACAACTCATTGGGATTGATCTATGGACGTCAAAATCCAAGACGCGAATTCCTGCCTGCCCCTTCATTCGTGACGTTATCACCCAATTACGAGCCTATTTAGCTGATCCACAATTTACATTCCAGTTGCCATTGCAACTTTCTGGGACACCCTATCAACAGCGCGTTTGGCAAGCACTTCGCAAGATCCCATTAGGCACAGTTAAAACTTACGGCCAATTAGCAACACAGCTTAACTCTAGCCCGCGTGCTATTGGTCAAGCTTGTCGTTGCAATCCAATACCTATCATTATACCGTGTCACCGCATAGTCAGCGCGACAAGCCTTGGTGGTTTCGCAGGAAAAACCGCTGGCAAACGCATAAATACCAAACGCTGGTTATTAAGCCATGAAAATTATCTTGATCACCGCACGACTTGACCGCGGGAACCAGAAAATTTATTATATTAACTAGAAGTTGTGCGACGATGGATACGAATTAAGGACCCTTGTGAACTTATTCAAACCCTCAAAAGACAAGGTTGATTATTACCAACCTGAACCTAGCAAACCTACCAACATTGCTAAAACCAGCGTCATAACCTGGTTATGGCTATTCATTTTAATGCTTGCCGTTGCAACTGTAGTCTTGTTTATTATTTGGTATCGCTACCAATACCCCTCGCATGATCAAATCCCTACAAAAACCACCACCACAACTAAAACTAATACTGTAATGACAGTATCACCGACGTTACCATTAGTTAATAATAACACTACTCCAGCATCGTTATTACAAAACATAACGCTCGCTACGACTAACTCCGAAACCATCATTGATTTTCATTTTAATGGCAAAGCTGCTTATAGCATTTTACATCAGCCTACAACTAATCAATTAATTGTGACTTTACCAAAAATTCGCTTAACGCAAACAGCGAAACTTAATAAATTAAAATCAGGCTTGGTTATTGCTATTAATTCTGTAGCTAACAATAACGGTGCACAAGTGTTTATAAAAACTAAAACAAACACTAATATCGAGCATGTTGCTTATTTAAAAGATCATAAAACATTGCAAATGATTTTATATCAAAAATCTCGCTAACTAATATAATCCTAACAAGGGTAATTAATCTTCTATGCTAAGTTTTAAGTTGAATTCTCGTACCTTTCTCACCAGATCAACGCCAATCACCGTGGTTAAGCTTGCATAAATATCTGGATATTTTTCCTTAAGTTGTTTTATTAATGCATTTTTCCAAACAATAAATTCGACCTTACCTTTAGCACGAATATCAAATGACATTGGTTCCCCGGTGAAAAAATGCATGCTACCAATAAAAAAAGTTTTACCTTGCTTAGCGACAAATTCTCCTTCATGCTCAAAAATAACTTCGCCATCAATAATGACTATCAAACAATCATTGATGTCACCACACCGTAGCAGATACTCATCTTGTATTGTTTTAATGACACCTTTTTTCCAAAGCCAAAGAAACGTTCTACTAGTCATATAACCTGCAAAATCCTTGGTAAAAACTTCTTTAGCCGCTTTCGGTAACATCAGTGGCTTTTGATCAATATAGAGACACATGAGCTGATAACTATTCATAACAATATATGCAAGATTCCACACAAACATCGAATAAATCTTTGACATATAACCGAAAGTCGCGAAAATAATACAAGCCAGTGCAAAAATTATTCTTAACCACACTATGCTACGCGTGGCCATAGAAAGAATTACGAGAATTGAACCTAAATTATAAAATACTTCAAGATAAGGAACATTCAGTCCTATTATAAAGTCATGAATAGTCTGCCACATAAATTTATCGATCTCTTATTCCAGGTTTATTTACGGTAACATAGATTTGGGGAAGAAAAAATAATAAGGTAAAATATAACGCTTTAATTAATCATTTTTGAGATGTCATCATGCCCAAACCGCACACACCCTTGATCTTAATCATTCTTGATGGCTGGGGATATAACGAAGAACTTGAGCATAATGCAATTGCTGCGGCTAACACGCCGACTTGGGATCATTTATGGCAGCATTATCCTCACACTCTCATTAACGGCTCCGGCACCGCCGTTGGCCTACCTGACAAACAAATGGGTAATTCTGAAGTAGGCCATCTCAACATTGGTGCTGGCCGCGTGGTCCGCCAAGATTATTCACGGATCAACCATACTATAGATAACCATGAATTTTTTTCTAACCCTGTGTTAATTAATGCAGTTGATGCTGCTATTAATACTGATCACGCGATTCATGTCTTCGGATTATTATCGCCTGGCGGTGTCCATAGTCATCAATGCCAAATTCAAGCAATGTTAGAATTAGCCGTAAAACGTGGCGCCACCAAAGTCTACTTACATGCTTTTTTAGATGGCCGCGACACTCCTCCTAAAAGCGCATTAACCTCAATTAGTGCTATGGAACAAGTGTTTGCTCAACTCAAACACGGTCAAATCGCATCACTTTGTGGACGTTATTATGCAATGGATCGTGATAAACGTTGGCAACGAACGCAAGCGGCGTACGACTTACTAACCTTAGGTAAAACCGAATATCATGCTGACACTGCCGCCGATGGTTTAGCTCAAGCCTATGAGCGCGGTGAAACCGATGAATTTGTGCAACCCACTGCAATTCATGAACGACAACAACCACCTATCACTATTCATGATGGTGATGTTATTGTATTCATGAATTTTCGCGCCGATCGCGCCCGTCAATTAACACATGCATTCATCGATGAAAATTTTTCTGGCTTCAAACGTCAACACAAACCTAAGCTTAACGATTTTGTTACCTTAACAAAATACGCTAAAGATTTTAATGTGAATGTTGCTTTTCCACCAGAACATCATGATAACGTGCTTGGCGATTATCTTGCACAACATAATCTGAAACAATTACGCATTGCTGAAACGGAAAAATACGCACATGTGACGTATTTTTTTAATGGCGGCAGCGAAATTCCTTTTGCCGGTGAAGACCGTGAATTGATCCCATCACCCAAAGTTGCTACTTATGATCTACAACCAGAAATGAATGCACCACTACTGACACAACGTTTAATCGCTGCCATTGAAAGCCAACAATATGATTTTATCGTGTGTAACTTTGCTAACCCAGACATGGTTGGTCACACTGGCAATTTTGCTGCTACCGTTAAAGCCATTGAAACGATTGATGATTGCTTAGCAAAAATCACTGCTGCAACAACTAAAGTTGGTGGTGAAATTTGTATTACTGCCGATCATGGTAACGCCGAACAAATGCATGATATTAACACTGGCCAAGCCCATACAGCTCATACCAACGAACCTGTGCCATTAATATATATCGGTCGTTCCGCAAGCTTTAAATATGATGATGGCACGCTTGCTGATCTTGCACCAACCTTGCTAAGCTTATTGGACCTTGAAAAACCTAAGGAAATGACAGGAAAAAATTTGTTAACACTGACTGACTGATTATCGTCATTGTGAAGAGTGCAACGACGAAGCAATCCAGTTTTGCCGTCATTGCGAGGAGTATAACGACGAAGCAATCCAGGATCTTAATCATTACAGACTTACTGGATTGCTTCGCTACGCTCGCAATGACGAAAAATAACAGGGCTGATTGCCGTCTTTTAAAATACACGTATGGAATGTAACAAAATGAAATTAAAACCATATTATTGCCATTATAATATCCCAATCATTCCTATTACTTTATTCATCATGTTACCTTTATTATTTATTCTATTCTCATCTGCCACTTATGCTAATTTACACAGCAAACAACAAAAACTTTCTAAGGTAAACATTAATATCAAGCGCATGCACAAATCACTGCGTAAAGCACAACGAAAACGACAAAACTTACAACGTCAATTACAACAAACAGAATTAAGGCTTAGTAAATTTGCTAAAACCTTACGTCACACTGATCAGAATATTACGCGACAGCGTTCAATTATTAAAGGTTTAACATCACAATTAACTCAACTTAATTTAGACCTTTCACAACAACAAGCAAGTCTAGCCAAGCAATTTCGTGGTGCCTATATGTTGTCTCGGCAACACTATTTAAAAATCATTTTAAATCAGCAAGATCCAGCGCGGTTTACCCGCATGTTAAATTACTATCACTATCTTAATCAAGCGAGTATTGACGATATTAAATCTTACCTAGCCACGCAACAGCGTTTACAAGACACCATCACTCAAACTCAACGCCATCAACACAAACTGCAACAATTGTATCGCAGTCAAAAACATCAGCTAACAAAATTTAAAACTTCACAACATCATCGCAAAATTGTGTTAGCTAGTTTACGCAAACAAATTCATAATAAGCACCAACAACTTGTTGAACTGATCCGCGATAAACGCCAATTAACTCAGTTGATAAAAAAATTACGCCGCCAACGTTTACTTGCTGCAACATCATTTGCAAAAATGCGTGGCCATTTAGCTTGGCCAACAAAAGGTATCCTATTAGCTAAATACGGCAGCAGAATTGATCAAAGCTCATTGCGATATAATGGCGTATTAATTAAAGCGCCTCTGGGTCAACCTATACATGCAATCAATGATGGCCGTGTGATCTTTGCACACTGGCTTAAAGGCTTTGGTTTACTATTAATAATTGATCACGGTCATGGTTATATGACGTTATACGGTCGTAATCAAAGTATTTATAAAAAAGTTGGTGATCGGATCAAAACCGGTGATCTCATTGCTACCGTTGGTCGCAGTGGTGGCTTTAACACGCCAGCCTTGTATTTCGCTATCCGTTATCGTGGCAAACCATTAAATCCATCACGTTGGTGTCGTTGAATCTTGTCATTGCGAGGAGTGCAACGACGAAGCAATCCACAGACTTAAATGACAATAGCACAATAGATGTAAAACATTTATTGTTTCTTTGACAGAATTATGTTTAAGTTAATAATACTATGTGAAACTTTCGGAGCAGCATTATGAAACTTGGCAAATTCAATCAATGTGTTAACTTTAAGCAGGCTTTAATTGCCATTGCCATGCTCAGCCTGTGCGTCTGTTCTTATGCAGTTACCAATGCTCCAGCAACTGTACAATCATCTCAACAAACACCTACCCCAAGCAAAAGACAATTACCGGTTAAACAAGTTAAGCAATTTGTTTCTGCCTTTGGGCAAATAAAAAATTATTACGTTAAGCCAATTTCCGATGAAAAATTATTTGAATTAGCAATCCGCGGCATGCTGTCGGGGCTTGATCCACATTCGGATTATCTTGATAGTGAAGATTTCAATAACCTTAAAACAACGACCACTGGAAAATTCGGTGGTTTAGGCATTGAGATTGAAATGGGCAAAGGTTATATCAAAGTGATCAGTCCAATTGATGATACCCCTGCAGCACGTGCAGGTGTCCAACCAGGCGATCGCATTGTGCGCATTGATGGCGTGCCCATAAAAGGTTTAACCATTCAACAAGCCATTAAACGCATGCGCGGCCCAAAAGGTTCGAAAGTCACGGTAACGATTTTACGTAAAGGCACACCAAAACCGATTAAATTAACACTAACTCGAGAAGTCATTAACATTAAAAGTGTTCGTGCTAAATTATTAGATAAATATTATGGTTACATCCGTATTAGTCATTTTCAAACACCGACCGCAAAAACTATGGTGGTGCTGATCAAAAAAATGCAACAAAAAACCGATGGCAAAATGAAAGGTTTGATTTTAGATTTACGCAATAATCCAGGCGGTTTATTAGATTCTGCCATCGCTGTGGCTGATGCTTTTCTCAATACTAAAAACAAATTAAATTATGGTGATCTGATCGTTTATACCAAAGGGCGAATACCAGAAGCACAAGTGCGCGCTGCAGCTACGCCTGGTGATATTCTTAAAGGTTTACCGATTGTAGTGCTCATCAATGGCGGCTCCGCATCGGGTTCTGAAATTGTAGCAGGTGCATTACAAGATCATCATCGTGCTGTCATCATTGGTCAAAAAACTTTTGGCAAAGGCTCGGTACAAACCGTATTGCCACTTACTCAAGATAGAGCGATTAAACTAACCACAGCATTATATTACACGCCTTCCGGTCGTTCGATTCAGGCAACAGGTATTGAGCCAGATATTATTGTCGATAATATTAAAATTCCTGAAAAGAAAGATGGTACGCTTGATATTATTACTGTGCGCGAAGCTCATTTACGCGGCCATTTAGCTAATGGTAATGGTAAATTAGAAGATAACACTAAAGTCAATGCAAAAGCTTCGCACAAAGATAAAAGTAAAACTGCTAAGCCACTGATCCGCCAAGATTTTCAGCTATATGAAGCGCTTAATATTCTCAAAGCCATGAATATTGCGCATCGCAAAAGCCAACCAAGCGGCTGATTAAAACTTGCACTATTGGAGATTTTTGTGTAAAATATCCGCTACTTCATTAACGTAGTAGGATACACCGCAAATGAAATCAGAACCAAAAACCCAAGCCTTAGCTCAACAAAGTTTAACATTACTAGATTTACCCGATGAATTATTAATTCATATTCTTTCGCAAATGTCGACAAAAGAATTAATTACTAATGTTTTACCTACTAATAAAAGATTAAAGGAACTTGGAGGTGACGAAACACTCTGGAAGCATTTTCTTAAACGTGATTTCCCAGATTTTTATTCAATTCATGAAAAAGAAAAAGCCGCTACAGAAGGTTCCCAAATAACTTGGCGCAAGCGCTATCAAGAAGAATCTATTATGCGAGCTATAGCCAGAAGTGTTATTAAGGATCATGATGGTAATAACTTTAAGACTGTAACCCAAGCGCAGTGGAAAAAGTTTTTTACTCGTTGTTTTCCTCCCTATAATCCATGGAATGTGTTTTTACCTGAAAAAGAAACAACGATAGACTGGAAAACACTATTTTTCCAAACATTAAATGAGAAATGCATTGATGCTAAATGGTCAAAGCAAAAAAAACAATTTTATCGTGCGTTAGTATGCATGAACTGCTTACAAACCAAAGATATAAATGATCAAATCCAATCTTTTTTATCATCAACTTCTCTCGATCTTAAATCCTTTATAAATCAGCCTGAGCATGCTGTAACATATCAGATTTTCAGTGATTCTTTTTCTCTTAAATTATCATTATTTAATATCGCCATCGCTTGTGGGCATTCATCATTAGTAAAATCACTCTTGCAACAAGGTGCAGACGTAACTTCAAATGCATGCACTGATATAGACAGTGATACAAGCCAGCCGATTCATTTAACTTCATTGCATATTGCAGTCTTAACCGGCAATGAAGATGTTGTATCATTACTTCTACAACATGGTCTAATACTGGATTCGGATGTATACACTAGTGATCCAAACGTGTTACTTATAGCAGCTGCCAACAACCATGTAAACGTCATACAACGACTATTATCAGCATATGAAACCCAACAAATAAAACCTGCAAACATTTCTGCTACGTTGAATATTGCATGTTTTTCAGGCAACAAAGAGGTTGTAGCTTTACTTTTGAAATATCGCATAACTGCAGGAATAACACCTGCAAATTGTTCTTATGCATTGAGTGTTGCCGCTATGGTAGAGAATAACAAAAGTATTATAGAACTACTACTTCAACACGATGCAGATCCGAATGCTGATCCTGATGTTGAAAATCTCCCACTGTACCTTTTAGCTGAACTTGGTGATGAGGCTAGCTTAAAATGCATTTTAGAGTATTTTAAAACTACAGGAAAAGCATTCAGAGGTAGCTCTAAGGCAATGAGTATTGCGACTAAAAAAGGCCATGGGCGTGTCATAGCATTGTTTAAAGAATATGGGATCAACTCAGTAGCTACGACGACTGCCAGTCCTACTTTTTTTCAACCACCACCTCAACAACCCGTCGCTGTCGCTAGCACGAGCGCATCAACTTCGACACCAGACAATTCATCAACAGCTGAACTCAATAAAAGTTGGTGACGATAAATAGGTTTTTCGCTATTTATCAACAAGTTAAGCTATAAATAGCCAACTCTCTAAAATGGTGTGAAATTGACCTTGAATAGCCCGCTTACTATAATTTAATAAGATTAAGTTAGAGAGAGGGTGATCAAGATGCCAAAGAAACGTGTCCGTAAAACGAAGGCTGTCGCCGGAGGAAAAGGAGGCAAAAAACAAAAAACTCCAGCAACATCAAGGGGTAGTACGAGTAGTAATCCAGCTCAAAGTAATTTCATGCGCGCAATAAGTGGCAATCAAGACTCCGCTGGGCTTGCAAATTGGAAAACATATGCGCAGTATATAAAAAATAACCCGCAAACAAAAAAAAACAGGTGGAAATAATAAACAAAGTAAGTAATAGCGCAATGTTACATTCTGTTACAAAAACCTACTATTTTTGTAATAAATCTGTTACAATGCAGCTGTATAGTTCGTATACAATAGTTCTATGGTCTCTTAATCTCCAAATTATGCTTAATTCAGCGGCAAGGAATGCATCTGGATTAAGCATAAGGTTACTAAGTTCGCGGCAACTCAACGATCACCCGCAATCCCCCACCTTTGCGGCGCGTTAATTCTATAGTCCCTTTATGCGCTAAGATAATATCTTGGGTTACTGTTAAACCTAATCCCGTGCCACCAGTATCACGCGAACGAGATTTTTCGCCACGATAAAAAGGTGAGAACACTCTTGCTAATTCATTTTGTGGAATACCAGGTCCTTGATCTTCAATAATAATCGCAACATCGCCTTTTTTTGCTTGCAGCGTTACTTCAGCCGCTCCTGCATATTTGATCGCATTATCAATAATATTATTAAACGCGCGTTTTAATGCAATTGGTCGCCCAAGGATTGAAATGCGTTCTTCGTTACCGACACAGTTAACATCATGCCCCATATCTGCAAAGTCACTACATAATGAATCAAGCAATGATGAAATATCCATTTTTACCATCATTTCACCACGACTGTCTTCGCGCGCAAACGCTAAAGTTTCTTTAACCATGGCTTCCATTTCATTCAGATCAGCAATAATTTTATTTTTTTCTGCTTGGTCATCGATAAATTGCGCACGTAATTTTAAGCGCGTGATAGGAGTACGCAGATCATGCGAAATCGCTGCTAACATTTGCGTACGATCACGAATAAGTTCTTGAATACGTTTTTGCATTTGATTCATCGCATCAGCGGTATCGCGTACCACTGCTGGGCCACGTACTACAATAGGTGGGCTATTTAAATCAACGCCCATGCGATCGGCAGCGAGCATAAATTCTTTTAATGGCATCGCAAATCGATTAATCGACCAAATAAATAATAACACCACGATCACCACAATCACTTCTAAAATCAATAAAAAGATTTGTAATGTCCAAGTTGTTGGTACTATCGTTGCATAGACATTTAACCAATTATCACCTTGCAGCAATACTGATACTTGTAGATCTTGGTATTGTTTGCGTAGGGCAACTAAAATTGGCCATAATGAATTAGACACAATATGCGGTTTATATTGTGGCGTTTTATCGATAGAGACTTTCAACCCAGGGACTTCTAATGAATCAACTACTTTTTGGCGTTTGTCAGGCTCTGCGGCAATAATGGTTTCAATCACATGCATAGTTTGTTGCGTAATGATATCGCGATTAACTTTCAACTCAACCCGACTATTTTTTTGATAATAATATAAAAATACTACTATGTGCGTTATTAACATCGCACAAACTAAAAACCATAATATTTTAGGGCTAATGCCTGCAATAGGAAATTTAATTTTTTTGAACATTTGGTTTAGCTAACCTTGGCTGTAAACATATAACCACCACCACGAACTGTTTTAATTAACAGTGGTTGTTTAGGGTTTTCTTCGATTTTTTGTCGTAGTCGGCTGACTTGCACATCAATACTGCGATCAAATGGCCCGGCCATACGATTGCGCGTTAATTCCAGCAATTGATCACGGCTTAATACCTTACGTGAATGGGTAATGAATGCTTCTAACAAATCATATTCGCCGCTGCTTAAACTAATTTCCACCGCTTCAGGAGAAATGAGTCGACGAGTTGCGGTGTTTAAAGCCCAACCTTCAAAATGCTTCACTGTATGATCCAGTTCTTCTGTTGTATGCTCTAATGCTTGCCCGCCAGCATCAAAACGTCGTAATACAGCTTTAACGCGAGCAACTAATTCGCGTGGATTAAATGGTTTGGTGAGATAATCATCCGCACCCATTTCTAAACCGACAATGCGATCAGTCTCTTCACCAACAGCTGTGAGCATAATAATGGGGACATTGCTATCAGCGCGCAATTGGCGACACAATGCAAACCCATCTTCGCCTGGCATCATCACATCGAGAATAATTAAATCAATCGTTTGTTGCTGCAGCGTAGCAAACATTTGCTCGCCATTGCACGCTAAGCTAACGTCATAACCATAACGCTTGAGCAGCTTACCCAATAAATCACGAATTTCTTCATCATCATCGACAATTAATAAATGAAACGTTTTATCTTCTACCATAGCTAACTCTGCCTCATTGTTATACTGCAATTTCAGCTTTGATCGTTGGATGACATTGATAATCTTTAAACTCAAAATCGTCATAGGTATAATCTGAAATTGAGGATGGCTGTCGTTTAATGTGTAATGTTGGTAAAGGCAAAGGTTGACGAGACAATTGCAATTTAACTTGTTCGATATGATTTAAATAAATATGGCAATCTCCGCCATTCCAAATAAATTCTCCTGGCTTTAAACCACATTGCTGCGCTACCATACAAGTTAACAATGAATACGAAGCAATGTTAAATGGCACGCCTAAAAACGCATCGGCAGAACGTTGCATCAATAAACATGATAAATGCTCTTGGCTTACATAGAATTGAAATAACAAATGGCATGGTGGTAACGCCATTTTAGCTAACTCACCCACATTCCAAGCACTAACGATATGGCGGCGTGAATTGGGATTTGTTTTAATACTTTCAATAACGTTAGCTAATTGATCGATACTATCACCTGCAGCAGTAGGCCAAGCACGCCATTGATGGCCATAGACCGGCCCTAAATCGCCATTGGGATCAGCCCATTCATTCCAAATGCGCACCCCATGATCTTGTAAATAGCCTACATTCGTATCACCGCGAATAAACCATAATAATTCATATACAATACTTTTTAAGTGTAACTTTTTAGTGGTGACTAAAGGAAAATTATGCCGTAGGTCAAACCGCATTTGATAACCAAAAACACTTTTGGTGCCGGTGTCGGTGCGATCGGTTTTAGTGTCGCCATACTCCAACACATGCTGTAAAAATTCTAAGTATTGTTTCATGCGGTGTTATCCTTGATAGTTTTTGCAGAAGGCAATTTCCGTTTATACGCATAATACATCATTATCACCCCAGCGATCACCATCGGGATCGATAATAATTGCCCCATGGTCAACCAACCAAACGCAATAAAACCATACTGCGGATCCGGCTGACGAAAGCATTCACAAAAAATCCGCAGGCTACCATAACCTATTAAAAATAATGCCGACACTGCCATCCGCGGGCGCGGCTTAGAAGAATATAACCACATTATAATAAATAACAAAATACCTTCGAGTAAAAACTCATACAGTTGTGAAGGATGGCGTGGCCAAGGCCCACCATTTGGAAATACCATGGCCCACGGTACATTGCTGATCCGCCCCCACAGTTCACCATTGATAAAATTCCCCAATCGCCCAGCAGCTAATCCGATAGGCACCACTGGCGCGATAAAATCTGTGATATCGATGAATGTACGTTGATAGCGACGACCAAAAAGCCAAAATGCTAGCAAAACGCCTATCAGGCCGCCGTGAAACGACATGCCACCTTGCCAAATTGCAAATAATGATAATGGGTTGTGGAACAATGCCGGTAAGTCATAAAACAGCATATAGCCAATTCGACCCCCAATGATAATCCCCAAAGTCATATAAAATACCAGATCGGCAAGCTGTGCTGCCGTCCAACCACTATTCGGTTTACGCACTCGCAATAAAATCAATAACCATGAAGCTCCAATGCCAATCAAATACATCAAGCCATACCAATGCACTTGCAGTGGCCCAAGTTTTAAAGCAATCGGATTAAAATTAGGATAAGCTAACATAGCGGCTATGATACCATATTGCAGTGGCTGTATGAAGAAAACTCATGCATCACTTACCGGCCCAGATCAAGCCGCCCAAGTCTGCTTCAATCAGAGCATTCTCTAAATGCCGGCGAATTTCTTTCGGATCATGCATCATTAACACTTCATCAAGCAAACTGCGTGCTTGCGTCATCGGAATGTTGCGGATCACCCATTTCATCCGCGGTAAGCTTGCCGCACTCATGCTAAGAGCATCAAAACCTATCGCCATCAAGGCAATCACTGCAGCCGGATCACCCGCCATTTCGCCACAAATGCTAGCAATTTTACCTTCAGCATGTGCATTATCCACAACATATTTTAATGCGCGCAACACTGCTGGATGTAATGCATTATATAAATTAGCAACGCGAGTGTTGTTGCGATCAACTGCTAAAATATATTGAGTTAAGTCATTGCTACCCACTGATAAAAAATCAAAGCGAGAAGCTAACGCTTTTGATTGTGACACGGCCGATGGGACTTCTACCATAACTCCAACCGCTGGAAATGGAATATCTAAACCTTCTTCCAATAATTCTTGATACGCTTGGCGTAACAAACGTAAAGCTTCATCTGCTTCCGTAATACAACTGATCATCGGAAACATAATTTGTAAATTATGATGACCTTCACTCGCTCGTAACATTGCTCGCGCTTGCACTAAAAATACTTCTGGATGATCAAGCGTAACTCGAATGCCGCGCCAACCTAAAAATGGATTAGCTTCTTCAATAGGGAAATATGGTAATGCTTTATCACCGCCGACATCCAAGGTGCGCATGGTTACCGGTTTAGGCGCAAACACACCTAGCAATTGCCGATAAATAATGCGTTGCTCTTCTTCACTGGGAAAACGTTCACGAGCCATAAAGGGAACTTCAGAACGATACAAACCAACACCTTCAGCACCACTACTTAAAGAACGTTCAACATCAGAAATTAATCCGGTATTCACATATAAATTTAAGCGATAATTATCCGGTGTTTCCGCTGGCAGTTCGCGCAACTGTTCTAATTCTTCATCGAGTTGACGTTCTTCTGCCGCTAATAAAGCAAATTCTTTGCGTAACGTCGCTGGTGGATTAACATAAACCCGACCATGGTAACCATTAACAATTAACTCTACGCCTTCCAATTGAGTAACTGGCATTTTCGGCACGCCCATCACCGTTGGAATACCCATTGCGCGCGCTAAAATCGCTACATGCGAATTACTCGAACCTTTTGATGAAACCACTCCCATGAGTTGGCCTTCCGGCACTTCAATTAATGCCGATGCGGTAACTTCATCACCGATTAAAATTGTTTGTTCAGGATACTTTGGTAATTTGCGTTTATCTTGCTGCAAGTAGAGTAACACACGTCGACCTAAGTCTTTAATATCAATCGCTCGCTCACGTAAATAAGCATCTTCCATCGCTTCAAATTGGCGAATGTGTAAATCGATCACTTGCCGTAACGCTCCTTCAGCCCACACGCCTGTATTGATCACATTGTTCACTTCACCCGGTAAACTGTTGTTATCTAATAAGCGTAAATACACATCAAACAATGCTTGCTCTTCTTCAGGCAACATGGTTTTGGTACGTTTTTTTAATACTTGAATATCTTCACGCACGGCTGCTACTGCAGTGGCAAATTTACTTAACTCTGCGGCAATATCATCGGTAGAACGATCCGGTACGGCATCAAGATCAGCTAACGGATAAACAACCACGGCATGACCAATGCCCACACCCGGCACACTAGCAATCCCATCAAAGAAATGGATCTCTTTATAGTTATTAGGAACACGCGACACACTCGCCATTTTCCCAGTCGCTTCGGCATGGGCAATCACGCCTGCTAATTGCGCCGACATTGTAATTAAAAAAGCTTCTTCCGCTTCATCAAAGCGCCGTGCTTCTTCTTGTTGTACGATTAACACCCCCATAATACGACGATGATGCACAATCGGTACGCCAAGAAATGCTTTATAGCGTTCTTCACCAATTTCAGGAATGTAATGATAACTAGGATGTGTCGGAGCATCGTCGACATTGATAGGTTCACCGCGCTTGCCAACTAAACCGACCAAGCCATCTGCAGGTTTGATCCGAACTTTACCGACCATTTCAGGATTCAAACCATCGGTGGCCATCATGACCAATTCTTGATGCTCTTGATCCATTAAAAAAACTGTACAGGCTTGAGTTTCGACAGCTTCACGCACACGTTGTACCATGATGCTCAACGCTTCTTCCAGCGTTTCGGCACCATTCACTTCCTGGACGACGCGCCGCATCACTTTTAACATAACAAGCTACCAAACCCATAATAAACAAGGACAAACAAACTATTATAACGGATTTTTAAGGGTTTCTCGAGCGTATATTTGGAATAATGCTGGTAAAATTCAAAGAAAATGCTATTAAATTCACGAAAAAACTATAAAATCACTGTAAAGGTGATCATTTCAACAGTAAATGCAGCTCTTTTAATGCTTTTGTGTAGACTTTACGCTTAAAAGTGATGATTCTTTTCACGGGATACCAATAATCCACCCAACACCAAGCATCAAATTCTGGAATATCGCCACGGGTTAAATCAATCTTGTCTTGATCGCAGGCTAAACGCAATAAATACCAGCGCTGTTTTTGACCATAACACACAGGCTTTTGGTGAAATCGAATGAATCGTCGTGGCAAACGGTAACGCAACCAACTTTTTGTACAACCCAACACTTCAACGTTATCAGGCTGCAAGCCAATTTCTTCCCACAATTCCCTGTACAACGTCTGCTCTGGCGTTTCATCATCTTTCATGCCACCTTGGGGAAACTGCCACGCATCTTGGCCAACACGTTTGGCCCAAAACACTTGCCCACTTTGATTTAGCAAAATTATCCCAACGTTAGATCGAAAACCTTGTTTATCTATCATAATTTTCTGTTTCTTTAGCAACCAAATTTTTCTATAATTTACACTATTATCCGCTATCGATGAATAACCATGAGCCATTTTTTACAAAAATTATCACTGGTGAGCTTAATACCCTTAGCATTATTGGCTATATTATTTTCATTAATGAGTGGTGATGCGACGATTAACTCACAAATTATTTTTGACTTGCGCTTACCACGCACTCTCAATGCATTCACTACAGGCGGCTTGTTAGCTCTAGCAGGTGCTTTAATGCAAGTGTTACTACGCAACCCGCTTGCTGATCCTTATATTCTTGGCGTTTCCGGCGGCGCTGCCGTCGGCGCTTTAAGTTGTATCTTACTGGGCTTAAGCGGTATTAATATTATGTTAGCTGCATTCCTAGGCGCATTATTTTCAATCGCCTTAGTCTTTGGTTTAAGTCGCAATTATAAAACTTGGTCAAACATACGACTATTGCTAACCGGCATTGTCGTTGCAAGTGGCTGGGGCGCGGTGATCAGTTTCATTTTACTGATCTCTCCAGATCGCAATTTACACTCTCTATTATTTTGGTTAATGGGTTCACTGACTTATCATCAACTGGCTTTACCAGAAATCATTATTTTAAGTATCGGCTTAATTGCTAGCTTATTGTTAGCGCCGCAATTAAATATTTTAGTGCAAGGTGAATTAGTGGCAGCGAGCTTAGGCGTTAATCCACAACGCTTACAATTATTATTATTTATTTTAGCATCATTACTAACTGCTAGTGCGGTCAGTATTGCTGGCAGCATTGGCTTTGTGGGTTTAGTGATCCCACATGTTATTCGGTTACTAGGAATTCGTGATCATCGTTTATTATTACCGATGGCTATGCTGCTTGGTGGCATTGTGTTAACGCTTGCTGATAGCTTTGCGCGCACTCTATTTGCACCAATCCAATTGCCTGTGGGGATCATTACCGCATTTTTAGGTATTCCACTATTTTTAATTTTATTAAACTATAGCTCACGTTATGCAAAATAAAACCCAAGCCACTTTATTACAAACTGAAGCACTATCCATTAAAGTTGCCGATAAAATTATCGGCGATTCATTCAATATGACTTTATTTCCTGGAGAAATGTGTGCAATCCTCGGAAAAAATGGCGTTGGAAAAACAACTTTATTACATACGTTAGCAGGTTTACGTCCGGCTAATGCTGGGCATGTGTTGTTACAACAACAAAACTTAGCACAATTATCGCGACGCCATATCGCTCAACAATTAGGAATTTTATTACAGCAATCTCAAGACACCTTTCCTAGCAGTGTATTGGAAACAGCATTACATGGTAGAGCGCCGCATTATACGTTATTTGGCAAGGCAAGCCCTAATGATCTTGCCATAACTCGCCGCGCCTTAGCGTTAGTTCAGCTCGACCATATTGAGCAACAATGTGTAACAACATTATCTGGTGGTGAACGCCGTCGCTTAGCCATTGCCATGTTATTAGCACAAACACCAAAATTGTATTTGCTCGATGAACCTACAGCTCATCTCGATATTGATCAACAGATCCGTCTATTAAATCATTTTAAACTTCTTGCTAAACAACAAAATGTTGGGATCATCATGGTATTACATGATGTCAATTTAGCATTACGTTACTGTGATAAAGTACTCATGCTATTCGATCATCAGCACCACGAATTTGGTGACATACAAACTTTAGTAACTGCACAAAATCTACAAGCATTATATAGGCATTCCTTTGAATTGATCACCGCTGGGGAACATTGTTTCTGGATTGCTTCAATACACTCGTAATGATCATGGAAAAAAAAACGAAAATACCCCATAATCAAATAAAAGAAATATTTTAAATGGATATCGAAACATGCCGAACCAATTACAACATGAAACCAGTCCTTATTTATTACAACACGCGAACAACCCTGTAGAATGGTATCCTTGGGGAGAAACGGCGTTAAATAAAGCTAAGCAAGAAGGCAAACCAATTTTACTTTCTATCGGTTATTCCGCGTGTCATTGGTGTCATGTAATGGCACATGAATCTTTTGAAGATGCTGAAACTGCAGCATTAATGAATAAATATTTTATTAATATCAAAGTTGACCGTGAAGAGCGCCCTGATCTCGATAAAATATACCAGCTCGCGCATCAATTATTAACTCGACGTGCTGGCGGCTGGCCGTTGACTGTATTTTTAAGTCCCGACGATCAAACGCCTTTTTTTTGCGGTACCTATTTCCCTCATCATACTGGTTTAGGTATGCCAAATTTCAAAAGTGTGCTGCAACGTATCGCTGCTTATTATGATTCGCATCCTCTAGAAATTAACCAACAAAATACCCAAATGCGTAATGCACTCGCGTTAATTGCCAAACCAGAAGCTTATCAAGGCCAAGCCATGAATTCCGAACCCATTGCTCAAGCTATTACACACTTGCAACAGCAATTTGATCGAGACAATGGTGGTTTTGGGTCAGCACCTAAATTTCCTCATCCAAGTAATTTAGCATTGCTGCTGCTAATCAATGGTCGCACAGACACTATTGCTAACATCACTTTAGAGAAAATGGCTCAAGGTGGTATTTACGATCAATTAGGTGGTGGTTTTTTTCGTTACTCCGTTGACGCACAATGGCAAATTCCACATTTTGAAAAAATGCTTTACGACAATGGCCCGTTACTAAGCCTATATGCTCAATTTTGCCAGCAACAAACCGATCCGTTTTATCAACGCATGGTAAATGATACAGCTGCCTGGGTAATGCGTGAGATGCAAGCACCACAAGGAGGTTATTATGCAAGTTTAGATGCTGATTCTGACGGTAAAGAAGGGAAATATTATGTTTGGGACAAAACCACTTTACAATCATTATTAACCGCTGATGAATTTGCCATCCTTACATCTTTTTATAATCTATCACAACCCGCTAACTTTGCTGAACAATGGCATTTACATATCACCGATCTCAAACATCAGCCTAAACAAGAAAAACTTGATCACATTCATAAAAAATTACTTAACTATCGTAACCAACGCGTTCATCCCGGGCGTGATGACAAAATCATTACTGGCTGGAATGGTTTAATGATCAAAGGTATGGCCACTGCTGGCATATGTTTAGATCAACAAACATATGTAGACTCAGCTTCTCGTGCTTTAGCTTTTATTAAACAACATTTGTGGAAAAACAATCGTCTGCTGGCAACATATAAAGATGGTGAAGCAAATTTACCGGCTTATTTAGACGATTATGCATTTTTAATCGATGCTATTTTGACGTTGTTACAAGCACGCTGGCAAACCGCTGAATTAGAATTTGCGATCATGTTAGCTGACGTTATGCTAGACCATTTTTATGACCGCGCAGAAGGCGGCTTTTTCTTTACTGCTGATGATCATGAAAGTTTAATTCAACGACCTAAACCTATCATTGATGAAGCTGTTCCGGCTGGTAACGGCATTGCCGCAAATTGTTTACTACAACTTGGTTATCTGCTTGGAGAAACACGTTATCTAACTGCTGCCGCGAAAACTCTACAAATGGCTTACGGCAATATACAAGCAATGCCATCGATTCATTGTAGTCTGTTGATCGCATTACATAATTATCTCAACCCAGCTAACATTATTGTGATCCGCGGCAATGAGCCTGAATTAACGCCATGGCAACACGCTTGCAATACTAAAAATAACCCTAATTCATTGTGTTTTACTATTCCCAATACGCTAACAGACTTACCTAAAGCCTTAGCCGATAAGAAAAGCGACAAGGAAACAATAGCTTACGTATGTCAAGGCGAACGATGCTTAAGTTCCATAACTTCGCTGACTGAATTGCAAAAAATATTGTAAGACGATCTATACTTAATCTATCGGTAAATTTGGGAGAATAATGATGCCCACAACTGAATCCTTATTCAACCCGGTAGGCAATTGGGAAGTTATCGATAAAAGCGGTGATTATTTCCAAATTACTATTAATATTGACGGCACTGCTAAAAGTACTTGGTGTCAACGTGAAGAAGGCGCGCATACTGAACATGGAAAATGGGAAACAACAAATGAACGCGCCATCATTCATTGGTGCAATGGCTGGCAAGATATTATTACTGTTACTGAAGATGGTTACCGCAAATTAAGTTATGAGCCTAACAAGCCAATTGATAATGAGCCTACACATTCATCAGAAGCAATTAAGTTAAGCTAAGCTTTATAGTCTACTCCACATTTCTGGTTCGCAGGAACAGCTATGTCAATCATTTTTGGCAAGGGCAAATTAGGCTTACGCATTATTTTTGCATATTCATCTGCTGAACTCACTTGTAAATGTGGATTACAACGTTGTTCTTCTGCAATGGTACTGACTGTCATGCCATGATAGTTATGTGCCGGATAAACTAAAGTTGCAGGCGGTAAAGTTAATAATTTCTGGAATAAGCTGGTGTAATGCTGATAAGAATCTCCATTTAAAAAATCAACTCGTCCAGTACTACGAATTAATAACGTATCGCCAGTAAACACTCGATCAGGCAATAATAAACAATAAGAATCATCCGTATGCCCAGGAGTATACAGTGCTTTTAATTCTAACCCTTTTACTGTGATCACATCATTGTCATCGAATAATCTATCAATTCCTTGGGCTTTTGTTTGTTTGCCCATAGCAATTTCACAACCAGTATGCTGCCTTAACAATCCCGTTGCAGTAACATGATCAGCATGCATGTGTGTGTCAATTGCAATTTTCAATTGTAAGTTTAATTCACTAAGTAAATTAAGATAAAATGTTAATTTTTCATATACTGGATCAATGATAATGGCTTCATGAGCATTATCTGCTGCTAATAAATAGGTGTAGGTTGATGATCCAGCATCAAATAATTGACGAAATAACATGCTTAACTAGCTCCCTGCGATAGTGATAGTAACGTTGCGTTGATGGGCGACAGTCCGATGCTCCCATAAGTAAATCCCTTGCCACGTGCCTAATTTCAATGTATTGCTAGTGATGGGTATTGTCAAACTCGTCTGCGTTAAAACGCTACGAATATGCGATGGCATATCATCAGGGCCTTCTGCTATATGGGTAAATAACGGATCACCATCAGGCACTAAGCGTGCCATAAAATTTTGTAGATCGGTTTGTACACTAGGATCAGCATTCTCACCAATGATCAACGATGCACTGGTGTGATGAATAAACACATGACATAAACCTGTCGCCACGTTAGCGTTAACAATAAAATCAGCAACTTGATCAGTAATATTAAATAATCCGCGCCCGGTAGTTTTAACCGTCAAGATTTTTTGTAACATCATTTAGGTAAAATCCATGCTAATAAATGAAAATAAATAATTGCAAACAATGCACCAGCAGGCAAAGTGATCACCCAAGATAATAAAATATCACGGATCACTGACAAGTTAAGTGCTCCAATTCCGCGAGCAATACCAACCCCTAGCACCGCGCCAACCAATGTTTGTGTCGTTGATACTGGCATCCCAGCACCACTTGCTAACACTACTGTCGCTGCGGTTGCTAAGCCTGCAGCAAACCCACGGCTTGGCGTCATTTGAGTGATATTTGATCCGATGGTAGCAATCACTCGATAACCAAACATGCCTAAGCCAGTGACAATACCAATTGCACCTAAAATCAATACCCAATACGGCAACGTTGCATGCTGCCCAATGACAATGCCATTATGACTCACGGCAATTACCGCTGCTAAAGGCCCAATCGCATTAGCAACATCATTCGAGCCATGCGCGAAAGCCATCGCACAAGCGGTAAATACCATTAAAATACCGAAAATCTTTTCTACTCTGGCAAAATGAAATTGACTATCAGCTTGTGGATCAGTTCGCAAACGTGCGATCGCGACGATACCGACTAGACTAATAAGCCCACTAAAACTTATCGCAATTAATAAACTCTCACCGATGTTGAGATGCAACCCTAAATGTTTGACACCCCTGGTTAGCGTGACCATCGACACTACCATCCCAGCTAAAAAGATGTAGCCTGGCACATAGCGTTTTGCGGCAACAAATGGATTTTTACTATTAAAGATAAGCCATTGCACACTGATAAATAGTAAATAAGCAATGACTCCACCGATTAACGGCGTAACGACCCAACTCAATGCAATGTTTATCACTTCAGACCATTTGATTGCATCAACCCCTAACTCTGGGATCGCAAAACCGATAATTGCGCCAACAATACTGTGAGTGGTGGATACGGGCCAACCAAAATAAGATGCAATTAACAACCAACTCCCTGCAGATAATAATGCCGCTAACATGCCATAAATTAATAATTGTGGAGAATTTGCAAATAACTGAATATCTACAATCCCACCACGAATGGTATTCGTCACTTGGCCACCAGCAAGTAGGGCGCCACTAACCTCAAAGATTGCTGCAACTATTAATGCTTGAGTAATAGTCAGCGCTTTGGAGCCCACAGGTAAACCCATAGCATTAGCAACGTCATTAGCACCAATACCCCAAGCCATAAAAAACCCAAATATCGCTGCTAAAATAATGAATAGTTCGGCGTGTTGCATAGATCCTCGTTATGCTGAGTTTTTCGCGCATTGTAACAAATAATGATGACAATTTCTTGACAAAATAGAGGCTTTTCCAGGTAAACTATCTAAATGAACACTCAACGACAATTGACAACTGGCAAGTGGATTTTCACTTTTCTCATTCCGCTTGTACTTTTACTTATCGGCGGTTTATTTTTTATCCCCAAACTGTTAGCACCTAAACCACAATATAATTTCATTTTTATGGATAAACCTTATATTAGTGATTTTATTAAGCGATATTCTGGTTTCTACCGCTATGATATTAGCAAACACCAAGCTCAACGCATCAGTTGGGAACAAGCGCAACAATATACTTTATCAACTCAACCACAATCCCCCGATGGTTATCGTATTCAAGTCGGCAATGATAACATCTTTGGGTTATTACTTTTTTTTGTGGCTCCTGATGTATATATCCCTATCTATTTAGTTGGACATCATAATCATATTGTACTTAATATTTACTTTATCCGATCACCATCATCATTCCATTTCCTAGGTTGGATTATCAATGACAACACAAAATGACAAATTTGCTTTTTTTTCAATAACCAATGTTTTTAGTTACCTCGGTGCTCTGATTATTACTATTGGATTATTCATTTTAATTCAAGATTATTGGCTGAACTTTACCGAACTCACTAAAATTAGTTTAACTTTTGGTGTTGGGATTGTGTTGTTAATCATCGCCAACATTTTATCACTGCTATCACGATCAATTAGTCTAGCAGGTGCTTGTTATCTTATTTCTGCTGTCACTATCAGTATCGGCTTACATATTATTGTATACGTGAATGGTTATGATTTACTAAGACTCACCACGCAAATGTTACTAGCATTTATTTTATTCATTACTTATTACCTTTTGAGCCTGAATTATCGACGTGCCATGTTAAGTTTTATTAGTATTGCATTCGCTACTTGGTTAATTATCTGTGTGCTCATTTGGCTGTCACAACGACTTTTCTTTTATATACCACCTTTGTATACTGCTAATTATGTTACGTTATTAATTGGAATACTTTATATTCTTTTAGGCTGGCGTTATGCCAACACTTCTTCGCAAATGTTAACTCCATTTTTATATAGTATTGGCAGCGCTGCTTGTTTATTCGCCGCGATGAACAATAGTAGTTGGTTATTTTTAGTGTCTTATTACGCAACTCATTATCCACTACATACTATCATTTGGAATTTTCTCGCGCCAATTATTGCGATAATAATCATCTCATGCAGCATTCTACTAAAGAGTAAATCAATGCTAACCTTTGGCACATTGTTTTTGATGTTTTATATTATTCGGGCTGCCGATCGCTATTTCCAAGCAACCCTTGGCTGGCCGATCAGTTTAATCATTATTGGGATAGGATTAATTGCAGTTGGCTACGGCGCGGTGTGGTTGCGCCGTAGATTTATGTAGGTGTTATCTTGGAGTTGTTGGGGTTATTGAAAATGGCGTCGGTGCTGTCGTTGATGAATTAACAAGCTCCATTTTCATAGCTTCGGGGTCTTTTTGATGAGTTTTACTTTTGCTAAACATCATGCTAGGTATGCTATAAATACTCTTACCTGCTGCACCGAATAAATTATTAATATCGCGAACAGCTCTTTGAATATCGTCTGAAACGATTTTAAGTCTCTTCGCGATACTAGTACTATTAACGCTATCTTCAAAAAGCTTAGCATAGTTATTGATGATCTTTACAAATTTACTGACTAAGCCAGAAGTAGTATTCTCAGGTTTTTTTCCTGCTGCTTTGCCGTCATTGCTGATATCATCAGCTTGTTGCTGAATCTCCTTAACCTTTTGAGTCATTTCTTTTGCTACTTCAGCACTAAGTACATCATCTTGAGCTAAAGCAGTTTGCTGTTCTTGTTCAGCTATAATTTGAACTTTTTTGGTAACTCTTGACAGAACTTCATGTTGTTTTTCCTGTGCTTGCTTAATCTCATTTAATGCTGCCCAAAGACTACACCCTTTAGTCATTAATTCCGGATCTCCACCTTTGTTAAGGTCTTTAGAATAAGGAGTTATAAGATTATTTTGAACAATCTCAAGATGTTGACCACTAACTTGAATACTTAAAGCTAAATCAGATTTAAACTTATCAACCATAAGTGGTATTATAATATTAGCATCAAATGTCACTTTCTTTTCTTTCTTTGCTTTTTCATTTGCTTCTTCTGCTGCTGTTAAAGCTACTCTTTGCAGATACTCAAGTAATGCTTTACGATGCTCTTCATTTTTACCTTGGCTATCAAGGTAATTTTGAATAATTTGACTTGGACTTGGACTTGGCTTCACAACTAACTCCTCTCACTCCCGACAGCACTCATATTGCTTGAATTTTTGGCTATTTGAATTTACTATATTAATTAATTTTCCTTAAGGAAAAATTAAGAAATGTACTTTTTTTCTAAAAATAAGCAAATTATTAGGGCCAGTATAGCAAAATTAGCCAGCCCGCACAAGAAGTTAACTATTTGATAAATGTCGCAAAATCTCAGGTGAGCATGAAAAAACAACGCGAAACTAAAGCCATTGTGGTCCTTATATTTGTCACTGCTATTTGGGGCATGACATTTATCATCATCCAAAATGCGGTAACTTTCATTAACCCTATTGTGTTCGTATTTTTGCGTATGGTGCTAGCTAGCATCGGCTTTTTGCCATTGGTATATAATCGATTTCGCAATACCGATCGTCGCACTCTACTAGGTGGATTAATTCTTGCGGCATTAATCGCAGCGACTTATATCTTTCAAACTGAAGGCTTACAAACAATACCCGCTTCACGATCAGCGTTTATCACCGGCATTGGTGTGGTCATCGTACCCATTTTAGCACCTTTGTTTCGTCAAGGTTCGCCAAAACCGATTGAGTTTCTTGCTGCTGTGATCTGTGTGATTGGTTTATATATTTTAACAGGCGCTAAAATTTCAAATTTTCAGATTGGTGATCTATGGACATTTGGCTGCGCCTTCTCTTATGCGTTCACGATTTTTGCCTTACAAATCATTACTAAGCGCAGCCAAGATACAATTTTATTGAGTTTCTATGCCACGCTATTTGGCATAATTCCCGTAACTATTTTACTACCTCACTTTAGCTGGCATGTGGTGTTGCATTGGCAAGTGATTATCGCCTTAGTATTTTGTGCTTTGCTGGCAACAACGCTAGTCACTTATTTAATGTTCGCTTATCAAAAATATACGAGCGTTACTAAAGCTGCAATAATTTATACGCTTGAACCTGTGTTTGCTACTTTATTTGCATTTATGATCGGCAATCAACTGCTTACCAGAGATTTAGTCCTTGGTGGAATACTAATTATAATTAGTAATCTATTACCACATGTCATTAAATGGCAAAGCAAAAAGCCATTAGCTATGTTAAATCGATAATAAATTATGAAGAACTGCCAGGCTTAGGACCACCGCTACTATTATCATCGAAAAGTTTATCGTCATTATCCGCATCATCAAATAATCTAGCATTCTTACCGTTAGATAACTGATCACCATCGTTGGGCGATACATTGTTTCTAGTTAAATTCCCCCCCGATGACATACTAACCCTAGGTAATATACGAGCCTGTCGAGGCTTACTAAACAAACCGTTAGAACCCTGCTGCTCATCTCCAAATAAATCATCGATATCTATATTTTGTTCTGCATGTTTATTCTCATTATTTTCAGATTTTTTCTTTGAGGATTTTTTCTTTTTTCTGGGCCTGCGGTTTTCTGCCAATCTTTCTTCTTCTTGTTCCTCTTCCCTTTCTTCCTGCTCGTTTTCTTCAACATTAGTGGTTTTCTTAGTTTCCTTTTGTGGTTTCATTTCAAAAGTTATGTTCTCGTCAATCATAGGCAGTATTTTGCCATTTCGTACTATCATAATATCTTTATTGTTTTCTAATGCTAGCCTTCGTACCTCAGAAGCTATGTAGTCAGCATCTATGTCATTAACTTTTGTTAAATCAACTTTAGTGATACCAAGCTGCCATACAGTGTTAATAATCGCATCAAATGCTTTTAGATCACCTGCAGTCGCTTTTACTCGGTGAGGTGAGTTTTGTCTTCTACTAATTGTTAGGTTAACTGGGTTTTCCGTTTCTTTTGGGGTAAATCGAAATTTAAAACTTGTCTCAGTTTGTTTCCATTGTGTTTTACGACTCTTTGCGTCATTACCTACTTGTTGCGTTAACGTTTGTGTAAGCGCTTTAAGATCGATACTTTCTCTTGTGAAAAACGTTACCGTTGCAAATTCATTAGAAAAATCATTAGGTTTTAGGTCATGCCATATTTTAAAAGTTGATGAGTTTTCTCCACCAGGTGTGTTTGGCGTAAATGGTTGACGTTGACCTTCACTTGGATGTTCTGCCCCAGGTTCTAATCCCGTAACAACATTATCTGAATCACCATCGAGTGTTACCACCCTTGTTTGCTGTTTCTTACGCTTTGACATATTTTTACGCTTTGACATAAACTTCTCCCCCTATTATCTTAAGGGTATAATTTAATGAATCTTTTAATTATGTTTATATTACCATAGAATTATTAACAAATGCTTAACAAAATCCCAAACCTCACAGTAAAATTTTTTACCATTATGGTAATTAAAGATTTCTGAGGAACTACGCTGTTTCTAATGCGATCAAGCCTACAAAACGTCGCATCCACAGGGGTTATAGCGCGACTTCCTCACGCTATTCACAAACTTATCCACAGAAATTGTGAATATTTCCATTTTGTGACGGCTTACTTATTATACGCTTTGACTGATTGATTATTCCACAGATTCAGGTAAACTATTGCAATTGCTGGCACCCTAGTATGTGCGGATTATAGAAAGCCCACAAGCTGATGAATAGAGCACTATGGGATGGCAAACAGGAAATTGGTACATATTGATATCATGATGAAGGTGATTATGAACAAGAAAGTTTTTTGCCTAGGGATGTTAGCCATCATAGTAAGCAGTGGATTTGTTCTGCTGAGCGGATGTGGTAAAGGCAAACAGCAACATGCGATGCAAATGCCACCCATGCCGGTGGAAGCTACCAAAGCAACCCAACATTTATGGTACCATCGCATTAATTCTGTCGGCACTCTCTTGGCTAAACAAGGCATTATGATCAAGCCTGAAGTGAGTGGGCGGATCACGCGAATTTTTTTCCAATCTGGTCAATACGTACAAGCAGGCACACCTTTGCTGGAAACTAATCCTGAGATCAGTAAAGCTCAACTAGCATATGACCGAGCGCGCTTGGAATCCAGTGCTCCAGACTTTAAACGTAAACATAAATTAATCGCTCGTGGAGCGATTTCACTTTCTCAAGTTGATGATGCTAAAAGTGCACGTGATTCCGATCAAGCAAATATTGCTAAAGATAAAGCGTTATTAAACGAATCGATCATTCGCGCTCCATTCAGCGGCCGAATTGGTTTACGTTTAATAGACGTTGGCGATTACATTACTGCTGGCACAACTAAAATCGCTAATCTGCAAGCAATCGATCCATTGCGCGTCGAATTTACCATTCCAGAAGTGAATTTAAGATCATTACAAATCGGCGAAAAAATTAGCGTTCATTCGGACTCATATCCTAATAAATCATTTATTGGTAGTGTATACGCATTTGATTCTGCAATAGACCCACAAACAAGAAGCATTTCCGTACGCGCTTATATTCCCAATAAAAATCATATTTTGCTGCCAGGTATGTTTGTTGACGTTACCTTGCTCGCCCAACCACAAACAGTGATTTCAATTCCACAAACAGCGATCATCTATTCACCGCAGCATGATGCTGTATATAAAATTGTGAAGGGCAAAACTGTATTAACTCCTGTTGTCCTTGGCAAACGCCGTGGCGCTGATATCGCTATTAAACAAGGGTTACAAACCGGCGACTTGGTAGTAACCGCAGGGCAGGTGGAGCTTAAAGATCATGCTCCGGTATTAGTTACTAATATGCATCCACCGAAAAAAACTGGTTCCGTGGCATTGCATAAGATTATTTAAGGAACGCACTTACACTATGAGTTTCACTGATATCTTTATCCGCCGTCCAGTACTTGCCACGGTGATCAGCTTAATTATTATTTTGCTTGGCTGCATCGCGATATTTCGCGTCACCATCCGTCAATATCCACTGATCACTACTGGAAAAATTAATATTTCAACAGAATATACTGGTGCCAATGCTGCTACGATGGAAGGTTTCGTTACCACTCCGATCGAAAATGCCATCGCTGGGGTTGATGGGATCGACTACATTACAGCGTCTAATAAATCTAATGAAAGTAACATCACAATTCATCTAAAATTGGGCACAGATGTTGATAAAGCCTTAAGTCAAATCCGTACTAAGGTATCTTCAGTACGCTGGAAATTACCGAAAAATATTCAAGATCCAGTGATCACGCAAAGTGATGCTAATGAAATTAGTGTTATATATTTTGCATACTACAGTAAAACTATGACACCTGAAGCAATTTCTGATTATGTGCTTCGCAACATTCAACCACAATTACAAACGTTAAGTGGTGTTGGCCAAGCGCGCATGTTTAACGAAAAAGAATACGCTATGCGCGTGTGGTTAAATCCGAAATTAATGGCCGCTCATCATGTCACGCCTACAGATGTATTTAATATTTTGCAATTAAACAATGTGCAAGCACAAGCAGGGAAAATCCATGGAGTGGAACAAAAATTTGAAATCAATGCTCATACCGATATTGCCACACCTAAAGATTTCAATAATTTGGTTGTTAAATATGAAAACGGTCACTTGATCCGCTTAAAAGACATTGGCCACGCTGAACTAGGTGCTAAAGACGATAATTATTCTGGGTTTTATGATAACAAAAATGCCATCATTATGGGTGTCACTGCAAAATCAAATGCTAACCCGTTAACAGTAGCAAAAGAAATTAAACATTTACTTCCTGAAATTCGCCGCAATTTGCCGCACAATTTAAAAATGAAAATCGTTTGGGATAGTTCTAAATTTATTTCTAATTCAATTTATGAAGTACTCAAAACCATTATTGATGCAACTTTATTGGTTGTGTTAGTGATTTTCTTATTTTTAGGATCGGTCAGATCTGTGCTAGTGCCCATCATCACCATTCCAATTTCGCTATTAGGTGCTTGCGCTCTGATGTATGCGATGGGTTTTAGTATTAATCTATTAACACTGCTTGCTTGGGTATTAGCTATTGGTTTAGTCGTCGATGATGCAATCGTGGTATTAGAAAATATTCATCGCCACATTGAAGCAGGCATGAAGCCTGTTGCTGCTGCCATTAAAGGTGCGCGTGAGATCCGTTTTGCAGTGATCACCATGACGTTTACCTTAGCGGCGGTGTATGCCCCAATTGGTTTAACTCAGGGTTTAAGTGGCATGCTATTTCGTGAGTTTGCTTTCACTCTCGCTGGTGCTGTATTTATTTCTGGCGTTGTCGCACTGACTTTATCGCCAATGATGTGCTCGAAACT
>JANQRR010000001.1 GCA_028284465.1 Gammaproteobacteria bacterium | reverse complement strand
TTAAAAATTATCTTCTGAGATCATCTGTCCGAAGCTTCGGACATATTCACAGAGTTTAAACCGATCCATAAACATTAATACATTCTGACCGACCTTTAAGATCATGTGTCCGAAACTTCGGACATGTTTTCTCGTTAAAAAAATCCTCATATCATTTTCATCTAAAATTTCGAATATCAACTATCTAAGCCAGATCATTTTATTTCACAGACATTATTTGTAAAAAAGAAAAAAATCATACAAAAAATAATTAAACACTTTTTTACTATTAATCTAAAAAGTATTTCAAAGCAATTATGCAAAACAAATATTTTCCATTAAAATAATAGTATTTAATAATTAAAAATAATACAGTTTTTGTGGATAACTTTTTTATGTGGATAACAAACAATAAAACGTTACATTCTGAGCGACTTAGTAAGTATATTCTGACCGACCATATATTACATATTGAACGACTATCAATTACATTCTGACCGGCTATATATAACAATATAAATAACTATTAACTAATTATAACTATCCTGTGGATAATGTGGACAATGTTTGCATGTCCACATTATCCACAGGATCTAATTTGCAATTATTATTTCATTTTGCTATTTTTGAGAAATACTTTAAAAAATTGCAAAGAGGTCGTGGAATGTCAGCATTAGCGATGTTTAAAGAACTTTATGACAAAGGTTCAAAATCCTTGGAAATTTTTAGGCAGCAAGCTGTAAGTCCCAATAATAAAAAAGTATTGAAAGAATGGGGAATCTCTGACGCCGCAAAAATGATTGGTAGAACACCACAAAATTTACGTTCTCTTGAAACGCAGGGAAAAATAAAAAAAGCAAGAACAAAGAAAAATGGCAAACGTACAGAACGAATTTACAATTTAAAAGAAATAAATAAAATTAGAGACTATCTTAATCTAAGGCCATCTAAACCAAAAGGGGCAAAAACTGCAATCATAGGGATAACAAATTTTAAGGGAGGAGTAGGGAAGTCATACACCTCTTTAACACTTTCCCAATCTTTCGCTTTAATGGGGTATAAAGTTCTTTTAATCGATTCAGACAATCAAGGAACATCGACCTACTTAGGAGGGGGATTCATTCCTGATTTAGATATACGTTCAGAACAAACATTATTAAACATAATAACTGGAGAAACGAAAGATTTGGCTAATTCCATCATTCCAACTCATTGGGATGGACTAGATATAATTCCTGCAAATTTAACTTTATACAATGCTGAAATGGTTGTACCCAATCAAATCTACGAACATCGCCAAAAAACAGGTGAATTATTTCCATTCTACGCTCGACTTAAAGATGCACTGAATAGTGTCGAACACAATTACGATATTATAATTCTTGATACACCACCATCATTGGGCTTTATAACAGTAAATGTACTTTTTGCGGTAGATGGCCTCATTATTCCCTTATTGGCATCAGGGGTTGATTACTGTAGCACAATTCAATTTGCTAGTATGGCTTATGAAACTCTAGATCGACTACCTAAGATAGATTATCAGTTTATTCGCTTACTGCTTAACAAAAATAAACCGTATTCAGCACAATCCAAAGATATTTCAGATTTCATCAAAAAATTTTTTGGTGAACTATTACTAACAAATTCCATGATAGATACAGAAGCCGTTTCGAAAGCAACAGCAAACATGCAAACAATTTTGGAAGCCGAAATACATCCGAATGATAGAAAAACATTCAATCGGGCGCTTAGCAACATTGATGAAGTCACAAAGGAAGTTGAATTTTTAATAAAGCAAGTTTGGGACTCAGCACAATATAGAGAGGCGGCCTAATGTCAAAGAAAAAACCAAAATCCGCTATGGCCTGCGTATTAGATGTTAATATAGATAATATTACTAAAGTTGCAGTAGAACCTTCTTTTACTGAAAATACTGTTGAATCATCAAATAAGGATAGGAACAGCACCAATGACCCATTTGATAATCTATATACCAGATCAAATTTAGAGAAGAATAAAGAACAAAAAAACACAGCTGACAAACTATTAACAATTGAGCCTGACGATTGCATACTTTGGCAGTTTTCTGACAGGCCACACGATGAACTTGGTAATATTAAAGCACTTGCTGAATCTTTAAAAACCCATGGACAGCAGTTACCAATTTTAGTTAGAAAAAATACACAAAACACTCCACATAAATATGAAATTATTTTCGGCAATAGAAGATGGCAAGCTGCACAGATCGTAAAGTTAAAGCTCAAAGCAATATACAAGAATCTTACTGATCAGCAAGCATCAATATGTCAAAGGGAAGAGAATGATAGAGTAAACCTTAGTAATTATGCGAAGGCTCTGAGTTATAGAGCACTAATAGATGGTGGAGTCTTTCAAAATGAATCGGAATTGTGTCGTGCACACGGACTTAATAAACAAACATTTAACGATCTTATGGCTTATTTAAGAGTTCCTGAGAAACTCCGAGAAGCAATTAGCAATTATAAAATGCTATCGAACCATATGGTCAGGAAATTAGCCTCTTTATCGAAAGATAAGGATACTTTAGATGTCTTAATTCACTTAGCTCCAAAGATCAGTAATAGTACCGTGACCACTTCGAATTTAAAAAGGTACATACATACATATTTAGCACCCACTATTAACAAGTCAAATACACATAAGCACTTGTACGAAAAACGTGATAGCTCTGATCAGCTAATCTATAAGACGAAGCTTCAATCAAATGGTGATGTTTCTCTAATTCTAAAAAGGCAAATATTTCAAGGAAAAGATTTAGAAGTTCTTCACGAAAGATTTGAAAAATTTTTAGAACAATTTCTGAAAGAGGAATAAACATCATGTCAAAAGCTGCATTGGATGCACAAACTAAAATAAATTTTGTTTTACCACATGTGCCTATAGATAAGAGGATTATTCCAAATGATATGCTAAGATCATCTCTATTTAATATATCAAATCATAATAGGCAGCGCGAAAATTTAAAAGATAAAAAACTCTGTACTTTTAAATCAACAGAAATGTTCTATACAGGTGAAGAATTAAGACAAGATGATGAAGATGTATGGCTTCAATTAATTTATTTAGCATCGAAAAATCAGACTGAAGAAATACATTTTAAACCATATACATTCCTATCACAACTAGGCTGGCCTAAGCGTACTCAGTATAAAGATAGTTTGATAAGAGCATTAGATAGAATGTCAGCATCTACTTTAAAAATCTATAATCGTGACTTCAAACAAGGTATAGTATTTTCATTAATTAGAAAATATGAATGGTTTGATAGTGATAGAACAAAATTAAAAAACCTTGTAGTATGGCTTGAACCTGAGATCGTGCGTCTCTTTGCCGTCTTAGGTCGTATGTATTCAAAAATAAATTGGGAGCAAAGAAAAAAATTAAAACTACTAGCAAAGTGGTTACATGCATTTTATTCTACACATGCTGATCCTAAACCAATTCACATTTCAAAATTAATGGAATTATCGGGTTCAAAAACAAAAGAATTTAAGCACTTTAAAGCAATGCTAATAAACGCACTTATTGAATTAGTCAAAATAGGTTTTTTAGAACAAGATATATTTATTGATAAAAAGTTCTATGTTCATGTAAATCGTAAGAAACTAGCTTATAAGTGGGTTAGCTATGAGTGATATCAACTCTAATCAATCATCAATCTCAATGGGGCTTGATGCTATCTTTTCGGCTAGTGATAATAAAAAGTTTAGCACTAAAAAAAATAATTCTAACCAAATTAACTATGTGAAGATTAGTGAAATTAATCCATCACCTTTTCAAGCGAGAAAATCATTCTCACAAGCAAAGCTTATGGAGCTAGCGTCTAGCATTAAGCTGAATGGGATACTGCAACCTTTAATTGTGAGGAAAATCAACAATAAACTTGAACTAATAGCTGGAGAACGTCGTTTACGTGCTGCTAAACAACTTGGAATTACCAAGGTTCCAGTTATTGAATGTGATATAGACAACGCTACTGCAATGGCTTCTGGCATTATTGAAAATGTTCAGCGTGAAGATTTAAATCCAATGGAAGAAGCAGATGCATTCGATCGATTAATTAGCGAATTTGGCTTATCACATGATGAAATAGCAAAAAGGATAGGGAAATCAAGGTCGCATATTACGAATATTCTAAGACTAAGGCAATTAACAGACTTCGTAAAAAATCATGTTTCATCTGGCAAGATCAGTATGGGTCACGCAAAAGTCTTACTGACATTGACTTCTGATGATCAAATTAGTGTTTGTAATTTGATAATAGAAAAAGAGATGTCTGTAAGAGAAACAGAAGAGTATAAACGCCACATTCTTGATAATAAGTTAACTAAAAAAGATATTGTTAAAAATTTTATTATTGATGAACGACAAAGACAAAATCTTGAAAATTGGAGAAGTAAATTAAAAGCTCTTTTTAATGCAAATGTGAAATTATCTTTTAATAAACAAGGAAAAGGGCATATAAAATTAAGTGTACGATCATTTGAAGACATGGAAGCACTAATAAGACAAATGTTAAATATTAATAAGCTGACTTAAAACTTTTTAAAATAATGATGATGTAGTTTAGTAAAATGGTTGCAATTGTGTTTTTAACATTATAGTGATACGATTATAATTCAAGGCTTAGCAAAAATATCCTGTAAGCCGCGGCCGATGGCAAAAATTTGCGAGGCGAATCAATTCCACTGGTTTTTGATTATCCATTATAGTTTTAGTCTATACCTTTTATCTAGTTCGATTTCTAAGGCCGCAGGATTTCAACAAGAACTCGGTAATTGTGCGAATGATATTGAAGCTATAATGGAAATGCCTTCATCTGTCTTTTTTATAGCTAATTTTCAACAGAGCATCGATTATTTTATCATTACCTTACTTATCATATGATTGTAAAACCCATTTTTTAGTTTGGTCAGATAGATCCAACTTGATTCTTTGATGCCTTATGGATTCTCTAAGTTTTTGATTTTTAATATAAAAATAAAGAAGAGTAGGGGAGTAGTCTTTCAATTAAGCACTAAAAAACTGAAGTTTAAGCTTATCTTCACGAGACAATTTATATGGTCAATTTCTTACAATAAAAAGCGCTTATTTCTTATACAGTTTATTTGGTTATATTGGTAAACTACTCATAGGATAAAAGAAAATAAAGATGGAGCCTCAAATACAAGGATTGATGGTACTCACAATAGGGGCATGGAACAAAGCCACGCATGGATGACACATATTTTTGGCGCGTATAAAGTGCAAGGATGTATTTTATACGCTTTTATTTTGTTTAAAGTGAGAAAGATATGATATATCAGCAACTACCCCATGATATTCAGCGTAAAATCCACATGTATCTCGTTCATGGTCAATTCATTGAAGCAAAGTCATTGTACGACGCATATCGGCTCAAAAACAAATGCGTAATAAAATGCAAGAGTTTGCCTCAAACATTAAACTCATCACTGACGTAAGAGCAGTTTTCATCATCGCTGCTTTTGCTCAATGCCATTGCAAGCATATTCACTTAGCCATTTGAGGTTAACTGCGCCTACTTCAAGGTCGATCAAATCATTTAGTACACTAAAGGTGTGGAGCTGGGTATAGTCGTTAAAACGACTAGCAGACAAGAAATATTATCCTTATGATAAACTAATTAGGTTGTAAAGGGCTTGATTTTGCATAAAATATTCTGTAAAATTATTTACCATCCATCAACTTGTCAACCGATTGGTTACATATACTTCATATCGGAAGTAAACGAGTTGAATAAATGGAATAACAAATCTATTCATGAACAAAAGAACAGAGGAAATGGATTTGTTCTAGCCTTGTTTATGTGCGTGTACTTTAATTGAATACATTATTAATGATGGCAGTTAATCCCCATGAGCAAGTTCTTAGAGCAATGTTATACACTCAACGATACTCAAAAAGGCATTATTTTTGAATGCCAACATTTTGCCGATAAGCCGTCACTTTATATTGCTCAAACTATCATATCGATTAAAAGCTTGTTAGATGTCACCATTTTTCAGAAAGCCTGCCAGATTGTAATTAATCATTATGAACAATTGCGGGCAGCAATCCATTATGACCCTATTGAGAATCAGTATATCCAGAAAGTTGCCGAACACGTTATTATCCCATTTACAATTATTGATTATTCAGATCAACATTTGCGTAATCGTGGAGATACTTATCAACAGCTATTAACCGAAGATGCTTGCCGTTCGATTGATATAGCAATTGCACCGTTAATGCGTTTTACCGTGATTCGTTTTAGTCAAGACGAATACAAAATCATCTGGACAAGACATCATGTATTAATGGATGGTAATTCAGTAAGTCAGGTGTTAGACAATGTGTTTAGTGTGTATTTAGCAAAAATACAAAACAAGACGTATTCGTTAAGATCGACTCCGACAATCGCTGAAATGCAAGCGCAAGTAAAAGCGTTATCACGGCCCGTGACTAATAATGCCTGTTTAGCATCATTTAAAGGGCATAGCGAATATGCTATAAGACCAGCATCAATTAGTGAGTCGGTGACTTATGATATCAATTGTATTTATGATGTTATATCAAAGAGTGAGTATCTTAAATTACGAGAGTTTATTAAAGCACATCATTTAACAGTTAATACGTTATTACTTGCGGCTTGGAATGTGGTTTTATCATACTATAGTAACTGTGATGATGTGGCAGTAGGCTTTGTGCGAGCATTTCCGCGTGAAGTGACAAAAGGTTTTGTTGGTGTGAATATGAAAACCTTGCCGCTTGTTGTAAATATCGATCCAACGTCCACTACATTAACCTATTTGCACCAGGTGCGCAAACAAATGCTTACAGCTAAAAGCCATCTTTTTATGCCTATAAAACCAGTACAAAAAGGGCAAACGTTATCAAAGAATCACGTTTTATTTGACACCATTGTTGACTATAAGCCGCAGGATATAAGTGCACAATTAAGTAGGAAATTTACGGAATTAAATTTATCGATCAGTTTAAATCTGAAAACACCTCATGCAATCGTATTAGAAGTCGTTGATCAAGGTGATCAATTACATTTTGAAATGCACTATGATGTTAATCGTTATGGACAACACTATGTAAGAAATATGCTTTATACTGTTATACGTGTAATGATGTATTTTACTACTCATCCTAATGAACAATTGCATCATGCCCCGATCATATCTGCAAAAGATCGTCAAAAAATATTGTATGATTGGAATCAGACCAACACACAATATAGTATTGAACATTGTATTCATACCTTGTTTGAATGCCAAGTAACGAAAAATCCTAATGCAGCAGCTATTTTTCACAAGGGAACCTTTATTACATATCAAGACCTCAACTGTCGAGCGAATCAGTTAGCACATTATTTTGTTTCTCAGAAATGGGATTCTGAAACACCGGTCATACTTTTTTTAAAATCCAAAGTGTCAATGATAATCAGCATACTCGCGATACTAAAGTCAGGTTGTGCGTTCATTGCTATTGATCATAATACACCTATTATGACCTTGGATTCATTGTTAGCTAATAGTGGCGCGATTCCTGTGGTGACTGATTTGAATACTATGGAAACCGCAAATAGAAGAATATATGAAACTATTAAACGACATAATGTTTTAATTAATCTTAATGAGTTAGCATTAAAAGATATGCCAAGTAATAACCTTAACTTAGCTTTATCATCATCTCAACTAGCTTATATCATTCACACATCAGGTTCGACGGGACAGCCTAAAGGTGTGCTTATTGAGCATCGTTCCGTGGTTAATCAAGCATTATCTTATACTCACCGATTATGTGTTGACAATAAAAGTAAGCTATTACAGCTTGCATCATGCAATTTTGATGTGTCCATTGCAGAATGGTCGATGGCTTTAGCCGGTGGAGCTTGCTTATATTTTCAAGAAAAAACATTTTTTGCACCAAAGCTTATTATAAAATTTATGCAACAATATCAAATAAGCCATGTGCTCATGACAGGTTCAATGTTGACGGTATTGCCAAAAGTTTTTCTTCCACATTTAAAATATATGGTTGTCGGTGGAGAAAATATCGTGAAAGGAACACTAGACTTTTGGTTAGCACAGAAAAAAACGGTGATATATGAATACGGAGTGACTGAAGCAACGATATGCAGCACCGCAAAAATATTAAAAACAACAGAAAATCTAACAGTGGGCAAACCAATAGCGAATGTTAAAATCTATGTTCTTGATAACTATTTACGGCCTTTACCGATTAATGTGCCTGGTGAGATTTATATTGGTGGGGTAGGGGTTGCTAGAGATTACGTCAACCAGCGCACATTGAGCGAGGGGTCATTTATTAAAAATCCTTTCACAACACAAGAAACACCATATGATCGTTTGTATAAAACAGGTGATATAGGTTGCTGGTTACCTAATGGTGAACTTAAATGGTTGGGAAGAAAAGATGATGAAGTAAAAATTAATGGTCAAAGAGTAAAATTATCTCATTTAGAACGTACTTTGGAAACTTTTGATAATATAAAACAAGCCAGCGTTGTTATTAAAAAAACAGGGCTGCAACCAATCATCATAGCATACCTTTTAACAGATGCCGATATTAATAAAAATAAAATCTATCATACTTTAAAAGTAAAATTCTCATCATCTGTTATTCCTCATCACATTATATCGGTAAAGCAATTACCTTTAACAATAAATGGTAAAGTTGACAAACAACAGCTTGCTAAATCATTTGATGAAAAAGAAATTATGCATTCTATATTACCATCAGAAAATAAAACGGAACGCAAAGTGATGACTGTTATAGAGAAAATATTAGGTAAATTGCCGTGCCCTGTTGATCAAAAATATATTCATTCAAATTTTGATGCGCTTGGTTTTAATTCTTTAGACTTGGCGAGATTTGCTATCGAATTAGATAACAAATTTGATTGTGAGATTGATGTGACTATGCTATTTAGATTTACTAATGTTGCGCAGCTGTCAAAACATATCGACCAGTGTTCGATGGCATTAAATAATGTGAATTGACGTGAGCATGTATAAGGTTATTTCGGTATTTGCAAGGCTGTAATAAGATGACAAACAAGTATTATCAACATCAACAAAAAGAGACTAAAGAGAATAATGATATTGCTGTGATTGGTATGTCAGGGAGATTTCCTGGCGCTTCTAACATAGATGAATTTTGGGAAAATTTAATAGCCGGCAAAGACATGTTGCATCATTTTACCGAGGAAGAATTACTTGATGCAGGGATAGCGATAGAAGCCCTGCGTGATCCAAACTATATCAAGGTTAGAGGTGTGTTATCTGACATTGATAAGTTTGATGCAGATTTTTTTGGTATGAATGCCTATGAAGCAACAATCACTGATCCACAACAACGACTTTTTTTGGAAAGTTGTTATCATGCACTTGAGTCATCAGGCCATCCACAGGAAAATAATGATGTGAAAATCGGGGTTTTTGGTGGTTGCTCCGATAATACATATTTATATACTAATTTACAAAAGAATCGAGATTTTTTGGTTAATCAAAATCATTATCAAACACACATTGCTTCAAGCCATCACTTTCTTACAACCAAAGTTGCCTATTATCTCAATTTAACGGGGCCAAGTATTACAATAAGTACGGCTTGTTCAACTTCATTAGTTGCGGTTATAACAGCATGCCAAGCATTACTGAATGGACATTGCGATCTGGCATTAGCGGGTGGTGTCTCTATCAAATTACCACAAGAAAGAGGTTATTTTTATCAAGAAGGTGGTGTGTTATCTAAAGATGGTGCCTGTCGTCCTTTTGATGCTAAAGCATCTGGTACTGTTAGCAGTGCTGGAGTTGGCGTGATTGTTTTGAAACGATTGCAGGATGCTGTGCGTGATCATGATCCGATTGATGCCGTGATTAAAGGATATCATAGTAATAATGACGGCGCTCACAAAATGAATTATGCATCACCGAGTATACAACAACAGTATCGATGTATTAAAGAGGCAGCGCAAGGCATTGATTTATCGACTATCGCTTATGTAGAGATGCATGGAACTGGAACGCTATTAGGTGATCCTATTGAAATGGCTGGACTTGTTCAAGCTTATCAGCAAAGTACGATCAAACCACAATCATGCGCGATCGGATCGGTAAAATCAAATATTGGTCATGCCGATGTGACAGCTGGAATCATCGGATTAATTAAAACGGTACTTGTACTAAAGCACCGCACGATCCCACCGACGGTTCACTATAATCAACTTAATACACATATTACGTTAGACAAAACGCCTTTTTACGTTTGTGATAAGTTGCTGCCTTGGAAATCAAGTAAATATGCAAAACGACGAGCCGCTGTTAGCTCATTTGGTATTGGTGGCACAAATGCGCATATTATACTTGAAGAAACACCTCCGATTAATTATGAAAAATCTCAACAGAGCACACACATTATAGCATTGTCTGCAAAATCCACCTCAGCACTAAAGGAATTAAAACGATCATGGTCAACATATCTAAATAACAAAAACAACCAAGATATTTCCTTGGCAGATGTCGCTTATACACTATTTACAGGACGACGATCATTTAATTATCGTCAAGCTTGGGTCTGCAGCAATGTTCGAGAATTCAAGCAATTGCTCAATGATAACAACGATAGCAAAATTCAAGGATCGTTAAATGAATATTCGCCGACAAAACTTGTTTTTTTATTTCCAGGGCAGGGGACGTTAGCTCCTGGTACATTTGCACCACTCTATCATGTAAATATAAAATTTAAAGAAATACTTGATGATACCATTTCGTACGTACCAAACGAGATCCGACAAGATGTCCTAAACTTTATTATGCGATCTAACAAAACACACACGCCGTTTTCAGGTGCCATCTTGCAAGTTGCCCACATTGTTATTGAATACACTTTAGCGAAAACCCTCATGATGTGGGGAATTTCCCCCGATGCTATGTTAGGCCATAGTTTGGGAGAATATGTGGCCGCGTGTCTTGCAAACGTTTTGCCCCTTGAAACAGTATTATCGTTGGTAATGATCCGAGGTCAACTGAGTGATACGTTACCGTTAGGTTCGATGCTAGCGATACCATTATCAATAGAAAATGTTGAAGCATGGCTTGATAATAAAACATTATCAATAGCTGCTGTTAATGCGTCGCAACAATGTGTGATCGCGGGTAAATCTTCTGAGATCGAACGTGCCAGAGTAGCTTTTGATAAAAAATTAAAAGCAAAAACATTAAAATGCACGCTTGTTAATACACGATATGCTTTTCATTCACACATGATAGAGGATATTATTCCGGCCTATCAACAGATGTTACAGCAATTGACATATCAACACCCGGAGATCCCGTATATATCCAATGTAACGGGACAATGGATAACAAAAACAGATTTTGCTGATAAAACCTATTTTGCACAGCATATGAGAAAGCCCGTGTTATTTCAGCAAGGGCTTGAGAAGCTTATTCAAGAAGGGCACCATGCGTTTATTGAGGTCGGATCAGGTGCAGTATTATCGGCATTACTCAAACAGTCGCAACAAGCAAAACATATTAAACCAATAGTGACCCTACCAAAAGTAGCGGAGAAAAAGTATGTTGAGCAATGCTTGCATCATGTTGCTGCTACCTGTTGGGTAAGAGGGGTTACCATAAGCGCAGAAAAATATTATGCGCATGAAGCCAGACATAAGCTACATCTTCCAACATATCCTTTTAAGCGGCAATCATTTTGGATCAAACCGGATCCTCAAAAACCAACTGGCAACACATTATTGGGTAGTTATTTATATTTACCCACATGGCGAGTGAAGCTTATCGATCCTGTAAAGCAACCTAATATCAAAGAAAACTGGTTAGTATTTACTGATGAGTTAGCTAACGTATCAAGCTTAATAGCGTTAATAAACGATTGTAATGACGAGATCACGGTTGTAACTCAAGGTGATACATTTTCACAATTAAACCCTAGCCATTATCAAATAAATCCTATTTCTGTATCCGATCACCAACGATTGTTGGAAACACTAAATCAACACCATAACTTGCCGTCACGGATCATCTATTATGGCTGCGTGTTAGGGAAAGATGGCAAAAACAAAGTGGATTTAGACATGACGACAACCATGCTAACATCATTGTATAGTGTGTTATATTGCGTACAAGCCTGTATGCAACAGAAGCATTATCCAACAGCCATCGATATTCTCACAAATCATCTTAACCAAATAGGTAATTATGATAGTGTTATCCCTGAGCATTCAATGTTAACTGGACTTGCACTTGTTATTATGCAAGAAAGTAGGATGAAGTGTAAGGTTATCGATGTCGATAATGTTGATCTTTTTGTCCAGAATCATATGTTAACAGAATTATTAAGTGATACTACGGACAGGATAATATCATATCGAGGTGGATGTCGTCTTGTGCGAAATTATCAACAACAAACAGCGGATGTTACCAAAACAACGTGTCTTAAGAAAAATGGTGTTTATGTTATTACGGGTGGTTTAGGTCAACTTGGTCTTGCGGTAGCGGAATACCTTGCCAGCAAACATACGGCTAATATTATTTTAATATCACGTCGGCAGATTAAATGGAACACACAACGTGATCAACATGGTAATGATGGACTGCAAGATCTAACTATTATAAACCGATTAAATAGAATTAATAAGCAAGCTAATACGTTACGGATCTGTTCAGCAGATGTTGCCGATTATAATGCGATGCACAAACTCTTTGAAAACATACAGCGTAAACACCAGCACATTAATGGCGTGTTTCATTTTGCAGGTGTGCTAGAAAAACGCTTTATTAAAGATATCGATCAAACATTTTTAAGTAGGCAGCTGAAAGCAAAGGTCTATGGGCTAAATGTGCTTGATACACTCTTTAAAACGATCCCCGTAGAGTTTTGTATCTTATCTTCGTCATTGTCAACTATTTTAGGCGGCGTAGGACTAGCCATCTATGCGGCTGTAAACTGTTATATGAATGCCTACGCTCAGATGAAAGAGCATAGCCACGTTAATTGGATAAGTATAAATTGTGATGCATTGATGACTGAGAAATCAAATTATTATAATACAAAATTAAATACATTAACTGGCGAAGATGTTGTGCAATGGGTTGAAAAAATTCTCTCGCAAAATAATATTATCACAAACTGTTTTTTGACAAAATCAACAGATGGTTTAAATGATAGAATAGAAAAGACTTTTACATCTTGCTTAAAATCAGAATTTAATCAAGATACAACATCTAACATAAGCACAATTCAACATGATAAGCCAATATCACAATCAGCCATCACAAACATACTGAGATCTGTTTTTAAGGAGTGTCTAAAGGTTAAAACAATTGGTAAGGACGATGATTTCTTTTCTCTAGGTGGTGATTCGCTTGATGCGGTACGCTTAATTGCAATGATTGAGGAAAAATTACAAATAGAATTAACATTAGCCGATCTTATTGATCACATTTCTGTAAATACACTGGCGGAATTTATCTATAAGCGGCAGTCAAAACAAGTTAAATCGTCATTTTTGTACCCGTTATCAATGAGTAAAAGTGGACGCACTATATTTTTTATACATCCTATAGGTGGTAGCAGTTTTTCATATCACACGTTAGCAACGTTACTCGCAGATCAGTTTACATGTTATGGTATCGACGATCCGGTGCTACATAACCAGAACATAACATTTTCCTCATTACGATCGATGGCAGCAACATATCTAAAAATGATTAAGCAGGAACAACCATCAGGACCTTATATCCTTGCTGGTCATTCATTCGGTGCAAATGTTGCTTATGAAATAGCGACGCAGTTGCAAGATAATAATGATAGAGTATTGGCTGTCATATTAATAGATGGTTGGGCTAGATTTTCAACTGAGTTGAAAGATTATAAACGCTTTATTGAAGCGAAAGATAAAATTAAAGAAAATATTATGAATATGGATATATTAGATGACAAGAAAAAGCAATTAATGCTGACATTACAATGGGATCGTATGAATTTATTGTTTAATTCACATCTAAAGACGACCAATTTTGATTTAATATTGTTTAAAGCAAGAAAGGTTTTACCTGAGTATAAAAAAATAGATGACAGTTATAATCATTGGCGTCCTTATACAAGTGGCAATATTACTGTTTATTCAATAGATGATGATCATAATACAATACTCAATAAATCACATGCTGAGGAAATGGCACGACACCTAAAATTATTGGTGCATTCAGGCACGGAAATAGCAAAGGAGAACATGCCATGAAGAAGTGTATTACAGTGCTCAATAAAAAAGTTAGAATTAGGAAACGTGGAAAGGGTGACTACCCGCTTTTGATAGTAGGCCCAGCGAGTATATTTCAACAGCCGGGATTTCTGCCTAAAGAATTTGACACTTTGTTTAAGATCTATTTTGTTGATTGGTTTATTAAAAATGATAAGCATACTCCTGATTATAGCCAACTAACATTAGCCCATTTTGTGGATGTTGTTGAGGACATAAGAGTTCAATTAGATCTTAAAAAGGTGATCCTTTTTTCTCATTCTGCCATGGGGATCTTAGCCATTGAGTATGCTAAGAAGCATACAGAAAATGTTTTATTCAATATTGTTATTGCCACTTCGCCAATATGGGGACATAAAAAAGAACAATCTTCAAAATTATTCTTTAGGTACAATGCCACAAAACAACGTCAACGTATGTATATTAATGATCATAATGCTTTAAAGAAACAATTAGAAACATTCGTTAAGCAGACATCATTACAGAAAACATTTATAGCAAAATATTCATCACGTCGGACTCAATTTTTTAGGCACCCAGAGCGGTATAAACCGGAACGATTATGGCCCAACATTGAAATGGATATGCCATTGATCATGCACTATTTTTCCTTAATCAGTGCATATGACGTTCAATCTGGGGAATTTGAAGTTGTGCCAACCTTTTTAGCACTAGGATTATATGATTATTCTTGCCCTTTTTACCATTGGACAGACGATAATCGAGCAATGTTAGAAAAAATGCACTATTATATTTTTAAGGATAGTGGACATTATCCGATGATGACGGAATCAGGAAAATTTATTGAAGAATTAATACATTGTATGGAAAGTAAGGGTCTTTACGAAAATATTAGTAAAGCAAGCCATTATCGCCGATAATTTTAGTGTGATGAAATGCTAGCATTAATAGAGTGGTTTAAAAAGTTATTAAGGTTTCGACATACATCACTCGAACAGATGAGTATAGCGGTTATCCTTGAAAATTTGCCAGAATATATCTATTGGAAAGATAAAGATCGTATTTACCGAGGATGTAATCGGAAACTGGCAAAAGCGGCGGGACTTGCTTCAACAAAAAAGATCATTGGTAAAAAGGATGAAAATTTTGGATGGTCTAAAGAACGGATAGCGACGCTAAAACAGCATGACGATAAAATCCTATTGCACGGTGAAGATGTTTATGTAGAAGAAGTCATACCACTGCCAAAGGACAATTCACATAGGATCATGCTAACGCATAAAATCCCATTGAAAGATAGTTATGGCAATATCAATGGTATATTAGGCATTTCTGTTGATATTACTGAACGTAAACAAGAACAAGCAGCACTTGAAAAAGCAAAAACTGAAATTGAACGACTAAAGGCAATGTCAGCATTAGGTGGTATGATAGCACATGAATTGCGTACACCGTTATTAACGATGAAATTAACGGCAGGTAACCTTAAAGAATATTTTCCTGCTTTGATCCATGCTTATGAGGTTGGTGTTGAGCAAGGTCAAGTTAAACCGATCAGGCAAGATATTTTCGATTCTATTAAATTGTCGCTGAGTGATTTAGAAAATGTCGTCGATTATTCAAACTCGACAATCGATATGGTGTTAATGGGCATCGAACATACCGTACAGGATAGTACCCTGGAAGTTAAACCTTGTAATATTAAAGCCGCAGTAAATAAAGCTGTAGATCAATATCCTTTTAAATTGAATGAAAAAACATTAGTTAATGTTAAGCATATAGATAATGTTAATGTGCTGGCACAAGAAAGTATTATTATTCATGTATTTTATAATTTAATTAAAAATGCATTACATGCTATTCAAGCTGCAAGTAAAGGCACTATCACCATATGGAGTGATTGTGTTGATGACCATGTGGTTATTTATTTTGAGGATACTGCATTAGGTATGACAGATGATCAACTCGATAAGATTTTTGAGCCATTTTATACAACAAAGCAAAGAACTGCGGAAAGCATTGGCTTGGGCCTTTATTTTTGTCGATTTGTATTAGCGAAGTTACACTCAAGTATTGAATGTGATTCGGAATCGGGCAAATATACGCGATTTATCATCCGTATCCCACGCCAGAAATAGCAGAAAAACGGCTCAGCCTAGGCTATACTTGAGTTAGACGATACGAAGGAGATAACGATAATGCCTGGTGAGCTGCTAATTCCTATTTTTTACCACCCTACTAATGTGCTGTTTCTTGATGATGACAGGTCCTTCTTGACTTCTCTTAGCCTAAAGCTTGCGAAAACGACACCTTTTGTTTTAGAAAGTGAGCCAAATAAGGCATATCATCATATTACTACCCATATGTATTCGATCGATAGTTTATCTAAGCTCATTACTAAACAGAATTTTAGTAGCATCAATAAATTAAATACAGTTGAAACGTTTGATATTGATTTTTCCATATTACAATCGCAACTGGATACGCCAGATCGTTATAAGAAAATAGTCGCGGTTTTTGTTGATAAATCGATGCCAGATACGGATGGTTTAGCATGGTGTCAAAAAATAAGAGAAGCAGGACTGCCTGTCAAATTAATTTTGTTTACAGGTATTGCAGGCACGCAAGAAGCTGTTAATGCATTTAATCAGAAATTAATTGATGCCTATTTACCGAAAGGATCAGAAGCTATCGCTAAAATTGATGATTTTATAGAGCAATATACTTGGCAGCAGTTTTTAGATCTAAGCCATTATATCAGTGGTCTTTTATCACATGTATTAAAACCATTGTACGATGAACAATTTTTAAATGTCTTTCAAACGATCCGTAAAAAACATGATATTAATGAATTTTACCTTATTAATTCATCATGTAGCTTTTTGATGTTGACACCAGAGGGTAGTGTAAAGATATTGTTAATGCATTCAAAAGAAGATTTTGAGGAAATTTATGATATTGCAAAAGATTCAAAAGCCCCTCATAGTGTGCTAGAGGCTATTCGAGAACGTCAAATGTTTCCTTGTGAACATCCACAAAAATTATCAACAAAATTACAAGGTGATATGTGGGAAGATATCATGAAACCTGTTGATAAAGTTCCTGGGCGTGAATGGTATTATACGGTTATTGATCATTCGATACGAGATATTGTGCCATTTAACATATATCGTGATGAAATTTGGCCTATACCATAAATAAGGTGCTAGTTTACCATTTTTTCCCACGCCATATGCGTATGACGGGTGCGGCACTTAAAATCTCAGCAGAATAAAGTACAGGTTTCTCGATATGCGTATCAGGATTGATCGCAACAAGATTAAAGTGCCCTGATGAGCGAGTTAATTGCAAACGACGCAATAAAACTCGTCCGGTTTTAATTTCAACGATGCAGTCTCGTCCTGCAAGACTTCGGAGTGCTGTAGTATAATGCCGGATCCCACCAACAAAATCACCATATCGATAAATAGGCAGCATAGCGTCATTTTTGCATTCTAAGGTAATACCTTCAGGGTGTAATTGCTTGAAGTAATTGATTTCTTGTTCGATAGTGTTAGTTGGCTCGCTTAGCTTAAGTGCCGGAACTGCCCGAACATAATGTTTTGGTGGTTGACCACAACCATGATATAACCATGAGACTGAACAGTCGATATCTAATTTTTGATAAATAGTGACAACAACTTTAGCACCTTGCTCAGTAAGACCAACACCATCTGCATCTTCATACGATCGCAGGGTACTAGCACTCAAGCCACAGCGACGCTCTATAGTTTTTCGGCTTGGTTGACCAGCCATTTTTCGCAATTGTCGTAAACGCTGTGCTCTGGCTTCTTTTGAATCTGGCGGATATTGTTCCAATTTATCACTCATGCTGAGTATCATCCTTTGGCTCTCATAATCAGAGATTTAACAAATAACCCTACTTGTTAAATAACAAGCTTGACAATTTGTTAAATTCAATGTATAGTATAACTTAGTTTTGCACAGGGTTGAAATGAAAAGCCGATCGCAAGCGGCCACTTGCCATCGGCTGGTAGTAGAGATCGATACAATCTCAACATACACGTAAATTATAACATAATTCCTCAGATTGTATCAATTTTATCCACTGCCTATTTTTCATTTATTACCAACATTGGGATTGTCTCTGTTTTGTAGTATGAGCACATACTGGAAACATAGGGCCAATACGTATGGTCAGTCAATGTGGAGAATGAGGAGATGAGTATCAGTGTTAATGAAAAACCGCGAGTGTTAATTATAGATGATGATCACTACATGCTACAGCTACAGAAGACACGTTTAATGGGACATTATGAGGTTATAGTAGCAAACAGTATTGAGGTGGCTATTGATATTTGCCAACAACCTTTTGACATTATTTTGATGAATATCGATATACCTGAAAAGCATGGGAAAGAAACAGCACAAGCTATTCGTGAATTAATAAGTAGCAATGTAAATGCTTCTGTTATTGGACTCACCGATTACTTTGATGAATCAATCAGAACAGGATGTTTAAAAGCTGGCATGAATGACGTGTTCCTTAAACCGGTACCAAGGACAACGTTAAAAAAATATGTAATGTAAAGACATTTATATTGAGGAAAATAAATGATGAATTATACGAATTTTATTAGCCATATTGAACATTACCAAACAGCCGTGATTAAATCACTATCTTATCCTCAAAGTTGTGATATGACATCTATACCCGAAGTTTTTAGTTTTTTCTTGCCAACCATCATTCGTATTTTACATCATCATCGAGAAAAGCTTTGTAAGAAGGATGAGACGGTAAGAATTTTTAGTATGCAAACATCAGCAGGTGCGATAATTTCAACATGGGCTCAACAAGCAAATCGTTTTATTAATACAAAAAATCCTCAAATGCATGTTTGTTATTCATTAAACTATTTAGCTTTGCCGATACATTGCCAGAAAATACCAGAGACATGGGTAGGCGCTAGATCTGTCATTATAGATTTTACTCGTGGCAGAGTCATGGATGCAGCGCAGTTTTTATTTGAAATTTCTCATCAAGGAAAGCAAGGTGTTGTATATGGTGAATTAGATGCAGCAGCATTAGAGCTTGCATGGCGAATAATTCGTAATGAATGAGTAAATGAAGCAAAAGGTTTAGCTCGGTTACATTGATAGGAGAGTACACTGTTAAAATGTAAGGAGGGGTAGAAGGAAATTACATGCGGGGTAGCAAGCAGTGATAGATGTACCGAGCTTTTTTAAATTCAAGGTGGTGAGATTCATATAAATTTATCTTTATGATTGCAACATTAAAGATGTCAGTAACTATAAGATAAAAACAGATAAGCCATTTAATTTTAACTAATACGAATAGATAAGAGAAAGTAGCGTGGGTAAGCATATAATTGATATTACGATGAGGCATCATCATGCACTAGTAATAGTTAATCACTTTCTGAGTAGCATTCTGTCCAAATGCGCAAACACAAAGGCATTACTTATCACAATCACTAAATGGAGTGGTGATCATGGCTGAAAAAACCTTATGTGATTGCTTATCCGTGCTCAATCTTTTATCGATAAAAATTAAATTCTATTGGTTGATTTTCTTGTTTTTCTTTTTTTGTCAGCAAAGCTTGTACAGTCTGATGTGGTTGTTAGCAGGGAAGGTTTCGCTATGCTGAAAGGTACTGACATTCTAGATTATATTGTTGTACCCATAGGGAAAGTAAAACAACATTTAGCAGAAGGTTATCATTTACATGGCACCGTTATTTATCGACCAGATGAAAAAGATAGCTTATACCAAGCAATGATAAAGATCAGCGGTTCATCTATGCAGAAATCTAAACGTAGCCATCTATTACAATTAAGTACACTTGAAAGACAATGCATTGAACTATTCGCACAAGAGAAATCAGTTAAAGAAATAGCATTTCAATTAAATAAACCAAAACGTTCTATAGACAATATCTTATTTAGACTACGTGAAAAATTTAACTGTAAAAAAATGATTGGAGTAATTTTACAAGCACAAGAGCTTGGTTTAATTACAAAACAAACGTTAGCCGATTAATTTTTTTATTCACTGGTGCATTTGCACCAGAATATGGTGTAAATGCACCAGTTTTTTGGTGCTTTTTACGTTGATACCTACAGGATAGTTTATTATGCTGAATATTTTTTGCGTAACAAAAATAAGGTAGCAGGATGTTTTTTCAAGACAAGAAGTATACAACAACACATCAACAGATCATGGAACAAGCTGTGCTCTGTTTATCTAAAAAGGGTTTTTATGGAACGACTGTCAATAGTATTGCTAACCACTGTGGCTTAAGTGGAGAAGAGTTTTATCATTGTTTCTCATCTAAAATTAAGCTTGTTCATGCGGTTGTGAATGACATCTTATATCATTGTCGGCATGAAATTTTCAAACCTATCGATGAATTAAAAGGTGTTGATTATTTTGATGCTCATATTGAGAAAATTTCTAATTATTTCCAAACATGTTATTTGTATCATCATGTCATGATGATACTTGGACATGAGTTACGACATTCAAGATTTAGTCAAACTTATCGTTGTATTGAAAGCTACATTAAAGAATGGAAGGTAACATTTTATAATACACTAGCACCTTTTTTTCATGAGTCCGAATTGAAACGTATAGTCCGTAGAAATTTCTCTCAACTGATCGGTGAGTTGACCATAGGTTTTATATTGGATGATAAAGATGTCGTTAATGACGCTATTAATCAATCATTGTCAAATTTGATCCAGCAAGTTGAAATAGCAAACTATCCTGCTAAGTGTTTTTATATAGAAGAAGATACTTTATTAAAAGATTACTCTACGGCAAGTGGCAAGCGCAAAAACCTTGGGAAATCAAACTGACTGTTAAATAATTTTTTTGTTTAATTGACAGATATAGAAAACAATGTTGCATAGTTGTTTCTCAGGATGTTTTTTTGTATTTTCCCCATGGCATTTCTTGGCAGCTCTGAAATAAAAATTATTTTTTTAGGTACTTTATAATTAGCTAATACCTCTTGAATAGGAAAAAGAATATTACTATCTTGAAGAGGCACATTATTTTTAGGTACAACTATTGCGGTAACTGCTTCGCCATAATCAGCGTGAGGCAAACCAATAATAGCTGATTCTTTCACGCCATCAATTTTATTAATTAAGTTTTCAATTTCTTTGGGATAAACATTTAAACCTCCTGTGATCACCATATCTTTTGCGCGGCCAACGATAAAGATATAATTATTTTTAGTACGTTTTCCAATATCGCCTGTGCGGAAATAAGTATCATCAGTGAAAGATTTCTGAGTTTTAACTTCTTTTTTCCAATAGCCACAAAATACATTATCTCCCTTTATCAGTATATGACCGGGACTATCATCTTGAATGTCATTATCATTATTATCCACAATTTTAAGTTTGCTCTTGGGTAGAGGAGTGCCTACAGAACCTGGAATGCGATCGCCATTAAGCGCATTTGAAGTGTTGATCCCAGTTTCTGTCATACCATACCGTTCAAGAATTCTTTGACCTGTTCTATTTTCAAATTCATAGAATGTTTTCTCTAGTAGCGGTGCTGAACCTGATATAAATAAACGCATACGCTGCGTAGCGTCTGACGTGAAGCAGTCGTTAGCTAATAATCTTGTGTAGTAGGTTGGTACACCCATTAAAACTGTACTGTTTGGCAAATACTTAATAGCCTCATTGGTATCGAATTTCGGGAGAAAAATCATATTTGCACCACTAAGTAAAACACAGTGACACGCAAAAAATAAGCCGTGACAGTGAAAAATAGGTAGCATGTGTAATAAGGTATCATCTTCTGTAAAACCCCAACATTTTTTTAAATTAGAACCATTGGCAAATAGGTTTTTATGCGAAAGCATGGCTCCTTTAGGTTCTCCAGTTGTTCCAGAAGTATAAAGTATGCAAGCGATATCATCATTACGTCGTTCTCTAATACCGAAATCAATACTAAAATCTTTTACTTTTTTTTGTATAGAGCCGTTGCCATTAATTGTTAAAGTATCAAGAATAATAGGAGCACCTTGTTCGGCGATTACTTGCGCAACAGTAGCTTCTTTTTCTGTTGAGCAGATGAATAAAGCAGGCTCAGCGTCGTTAATAAAATAAGTTAATTCTTTATGTTGAAAAGCGGGATTGAGCGGGATATATATCGTGCCAAATCGTAAACTTGCGAGGTATACACATAATGCGTCAAGGCATTTCTCTGTTTGTTGAACAATTCTATCACCTACTTGTAAACCTATGTTATCAAAATAATTACAATATTGAGCAACTCTTTGATGAATCTCGCCATAGGAGAAAATGCTACCATCATTAAGTGTAATAAGTGGTTTAGCATCTTTGCTCTTGAATAGGAATTTACTGTATAGGTTAGCATTCATAAAAAAATCCTATTTTAAACTGAATGGGTTGTAATTAGTATTTGTATCATAAATATCGCCTTCCTTCTGTTTTAGCCAGCTAGAAATCCATGTTGCAACAGGAGTAGCAATAATTTCAAATGACATCTTCCAAAGATACATACTAAGAATTAATTTCAATAAAACAATTGATGCGATTTCGTGCCAATGAAAAATAAGAACCCATGTTGTTGAGAAAACTGCATGGCCGATAGAAGTAGAACAGATAGATCGTAACCAAAATCTTTTTCCTTCCATTTTTATTTTTAATTTTGAAATAATATAGTTGTTAGTAAAAAAGCTGAAAAAGGTGGCTATTGCAATACCGAGATATAATTTTGGATAATTATTAAAAATATGATTATAGCCATAATTAACAACGACTGTAGGTATCATCATAGATATTCTTGCAAAAAACGTGAATATACCCAATGTCAAAATGACGCACCACACAAGAAACCTTGAGTATTTGTAAGAATAAACTTCAGTGATCACATCAGATAGTAAAAATGTAAAAGGGAAAATCAATATCCCTCCTGGCTCATAGAGATGAAATATATGTAATATTCGTGGCGCCATTGTAAAATAAGTGAAATTAGTTGCCATGAATAAAGTAGTTAATAGTATTTGTGCTTTCGAGAATTTAAAATCTACACATTTATTCGCGTCCATAATATCCTCTAATATTTTATTTCAAATCATTTAGATTAGACAGATTGTTTTCTTGAAGTGTTTTATCATCCGGTGTTAACATTTTATATTTAATTTTTTCATATTGCTGTTGTCGTTGTTCTTGTGGAATTGAGAATAGAACATCTCCAAGAGCAATTGCTCCGAATTTAGCAGCTTGGCAAGGATGAAATCTTTCTAATAGTTCTTTATCTTCCAGTAGTTTAGCTATAGATATTTTGTAAATATCTCGTTTTCCTAAAATAGTATACATGATTAATGTTGCATTTGTCTTTTTACAATGTCGTTGAGCAACAGCCTTATGGCTGTATACATTACGTAGTTCAGCTAATTTATAGCTAAGCCATAAAGAAAAAAGTTTTATTTTTTTAAACATAATGATTCTCCCTAAATTTTATAATGCTGACCATTTTGCCTCAACTAAATATCCTAATATCAAATCATCTTGAGATAGGGGTAGTTGTTTATAGCCAGCTTCGTTATATGCATATAATACCTTTTGGCCATTTTCATCTGTCAATCGTCTAAAAACCCAATCATGTATTTTTTTAACGTATGCAATGACAAAACAAGGCGGCCTAAGCGACATATCAGGATCAATAATGACCGTAGTTTCCGCGTCAAAACGTGGTAGCATAGAATTGTCTTTTAATATAAGCGCATAAGACCGAGGACTAATATTTGCAGCTATACTTGTCCATCCTTTAATATCGTGGTTGTCTAATGTTTTATGAAGCCAACTATCAATTTGATTCCATTGTAAAATAGGGACAGCCTTCTGCTGTGGTAAATAATGTTGTTTTTCAGATGATTCTTCGAACAGCATGTCACCTTTCCCAGTAACTAGCCAATCAACATTAATATTCATAGCTTCAGCAATATCATAAGAAAATTTTGATTTGTGAATGTTACTTCTGCATAGATATTGAATGACTTGCCTTGATACATTAATTCTTTTTCCTAACTCTGCTTGAGTTATACCGAGTTTATCTAATGCGCATCGTAGTCTGTCAGAAAGTGTTTCACATTTTTCTTTATGTAATGGTTTCATAATTTGTTTCTAATTCAGTGGCTTATATTGGTCATGGATAATTTGAATCTTACTTAAATTTTCAAATAATGTCAATATTTTTTTACAATTTGACAAAATAACTTGACAAAACTAAAATTCAGGCATAAATTGTAAAAATATTTTTACAAGATGACACATTTTGTTACAATTTATTGCTCATACAGGAGGTACCATTATGTTGATTTTAAACCGTTATCCTGACCAAGAAATAGTGATCCAAGGTGGGATCACTATTAAAATCATGCGTTGCCGAGGCAAAAATGTCACTTTAGGTATTGAAGCACCGGATCATATCTCTGTAGACCGAAGAGAAATCTTTAATTCAAAACAACAGCAACCACAAACGCTGAAGTCCACACGTTATCAAGGACATTGCTATGTTTAAGTATTTTTTTTTGCATCGGCAATTTGATCAATTTGCTCGGCATTCACAACATTTAATCACAATGGCGTTGACCACTGCGATACAAGCGAAAAATCCAGTGAAATGGACAATGCATACCACATCGCCTGAGCAGTTAGAAGAGTTACAACAACAATACCGAGAAAACGCAGAGCAAGTAAGACAAGCCATGTTCGCGTTTGGACAAGTCAAACATACACGTTTTTGGTGGTTAACATCACTTTGGTGCTTACCGCCCACGATGGCTTGTCATTGTCGAATACGTTTAGCACGTGCCTTACATCAAGCACGTCAAACGTATCATCATATTAATATGATCACACTGCAGGATACTATCGTTTTCTCATCGCCTGTTGAGGATCAACGTCAATCAGGTAAGCAGATCCTAATGACATTACCATCACAGCGAGCAAAGTCATCACGTTATGCATGGTCACGCTTTTTTATCTGGTCTACTAAGCATTCATCGAATAAGAAACAAGCTGTGGCGTTCACGAAGCTCAATCAATCACAGCATCGCTGTCAACATCATCGTTCAATGACCATTTAAGTGAGGTAAGGATGTTAACTATTAATAAACAAACAGAACGTCAACAGCAACCGTTGTATGGACGTCTGCCGATGAAAGACAGTTATACACTAAATACGTTAGTTAATCATCATATTAAGCAATGTGACGTGCTCAAACGATTTAGAGTTACAGGTCACATCAATACAGCTGATAAAACCAAACTCTTTTTGTTACTTAATCATATTCGCAAGAAACAAACTTTTTTAACACAATCATTGGGGGATAACTAATGAAGATACGCAGAGGCACCGGCGCGTCATTTGAAGTCATTGGACGCTTAAAGGAGGCGCCTACCGTTCACAAAACAAATAATGGCGATCACGTGGCTAACATTGTATTAGCCGTAAGTGATGTTCAAAAAAACGAACACAATCAAACACAAGATTATACTGAATGGTATAAAGTCACGGTGTGGGGTGATGCAGCGAATTATATAAAAAACACGTTAAGTCCAGGCATGCGGTTAAAATTATCTGCCAACGTCAAAATGGTTAAAGAAACTGTGATCGGACGAAATGGTAAGAATTATGCTTTTTATATTTCTCACTTCCATGCAAATCATGTGGACGTAATGGACGTCATACGAAAAAAACCGTCAATAGAAGAAGAGAAAAACCATGATGAGCAACAGGCACCGTAACAACCACCGTTTATCAAAGGAACGATAATGAAAATAGTAATCATCGTGTCACTAGGATTAATAATCGCTGCGTGGGGCATGATCCAGAGTATTGCGCAATATATTCATTGGGTGATGGATTTAAAAAACTATCTCTATATTCTTGGTGTGCAAACAGGCAGTGATCCGGTTTCATCACTTTTAGGTTTACCCGTTATTTTTTCATTGGGCTATGTCATTGCTTGGATAGGCGTCGGTGTATTGATGACAACGATATGCCAACGACTCATCGACATGTTATGGCGATTACGCACAACGGTGTTTAATAAAAGGAAGAAACCATGTCATTGAACATAACAACAATCGCATGGTTGCTCGTTGCCGGGTTGATCATCACAAGCTTACAGTTAACGGGGTGTCATGCCTCAATGAAACGTCAACATTATTTTGAAACAGGATCTCGTTATCACTATCAGTTTCAACAAACGGCAGGCACGATAACACATCCACCTGAATTTGTTGTGTGTGGCTCACCACACTATCCGTGTGTGTCAGCAAGCCCGCTTTCTAAAACCCATTTTTTAACTTAACGACAGGAGTCCATCATCATGTTACGACAATCGATTGCCATTAAGAACACGTTTTGCCATTTTATTGAGAAACATCGTTTTATCCTATGCCAAATCGGGTTGATGATTTTATTGTTTTTAATCATGCCAAAGGTATTTGCAGGGACAACGAATGGCGATTTATCGTCGGTTAATGAGCATATACAGAGTGAGGCTAAAGGTGAGATCCCAACGATTTTAGCGTGGATCAGTTTTGCTTTAAGTGCTGTTTTTGCGGTGATTAAAATGAATCTTGCGGTTGTGCTCACTGCAGTCGGCATTTTCTTTTTTTTAATGCTTGCGCCGAAAGTGATTTCATCGCATTTCTCAGCACTCATTTAAAGGAAGCGTTATTGATGCAAACAAGTAAGTACACAATGGTGGATTATCTGGATGAACCCGAAAGAATTTTATGTTTCACGGTCGATGAGTTTATGTGTTTGATATTGCCCATTGGGGTGGGGATTCAGACACATCATGGATTGCTGGGATTTTTAGCAGGACTGGGTATGACGTCGTTGATCCGAAAATTAAAAGCCAATGACAGTGATGGCTTAGTACAACGGTTGCTGTATTGGTATTTCCCATCGGTGGTTAATCGATTAAAACACCTTCCACCATCACATGTCAGACAGTATATGGGGTAACACATGGATCTTAGTATTATGAAAACACGATTAACGGATGCTATCAAAAAACGTAATGCGTATTTTACCTTAGCGTTAGGATCAGTCGTGATTAATATCGTGTTAGCGTTAACGGTATTGTTTCATCAACCGAATGATAGAACCATTATTGTGCCTGCGGGCTTCAAACAAACGTTTTGGATCGATGATCATGGCGTATCTGGATCGGCATTAGCGGAAATGACACGCTATTTTTCTACGTTAATACTGGATATGACACCAGAGAATAGTGATTACCAGATCACCCAAGTCTTACACTATACCGATCCAACAACGTATGGCGCTTTAAAAGCGCAATTGATCAAAGCTATCGATAACTTAAAAACGGAAGGGCTCACCACAGCTTTCTTCCCTGTTAATGTCAACGTTGATGTTCATACATTGCAAGCAGCGATCACAGGCGATATGTCATATTACATCGGTAAGCAGAAAACCAACACCTACCGCACCACGTATCGTGCGCAATACCGTTATCACAATGGTCGTTTGTATTTAAAAAGTTTTAACGAGGTAAAACAACATGATAAAACGCTGGATAGTCAGTAGTTTATTACTGAGTTTGACGGTACCTGCTTGGGCGATCCAACTGGTGCCTATTCACAATAATGGTCAAGCTAAGGTTAACATTGCCGCTGCTGAGTTTACACGGATCTTTGTTAACGGTGATCGGATCAATGATGTCAAGGGTGTCAGCGGTCAGTATCGTCTCCAAGCCAATAAAATCTCAGGTCAAATTTTTATTGCGCCGAGTGAACAACATAAGCAGTCACCAATGACCATCTTTATCACGACCGAACATGGACGCACCTATCAATTGCGTTTGTTACCAAAACCAATCCCAGCCGATTCTATCGAACTCGATCCACCGATGATTAAAAGCCCACAGGCAAAATCGTGGGAAGAGGGTTCGGCGTATCTTCATGCACTGACCACCTTGCTTGTCGATATGTATCGTGATCACGCACCTGAAGGGTATAGCGTAAAGTCCATTCGTCAATCGTCGCATCAATGGCTTGGCAATGTTGCCAACGTCACGTTACTTAAAATGTATGTCGGCGATCATCTGCGCGGTAATGTGTATGTCGTTAAGAATGTCATGACGACACCGTTAACACTCACCGAGCAACAAGTCTATCGCGCCGGTGCACGGTTAGTGGCGTTGCAACAACATGTGATCCCAGCGTTAGGATCAACCAAACTTTTTATGGTGATGAGTAATGATTAAGGTACATCAATACTATCAACGCTTTAAAAAAGCAATGACCGCGCAAGGTAATCACGCCACTAAGAAAGCTCAGTACGGTTATTTACTCGTTGCCGTGTTAGCGATTGCTGGGATTACGCTGTTTGCTGTGGTGATCACACAATCGCATACGGATCCGGGCACAAAAAGCCAACCACAAGCCGCGAGATCCACCACGACAAACACCATTAATTTTTCGCGTCCTACGGATCATTTGGATCAACGCGCCATCTGGGTACAACGCGCTGAAAATCGTTTAGCGCAACAACAACGGATCGAAAAACACATCACGACTCAGCAACAAGCCACCGGTGCGACGTTATCGCAACAACAAGCGGTGATCAAAGCGCAGCAAGCGCAATTGCAATCGTTGATAACACAAATGCGACAATTAAAAAATGCCGTCGAACAACAAAAGGCACAACAGGTTGCAACGATGCATTCAGGACGATTAGTAACACCTGTGGGACAAGATGGACAACCTGTTATGCCACAGACAGTCGGACCGCACTTAGCTGATGTGTCGATTGCGTTAGTCTCCAAGACTCAGCCTCATCCTCACATCGCAAAAACCCCTGACACCTGGGTACCACCCGGCGCGTTTGTGACGGCGGTGGTATTACAAGGTGTGGCTGCCGCCGCGGGTGTTACCTCACAATCGGATCCAAGACCTATCTTGTTACGCACGATAAGCACCGGCACATTACCCCATGGTTATCATAGTCACCTTAAACAATGTTTTATTGTTGGCTCCGGTTACGGTGATGTATCGAGTGAGCGCGTGTATGTGCGTTTAGAAACGTTAAGTTGCATACGCCACGGTGTTGAAACGGATTTTCCGGTCTATGGTTATGTGTCTGGTACCGATGCACTCACCGGACAGCGAGGGCCGGTGGTATTTAGAGATGGGCCGTTTGTGGCGCGCGCGTTTTTAGGTGGGGTGCTTGGTGGGCTCGGTAACGTTGGCCAGCAATATGCACAGAACGTCAGTACATCACCGTTAGGTACCGTCACCAGTCTTAACCCCGGCAGAATTCCGTTAGCCGCCGCGGGATCGGGTTTAGGTACGGCAAGTCAGATGTATGCCCAATACAACATTAAACGTGCTGAGCAATATCAACCGATCGTTGAACTCAATGCGGGTAACGTGGTGAATATTGTCTTTACTAAAGGATTTTGGTTGGACGGTCATCATGTTCAAACCGATCCATCTGACATAGACAATCATGATGATGCAGCGCAGCCTGTTGAACATGTTTCATCAAACGACGCACCGTTAGCACAACTGGCTCGTGATCAAAGGAGGCTATCATCATGATCACCACAATGAAACCTTACTGTCGGATCCTCACGTGTTTAATCGTCACGCTAGTATTAAGTGGTTGCGCTGCCATGAACGGACGCTTTAGTTGTTTTTATAAAGGCAAAGCGTTATGCAAACGTCTGGATCAAGTGAATCACATGGTCGATCGCGGTGAGATCACCGCACACGGTTATCGTTCACCGCGAACGGTGCGCACGCTCGCAAAACGAGGTTCAAGTAACCATCATCCTTTTGGCAATTTTTCACAACCGTTTCCGATGCAATATCCTGCCGGTGCGCCACTACGTTATGGTGAAACCGTTATGCAAGCGTGGATTGCACCGTATGTCGATAAACACGATATCTATCACCAACAATCAAAGATTGATGTGGTGATCAAACCAGGGCACTGGATCGGTGATCCGGGATCATCTCGCAAGATAGGGTAGGGGACGACATGACGATATTTAATGAGGTAAGCCAGCGTATTGCCAGCATCTTCAATCAGGACAGTGCGGATGTTGACGTAACCGATAATGACGTGACGTCATGGCGTGATGTTATTGATGTTGCCCCGTTTTATACCTGTCTGTGTTATGAATCCTATGATAAAGACAGTGCGATTTTTCATAATAAACAGTCGCACGCTTTTGTCTTAATGGGATCACCGTTAATGGGCGGTGGTGAAGACACGGTGGATATTCTACATAGTATGCTCATTGAAAATTTACCCACCGGGAGTACGGCTGAGATCATGTTATGGGGATCACCGAAGATTGCACCAGCAATAGAGGCATTTTATCGCGTGCGATCAGCACGTGGTGGGATCTACGAAAAACTTGCGAAGGCACGCCAACAGTATTTATTACACGGTGCGTACCAATCTTTGATCGACGGTGGTCACTACTTAGTACGCGATTTTCAAGTGTTTATTACCGTGAGTCTCAAAAAATCGTCGAGTTCCCACAATACCTTAATTACCGTGCGCGATAATCTCTTATACAGTGCTAAGTCGATTAACATGACGTTAACACCGTTAGATGCGGGCGGGTTTTTAAGTGTTGTGCGTGATCTGGTGAATCTCAATGATGACACGATGCCAGCCGATCCAACCTGGAACCCGTATGACGCATTAAATCGGCAAGTCACCGATCCGGACATGACAATGACGATCACACCTACGCAGGTCAATGTTAACCAGGATGCATGGCAGATCCGTTGTTTAACGCCGTTGCGCTACCCAAAGCAATGGTCACAATGGGCGATGACCGATCTGATCGGGGATCTATTTAAAGAACCCCGTCGCATTCCGTGTCCATTTTTATTAAAGCTGAGTATCCAAATGCTTGATCAGGATAAATCAGCGAAAAAGACAGCGTTTAAAGGTGCACGGGCCGATCAATTAGCGTCAAGTCATATCGCTCGCTTTATGCCACGGGCGAAAAAAATCAGTGCGGATTGGCAGTTTGTCAGTGAACGTATCGATGAAGGTGATCGGTTAGTGCGGGTAATGTTTCAAGTGATTTTACACGCACCCAAAGCCATTGCGGATCGTTGTGAAAGTACGACGAAAGATATCTTTTTATCAAAAGGGTGGCGACTTAAAAAACCCCATCACATTCAATTCCCATTATGGTTGGCATCGTTACCAATGATGATGGGTGACGGGGTTATGGATGATCTGCGCTATTGGAATGTCGTTAAAACCAAGCTGGGGTATAACGCTGTAAATATGGCACCACTGCAAGGCGAATGGAAAGGTGTGCGTAAACCGTTACTCACCTTAGTTGGACGACGTGGGCAAATGATGTGGTGGGATATGTATGAAAATAACGAAGGGAATTATAACGTGGCCGTCGCCGGTAAATCCGGCAGTGGAAAATCTGTCTTTTTACAAGAAATTGAAATGGCCGTGGTGGGTGCAGGTGGTCGTGTGTTTAAAATTGATGTGGGACGATCCTCAGAACGTACTTGCCGATTGATTGGTGGTGATTTTATTGAGTTTACCCAAGAAAGCACCATTAGTGTTAATCCGTTTACGCATATTAAAGCGATCAAAGAATCGTTACCGATGTTGAAGCCGATGTTTTCACTGATGGCGGCACCCTCAAGAAAAACCGATGATTTTGAAAATGCGATCCTTGAACAAGCGATCATGGCTGCATGGGAACGTTATGATAATGACACCGACGTCACAGCGGTCGCTGATCAATTGTTACAAGAGCGTGATCAACGCGCAAAAGATCTCGGTACGATGCTGTATCCGTATACCAACAAAGGAAGTTTCGGGCGCTTTTTTAATGGTAAGTGCACGCTAAACTTTGATAACCCCTATATCAATCTTGAGCTTGAAGAATTGAAGTCAAAAAAAGATTTACAAGAAGTGATTTTGTATATGTTGATGTATCAAGTCACCGAAGTCATGTATCGCGGTGATCGCAAAACGCGAGTGTTATGTGTGATTGATGAAGCGTGGGATATTTTCAGAAATGATCAAGGTGGTGAATTCATTGAAACAGGGTATCGTCGCGCGAGAAAATATGAAGGTTCATTTATTAGTGGTTCACAAGGGGTGAATGATTACTATAAAAATGCAGCAACACGTGCCGCCATTGAAAATTCAGACTGGTTAGCGTTACTGTCACAAACACCAGAATCGATTCAACAATTAAAACGCGATCAACGGTTATCACTGGATGGTCATCTCGAACGCTTGCTTAACAGTGTGAAAACATCACAAGGTGAATACTCAGAAATTTTTATTAAAGGCCCGCAGTGTCATGCGGTAGGACGTTTATTTCTTGATCCCTTTTCACGTCTACTGAAAACTTCCAAAGGTGATGAGTATGCAGCGATTGAAACACTCATGCAACAAGGCTTATCGGTCAGTGACGCGATTGAGCGGTTATTAACGATGAATCGTCAGTAAGGAGAACACGCTATGTCAATACATTGGCTCAGGATCCTCACGCAAGTGATTTATGGCATGTTCGGTGCGGCATTATGGCTGGTGTTATTACATGGATGTCAGCCTGCCAGCCCACGCATTGGTGTGGTGAATTTAACAGGTCTTGTCAACGGTTATGTGAAAACTGTGGCACAAGAAAACCTATCAAAACACGATGCGTCAACTCAGGTACAAGCGTTTGCAGACAGACTAGAAACCGCCATTAAGCGGCTCAGCCAACAACGTCATATGATCATTATGCCCGCTGCAGCGGTGATTGCAGGTAGCCCCAATATGACAGACGAACTCGTCAAGCGACTACCGGATCTCAACACGTTAACCCACGATAACACACTAAGGCGGTGATCGAACATGTTAACACTGATCAAACACACACGACGGATCCTTATGCACGATAACATGGGGTATGGTGAGTATGGCCGACGACTGTTGTTCATGACAGTCAGTGTTGCGTTGATAGGGATCTTAACGTATCACTTTGTATGGCAACCGCATATTACGATCGCACATAATGTGTCAACCAGTTTAAAGCCTCATTATTTTTTAGTGATCAAAGGACAACGTATCCATCGTGGTAATTACGTTGCGTTTTACCCGCCGACGCATAATCCATTGTATGGCGATAAAACGCCGTTTTTAAAAATCATCGGTGGCGTGCCTGGTGATCGTGTCAGTCGGATCGGACGCATGTTTTATGTGAATCATCACAAACGGGGTTGGGCGTTTAAGCGAGCGCATAATGGATTGCGTTTGCATCTAGGCCCAACGGGGATCATTGGTCAGGGGAAATATTATGTTTATACACCCAATCCAAAAAGTTACGATTCGCGTTATGCCAGTATTGGCTGGATCGCGGCTCGTCGTCTTATTGGTCGTGCTTACCCTTTATTTTAATGCTGGGTTCGCCGCCAATGTTGGGGTGATCGGCTCAGTGTATACGATTGCAGAAACGGATCTCTTAACGGTGATCCAGCAACGACTTAACACCTTGAAAGCAACGGGTCAAATAAAACGGATCAATGATGCCTTTAAAGCGCGAAGTTTAGCGCGAATCAATACACCACCCGCAGTCATAGGGATCACACCCACGCAAACACCCACACACAGACTGTTTGATCCGAGTGTGACATTGGATCATGACATTGTTGATCAACACGGGGTACTTCTTGCGAGTGCAGGCACGGTGATTAATCCGCTTAAAACTGTGACGTTACAGGATGCGTTGTTGTTTATTGATGGTAGTGATCCGCGTGAAATAACATGGGCGTTGACACACGATCGTCAACGTCATGGGCGCACTAAAATCATTTTAATCAAGGGTCCTGTCATTCATTTAATGCAACGTACGCATCATCGTTTGTACTTCGATCAAGACGGGTTGCTGGTACATCACTTTGGGATCACGCATGTGCCCGCCATCGTGTATCAACAAGGGTTGATGCTTGCCATTGATGAGGTCAAGCCATGAAGAGAGTGTTAACAACCAGTGTCATTGTTTTACTGATCATGTTACCCATCAGGGTGTTTGCTAACGATGGCTGTGTGGGTCGGTTTGTTAATCCGATCACAGATGTATGTTGGCGTTGTATGTTTCCGATCACCATTGGATCGACACCGGTATTTCACGGTGATGTGCCTGATACACCCAATCCTCATCAACCGTTATGTGTTTGCCAAGACGGCGTGGTGCCGCGTGTCGGGATCACCTTGGGGTTTTGGGAACCGTCGCGTTTAGTTGACGTCACGCGACATCCTTTTTGCTTTGTTAATTTAGGTGGCGTGACGTTGCAGGCAAGTGGTACGGTGCGTGCCGGTGCGGTTCGTTCACGCACGGCAAGTGGTAGGAATGTGAGTTTTTACCAAGTGCATTGGTACGTTTATCCGTTATTGACTTGGTTAAACTTGATCACCGATGCCACCTGTGTCGAGAAGGGCAACTTTGATGTTGCTTATATCACTGAATTGGATCCCAGTTGGAATGATGATGAACTCGCCTTTATTTTAAATCCGGAAGCGATCTTATTTGCTAATCCTATCGCGCAAACAGCGTGTGCCGCCGACTGTGTAGCAGCATCGGCGCATTTACCGTTAGATACGTTGTTTTGGTGTGCTGGTTGTCAAGGATCGATGTATCCATTAACGGGCCATGTTCAAGATGATGAAGGGGGTCCACAAGCGAGTGCACTATTGGTTGAACGTATGACGTTTAAGTTGCATCGACAAGGGTTGTTATGGGGCACTTATGGCGGTAAAGCACTATGTCACCAGTACCCTATGCCGATCATGGATAAGTCGATGTACCGCTCGCAGATCATGTATCCGATCCCGATCACCACAACACCGAAAGGGTGTGAGCCTTATGGTCGCACTACAACACTATGGGGTGCGCGAGAACATTTTCCGGTGAAAGGTGAGGATTTTGGTTATCTTATTTTTCGTAAGAGGAATTGTTGTGCGTTCTAATCAATACATAATACAGATCATCACCATCATCGGATGGTTTGTGTGTTATTCCATTCAAGGATGGGCCGTGACATCCTCTGAGGGAGGATCCTCATTAACAAATACTGCAGCGGTAAAACGGGCTAAGGTGTTTGCTGAAAAACTGAGTTTGCCACAACGTTATCATCGGCCGATCGATCTCAATGCGTTGATCCGCCATTATCGTTATCGTTTTCCGATATCGACACCGATCATTCATCAACACGTTCACAACGTTTTTATTTTTGTATCGTTTTCAATGCCAAAGCAAAGTTTGCGGTTATGGGTACAACAAGCAAAAGCAGCGGGTGCGACATTAGTGCTGAGAGGGTTAGTGAATAATTCCTTTCGTCAAACTGCAGCGGCAGTGCAAACGTTAATGACGGATCAACGCGGGGGATTAACCATCGATCCAAACGTATTTCGTCGATTTCACATTCAACAAGTACCGGCGGTCGTCGTGGCAAACGGTGCGGCGTCGCGTTGTCTTGATCCCGCCACGTGCTCTTTAACGGCGCCACCGTATGATGTCGTGTATGGCGATGTTTCTTTAACGGCGGCATTAAACGAGATTGTAAAGAAGGGTCACGTCAGTCAAGCCATCGCAAAGCAGATTTTAAAACACATAAGGACACACGCATGATAACACGGATCCTATGTCTTTTATTGGTTGTGAGCAGTCATTCAGTGTATGCCAATTTGGATCAGCATTTTCAAACCAGCGAGCATTTTGCTAACGTGCAAAATAATCGGCTATCACAAACCATCCAACACCTTAACCCACAGCACGTACCGGGATTTAAAACTCGGACGCCACGCGAAATACATTATCGCAATGCCAATATCCATCGCATGGCACAACAGCGTGCTAGTGATTCCCCAACAGGTCGTTTTATCATTCATAATGATCACTATCGACAACACGATCGGATCAATCAACACGATCGTTTGATCACCCACGCCAATCACATCGTTACCCAATCACAAGCAATCACGCAACACAGTGGTGCTTTCTGTGCGCAAGGTCATTGTGCGACGATGCGTTATCAACCCAGTCGCGATCTTAAACAAACCATTGCAGTGTTATCGGCAGTAGATGCAGGTGGTCATGATCTCACACAGCAAGTCGATCATTATGCGATTTTTACGGGCGACCAACAGCGTTGCCGACTGTATCGAATGGGGTTTAGCAATTGTTGTGCCGATCGCGGTTGGGGTCAAGATATCGGTTTAGCAAAATGTAAGGCGAGTGAGAAAAAACTCGGCCACGATAAACAAGCGGGCGTTTGTCATTACGTTGGCAAGTATTGCTCGAAGATGTTTCGTTACGTTTTTGGTAAAACCTGTCGAGAATACAGTAAACGGTATTGTTGTTTTCATTCAAAACTCGCACGTTTAGTACAAGACGCTGGGCACGCTCAATTGAGATTAGGATGGGGCAGCGGCAAGCATCCTGATTGTCGTGGTTTAACACCACAAGAGCTTCAGCGAATTGATTTCTCACGTATTAATTTAAGCCCTGTGTATCAGGATATTTTACGCCGTGTTCATCATCCCATGCGATCGCGCATTCAAACACGGATCACACACGAGGTACAACATGCGATTAACCATGAGGCAACGCAACCATGAAGGCCCTAATGCTCTGTATCACCGTCAGCATCGTGTGTTTAGTACCGAGATTCGTATTAGCAAAAGACTTTTGGGTAGCACATGCGCAAGGCTGGCATTGGTATCACGATCCTTTGTGGATCACACCGACAAAACCTAAACCGTCACCAGCGACAGTGATCTCTCATGATCCGATCAATACGCTCAGTATCGTGCAACGGATCGCAAAACGCGCGTTAGATCACGCGATTTTACATCCAACACCTGATAATGTGAGTTATTATATCAAGATCCAAAATATGATTAACAATAATAGCAGTCACTTTGCACGTGTCTGGCAACAGGTATTACAACACAATCCGCAACTTGATTATTCCATTATGCATCCCACCAATCATGTGGGTAAACAAGTCTATCTCGATCAGTATCATCAAGCACAAGCGCAGGCGATCCATGCCTTAGCAAAACATCATGGATTATTTTTCTTTTTTAGAAGTACATGTCCTTATTGCCATCGATTTGCACCCATCGTGAAAGATTTCGCGCAGCGTTATGGGATCACGGTGGTGCCGGTATCGCTCGATGGTGGTACGTTACCTGAATTTCCTCACGCCAAGATTGATAATGGTGCAAGCCAAACGTTTCATGTCAGTGTAGTGCCGGCGTTATTTTTAGTGGATCCCACGACGAAAAACGTTACACCCGTGGCGTATGGGTTAACAACTGAAAATGTGATCGCCGAGCGTTTATATCAACTCACGCAATCCAGCAGATTAGCATTAACATCAACAAGGAGCGTGTCATGATCACTGTTATCTTTCGACAGATTGTTATCTTAGGATCCCTGTTGCCGATAATCGCTTTGGCAAACATTAATAGCGACTTACATCGGTTTTTTGATCGTTTAGGTTATTCGAGTAATGTGACTAACCCACAGGTTTATCATGGACAAGCCGCGGGTTTGTATACCGGTGGCAGTATCTATGCGCGTCATGGCGTCAGAAACATTCAGATTGCCAGTGTGCAATTACCCAGTAAGCGTGCCGGTTGTAGCGGGATTGATTTATTTACCGGTGGGTTTTCCTTTATTAATAGTCACCAACTCGAAATGGGATTAAAAAATATTGCGAACAATTCAGCGAATTATGCGTTTCTACTCGCTTTAAAAAGCGTGACATCACTATCAGCAAACACGATGGAAGATTTACAAAGTTGGGCCAACAAAATTAATCGTATGAATATCAATTCGTGTGAAACCGGTGCCGCATTAGTTGGATCACTTTGGCCAAAAACGCAAGTGGCGCAACAAAACGTGTGTGCCAGCATTGGTACGCAAAGCGGGATCTTTGGTGATTGGGCGGCGGCAAAACAAGGCTGTGGTGCCGGTGGTCAACGTGGTCAAGTGCTCAATCGCGGTAAAAACGATCCACGTTATCGAGACATGATCATGGATAACACCAATATTGCGTGGCATGCGTTGCAAAAAAATGGTTTTCTTGCCGATGATCCCACCTTAGCAGAATTATTCATGTCGTTATCGGGGACATTGATTATGACTTCTCAAGATCATGGCAATGGTTCAAACCATTTTACCGTGTTGCCATCGTTAGCCGCGGATCGACAATTATTAAAAGCCTTATTATACGGTGGGCAAGCGCACATCTATCATTGTGATGAGACACAACATTGCCTTCATCCTACTGTAACCACTATCACCGTTAGTCAACGTGATGCATTAGGTCAACGAGTACGTCAACTGCTTAATGATATGGTGACGCATATTGAAGAGGATACGCCATTAACAGCACAGGAAATCGGCTTGCTGAATGCGACACCGTTGCCGTTATATAAAATGTTAAATGTACAAGCGGCGTATGTCGGTGATCCGGACTTAATGGATCTCAGTCAGTATACGCATGTGATCGCTTCCAGCATTCTTTTTCAATACATCAATGAAAGTTTAGCGGTTGTTAAACAAAGTGCGAGTGCGTTACAAGATCCACAACCGATGTTAACGACCTTTGTGCGCGGCATGAATGAAGCAAAAGCTGCTATTTCTGAGGAAAAACACCAAGCATATCAAACGTTAAATCAAACCATCACATTGATTGAACGCACGCAAACATTAGAGCGACAACTTGCCGGAGATCTGTCGGTCAAAATGGCGGGCAACTTACGCTGGGCTAACGCGATGAGGTAAACCATGGCATACGATTACACGGTGATCACCTATGGTGGAGGTCACATTCTCACAGAGGTGTTTAATGGGATCGCTGCAGCTGTCGGTACTCAGTCTTACACGACGATCGTGGGGATTGCGAGCCTTTTTGGTTTGTGTTGGGTGATGATTGAAACCACATTTAAGCAATCACTGCAGATCAGTATTCGTTGGTTTGTGGTGTTTTTTGTGATGTACAACCTGTTATTAGTGCCGAAAGTCACCGTACATATTGATGATAAGGTCACCCAAACACAGGTGAATATCGTGCAAAACGTGCCGTGGGGTTTAGCAGAATTTGCCAGTGTGATCACGCAATTGTTTAATAGCATGACGAAGCTTGCGGAAACCGTGTATACATTGCCGGATGATTTAAAGTATTCGCATACCGGCGCGTTGATGGCGTCGAGTCTGATCCGATCTGCCAACCGTTTTGTGATCACCGATCCGCAGTTTGCAAACAACGTGGATCATTTTATGCAGCAGTGCGTGTTCTATGATCTGTTACTGGGAAAATATACGACGAAGGATCTCTTTAACGCAACGGATCTGTGGGGCTTTATGACGGCAAATGCGAGTCCGGCCAGAGCGTTTCGTTATGATCGTCGTATTGTGACTTGTCAGCAAGGCGCGAGACAACTCACACAAGATTGGCAGAAAGAATTGCATCGGGCTGGGATCATTTATGGTTCGCGTTTCTTTAATCAACAAACCGCGGCGGCTGATCAACAATTACTAACGTATTTACCGATCGCCTATCGCTATTTAAGTGATGTGTCACAAAGCGCACAACAGATCATGCAACAAAACATGGTGAAAAATGCGATTGAACATGCAGTTATTGATCATGCAGGTCACGTTAACGCGAACGCGGCATTACGTGCGTATGCGTATGCTAGAGCACAGCAAACGAAACGCCGACTGTATGATGTTGCCGGCCAACAAGCGAGTTATTGGTTGCCGATCATGAAAGTCGTGTTTGAAGCGATTTTATTTGGTGCTTTCTTATTATTAGCACCGTTGTGGTTATTACCGTTTGGTCTTCAATTATTTCGGATCTATTTGTTTGCCTTAGTGTGGATCGAAAGTTGGGCGCCATTGTATGCCATCTTAAATTTAGTCATGACATTATCGGCTAAAGTCGCCAGTCAGACCGCTACCGCAGAGGGCTCATCACATGGCCTCACCATGATGACGATGCCAGGTTTAGTACAAGCTAATCATGATATCTCGGTATTAGCCGGCTATTTATCATTAAGTATCCCAGTCATTGCCTATGCGGTAACAAAAGGTGGCGTCATGAGTTTCATGACATTAGCTCAATACATTGGTGGTGCTACCCAATCGGCTGCCTCACAAGCCGTTCAAGAAGAAACAACCGGTAACTTAAGTTTTGGCAACACGACGATAGGTAATCACAGTGCGTTTAATACTAATGCCAATCATGTTGATACCAATGCAAGGGTGTTCTCTGGTGCCTACAGTACACAAATGGCGGGGGGTTCAGCATTAACGATCACACCGAATGGCAAAGCTGTATTAGATAATCGTGGTGCCATTTCAAGTCTTGGCACCTCAGTCAATATTGCTAATGCACTGCGTTCAGTCTATACGCATCAAGCGGATAAAGCATGGTCGAATACGTTAAACGATGCACGCACCTATGCGCATTCAATGTCAGCGGCATTACGCGGTCTTTATGATCTCGGTGCTACGCAGAGTCATACACAAGCAAGTAATCAAGCATCGAGTGTATCGCAACAAGGTAGTTTGCAAACAGCAGCGAATGAGTTACATCAGTTAACGAATACGTTTGCACAAAGCCATGGGATCACTCACCAACAAGCGGGGCGTGCGTTGATAAGCACATACCTTAATGGTCATCTTGGACTTAAAGGGAGTCGATCGCTTGCCGGTAAGGTTCTGCAGTTTTTTACGGGCATTGATGGTGCCGCCGGGTTTGATGTCAAAGCCGGCCTTGAAGGAAGTTTGCAAAGATCGCATCAGCAATTATGGAATGAGGCAAAACAATTTATTCATAACTCTAGTTTTAATCAAACGGTTGATCAGGCTATTAAAGCGTCTCATGACCATAGCGTTAGAACCGGCAATGAAACATCACAACGGTTTGCACATACAATCAGTAGTGCGTTTGATCGCGCTGAGCAAGCGCGACATGATCTGGCTGCGCAATTTCAGCAAACAGAAAGTTTTCGGCAGATGGCAAGTTACTCGCAAGACAATGCGGTATCGATTAATGCCAATGCGAGTCAAGCATTTGTCGATTGGATGAAAGCTCAACCGGCACCAGGTAGTCACGAACCCATGGGTATGCGATCGGTTGAATACATCATGGCAAACCGTCCTGCGTTAGCCCAGGAGTATGCTTCACATTGGAGTCAACAGCAGGCCAATCACCTGATGCAACAATTTATGCATCAATCAGGTCATGCCTCAGCGTCATCCATACGTGCAGGTCATGTCGCGCAAACGCATTCTATTCCAGGTGAATCGGCAATGGATCAGTTTGCACAACGCAATGATCAGCAGGTTGTACATAACGCGGCACAACATGAGTTAGGGCAAGAAAAGTCGATTGACCGTACAGCACAGCGCGATACACAAACATTATTCGATGCTGTTAGCCATACGTTGACAGAGAAAATGGGCTCCGTTGATCAACGCACTCAAACCCTTAAACACGATAACGTGAATAAGTTGGATTAACGATCAATCATCGTTAAGGCGATTCAGATTGAGTGGATACATAGGACTCATGGGATTCGTCACACTGACGGCGGTGTCGGTAGGATCAACAGCGGGGTCATAGTAAGGCTCAGGATAGGTTATTTCAGAAAATTGAGGGACAGGATAATCTGTCGTCACCGTTGTTGTTGTCGAAGCATGATAAAACTGTGGGAATTTTTTAGCAAGATGCACATCATACAAAAACACGGACACGAGGAAGCTACCCATGGCAAAAAACACAAAGGCAGGTAGAGCAAAAAACGGCATTAACGAACCGAAGATAATCGCACTCAGCGTGCCAGCACTTAACGTGATAAGAATGATATTGCGCCACATTGTTCGTCTTAATGGTTGGAGAGAAACGTCTTCGGCAGAGTTAGATCGTTTGGGTGAACACCAAACACTGTATAACACAAACGAGCCCATTAAGTTTAACATACTTAATGCGATGAGCGTGCCGAATATTATGAAAGTTAATTCAAATGAGTCAGTAAAGAAGTCCAAAAAAAAGGTCAACACCGCTAATACCAGCGGCACAAAAAACGCGATCACAGTTGCTTTTAGCCAGATCATCTGTCGTCGTTTTAATTCGTCTTTCGATACGTTATCTGCTGACATGAGATCATCCTTTACCACCGTTTCTTTTATGATACCCGATTTTTCGGATCCTTGCAGCCATACTTTTTACCAAAAACAGCTTAAAATAAGGGGGCAATCATGGCAAAAAACACGGGAATAACACATTTTATTCGCGGTGGACAAATCGTCCTGCATCATATGCGCATGTTTCAACAAATTGCCGTGCGAGTGTTGGGTGTTGTGTTGTTAGCGTTTGTGGTGATGATGACAACGTGGACATGGATGAAAACCACATCGTATGAACGCTATGTCGTTAAAACCTGGTTAATCGCTCACGTTAATGGGGTTTTAGAACCCAAAGCAAAACAAACGTTTCGTCAACCCGATGGTGAGATCACCACCGTGTATGCCAAAAAGATCGTGCAATCCCCGGCAATACACGCTGTCATTGATCGCATTCAAACAATCATGATCGATGGGTTAGGGAGCGGATTGCTATTATTCATTGTATTAGCGGGCGGGATCATTCTTTGGTTAAAACATCGTGGCAAACAACAAACCCAAGATAAACGATTGAAAGGCGATTATTTAGCGTCACCGCGCGCGGTGAAAAAAGCTATTCAAAAAAATAATGCCATCTCAGATTTTTACTTATCACCTCATCGGATCCCTATTCCGACCTTTTCACTTAAGCAACATTTTTTAATTCATGGTACAACGGGGACGGGAAAATCACAGGTGATCCGCGAATTACTCGATCACATTCGTGCGTGTGGCGATAAGGCATTTATTTATGATAAAGGTTGTGTGCTGACAGAATATTATTATGATCCTAAACGCGATAGTCTACAAAATCCTTTAGATGACCGCACAGTGACATGGGATCTCTGGCAAGAATGCCGGGATCTTGCAGAATTAGAAAGTTTTGCGGCGGCGCAAATACCACGAACATCGGGCGCGCATGATCCGTTTTGGGTAGATGCAGCAAGAACGATCTTCTCGCAAGCAGCGAATCAAATGCGTAAAGCCACGTCAACACCAAAGTTATTACCATTATTAAAATATTTGTTAACGGCGGAACTCGAAGATATTCAGCATTTATTACGAGGCACGGTAGCAGAAAGTTTAATGTCAGAAAAAATTGAAAAAACTGCCATTTCCATTAAATCTATTTTAGCCACCTATTTAAAAAGTTTGTGTTATGTCAAAGAAGGGGATGATCCCTTTTCGATCCGAGCTTGGGTGGAAGGCAAACAAGACAGTCAATTTTTGTTTGTGAGTTCACGCGGTGATAAACATGCGACGTTAAAACCGTTAATGACGGCATGGATCGATCTAGCGATTAATACGTTATTAAGTTTACCCGACGATGATGATCGACGCATTTGGTTTATCTTAGATGAATTTACCAGTCTGCATCAATTACCGCAAATTACCGAAGGGTTATCAGAAGGGCGCAAGTTTGGCGGTTGTTTTGTGATTGGCATGCAAAACGTTGCCAAGCTCAAACAAATTTATGGTGCGAATGGCGCAGATGATATTTCAGCGTTATTAAACACACGTTGTATGTTTCGCCAACCGGACCCGACGATCGCGGCATGGTCTGCTAAAAATCTAGGGGAAACCGAGATTGCTGAAGTCAATGAAAGTATTTCTTATGGGGCGAATGCTATTCGAGATGGTGTGTCAATTAGTCGTACGGAAAAACGTAAACCCGTTGTTACGGCGTCTGAGATCATGAATTTAGATAACTTAACGTATTATTTACGCTTAGCCGGATCATACCCGATCAGTCGGATCACCATGCCTTATGTGTCACGGCCTAAACACAGTCCGCGTTTCGTGCCAAGAACATTAGCGCACGATGACTTGCGCGAGGATGTCGAAAAACTCATGGCGGATCTTAAAAAGACGGCATCTACCACAAAAAAACCATCGCAAGCACCATCCTCTACGTCAACGGAGCAATCACAACAAACCGTTGGCACGTGTCTTGGTTCACAATACGCGCTGGATGTGTGACGGGACGCTTATGTTATCCACAAAAGTTGTCGGTCATGCGAAACCAGCCACAGAGTATTACTTAGGGAAAGATAATTACTATACCAAGGATAGTGAACAAGCTAAGGAGAATAGTCTGTGGTGGGGCAAGGGTACACACGCATTAGGGATCGCCGGTCATACGGTTGACGCCGATCGTTTTCAAGCGTTATTGCACGGCCAATTACCCGACGGGCAGCAATTGGGTGTGACAGTCGATAACACGATCAAACACCGTGCAGGATTTGATTTAACGTTTAGTGTTCCCAAAACGTTATCGATTTTAGCATTGACATCGAAAGATGACACCGTCAGAACGACGATCAATACCATCATACTGGAGGCGGCGACAAAAACCTTAGCGCAAATCGAACATGGTTGTGCACAAGCACGCATAACACAAGCGGGCAACACCACGTATGTCAATACCGGCAACTTAACGGTGGCCTTATTTTTACATGATATCTCACGTGAAGGTGATCCCAATCTACATGTGCATGCCGTGGTGATGAATATGACGCAACGTCATGATGGTCAATGGCGATCGCTCGCATCAAAAAGCGGTTATTATGGCGCGAATGCGCAAGGCCACATTAACGGATTTATTGAACGTGTTCGTCATGATAAACGCTATTATGGTACGATATTTCGTTCAGAATTAGCCTTTAATGCCAAGCAACACCATATTCCGATCGTTGTTACCGATCAACGCAATGCGTACTTTGAAGTAGATGGGATCTCAGCAAAAACAAAAGACGTCTATTCGACACGTGCGCAGCAAATTAAACAGTACATGCAAGCCCATGGGTTTAGTAGTGCCAAAGCCGCTGCGGTCGCTGCGATTAAAACCCGGCAACGTAAACGCCATATCAATCGTGATACGTTACATGCCTTGTGGCAAACGAAAGCAACTGCAGCGGGCATTGATGTTTTTAAAGAAGCAGATACCGTAACCAACACCATTCGCACGCATACCACACCCACACAACGAAGCGGATCCACACAGGATGCGAAAGAGTCCGTGCAGTATGCTATTGATAGTGTTTTTGAATCGTATGCAAAAGCTAAATGTATTCAATTGATCAATGTCGCGATGCAATATGCTATGGGTAAAAACGTGGATCTGACATCGGTGATCACAGCGATAGAACACTATCAAACAGCGGGCGTTCTGATCCCTATCGAAGAACAACACGGTGAGTTTAGTCTCACTACCAAAACGCACCTGGATAATGAAAAACACGTATTACGGGCGATCACCTTAACGTTAGCACCACAACGTCAAGTCGATCCCGCAAACATTAAAGCGTATTTAGCGAAAAATACCGCGTTAAATCAAGCGGGCAGGGAAGCGATTCATACGATGTTAACTAGCACGTCGCAAGTGGTGGCACTTGATGGGACGACACACACAGGTAAAACTCGTCTGATCACACCGATGGTGGATGTCGTTAAACAGGCTGGGTTTGACGCAGTGATCTTAACACCGACGAAAGCGATGAGTATGGCATTACGCACCCAGATCAATGGTACACCCAAGACATGGTTTGAGTCGCTTAAACAGTTATGCGATCCCAATCAATATACGTCAGTGTCAGGGTTTATTCATCAGCAAAAGATATACATTGCAGAAGGGCGTGAACATCGCTATCAACGCGTCATTATGGTGGATAATGCGCATGTGCTCGGCACACAAGCTATGAAAGACTTAGTGGGTATTGCCAGAACGTTGCAAACAAAACTGATCTTGATAGGCGATCAACGCTCCGCATTGGGTTGGCAACACGGCAGCCCCTATCAACAATTGTTAGCACATGGCATAACCGCATACCGGCTAACCACACCGGCGTTCAACTCACATAAAGCACATCACCTTGCGGGTGCGATTCACGCAACGTTAGCCGATGATTTGCACGCAGCGTTTACCAACATTGGCCAGCGGATCTTATCGGTTGCCAATGACGAGGACAGAATGGCTCAGGTTGTCGAGCATTACAGTGCGTTATCGCAAGATGAACGGCGTCACGCGATCATCATGGTTCCCACCCAAGCACAAGCACAACGGTTCAATGAGGCCGTACATCAACGTTTAAAGACTAAAGGGATCATCGCTAAAACAGGGGTGTCTGTGCTAACCCATCACGCACGGTTCATGCGTCACGCGCAATATTGCCGTGCCGATCAGTATCGGGTAGGCGATTGGGTACAGTTTCATGATCATTATGTCTCGTTAAATGTGACCAAGGGGGATTATGTCAAGATTGTGGGTATTCACCCACGCACTAATACGGTTGTGTTAGAACGTGATAACGGCAAACAGCACCATTGGAACCCTGAGCACGTTGCAGGACGTTCAGGAAACGTCGCGGTTTTTACCCCAAAACGACGAGAAGTCGCTGTCGGTGATCGGATCGTTTGGAAAAAAAATAATTATCGTCATGACATTCATTCAGGTGAGGTGTTAGATGTGATTGCCATTCATGACCAGCGTATGGTATTGCAACGTCACAACCAAAAAAACATCACGGTGAATGTCACAGAGCACGCGGCACGTCATTTTGATCATGCGTATGCGACAACGATCCATCATCAACAATCCGTCGATACGATCATTGCCGTTCACAAAGCCAGTGCGTGGCAAAGTACTAAACGCCAATTTTACAAAACCTTAAGTCAAGCGCGTCAGCACGTGTGGCTTTATACGGATGATCGTCAAGCATTACTTTCACAACTAAAACAACGTCGTGGCGATAAAACCACGATCATGGATACCTTATTAAAAGACACAACACCAACGTTTAGCCCAAATAGTAACGCCAAGGAACATGTCGTTTTATTAGAAGCGGCGGTTGCTAAAGCGCTTCACGCATTACAACAGCGAACGCCCAATCCGGATCGCACCCCAGACACATTAGCGGCAGACGCGGTACGTTATGCTTTAGCGCATTTGTCAGAGCGTGAAGCCGCGTTTAAACATAAAGATGTCTTTGAAGTGGCATTGACGTATGCGTTAGGTGATGCGCGCCAAGATCATATTCAACAGGCAATTCTAGCCGCTGAACATAACGGTGAGTTGGTGCGCGGGGTATTATCGCAAGACGGTACGCGCTGGACAACACAAGCCGGGATCGATTTGGAAAAAGCGATCATTGCCTTGGCGAAAGAAGGGCAACGCAGTGTGACACCGTTATTATTAAAAGCTCAAGTTGAAACGTATTTAGCAGATAACCCGATGAAAGCCGATCACCGGGCAGCACTTACCGCATGGATGACATCCACTGATCGCGTGTTGATGTTGCAGGGCAGAGCGGGTACGGGGAAAACCACATTGCTCGCTCAGGTGGAACCGTTACTAAAAACCCTATCACAGCATACCGTAGAGTTGTTGTGTTTAGCGCCGACGCATAAAGCGGTGAAAGAGTTACGGGATCGCGGATTACATGCACAAACACTCGATAGCTTTTTAGGGGAACAACGTCGTGACGAGGCAAACGGTATTGATCCGACAGGGCAACATCATCATCCTTTCATCATGGCAGTGGATGAAAACTCGATGACATCCAATCGTCGTTTGCATGACGTGTTATGGTACGCTAAGGCGCTTAACGCCAGAGTAATTATGGTAGGTGATGTGAAACAACATCATGCCATTGAAGCGGGTAAACCGGATGCGTTGTTAAAACAAATCGGCATCCACACGCTGGAGTTGACTGACATTGTGCGTCAACGAAACAATACCTTACGTCAAGCGGTCAAGCAAACCTATGAGGCACACTTCAATGCAGCGTTTAACACGCTCGGTGATCGTATCATTGAAGTCGGTGAAGTGCTCGTCGACGGAAAACCATTGGATGATCAAACAACGCGATTGGCAATGATGGCAAAGGACTATGCGCAACGCTCACCACGAGCACGTGCACAAACCGCGATGATCACACTCGGTAATGCGCAGCGAAAATTACTCAATGATCTTGTGGTCAAGCAGTTAAGAGCGCAAGGTGAGTTATCGGGCGAGTGTCATGAGACGACGGTCTTTGTGCCTAAAGACATGACAACAGTGGAACAAAGCCATGCGGCTAATTTTGTTGAAGGTGACATATTGCGTTTTGGGTATACGGATCAACGTTTACAATTACATAAAGGGGAGTATTGGCACGTTAAAAAAGTCCATCCTAAAGAGAATATACTCACGCTTTGCAAACCGGATCATCCCGATCGTATATGGCAACCGACACACTATGATAACGAGCAGCATCGTCGTATTGAAGTCTATACCCGTGAGGACAGAACCATCATGCCGGGCATGATGATCCGTTGGACACGCACCGATAAAACGTTAGGTTTAATCAGCCCCGAATTTGCACGCATTCATCGTATCGACAATAATATCGCGGTGGTGGATCACGTCATCATAGGGCGACAAGGACTGCAAACAACCGGAAAGACGGACACGATTGACCTTACTCAATCGACATTTAAGCATTGGGATCTCGCCTACTCATTGACAAGTTACGCCGTTCAAGGTGGTAGTTATCAGCGTGTACTCGCTAACATGGAAAGTTATAGTCAGCATCTCACCACTCAAAAAGCGTTTTTAATTATGCTCACCAGAGCAGTTAAACACGTCACCTTCTACACCAATAATAAGCAAGCATTGCTGGATAAAGTGATTGCTTCACCCGGCGATAAAACCAGTGCGTTAGAAACAATAGGTGAGGTATCGTTTCAAACAAACACACAAAAAACACTGATGAACAACACGTCAACGAACAGCACATCTCGTTTACCGACACATGAGGTTAAGGAAAAGATCACCATCGATGCCAATCATCTTATTACGCGATTACATGATAGTGCAGAGTATGTGGTGTTACGCTTACTCGGTGAACCAAAAAAAAGAAACGGCACCCACTATCAATACAGTTATAGTGAGCAGTTTGGTGGTGAAGATACTAAACGTGATGGCGGCAGTTTCTTTGTGGCGGTGCAGGGCGATAAGCAAGGCTTGTGGTATAGCTTTAAAACGGGTGAGGGTGGCAATTTATTGCAACTCATTCAAAAGAAGTATCATGCGGATTTTAAACAATCACTCGACTATGCCATGCAATTACTTGGCGTGACCAAAGAGCAAATATCAACGACGTTAAACGTGCCTATGACCTATAAAAAAGTGCCTGCAATCGATAAAAGCGATCCAAACAACTGGAATAAGCATCAAAAAGATAGCGTAGCCTATGCCACTAAAATTGCTGAACGTAGCCAACCGATCAAAGGGACGTTAGCAGAAAAGTATTTACGCGAACATCGTGGTATTCATTTAGATCCTATCATAGATAATGTACGTGATGCTATTCGTTTCCATCCGGCGGTTTATTCTAGCCGTAATAAATATACGGGGCCTGCCTTGATTGCTATTGCGCGCAATCAATCAGGAAACGTACAATCTATTCAAGCGATTTATCTTGATGAACACACCGCACAAAAAAAAGCGGACCTTGAGCTGGCAAAACAAACGTGGGGTGTTCTACACGGTGCGAGTGTAAAACTCAATCAGCAGGCACCACAACAATCCGTCGGCGTATTTATTGAAGGGCCTGAAGATGGTGTCAGTGTTCTCGCCGCATCACAACACTATCCGATTGAGATCACTTTAAGTCAATCGAATTATATCAATGCGATTAAGCATACAGACATCGAGCAAAAAATCGTTTGTCTTGATAATGATGGTGGACATGACAAAGTGGAGAAAACCAAGCTTGTTACGAAGTTAAAAGAATATCATGGTATACAGGTCGCGATACCAGACGATAGAGCAGGGTATCGAAAAACTGATTATAATGATATGTATAAAGCAGACGGCCCAAAAGCGGTTGTTGAAATCATTGAACGTGCGCAACCTGTGGAGATGTTACCTGGTCACGAGGAAACAGCAGCTAACCCACCAACGAAAACAATTAAAGAAAATGTGCAAAACCATGTAATGAATGTCGCTGATAAGTATGCAGAGCAGATTGATTTGATGGTATCAACCGATGAAAAATTGGCAAAGGCGATGGATAATGTGATTGAACAAGATAATACAAAAATAAGTGATGAATTAATTCAAGCGTATCAAGAGTATGAAGTGCTAGATAGTCACGTTATCGCAAACAATGAAAAGGCAAAAGATTCTAAACAAGCAAAAGACATTGAACAAGAAATTTAGTAACAAAACTTTAAGGTCTTTTCTCTCATAGTGTTTAGCAAAAACGTATAAGGATCATTTATTCATACATTTATAGTAATTTGATAAATAGTTTTCAAGCAATTCTGCTTGTAATCCAACGTGTTTTGTGGTATAAAAAATATCCATAAAATAAGAACCAAACGGACTTTATTTTTATTAAATGGTAATCTAAGCAAAATATCAATTAATGTTAGAAAAGTATATTGCATTAGCATCATAGTACATCTTCAAAACTGTTTTTAGGGACTAACAAAAGGAAGGAAGAAAATATGACACCACCATCATCACCTCAACCAGAAAAAGGTAAAGAAAAAGAAGTTGTCGAATCAGAAAAGAAAAAGTATCTAGAAAAAGTTGAAAAAATTAAACAACAAGAAATTGAAAATAATGGTTATGAACCAGGGATTATCTATACTTCATCATTTTCTCTATTTTATAAAAGTAGTAAACACAAATTAAAAGATTGTTTTGTTGGAGAACAAACAGACATGGAGTCGTTGCCTATTCATACCCGACAGGCAATAGATGAAGTTGTTTATTATAATGGCGAACAAAGATGTAACTGGACTGGAGGCAAGAAATCACCAAAAAAATATTATGAATGGGAATGCAAGCCTATTTCTCAGAGAAAGAGAAATCCGATACAATACAATTACTTGCTTGTGAATATTGGATTTGTCATAACAGCTGAGGCATATCCTGGTAAAGGTCATCTTATTCCAAGAAAATTTTTATCTGTACCACTTTACATATCACCTGAAAGTGAAATAGTTCACAAAACTACAGATCTTCATTCTGAAAAGAATCTTTATGAATTCTTATTAATAAAAGAAAATATGCAATATGTGTTGAGTTATTTTAGGAGTAAGCTTGATATACCTAATAGTCAGAAGCGTAAAATTTATACTTGCATACTAGATTTACATTCTACACGTGATATGTGTGCTCCTTGTCAATCAGGCACTTACGAATTTCAAGAAAAATTTATAGCCAAAATAAAAGCCATAGCTCCAGGTTGTGGACTTGAAATAAATAAAAATTTTAAAGTTATTATAAGATATAGTGCTGCATTAAAATCGAGCGTTACAAATAAACTAAAAAAGCCTTATCTATACGAAAAAGACTTTGAAATACCTCCAAGAACCTATACACACGAAAAAGTTTTAGATATTAAAAAATCAAAAAGCTCATTTATCTTGCATGTAGACAAGTGTACGAGGGAAGATCTTCAAGAATTATATAAAAAAGAAGAATTTTTAAAAATAAAAGCTTCGAAGATCCCTAAAAGAACGGTGTTTTGGAACACGGCAAAGTATTCAACGTCATTCGTATCTAATAATTTGCCTGAGCAATATGACTCTAGACAATATAACTCAGATGAAAAGATGGTATCATTCCTTATGAATATACATAAATAGACATAAATTAAATTTTATCAATTTGAGTTTTTACTTGTTTTAAAAGAAGCATGTTGTCTTGGTAATGTCAATATTTTTCGCTTTTTTAATTTCCTTCGATTAAACTGCTCCATTTATCAAACAGCATGAATGTGTCTGTCGAGCTGCTGTAATTCCATATTCATAATATTTTTTGGTGCCCTACTGTGTGTTTACGATATACCTTAATCTTGCAGCATATAATATTATGCAGAATGCTCATCTGGGAAGCCACCTACAAAACGATAACGTAAATTATTACTATCTCGAAGCATTTTGAGAAATAATAACGGAAAAAGTTACTTCAAGGATACTAATTTTTAAATAGAGCTAATTTGACTTTGATGATATAATGACAAAGGTAATTAACATGTGGTGTAAACAATGGAGACATTAAATAATTATATTAAACAACTCATTAATGCTTCAGAAAAACATGACAACAAGAAAATCACGCAGATATGTCGTGATATGGGTAAAAAACGAAAAACGCTTTTACTTGAAGTACAGCGCTTAGGAAAATTTCCTAGCGATGGAGGCGCCTTAATTATTGCTCAGGACAAACAGATATTCCTGTCTGTCTTTGTATTAAAACCAGATCAGCGTACAGCGATCCATGATCATGGTAGTGACACTTGGGTAACGATTTTATCGGGTTGTTCTCGGAATACCGAATATCAATTAGATAAGCAACAAGTAGCGACAGCGGTAAGTAGCACTATTTGCGAGCCAGGCCACGTTTATCATTTGACAGGTGATCGGCCTCATGACGATATGAATGTTGCCGAAGAACATACTATCCAATTGCATTTTTATCCAATGGATGTCTTAAAAGAAGAGATTCACTGTAAAAGAAGCCTATGGGATTTTAAACACCGACAACGCCATCCCTATAGCCATGACCTCTTTTTCAAATTATCTTCTGAGGCAGGCACAGTGATTGAGGAGAACATTCACGTCAATTAAAATGTCATTAAGCAAGAATATGGAGATATGAGTGAAGATGTCATTCAAGCGTATCAAGACTATGAAATGTTATCTCGTCAAGTTATAGAAACTCACGAACAAACAAAAGAAATCGAACAAGAGGTATGAGAACGAATCTTCATTTTAAGTGTATGCTTAGATAACACTATGTACTACAGCAGCCACCAGGTTCAGGTGAAGAATAATTTGTTACTCCCTCATCCTGAAGCCGTGTTACTGATGAAGATGAACTAGTAGATGGACGCTGTTGCTGAACATTATTACGGTGGTGTTCTGCCCATTGGTAAAGATTCCTATCCAAGTCCTTTATTGGAATGTTTAATTTGTTTAGTTGCTCTAATTGGCCTTTTACTACCTCAAATGTTCGTATTTTGACACACTCTGCATGAGAGTAGGGTGGCCGTAAAATACATTGTCGTTCGGATTGTGTTTTTTTTGCTTCCGATATCATCTCTTTTGTTGTTCTCCCATATTGAAGGTTAATCTGATTATCTAAATGTTTACGGATCCGTGCTTCGTTATAAAGAAAACGTGCAGCGTAAATATCTCCTGCCGATAATTGCTTGGGAAATTTCGGCTTCTCCGGTGTGCCACCAATAGGTTGACTGCTATTTATATCAACGAATACCCCAGGATAATGCATAATAGAGTCTGGATCATAAGGGCCGAAAGGAACGGACTGGAATGGAAATTGTGAGGGATGACAATCAATTTGTTCGCCATTGCTTAGATCATTGCTGTATTGTTGTTTGCTAAAAGGCTCAACATGTTCATTTCTGTCTAGGCGTTGATGTTCATGAGCTAATCCTAATGCATGACCGACTTCATGCAAGATATCTTCTTGAAATAGTCTTCTTTTGAGATTGATAGCTACATAAGCTGATGTGCTTTTGCGTAATGGGGATTGCCAAGTTTTTTGATAAGAAGTACCTATGGTACACGTAAGGTCAATATAAAAATACTGTTCTTGAAGAATGTTTCGTTTGTAAGGAGGTTGCTTCTTTCCAGTTCTCATTTCTACATCCTGCGTGAACCGTTCACTTGCTATTTCATTAGTCCGTTCTTGTACACCCATTTCGTGTAATTTAAAACGAATTCCCGCCTGTTGCCAGTAAGTAGTGAATAACTTGAAGATTTGTTGTTGTTTTTCTTTATCTAATGCCTTGTGATCAGGCAACCTTATTATTACCTCAATCAGATTTTTACTTGTTGAAATTTTTGGTAACCTTAGTTTTCCTTGTTTGTTAACAATTAAATTACCCATGATTTATCTCCTTATCTCATATGTTAATTTCTACTCAATCATTAGCTTTCAAAAATTTCACATTTTGCAGCGCTTCTTGCTTAAAAACGAATGACTATTCTCTACGAAGTAATTAATAGCCAGATCATTTATGTCAATATCACCATTCACTTTAGTAAACTTTGTACTCTTAACCACCTAAATGGCTTATGTTATTTTTAAGATTTATTTTGCATCTTTTATTTAAGCCGCTGATCATTAATATTTTAGTTAATAACTTATCTTAGAAATCTTGGTATGAGAGTACATTCACTTAGTCGATCATTGCTAAGACTACACAATATAACTGATAAAAGTATACAAGTTAGCACGGCACCACATAAATAGTATGATATACGATTAAGAAATTGCATTTGGTTTCGGGATATAGGCAATGCTCCAGGATTGTCAGTTCTTCCCGTGAAAATCATAGAAGCTGACGCTCTTGTTCGCTCCCGTGGATCAGATCGATTATTACTCCTTTGTTGCTGTCTATTGTGCATATCTCTATACCTCCTTTTTATAACTGTATGTATTATACACTAATCAATACAAAATTAGTTACTGGACTAATAATAAGCATAAGTTAAATATTTATATTTTACCCATAAATTACATTACTGTTTGATCCATCTTATAAATAATTTACTGTGTTTTAATTATTCATTATGCTTCATGAAGTTGAAAAACCAAAAAGGGAATATTACAGCACTTTATTCTAGAGGCTAAAAATCTGACGTTATTGTTGACACTAATCAACATCTTCTTTTAGCAATCCTTTTACATGCGCTCCCGCTTTTTCTTTATAGATTTCTAGTATATTGGCAACTTCTGGCTTTTTAAGACTAGGAATATTTTCAACCAATAAACGTGAAAGTAAGCGTGATTCCATTGTCCACGTTAAGTTATTTTTTAAAAGGTTTCTAACATCTTTTAGTAATACTAATTCTTCATTGTCTTGTTTATTTGCGTGTGATTTTTGCTTGGCAGCATCTTCAATTTTAAGGGCAAGTACAACGAGTTCTCGGACACATTCGGACAGAGAATTCAACTTCTTTTCTTTCATCCGGTCTTCAAGCTGGGCAATTAGATCGTCTTTAAACGTCACAGTTATTCGCTTCATTAGCCTTTCCTCATTGCATCGAAATTGATGCATTATATCATGTTATACGAAAAATTTAACATTTTTGTGATGCGCATTGATGTATAAATGATGCATAAATTATTTAAAATAGGGCGATTTAATTTCAATATTGCTAAAATTTTTAAAAAAATAGTATGATGCATGATGCCATCATATTGATGTAGCTTTGATGCAAATAATGGGCTAAGATCGCAAATTTATAAAATCATCGTTTTTTAATGTAACTCTCTGAAAAACATAAATTTTACTACTACGCAACCCTGTTGCGACAGGTGTGGTGGGATGGCTGACGATAGTGGATTAGTTGGAGATAGTTCCTTAAAATCTTAATTTTTAAAGGTTAATATTTGTTTAATTTTTACGCATTTTTGCGCTTCTTAACGAAAAAAGAAGAGTATCTATTTACTAAATATTTTGATCGCATTTAGAGTTAAATAATGATGTGATCAAGATTAGGAAAATTAATATGGCATTCTTATCACCAGATATTAAACAAGATAAACAAGTAAATTCAAATTAATAACAATAGAAAAATATAGAAAAATCTTGAAATGATATAACAAAATATATACAGTTCATATTTACGGATAATATAAAGATAATTGTCATAGCACCCCATCTACATCGCTCTGCGCAGACTATGACCCCAGAGTTATCTTTGAATATTATGCATCTAAAACGATAAAAACAGATTTCTTAGCAAAGAAGTATGCCTCATGTTTATTGCGAATAGGTTTCGTATAAAACCATTTATTGGCAAACAAAATGAACAAGTCTATGAATTGCTTAATGCTAATAATAGTCTGCTTCGGTCATGTAGTGTGGCGCATTCAATCCTGCCAGTAGACGCAACAACATCAAATCATTATCATCCTCATGCTGAAGAAATTTATTAACATACTAGAGGGCGACATCTTATTAACGCTAGGCGACGAAACCGTTACCCTAAAGAAAGGCGATACAAAAAGATATACCGCCAAACATCTCTCATAACACAACCAATGCTGGAAATACCCCAGCGCAGCTATTGACGATTACCATACCTCCGTGGACATTTGAAGGTTCAATAGAATTAGAATAGGGAAGGCCGCATTTTTTTGGCACCCTTTCCCCCATATTTGTGTGCATCTACTTGAATATAGTTAGCATATATGCTAACATTACAATATGACATGGAACATCACTTATTTTAATAACAGGGTATTTAAAAATATTTCTGGTATGCCTAAAAAAATGAAGGCACGGTTTGTGGCTCTGACTGATCGAATGATGCAGATTGGGCCTGATTTGGGGATGCCTCATACTCGTGCGATGGGTGATAAGTTGTTTGAACTGCGTGTAAAAGCAGAAGAGGGTATTGCAAGAGTTTTTTATTGTGTCTGTGTTAAACGTGAAATTGTTATACTGCATTCTTACATTAAAAAGACTCAAGCAACACCTGAGAAAGAACTGGTTATAGCACGTAAAAGATTAAAAGAGGTCACTAAAGATGGTTAAGCGCTCAGTAAAATGGCATGATAAATTAAAACAATCGGTACTTAAAGATGATGAAGCACGAGCTGAATATAATGCCTTTTCATTACAGCTTAAGTTAGCTGAACAAATGAAAAAATCGCGTGAAAAAGCACAATTTACTCAAGAAGAACTTGCTAATAAACTTCATACAAAAAAATCTGTTATTGCAAGGCTTGAAGCTGGCGGTGGCAAAGGTAAGCATTCTCCATCATTAAGAACGCTTGTCAGATACGCTAATGCTATTGGGTATGATTTTGAATTTAAGCTAAAACGAGCAACATGATCTTCAGGTTGTGTTAAAGCTATATTATAAGGTGTCACTTCATGGGATCGGGAGATCAATTGCTACTTTGAAAAATAAGTATTAAATTTCAGATAATGAATAAATGGATATACAACAAATTGAATGGGACGACAACCGGATGCACCGTTATTAACGGCTAAACAACTTCGTCATTTTAAACGGGTTCATCCGCCTAAAAAGATTAACGTCAGATTAATTCGTCAAAAAACCCAGACGAGTCAGGAAGAGTTTTGAGCCTTAACTATCGTGAATGTCAAAGTAGTGCCAAGTTTCACTTTATAAAGTCATATAGAAAGTGGAGCAAACTTTCCCTTGTTAGCAAAGTATGATACTCTAATTGAGTATGGCTTGAATAAGCCATCTCCTCTACTTCCAACAGCCTGAGTAGATACATCACTACTCAGGCATTTTTTTATTTAAGGTATCAGGTTCATTCTAAGAAATATTCTAATACTAGGTTGTTTCGTGTTGCGCGATATGCTATAATCAATGCATGATTCAAAGCTTCAAACATAAAGGACTTGAACTTTTCTATAAAAAAGGAAAGTTAAGCGGCATACAAGCTAAGCACAAAAAGCGGCTGCGAATGCAACTATCGGCTTTGGATACGGCGACGACAATAGAAGATATGAATATCCCAGGCTATAGACTGCATCCGCTAAAAGGAAAGGAGCAAAATCGGTGGTCTATTTGGGTAAACGCAAATTGGCGCTTAACATTCGAGTTTATTAATGGCGATGTTTATATTTTAAATTATGAGGATTATCACTAATGAATATGTATAACCCACCGCACCCAGGAGAATTTATCAGGGACACGTATTTAGTACCGTTTAATGTATCGCAGAATGAGATAGCGGATAAACTAGATGTTGCACGCTCGACATTCAACCGACTCATTCGAGGTGATAGCGGTATATCTCCAGAGATGGCTTTACGGTTATCCAAAGTTATTGGACGAAGCCCTGAAAGCTGGATAACGATGCAAGCCCATTATGATTTATATAGAGCTAAACAAAAAAATAAGGCGATAAAACGGCTTAAAAAGTTTAAATTTCAACTCGTTGCAAGCCTTTAAATAACTCATGTTGACCATTGTTGAATGTCATAACTGAGTATTAGAGTATTAATAAAAAATAAAGTACCAAACTTTTTTTGCATTACAATAATATCATCTCTTACTATTTTTTAAGTTGATAAATATATAGTAATTGACACTATACTGCGAAGTGGCAAATTTCTCTATGTCAATATATTAGCTGCCAGCGATGAAACTATTGACTATCAAATTTTTATTGCAATGATGACTAGTTGATATTGAAGCCGATCTTTAAATATTAATATGTTACTGTTTTAATTACTGTGTTGCTCAGAAAGCATAACATATCTTATATAGCAGCTTAATAATTCAGGCAGAAATCTTTTGCTTAAAAGCATTTAATAGCTTTTGAGGAATAGAAACACTTTGTCGAGATAATTTATTGCAGAACACAGACGTCGTTAATGCTCTCGCTAGTTCCGTCTTACATGTTACTCCTTCAAATATTATATCGACTACTATCGATATAGTATTTATTTTCTAGTACAGAATTAATCGAATGTGGCTTGAATATTCTTTTTTCTATTGTATTAACATAACCAAGTTAATAACGATTTATCAAATTTGTTAAAATCTATGTAAATTAGTAAGTAGATTCTTAGATTTAGAAAAGCAGTTAGATTTTGGGTAAATACAACCCAACCAAAAGGTTGACAAAAAATAAAAAATTTTATATCATTTACGTCTTAAGAAAAAGCATATTAAGTATTGAGTTTATAAATCGAAAACGTAAACAGTGTTCAAACTGTTTTTAAAATTTAACCGTTATCAAGAAGGATGACAATTTATGTTTAGTGCCCCACATGGAACAAAGCAAAGGAATAAAAAACAAAAAAGAAAACATTTACCTTCAGATACACAAAAAGATCAAGCTAGTAAACTATCTTTCACCGATCCAATTACTACTACTGAAAAGATGCTTTTAAAGATTCTATTTCCAGGTGATGATCGAACTTTAACAGTTCCTCCACCCGGTAATTACGACGAACAATTATACTCATTTTTAGGCGCTATAGCCATAGCAGCAGGTTTGTTTAAAGTGGGTTATGAGTTACGTAAATTACGAGACCCTGCTATCAGCATTGCCGATTCTTTAAAAAGTATTGATGGCACATTAAAAGAAATTTCTAGAACGATCAAGCATATAGCTACACAGATTGATTATATAATAGAGCAAATTCTTTTACTTGTAGAAAAAATTAGAGGTGTTGTTGAAGATATTGCCATTAAAAAATCCATTGCTGGAATACGATCTGCATATGATTCGATAAGAACATACACAAAAAGTGAAATAGGTTTAAAGCTTGCCATTGATAATGGTGAGTATGGTGCAATGCTTAATCAGATTAAACAAGGAGTATATGAAATAACTGACATAAAGGGCACCTCTGGTGTACTTCTTTCTGCACCTGGTATGGCGATGTGGGCTCAAGCTTTTACAATTCAACAAAAGCATTACGCCGTAAACAATGACGATTATGAGCCATTGCCTGTTTACGATGAAGAATTCCATAAAAGTAACTTTCATGATCTCAAAACTTTTTTTCAAACAGTTGAATCTCTTCAAGAAGAAATTCAAAAACGCAAAGACGATGCTAGATATCTTAAAGAAGAACTTTTCTATAAACTTGATAGATCATATCTAAATTTAATTCCCACTAATGACTTAGACCCTAATACTTCTTACTACGGAACAACTGCTGTGTTTGTAGTGAAGTGGCAAAAGACCTTGGAGCCACTACTTTTTGTACAATTATATAAACGGACTAAAGAAGAACAACAACAGCGAAAACCGTGGCGTTTCCACTCTGAAAAAGAAACACCATATGCATCAAAAAATAATGATTGCTGGAAAGGAAAACACAAACCATTTATGAAAAGTGTTGCAACAAATTTGGATCTTATTAGACAAGTAAAAGCGCATAAGAAAGAAATCCTTAAACATGAAAATGACCCTAACGAGTTTCACGATTTTACATATCAGCAAGTCGATTATAGCCAACAAAAAAATAAAGGGCCTAGCCCAAGTTCATCTTCCTAAAAGATAATTACATAATATTTTGAATTAGGATGCAAGCACATAATAATTCTTTATATAGAGCTAAACAAAAAAGAAGGCGATAAAGCGACTAAAAAAATTTAAATTTCAACTTTTATTGCAATTCCTTAGATAACCCAGGTTAACCATTACTGAATATTATCGTTGGGCATTGGCGTGTTGACACAAATATTTAAAATTAATATCGCACTTACTTTACTTAGTTTACAAAACATCTACTCAAGTATGGAGAGTATAAATTCCCTGGCTTTCGTTCTCGTTTCAAAAACAATTAATTACATTATTGAAAATGTTATTATGATTCAAACACAGAAAATAACGAAACTGAGAAATTATTAAGACAACATCAAGAAATGGATGAAAGACAATTTGTAACAGGCAAAAGGAATACAGATTTTAAATCTACTAAGCAGCATCCTTTACATTTAAAGCCTAAAAGAGATAGCCAATCATCGATATCAACTTACTTAGATGGTGATGATTTACGTGATGATACAGAAGCACGTCAGACCGTAAAAGAATTAGAAGAAGACAATAACAATGATCAGCCTGAATTAGAAGGCGTTCGTGTATTGTCTCTCAGAAAAGGGCCAAAGTAACAATCTGGTGGGAAGTAAATTCGCCACATGTCTAACTAATCCTTAATAAGTCCAATAAATGTTATTATTGGACTATGGTGCTTAAATACTAGCTTTGGCATGATATGTGCCATATTGATCATATAATTAAACTTTCGATAACGCCGTTATCGAAAGTATCAATGCCGAGCATTATAAAATGATAATGATAATTCAATAGTCGCGACACCGTCGCAACTATTGTAGCTATCTGAATTATAATGCTTTTTATCTTGAAGATGTCCTAACGAGCATTTTTGAATTTGGCAGACAGTATCTGCCAAATTAATGGAAAAATAAGAATATATCCGTATTTAATACAGATTTCAATTGACTAGTAAAAGTATATATTAGCAGTAAGATTGAAAATTAAAATATCTATTGAATTAATGATATTCATAACCAGGAGGAAAGGCGATTTAATTATGAAAATTGCTTGGGCTAATAAACAAAAAACCTTATATGAAAAATTCACGAAAATAGATGAGCATCGTCAACTTATTGAACTAAGTTTGATATAATACTGACTAAACCAAATATGAATAAACTACCATGGAAGCTATTATGATAGATAATGCAAAGCTTAAAGGTTATCAATCCTCAAGAGCATGGGTCACGTGATCAAGTGAAAAATTTATTTTATGCGAAGCGCTACAAAAACTTGACATCCATAATAAGAAAAAACTTGTTATCCGCTTTTTAAGATTGAAATAATATTATTTTACAAATTTAAGGGAAATGAATTTTCTTGATTTTCGAAAACAAGTTAACGGTACCATTATCGGATGAAATAAGTCAAATAATTGGAAAGAAATAATAATAGAAAAATAGTTAGTGAAACATTAATTGTAAAGGAGGTAATTTTATGAAACCTCAAGAACAGAAAGAAATTTATCAATCTGATGACGAAGATACAGAAGTTAGTGAAACGAGTCTATTAATCGAAACCCCAACTTTGTCTCTTAGAAAACGGCGTTATGCTGGTTGGTTTTCTAATCGTAATGTACCAAGAGATTTTATGATCCGAGGAAAAAGAGCACGTTGTGCAGGTATTTATGAACCTATCGAATCGACTGTTAAATATAATCAACGTCATTTTTTCACTGAAAAGCGCCCACAAGGATTAATTTCTCACGCTGAACGTGTAAAAAATGTTTTATCTTATCCAACGAAATATATTCCAAATAAAGCTAAAAATAAATTATATTCTTTAAACAACTTCCTTAGAAGATGGATAACACTCGAACGTGTTTTATTTGCACTATTTGTTTATAGTTTGGCATTTTTATTTGGCTTTAGAATAAAATCATGGAGACGATACGTGCGGGATAAAGCGCTTGCAGAAACACATCAATTCGATAAGGAAAATGCAGAGCTTGAGAGTGAAACAATTGCTGATTACTTAAATTCATTAATCGTCGGTGCTATTTTTTTCTTGGCAACATTCTCTATCATATTAACCAACAATTGGTTGAGGCGTCCTCAAACACGGTTTGGTTTTCCTGAAAAAATACCGGAAAATGAAGAGAAACATAGGAATAATAATATATTAGGAATAGACGATTATAAATTTAACTATGTTATTTATAAAGAAGAATATTACCTTGTTACCGATCCAACATTACTCACTGAAACTTCTATCAATAATAGCTCACAAAGATACGACCATGAATATTTCTCCTTGGAAGATAAAGCTAGAGAAGGTTTGGAAGATAATACACAAGATTCTTTTGTGAAAACAACAAAAGTACCTAAGCATTTGTCACCTTTGATGAGACAACATGGTTTCATGTCACGTTCTCAAAGTTATACTGCCATGCAGTTTATTAATGAGAAAAAACTGCAGTTTTTACGCAAAAAATTTCAAGGAAAAATTGCCTTTGAATTTCAACGACACTCTAAAGAGATAAAATTAACTACATTACAGCCAGAGGATTCTATAGAGATAATCAAAAACTTTATTAGTGATTTAAGCTTAGCAACGACATTTAATGATGATTTAACAATAAGATATGGTAAAGAAAACTCATTTATCTACATTAAATTTGGAGACAGTACAATGCATGAGCTTTTCTTACAACCTCTATCGAAAATATTGAACTTAGTATTAAAAGAAAGCCCCGTAATGATGTCCACGAAGCAGAAACTTACAGAAAATACTGGACAGAAACCAGCTCCATCTACTTCGTAGCTCAGACATTCTGTTGAAAAATTATAATAAATTAACTATAGCTTATAGCTACGTAATTTTTTCGGTTTATGCTATGATTTAAACTGTTGAACAATAATATAAATTGGTTCTAAAATGACTAAAAAAATTGATTATACTCAATCAATATTAGAGTCAATTCCAGATTTTGTGTTTATAACAGATAAAAATCACTTTTTTATTGGTGGCAATGAAAAAGCTGCTAGGGTTATTGGCTTTAACTCGTTAGATAGTATGCTGGGAACTAAATTTGAAGACATGCCGTGTGATGCGAAGCTTTGTGCTAAGGAACTAATTTGGCAACGTGATCATGTCATGAATGAGCAGAAAACTATAGATGTGCTAGATATTCATCCTTATGATAAGGGAGAGATATTAACAAAATATGCAAAAAAACATCCTCTCTATGTTAATAATACCATTGTAGGTGTGACAGTTGTATCACGCTTAATTACTAACAACTCACTAAAGATGCTGTTATCAGCGCTTGTAAACACAGATGCAAGTTATCATAAATCGAATGATTTAAACCGTAGTTACACATTTACAAACAATATTAATGACCTAACTAAACGAGAAACAGAATGTTTTTTTTATGTATTAAGGGGATATACAAGCAAGGTTATTGGCAATATATTATGTATTGATAAGCGAACTGTAGAAAGTCATATTGAGAGTATCAAACGTAAAATGCAATGTAGGACTAAATCAGAACTTATTGAGATAGGTATTTTGAGCGGGATGATATACAAAATACCTTCTAAGCTAATAACGAATAATTTTACAATGATATTGTAATATGGAGAAAATGAAAAAGAAACTTTTTCGACTGCTTTTGGTATTGTGTGCCAGACATTACTTTATAATATTGCGTATGCTTAAGACAGAAAATATTGCACACTTGTCTTTTTTAAATTTGGCAGACACTGTCTGCCAAATTGGTGAGTCGCGTTAAGGAATATTATAACAACCACGTTAAGATTTTTATCAGCATATCTAAACATCATTGATATAAATAAACACTCAACATGCTTACTCGTTTTTAATCGGCTTATTCTTTGCGCTTTGATGCCGCTTGCGTAAATCAACATCGATATAGCGATCCGTTGTTTGACTACTGCTATGACCGGCATCATCTCGCACATGTTCACGAGGACGGCGTTTTACATCATCAGAAATACCCGTGTGCCTTAACCAATGGACGGTTGCTGATTGTAAATCACCAATTTCTTCTTTTAATCCTTCATCAATCATACGCTGTGCAGCGCGATCAAAACACGCTTGCACAATATTTCTAATTTGATTAGTGCTACTAATCCCACCTTTACCGCGATCGGTTTGAATGAGTGGTGTTTGATCATCGGCAGAGGGTAGGGCAGATAACCCTAAATATTTTCGCCAACGTTTTAATGCGGTTAACATCGCGCGACTCACGGCAATCTGGCGTTCTTTATTACCTTTTCCTACGGTGGTAAACCACCATAAACCATCATGATCACGTTTGAAATCATTCATCTTAGGTGCCCAACGATCAGTGATCACTAGTTCTGAAACACGTAGATACATCAGATAAAGCGCTGATAATATAAAAAAGGTACGTTCATGTTTGCTATCCTCTTTAGCCATCAACTCTGCTGTTTCAATAACGAAAGCCCACTGTAAATCAGACAAGCGGCGAATTCTTTTTTGTCCTTGCTGCCGACGAATAAATTTACTTCTTTGACGTACCTGAGAGACAGGGTTTATTTCAGTGTGTTCTTCTTGAATAAGAAAATTATAAAAGCTACTCAATACGGCAAATACGTCTCTCACTGCTTTTTCGGATAATTCATAATTATCTTTATTTGGTTCTTTTCCAGTACGTGCAGCCGCTTTGCTTACCGTAGCAACGAAAGGTCGCCAATTAGGATTAGGTTGTCTAGTACCATTTTTTAAGATGAAACGAGGAGGTTTGCTGGTACCGATCCACCGTTTAAACGGTTTTTGACAAAATTTAATATACGTTTCAATGTCAACACGTCGTAAATCATAAATGGATTTATTTCCCACTTGCCATGACCAATGTAGTAAGCGCTCCACTTCACGACGATAGGCATTGAAAGTGGCTTCGTTATCTCTATAAGCATACAAAAAGGCATGTGCACCCAGGTAATCACGCTCAAAGGATTGATAGGCTTTTAGGTGTTGGGGTAGAGCGACATTAAACTCCAAATACTCTGCGGTATCAAAGATAGGTAATGGCATAACTACTCACCATCTTTCTTTTCTTTTGCAAGATCATGCTCAATGGCTTTAATTTCACGTTTTAATTCTTGCTCCAACTCTTTTTCCGTCGGCAAATGAAACTGATAGGTACTTGCGAAAATCTGTTTTGCTTTTTCACCTAACATATACTTCGCCATCTCTTCACGCTTTTCTGTGCAAAGCACTAACCCTATCGTTGGATTATCATCATGTTGCTTTATTTCCATGTCAAAATAGTTAACATACAGTTGCATTTGACCAAGATCTGCATGTGTTAGCTCATGTGTTTTTAAATCTATTATAATGTAGCATTTCAATATAACGTGATAAAAAACCAAATCCGCATAAAAATGGCTATTATCAAAAGACAAACGTTTCTGCCGGGCAACAAAAGAAAACCCTTTCCCAAGTTCTAATAAAAAGTTCTGCAAATTATTTATTAGCGCTGACTCTAATTTGGTTTCAGATAGTTTGTGAGGCTCTGGTACACCAAGAAACTCCAAAACTAGCGGCTCTTTTACTGCATCTTCTGGGTTATTTATTTCTTGCCCTTTGCGCGCTAATTGTAACACCTGATGTTTATCTTTTGCTTTTGCAAGCCTATCATATAAAAAGGAGTCTATTTGCCTTCTAAGTTCACGAACAGTCCATTTGTTTTGACTCGCCTCTAGTGCATAAAAGTCACGGACCTCATCTCTTTTGACCGTCATTAGCTCTACGTAGTGTGACCACGACAGGTTTAAGCTTAGTGCTGGTATTTCAGAAATCCCCGACAGCGTCGGGGATTTTCCATTTATCGTATCTTGTTGATATAAGACATAAAATTTTCGTGCTTTTTCAAGGGTTTGAACGCTGAAACCTCGCTTATACCGTTGCTGTAGTTTTTGCGAAAGCTGTTTGATAATTGATTTGCCATATTCAGCCCGGAATTGACCAGACTGCTCTTCCTGGATAATATCTCGCCCAATCAGCCAATACGCCTTGATCATTTCCGTATCAACTGTTTTTTGGATGCTTTTTCGTGCCCCATCAATATGAGATGTTATTTTTCCATACAGCATATCGACACTTTTTGTGCCAACTATTTCATTTTTCTGTCCAGATAATTCTTTGTCTTTAAGCATAAATTTAGGCCCTTAGTTAAATTCTGCGACACGGCGTCGCAAAAAGCAGCGTCGAATGATTTCACCAACATCGTCGATGATCTTAAACCACAGCCAGCAAAGATTCTACCATATTCTAATAATTGGTGATAGGGATAATTATCACAAATTAATGTAGCTGCCATTACGCGAATTCAACCTGCAAGTGCAACTCACAAAACTAGCCTCCAAATCAAACCCCTAATATTTTGGATAATTTGCTTCTAAAACTTGTTTTTCATACCAGACTTTTCATGCGCCATTAACATAAGGCTTATATGATTTTTGATCAATAATAAAACAAATCTGAGCTTGTCAGATAAGCATCTTCATCTTTCCAAACAGTGTATTTTTTATTAACGATTAATCGACGCTTTCTGATATAATTAAGCAGATGTATCCTATCTTTGTTGATTTTTACAGCTTAGAAACCCGATAAAATGATACTAATTAGAAAGGAGTATAGAATCATGCCAACAAGTTACACAAGTATTTCTTCTCAATTAGCGAGTGTTGAGCCACCTTTCCCTTTCACCCTCACCAAGTGGAAAGATTACATAGCCGGTACCTTAGATATGGCTTGGTACGCAGATGGAAAGTACAAGCTAACAAACATTGAAGCGATAAACACTAAATATAACCCAGTATTGAATCTAAAAAAAGCGTTTGGAACAAATGCATCGATTAGAGCCGCCGAAACGAAGTATGAAAAAGTCTGCCAAAAACTTAAAAATGTATACGCTAATCATCCCTACGATGATGCAAAACATATAATTGCTCAGACTAAACTTAACAGAGCTGGTGATAATTTAAAATATGCTCATCGTTCACAGCATTGGTCGGCTGCTATAGTATTATATGCTTCATATTACGCAGGCGAATTTGCGCAATGGGGAATAAAAAAACTTATTTTTCGACATTTTCGTGCTGCGCTTGAAGGCATGGAAACAGCTATTCTCAATGATGATAAGCACTTTCAACAACATAAAGTCAGATTAAAGGAACTCCTTCATAAAAATGACTTATCAGATGAAGAGGAAACTGAGAAAAATCAACTTATCAGCCGACATGCTGCTCCAAGAAGAAAATTCTCGAATTATGATAGCAATGTATTTTTTGGTATGGATCTTAGTAGTAGAGTCACCCAGGTTGTTGCTTCCGCAGTGGGCGGCCTGTTGGCTGCTTATTTTTTAGGCGAGTCTGCAAGAAGTGGTGCAGAATATGGTTTTTTAAGTGGGTTTTTTTGGGCAGTAGTTGGATATTGCGAAGATTTTACAATATTGTTAGATGCCGAAAAAAAATTTGAAAAAAAAATTGAAATAAGTTTCTGTATGTAACTACCAGCTATCCACGCACACTTGAACGCCACTGTTATTGCCGCAAAAAGAAATGGATATGCTGCGGAGCAGGCTCAAAAACCTTAAGGCAGTTTGTTTTAGCTTGACGAAAGTTAGAAATCGTAGCTTTATTACGTCAATTCGCTCGTGATAGCTTTTTCTAAGGTAAACTTAATAATAGTTATCATCATCACAAATAATCACTGATGGGTTACATTTGTATGTAACTAAATCACTACCATTTCCAGTAAAAAAGTATTATAATTAAAATAATACAAAGGAAATAATGATGGCAACGAAGAGAAAAAGAGAAAATTCAAAATTAGATCCACTTCCTTCCTTGAAAGGCGGCATATCCCTACGTGAAGCTCGCAATACTCGTATATTGAGGAAAAAATTAATTGCAACGGGAATTGAAATTGACAGTGATAGACAGCCTTCACCTTTCATGATAAAAAATCTTCTATTAAAAAATGGTTCCAAGAAAAAATAAGTTATGAGATATGATCTCCACACTGACGTTCATGTAAAATGCAACGGTAAATGGAAATCAATTTGTAATTGAAACCCTTATTCAATAAATTAAATCGTAATCAAATCATGGAACTCAAAAATGAGCAGTATAGCTGGATGTGAAATATGTGCTAACTTTTGGCTTAAATACCCCAAGAAACAGCCTTATAGATTGGCAGAGAATTCGCCCTTGCAAATGCTGCTGTATCAATGCGAGCCTTGCAAGTCTTTCTGGACAGCAGATTTAAGGACAGCTCGCGTTATTACATCAGAGAAAGCAAAAGAACTTTTCCCAAATCATTTTAAATGAGCAGATGTGTTAGTATGACAATGCTCTCCTCTTCTTGATCTTATAGATATTCATACTCTTCTGTTTAAGAAAGATCATAAAAAGCGTATCATATGATGCATGATGCTTGATAACGATAAAACACTTTAAAGAATGCCTCTTTTTATTCTTTCCTCAGTTAAAATGCGTATTATTTCCATAGTAACATCAATTCGTTCCCATTCAGTGTTTTGTTTTGAAAAAAAATCAAAGAGTTCCGGTGATATTCCATCTAATTGAAAAAGACAATCTAACGTTATTTCTTTTTTTGCTGCAAGCTCCTCATGGTGCGTCATAAGAAATTCGCGTAGTTGTTTTCTTGTTTTAGAACTTATCTTATTCATTAGAAATCTCCGTTGCATTTTATGCTCTCATTTTCACACCTTTATTAAATATATTTTTATGTACATCGAATTTAAAAGATGATTTTTTTATTAAAAATTGTTTTATTACAAAGTATGACAATCATTCCTAATCAAAATTTTCTCGTTTGTAATAAGCATTTATTAAGTGTCACCAAATATTAAAGCATGATAGATGGATAGATGGATAGATGGAAGTAATTTACCAGCCATATCGACAATAATCATCATACGCATCATCTTCATAATCTGATTCATCTTCACTACTACTTGAATCTTGAGAGTTTAAAGGCTGTGCATGATAGAAAAAAGACCCTGTAGCACCTTTACCATAGGTTTTTCTTTCAATTTTCTCGATAGGTTTATTTAATTTAGCTTGAACTCTAATTTGTTTTTCTATTTCTTTAAAAATTTCCGGCTTGTGAGCTCTCCAAGCTCTAGCTAATGATAACAAATCTCTCCCTTGTTTATTTGTAACAGTACAATCTGCCTTTCTTTTGATAAGAAGCCTTACAACCTCAAGATTTCCTACACGTACTGCATTAAATAAAGGCGTTTCACCATCTTCATCAACTGCATTCACATCATCACCAGAACCAGGAAATAAAGTCAAAAGCGCAGAAACACCGCCGCCTCGATGTAGTTCCAATGCCTCTGAGTGACCTTCTTTATAAAACATAAGTGCATCCAGCCATGTTAGATTTATTTTAGGAATTTTTACAGCCGTATGTAACGTTGTTTTTCTCGTTTCTGTGCCATACTGAGTACGGTTAGATACATTAATAAACGATATTAGATTTGCAATACCTTCAAAAGGAATTTTTCTTATATAAATACCCCATAAAGTTTTTCTATCTAAAAATTCACCTTGAGAATCTTTTTCATGTTCATTATCAGAGATCAATGTATTAGTTTTCTGCTTTTGTTTTTGAATATGTCTATCAATTTTGTTTAAAAAATTACGGTGGTTCAATACTGCATTCCACTGTTTGCATACTAGTGGCAAAACCGTTAGTATCGTATGAGTTGTCATTTTATAGAAAATCATTAATAAAATTTCAGGAGGTATTACTTCAATATCTTTAGACAATTTGGAACTTTCTTCTCGCTCTCTTCGAGCAGTAATAGATCGAGACGTGCTTTGTCTATCCCTCTGTCGATATTTTTTTCGTGGTCTTTTATTTTTTTTCTGACGTTTACTCCGTTTAGGCATAATTATCTCCACAGTAAAGTTAATTAAGTTATAAACTCCTGGTCAAACCAATTACTTATTTACTTTAAGTTCAATATGGTAATTTGTAGGCATTCAATCAATGGCACTACAACATTTCATTCTTTTATTTATTAACTTTCTTACTTTAAAATTAACTGCATCATCTTGGAATTTCTATAAACAAAGAGTTCCGTTTATATCTGTTATTTTATACGAATATACTACAAAAATTTTTTTTGTCTTATTTATTATGGTATGACAGAATCTTTTATAATAATAGTTTAACACATATTTATTAAATATTGTGTGATCGACATTAGAAATAAAGCAATCTCCTCATTTTGAAGAGATCCTACAGTTATAAAAATAAGTCATTGAGAAACAACTTGTTACTATAATTTGTTTATTTAATTGAGCAAAAATCATTCATATCATTAATAGGAGAGTATACCACTATGATAGTGCTCCTCAAAAGTATGTAACAATACGTCTAACCGCTTTTTATGCTTTATTATCATCATCATAAATTGATTTCGATTATTGTTTCTACCCTTTTCATTCTCAGCAATCTCCACATAAAAACTTAATTGTATTAAGCTGTAGAAACAATAGTAGATGCCATTGTTTTTCTACAGAACATACCGTTGGTCATGGTTGCCTAGCACCATAAACCATTAGTATCCACAATTTAAAAATTATTTCAAAAAATTTACAAAATAGTTTATATAAATTTTTAAATGTATAAAATTATTATGATTAATACTTATATATCAAACATTAATTATGATGCTTTAAAAAATATGACGTACATAACAAGGTCTTTCCATTCCACGTAAAGCATAAATAGCATCCATTATTCTTTCTTCACGACACATGCGTTCTGACAGGCTATGTTTGATAAATGATTTTCTGTTTACATCATCGAATGCAAATATCCCTACAGACAGCATTTCATCACATTGCTGACGGTGTGCTTTTACTCTTTTATTTGTCAGTAATATTCTTCTATCAATTTCTGCAATTTCTTCAAGTTCAATTCTTTTTAAAGCTTGATCGGTCATTTTTTGTTTTTCAGCAGGATCATATTTTATGACAGAATTAACAATAATCCTAACAAATTTTTCTAAATAATAAATTTTTTGCATTTCTTCCATATTAAAATATTTATTAAAATTGAAAAATAACCTTAAATGACTTTTTCTTATATTATCATTCACTTTTTCTATTAATGGATTATATGCAGAAAATTTTGGAAATAGCTTTCTTATTCTTGCTTCAGCACGTGCTTTGATTTCTTCAATAACATTATGCTCGTTTCTTTGTAATTGAGCATATTCCAAGAAAACTGTATTATTATCATCTGTTTTTTCTTTATCTTCATCACCATATTGAATATTTATATCTTGGTCGTTCTGTGATGATGCTGAAACAGAAGCAGAACCAGAAGATGCTGGTGGTATATATGGTGTATCTTGCTCTACAGATTTTTTTGTGCCCTGCTCTTTAAAAATTTTCTCTTGTTCCGTCAATTCTCTTTCTCTTTCTTCAGTCTCTACCTCTTTAACACTAGGAGCATCAATATCATTCTTCTTTTTCTGCAATGTTGTAAGAACTGTAGACGATGTAGATGTTTCTAATGAATCTCTTTGTGGTTTATGATGTTCATCTTCTGATTTTTTCTCATGTTCTTGTGGCCGAATCGCTTTCTGCTCTTTGATTTCAGAAGACGTAGGGTGATCAGGCCCAGCATTTGATTGTTCCTGTAAGTCTGTATTTCTAAAAAATAGTTTTCTCCAGTTTGAAAAAAATGCTCTTAATTTTTGCTTTAATACTCTAATAAATGTTACATGTTCAGAAGATATTGATGGTGCTGCTGATATGTCTTGTGTATCCATTTCTTTGACATGCGATTTCTTACTAATCTTTTCTTCTTCTGCTACTTTTTTTTCATCAGTGTCTTTGTTGCTATTCTGTTTTTGTCCGATAGACACCTTTAGCTCATTAACCTCATCCTGCAATAAGCTAACTTCAGAAAACATTAAACGACCAAGTATGGCGTTTAATTGTTTTTGCAATGTTGTCTTCCTGAAAAATAGTCTCTTCCAACTTAAAACTGTCATCGTTGGAATAAATGCCTCTAACTTTTTCCTTAATTCAGAAGCTGATATTTCTTTGTCTCTTAATGCTTTAATCATCGCTTCTATTTTTCTAATATCCTCTACCGGATGTTCCTGTGAATCTTTTATTACTGATGCAAGGTCATTACATAATTTGTCTGCTAATTTACTCATTTCATTTCTCCTATTGATAATATTAAAAAATAATTTACAAACAAAAAAACTATCCATAATTAATGGCGAAAAACCATTAAAATGAATCATTAGGGTTGCTAATCATCTGATGATTTGTATTCGAATTTGTGTGTTATTATGAGTTGTTTCTAAATATTATTGTTATTAGTATTATTTTGATAAAGTTTAACAGCTGACACTATATTGATGATCATTATTTTGTTGGCTATCTGAACCTGATAAACTAGGATCTGATTTCTTCCCAAAATCACTCTTACTTGGTGGGCAGCTACCAAATTTGACACCAACAGTATGTTTATTTTTTGAAAGAAAAGTAACAAGTGTTGGATTATCTGACGAATAAAATTTTTGCATAACTTTTATATGCCGCTTTCTTATTGCCATCGCTCCGAAAGGATAAGGTTGCTTACGATCCAAAGTTTCTCCTTTAATGATTTTAAGCATATCTTCAACAACGATTACTCCGCATGAGGTACGATCTCCGCGCCCCTGCCGACGTTTTGTATATGGACTCTGTTTATTATTAACTTCTACTGTAACGTCTTTATGAAAGGACTCTTCTTTAATACGTTTCTCAATTGTTAATCGAAGATCTCTAAAATTTTCTTTTTTCATCTTGCCACCACCAAAAGGATCATGCGAGTAAACATCAACAATATACTTATTCCCTTGCCTACGGATATTAATTTCACCCGCCAACCAATGATGCTGTGATATATTATATGGGAACACTATCTTAGCTACTCTTTTAATCTTAGCTACTCCTTTAGCTTTTTTACCTTTCGTATCTTTCGTATCTTTCGTATCTAATAAAGCCATGAGTTCATCAAATACATCAATACTTCTATGCTTAGCTTCCATTTTTTTAATCTTTCTATCAAAGGTGGTTTGATCATTTGCTTTTTGTATTCTTTCCATAGCAAAATCAATAGCACCTTCGTCTGGCTCATTTTCTTTTAATAATGGTAATATTATTTTTTTTATTTCTTCTCTTAGTTTCTTGAGATCATTGTCGTATTTTTTTAGCAATTTGAATTGTGGTTTAATTTTTTTAAGCAACTCAATGCCTGCATCCTCTCTTCTCTTTTCTTTATCGAAAAAATAATTAACCGGTGAAGATAGTCCTCTCGAATCAATAGCTGATGTTTTTGCAATGTATATATGCATATCTGGTTTTATCACTGCACCAATTAAAAATTCTTTCCCCTGCCAAGCTATGCTTAACGCGCGCTGTGCGCGCTGTGCCATTACATTCATCAGATTATTGATATCACAGTCGTCATACTTCCGATTCTGTCCCTCTGGCTCTTTACCTTTACCGACACCTTTAGTACCTACACTTTTAGATTGTAGCTTTAAATGACATCGGAAAATAACGTCTCCTACAGGCGGAGAATACGGTTCTAGGAGGCTATCACAAAATAGTTTATAATCTTTAGCGCTAAGCTCTGTGTCTTTAGCATATAGCTTAATCCGCACGGTTAAAATGGAAATAACTCTATCTTCTAACATCGCGTGCACACTCGTAGATACGCGCTTACCAAAAAGTATCCTTTCAACTTCATCAACTGTATCTTTCAATCCTGAAAAAATAATCGCGTGTAATTGATAAGTTTCAATGGCATCCACAAAATTACAATTTTTAATCCACTGACGTAATGGTTTAGCATAATCTTCATTCATACTAATCGCTCGTGCTAAACGTTCAATGTATTGTCTCTTAATACTATCTTCTCTTTGCTCTTTTGTTTTCCCCATGATGTCGCTTGTTACAAAAGCATCTCTCACTTTTGCAATCGCTTGAATATTTTTCTCAGGATCTTCTTCATAACTACCAATTTTGAGAGGTTGTTCTAACGCGAGATTGACTAACGTTTCTGCTACAATATACCCACAATCATTCCCATTATGTTGTTGCCCACAGGATTGATTAACTATAGTTCCCCAAATTATACCTGCATTCTCATGTTGTTTAAGTGCTTTTACGATGTTCGCCGTAAGCTTGCCTTTTGAGATTTCATCTATGTATGATCTACCTGGAACTTTTTTACTAATTGTCTTTAAAAATTGTTTGACTTCTATCAACTGCTTATTTATGTCCTCTATAGCTTTGTCATCTTCACCGGCTTGAGATTTCAAATGACGCCGATCAGTTTGAGGGTTGATATAAGTCAACTCTAGTTGAATTTGATTACTCCTAATATGCTTGTGGATCAAAAAGCCACAAAAATGTGAACCAAGTAATTTTAACGGCAACAAGAATACTGTCTTAGTGTCAACACATAAGAAATCTTCAATAAATACTTTTAAAGGAAATGCTAAACCACAAAAGTATTTACAGGTACTTTCCGAAGTAGCTTTAAGATCCCAAATACTATCAGCGACACTAACCTGGCTATTTCCTTTTTCCAATTGTGTCATTCCACGGATATAACGTAACATATCATTTTCATCAGCCCAAATATCTGGTAAGGCACAAGAACCGAATTCATCGAGTGCTCTTTGCATACGAATATGTGTATTTTCTAACTCACGACTCAAAGAAGTAGTTGCAACACCTTTCATTCCACCACTGGCAGTGGATGTTTTACTATTACATGCAGCTTGTAACAAACAATTTTGGATATCTGAATGCACTGATTCACCATTTGCAAGTTTCAGTGAAGATTGACCAGCACCATTGTTTTTATTAACATCGGCCCCTCTTTTAACTAACTTTTTTACTATGTCAAACTGATTTCCAAGTACTGCTTTATGTAAAGGTGTATCACCCATGTCATCAACCACATCAATATGATAACAACCTGCATCTAATAAAGCCTGAAGTAACGTAATATGCCCTTTAGCTGCGGCTACGTGCAACCAACTTTCCCCTTTTGGCCCTTTTGTCTCTAAATCAATTTGATTCAATAATGCACGATGTCGATCAGGTGGTTTTCTTGAGAATTCTAAGCAAAATCTTTCAATTTCTTGCGCACTCATGTGTAGCGTTTTCTTTATTCCCTGTAACAGAGACGCAATATCTTTATCGTTTTGAATAACTTGTGTAAGTTGTGGTGTAATAATATTTTGCGGTTTTGTATCTTTTTTAAGTAATCCACGTTTTCTTCTTGATGCCTCAATAACGTTTAGTACCTGCTTTCTTGCGCCTTTTAGACGCTTTCTTGTGATATCACTGACATTTTCGTCTGTTCGTATACGCTCAATTCTAAAATGATTAGAAATATGCAGTATTTCAAGAAACACATTATAAAAAAACCCCAAACCTCTTATCCATGAAAAAAATTGAAAAAATGGAGATTCATCTTTATACATTGTTTTTAAAATATGTGATAAGCGCTTCCCAAGCCAAACAATATGTTGAATTTCTCTTGATTGATCCTGCTGTAAATTTCCTAATATATAAAATTCATAAGATTGTCTCGCCAACGTTACTTTTTTAAGCGCACAACTTTCGTGATATTTTAACTTTAGCTCATCTTTATTTTTTTCAAAATAACACACAGCTGCGTCAATTAAAGCATACAATACAACTTCATGATAATAACTTGAATTACGCATTTTTGATGAAAAATAAGGATTAACAATCTTACTTGCTTCTTCTTTTAATTGCCTAACTACTTTTTTTATACTTTTTCCCATTACTTTTCTCCTCTTTCATAAATTAAGCTGTCTGACTTTTCGGTGTGGGTAAAACTGATTGTGTATCTAGTCGTAAAATAATAGGAATATTTTGAAAAAGTGTTATCAGTCCTTGTGGCAATGTTATACCTTTTAATTGTGTCGTAGCTTTCTGTATCACCGTGCTTATCAATTCTTTAGTGTCGCAATCAACACTCTCCTGACTAAGCTTATGTTGGACTGCTTTCAATTGAGATAACACCTTTTGTAAGCATGAATTTGTACGTTCCGATACTACTCTAGGATCTGTTAACCAAAGTGAACTTACTAAACTCATTAACTTAGAAGATCCAGAGGATGAACTTTGATTTTTTGTCGGTTGATGCGTTGTTTGCAAATAAGGGGTGATTATATTATTTACTACCTCAACTAAACGGTCATAACATCTTTTTATATCGAATGTCATAGTTGATAAATTAGGTAGATCATCTAGTCTCAATGTTTTATCTGTATTTAATAATCGCTGCCAATATTGGCACAATGTAGTTTGATTTGTACTTCCTAATAGTTGAATAATCTGAGCAAGTGCTACTATATCACTTGCATTTGCTGAAGAAGTCTCAGAAGGCTTAGAAACTTGTGTTAGGATGCAAAATAAATACTCTAGTAGCAATTCATCCACAAAAGGTTCAAGCTGTTTTTTAGGGATTTCTCGTGATGCCAACAAGTAACATGCATTCATTAATATTGGTTGACTGTCTAACCATTTTTTTACAGATCCTCTAGTTTTCTTTAGATTGTTCTTTTTTAAAACCATTGTCGCTCTTTTAACGGATTTTATTGCTGCTTCTGTATACTTTTTTAACTCTTGGGCAGGTTTATGACGAGGAGATATCTGAGAATCATCTATGTAATATCGTACCATTTCTTTAATATCAGCTTGAGACATCCGTTGTTTACGTTCATAGCGATCACGTAACAACAATCTCTTTGTTTCTGTAGCAATTTCTGGTTCAAACATACGTTCAGGATTTTGATCAACCTCTTTACCTTTCTCGTTACGCTGTTCAGATGATTCTATGAAACATGTTAGCTGCTGTTTCTGTTCTTCTGAGCCCATGCTTCGTATCAATTCAATAATTGCAATAGTTCTTTTCTGTTGAATAACCTGAGTGATTTGTTGCTGCCAAAATTCACGGTAACATTCATCACCATAGCCATTATTCTTTAGCCATTCAATATCAGCTTTTTTTAAACTATACATGCCACAATGTTCATGCTCTACACCGGATATACATGTAATTTGATTTATCACTGTTTTAAATCGTTCAAACCCTTGTAATAGTTGACATTCATGTTCATTCAATACTCCACGTCTAGAAACAACGTACAATGCTGTCAAGATGGTATGTAATGGATTGCTGGCTTTTACAGCATTTTTTGCCACCAATAGATAATTTATCAGCGTTTTGATGCTGACTGCGTTTTTATCCGGAAACATGTTATTAATTTGATGTGATGATGTGGTGTGACGAAAATCTCTCGTATTGAAGTTACGCTCGGTAGGCCAATGATATAATAATACTAATACCGTTTCATTGATATCTAATGATAATCCGCGTTGATGACTAATGATTTCATGGAAACTTTGATTTAATCTTTTGAAATGATAGGGTAAATATTTTAAATCCTCTTGTATAATCCCAAAAGCCAATAGATTATCGTTAACATGGGGTAGTCGTTTCAATTGGTTTAATACAATATCAAGCGTTGTTTCGATCCCAACTTTTTCGCCATCTGATGAACCAACATCTTCAGGTAACACATCCACTATTTTCTCTCCAGTATTTAAGCCTCCTTTCTTTAATGCTGTACCCATAAGTTTTAAAATATGAATAAAACCATCTTCATTATTCAATGTTCTATAAATGAGTTGTGCTACCATATAATCTGTAAATCTTGATAACACAGGGTATGTTTTTTCCACTTGATCTACTTGTTTTCGTTCCGCGGGTGTTCTTGCGCTACGAATGTTACTCAACAATTGCTCCTGTGCCTCACTGATATCTTCTGCTTCAGAGGCTACTAACAGACTATCAAAACTTTTAATTAATATTTCAATACGGCGTTCAGCATCATGACCATTTAATCCTTGTGTTCTTGATTCATGATTTTTGCAGAAGGTATTCAATCTTGCTTGCAATGCAGTGAGCTGATATTCTTTAACAATCTCTGGTGTAAAATAAGATTTAATTAATGGCAAGATTTCTGGATAAGGTTGCCTATCGTACTCTTCAATAAACTTGCATAACTGTTTGATTGCATTCGGCAGGTAGCTTTCTCCAAATATATCTGTAGGCTTAACATTATCACCAACAAATAAATACTTGTTCATTTGTTTTTGCCATTTGAAATAAAATGCGCGATCTTGCAAAACTTTAGTTAAATATAAACGATTATATTTCTGCTTGCATTCTTCGTTCCCAAATTTATCAATAATAGGTGTGAATTTAGTATACTGTGTAATACTCAATTCGCTATGTTCTTTAGGATGTAATTTCATATGCTCAAACAAATGCTTCCCTAGCATTGCTTTCATACAGTCCCTACAAGGATTATCTTTGCTAAAAAATGGCTCCTCAAGTAACTTTTTATATTGTTTTTGTTGCAAGTAATATTCAAATAATTTTTTCCCATACTGCCGAATAATAGGCTTGTGTTGAAATAAAATAAAAACATGTTGAAAAGCATTATCCGCGCCCGTATATTTTTCCAAATATTTTTCTAAATAAATTAGCAATGACTTCTTATGATTTCCTGCCTGAACCGATTTCTCAATAAAGTTAATAGCTTTTTCAATATTTTCTAAAGTTACTGCCGTACCTTTTTTATTTTCTTTACCTTCTTTATTATCATCAATGGAGATGAAATGTCTTTCCTTACTTTTTGGTTGACTATTAATGCTTGCGAGATAGACTTCAGGCTTCAGTTGCATGACTTCTTTAATGAAATCCAAATGACGGTCAACTACAGGATAAATAATCTCTTTCCGTTTTTTAGCCAACTCAGGCTTACATCCTTCCACAAAACGAAACGCCGCACAACGTGTTGTACTAATACTTGGTAAGATAATTTTTTCTATTAAATCTGATGCTTTTGTTTCTGCATCACCAGCAAATAATGGTCGTAAAATATCTTGTAATTTTTTTAAGGTTAAAGAATTATAGCTACTGTTATTATTATCTAACAACAATGCGCAAATAAAATTGATATTTTTAAATACTGTTTGTTGATCACCACGATGCAAATTTCTAATCCATGATTGTAATTCTTTAATATCGTTCTCAATATAGGTAATGTCTACTCCATTTTTAGCTTTTCTTCCTGCAAGCTTGAACTTTCGATACTCTTCTACAAAATAAGTTCTAATGTCTGTTGCAGAAAGAAAATGCTCTTTAGCGCGGGAAAATTTTTCAACCGACGCCGAATGCTTTGTACGTAACGACGAGTGCATCGTTTTTAATTCTTTCTCGACGTCTTCAAAAACGCCATATAGAGATTTAATTGGAAATAAGTGTTGAGTAGTTGAAGTTGATGCTAGAGGTTTCACCTCAAGAGGAGGTAAGTGTTTAGCAGTTGAAGTTGATGCTAGAGGTTTTGCCTCAAGAGAATGTTTATTAACAGCCGTCACATTTTCAACCGGGATTTGATGATCGACAGGCAAAGTCTTGGACAACGCTTTTGGTTGAGGTCTAACCGAAGGTATAGATTGAGCAACTAATTTCAGAGCTTTGTTTATTTCCTCTGTTTGTTTTTCAAAGTAATGGCTTTGTATATCTAATAAATCAAACCGCAATTTATCAATATCGCTTTCCCATTGATCTAAAAATGCGTTTGTTTTCCGATAAAATAGCCTACGCAAACCAGAAACACGATGCTGCGCTATCTTTTTCTTCATTTCCTGATAACGTTTATGAGTATCATCAATATAGTGAAGCATATGCATCACTGATCTCTTGATGTCACCGGTTTCATTATCAGATTTTTCAACCCGCTTTCTTAAATTGACAATCTCTGACTGAATAGTTACTAAATCATATAGATATTTTTCACTAAAATTATAACGGAAATTATGTCCTTTAAACCATGATGCTGGCCATCTTGGTGCTTTGGGAATGAATGCTTGAAAATGTTCAGGTACAATAATGACTTTTTTTCGCAGATGTAAGATACAATACATCGCTGATTTTTTGGTACTGCGACCATTGACATTGACATTACACCATTGCTGTAAACCAGCATAGCAATCATTAATATCTTTAGGAAGACGGTTATTCTTATTCTTTTTATCCTTCAAAGCGATTTCTGATGCTGATATAAGATATGCATAAACCTCTTTAAAATTTTTGGTCGTTAGTGTTTGTCGAGGTGGTTGATTGACAATCCACTTCAGTTGTCTTAATACATTATCAACAACCTTTTCTGGATCAATATCTACTTTTTTATCTTTAAGATCCGCTGTGCTTGGCTGTTTATCCCCTATTATTGTTGCTAAAACACGTCCACATAGTGTGACAAGATGATTCAGTGTTTTATCAATAACATTTTCCTGAGTAGGAGAGCTTGTTTCGTTATCTCTACGCTCACCATTGTCTTGTTGCTTTTTATTTTCTTCCACTTCTTTTAAAATACGCTGGCACATCACAAAAAGAGTATCGTCACAAGCTGGGTGGTAAGCTAGATTTTCTGATACTCTAAATCGATGGTTCAACGATTTATGAAGCAATTGCTTTTGTTCAGCTATTTTCTCAATACATTCCTCAAGATATTGTTTATACTTTCCAAAAAACTCTTCATCAAGAGCGCTTTTCTTAGCTGTTAACTCTGCTTGATATTGCTCAATTCTCTCTTCAATGATTGGAAGAATTGTAGTAAGATATATTAATGCTTGTGTTGAGTAATGCGCGAGCGGCAACTCTTCTTTACAATCGTTTTTTAGATCATTTATGGTTACTATATCAAGATATGATCCCGATTCTATTAACCTCCAAAAGTCATCCTTTTGTAAATAGCGGCCAACCGTAGAATATATACAAGCACGTTGAAACAATGCTCTCTCCGGTTGTGCTCCCTTTAATGAGTCTACAACAGGCCTTAATAGCTTAAAGCGATCCTCTTTAACTGCTGTTTGACGAAATCGTCGCCCTAATGTAAGTGCGTTTTTATGCTTACGCCAATTTTCCGGTGTGATCCCAATAAACCGTTGAAATAAATAAGCATTGGCATAGATATCTAATAAAAGTTCTAATTCTTCACATTCCTCTTTTCTAAGACTATCAAGATTATTTCTTGCCTTGTGAGAAAATAATGGAAAAATTCTTTGATCAGATCCCAGTTCTTGTTCGTCTTGTTTATCCTCTTCGCCATTTGCGAAAATCTCACACCATTTCTCTTTCACCGCTTCCATTGCTTCACTAAGAAACTGGAAGAAATTTCCGGAAGATGATGCTGCAACCATTTTCTTACGTCTTATTGTTTTTCTCGGCTTTCCCATGCTACACACTCCTTGTACATACTTTTATTTCTTAAAATAATCCCTATTTGCCCCAAGCTGGTTTCGTTGTTGCTGGTTCTATCCTATCCTGATCACTGGTGGCTAATAGATCTAAGAAGTCATCATGTTGATGCTGTGGATCTCCTAGCATTCCCATTCCACTCGCTTCTTCATCGTTAAGAAGATCGCTTAAAGGTTCTTGATTTCGCTCTCTTGCATGTTTCGTGCATTTATACGTAAGTAAAAAGAAAGCAAACACCGTCAATGCATCAACAGAGCCAGCGATGAGATCGCTAAATTTTACATTCGTGTCATCTCTTTCAGTCGTTATTGCGTTGCGATCAAAATTACTGCCTCTAAGAAAAAAATCAACGACTGCATTTGCTAATATCCCCATACCCACGGCAATGACGAAAATAAAGAGCAAACGAACAAAGAAATTAACAGGTGATTCACTAAACGTTCGTGAAAAAAATCCTTGGCAGCCTCTTCCTAAACATGTCCCTACTCGTCGAATTGAAAGTGAATTCTGCTCATCATGATCTTCTAGTAGATCTAGCTCATTTAAATCTACGACAGTACCATAATGACGACCTTCACTTTCTTCTCCTTCTTGAATACTTCGTATAGGACCTAGACGTTGATCTTTTGCATGCTGCGTACATGCATAGGTAAGAAGGAACAAAACATAAACCATTATTGAGGATGTAGAACCCGCAATAAAATCACTCAGTTTTAAAAATGTATTATCTCTTTCAGCACGTGTAGCATTGCGATCATAGTCAGTATCTTTAAGTAAATAATCTACGCCTATATTCATTAAGATTCCCATACCGACGGCAATGACAAAAATAAAGAGTATACGAAAAATGAAATTTGTAGGCGATTCACTATATGTTCGTGAAAAAAAACCAAAGCATCCTTTCCCTAACGTTCGTGGCGCTTGCCGAGCTAGAGACAGACTAGTTGATGAACCACCATTTTTCATGAGTATATCCTTTTTTAATCAGAATAAATTATATAGCATGCATGCTATTTATTTTTTATATGGGGCAACGTTAACTCTACTTGCAGAGTCATGTTGTTAAATGGTGTGTCTTTATATTCGTTATCGTTCTTTTTTTTCAGGTTAAGATAGTAACATATTGATGAGCATATGTCACTACTTTATCTCAAAAAATGTACCAAAAAATATATTTAGGCGTTGGTTTTTGACAAAAATTGGCCGTTTCTATGAGTTTAATCTAACATATTATTATTGCATGCTCATTCTTTGCTTAATTCAAACAAATAGAAATTTATAAAGGCGCTTCTTTATAGGAATAGATACATTTTTAAATTTACGAACTATTTTTGTAATTTATTGATACCTATTTTTTAACAACCTCCACTCTCAGGCACTTTAATTTCTAAATGCATTTAATTGATACTCATTTATTTAGCATAAATACACGTTATAGGATAAAGTTATATTCAACTGCTTTACCACTGAAGAAGGCGCCCTACCCTACTTCACTTAAAAAATATAACGTACCACAGTAAAAGCAATCCTTACTTTAGAGAAACACCTTATTACTCATAATGGTCATCCATTTCACTCTTTAATCAATTATAATTTAAAATTTTTTAAGTCTTTCATTTGATGTTGTCACATAAGCTATCGTTGCTTGGAATACTGTTGCTCTTCCCTTTCTTCAAAAGAACGCGCTATAATATCTCCGGTGACAAGTCTCCGGTGACAACAAGGAAATTCATATGGAAAAATTTAAGCCGATTCATCGTCGAAATAGACAAAAGAAATACCGTCGCTCTCAATTTAATAAAGGACTCGTTCGCTTTGAGCTTCAGGTTAACACGAAAGCAAAAATGCTGTTTGATGAGATGGTAAAAGCAGCAGCAGAAGAATATAATGAACCGTGGGATAAACGTAGACGTATTGCAAAAGCTCGTGTGCAGGTGTTTGATGAAATGGTGCAAAATAACCAACATGAGTTTCTTGCGTTAAAAGAGCAAATTGCAGCGCTTAGAGCTGAAATTAAGACACTCTCCCCTACTTTTTTCAAAGTTATTGATAATAATACCCCCTTACCAGAGGCTATTAGCGCCCTTTCTGATGATTCTAAAAAACTTAAAATATTACTCACACAACAATACCAGGAAACACAGAAAGCAAAAAACTCAACGCAAAAATATAAACGATTAGCTGAGCAATATCATAAATTATACGAAGCTCTTGATAGTAATAACGAGGAACTTAAAAAACGTCTCGATAAATATGAGGAAAGCATTCATAACTATTAAAGACAAAATACAAGCTTTTCGTATGGAACCTCGAACACGCAATTTTTTAGATCTGTAAATATATTGATTACTTTCTAGTTAATCTTAGCAATAACCTTCCCGTACCAGTTGTCCGAAGCTTCGGACATATTCACAGTGCTCAAACCGATCTATAAGTATTAGTACATTCTGACCGACCTTCAAGATCATCTGTCCGAAGCTTCGGACACATTCACAGTGTTAAAACCACTTCATAAGCATTAGTACATTCTGACCGACCTTTAAGACCATATGTCCGAAACTTCGGACACGTTCACACTGTTCAAACCGATCCATAAGCCTTAGTACATTCTGACCGACTTTTAAGACCATATGTCCGAAACTTCGGACACGTTCACAGTGTTAAAACCGATCCATAAGCGTTAATACGTTCTAACCAA
>JANQRR010000003.1 GCA_028284465.1 Gammaproteobacteria bacterium | reverse complement strand
ATACTGTATTACCAACTTCATTAATAGAGAACTTAGTACGGAATCCGTAGGTGTTTGCAATCTGTGTGTTAGGCAAACATTGCGGATCTACAGCATTCTGAGGATCTGAGCTATTTGTTTGTTCTACAAGAGTTTCTTCAATGTATTCACCGCCCGGTGGTTGATTGAAAAAGGAAACCCATTGCAGCTTAGGTGGTAGTAAGTCATCCAATTCGATTTGTGCGTTAAATCGTGGATTTGCTGTATCCAGCCTGTCGTAATCTGAGAAATCATCAACAACAAAACCAAACTTAAATCTATTTAGACTTGGGTCGGTTGATGAAGGAATAATACGATCTTTTAGATCTGTTTCGAGCAAGCTCAAACCAACGTAGTATTCCAAATCAGATACACGTCTATCGATCTTACCAATTTCTTCCATGGTATATCGACGTGGTTGCGAAAACTGAGTAGTTGTACTGTACGATTTTACACGTTCAATTGTGCGTTCTTCAAAGCGATTGAACGGATATCGAATATTCGCAACTTTGGTATTAATAATTTCTTTAAACTGATTCGACTTTTCGATTGGTGCGTTTGGATATGGTGGCACAAACAAATCTACAAGCTTCAATGCGCCTTCAGGAACATCCGGTGGCGCTGTATTAAGCGTGTTTGAACCAGGACGACCAGAGACGATTGAAAACCCACCAGCACGATCTAAGAACACGCTATCAATGCGCGACAAGAATTGTGATACATTGACAGTCATGATGCTGTCAGGTAATGGAAATTTCTTGTCGTTTGTTGGATCTGCTGTATTACCAAACCCAATCGTTTCTGTTGGGTTGACTGGTGCAGATGTTGCGTTAGATCCAGGTGTTGCTGTAGCAGCCGCATAAGGACGGAAATCGAATTGATTGATCATGTCATAGTTTTGGCCACTGTCAGTAACTAACTGAGGAATTTCAAAACTATGAACGTTAGAATCCAGTGATGCTAAATTGCCAGAATCAACTGCAATTCGTTCTGTCGTGTTTGAAGAAACGTATGAGATTGGATCAAAGAAACCACCAGAGCCCGATTCAGTGAAGTAGTCGAGTTCAACCAACAACCAATCATTGGTAGTTAGTGTGAGGTTATTGCGTGGCCGCAAATACAGGTAAGACAAACCATAATAGTTAGCATTCTGGTTATGATCTACGTAAAACTGATTTTTAATAGTTTGTGAATTGGTATTTACGGTTGAATCCGTGTGAGTATAAACATTACGCATCCGGAAAACATCAGGAATGCCCAAACTCCAAGGACCATTAACCCCTGCTGCGTTGTTAGCCAAGCGAATCTTGACGTACTTCGTTCTTTGTGGAGTTTTGGTTTTTCTCTCGGCTGTTGTTCTGTCAATATTAACTCCGAGAGCGGATGTTTGTGCAGTAGTGAGGCCAATATTAAAGTCATTAGCATTCTCGTATTGCATGGTTAGAGTCATGACTTGCTTAGTTCCATCAATAGAACCAATCAAGCCTTCACGACTGCCAAATGGGATGGCTACGTGCCTTGGGAACGTACGTCGTAGCACAGCAGTGGTGTTAGAGTAAACGCCATTCCTGTCAATTTGGATTGATGTTGAGTTTACAACTTTAACAACTTGGTGTAGTTGTTCGCCACCAGTGCTATTCGCAAATACAGAGATGTAGTCACCAGCAACCAATTCGTCTTGGAAAGCAGAACCAGTGCCTGTAACAGTATTCGTTGCTACTGAGTAGTTGACAGTACCAGTGAGATTATCGGCAGCCACCAAATCGGTGAGAAGGGGTGCCACGTATAGTTTTCGAAGTTCAGCATTGGACATTGATCCTGTAGTTTGGAAAAACTCATCAGAAGCCGCCGAAATGTTGTAAACCATTACGCCATTATTAGACATGGTTTGTTGTTGATTAACGGTTCTGTAAGTGTAAGTAATCTGATTAGCATTATGAATAGACTGAACACCAGAATAAAAGAATAGTTTATTTCTTTGTCTGTCAGCTAATTCAGCATACGCAGTATTTGTGGTACCAGAGGTTACTGTAACAACGTCGGCAATACCGTCATATGTAGTGCCATTGTAATAAACCCCACGAGCATCGCCGAAATTACGACCAGCAGACATATTGATATCAAATAGGTATAAACGATATTGCGCATCAGAACCACCAACCTGACTATTTTCTGGTGAAATGTTATTGACAGGCACCATAGAGCGAATGCGTGCAGTACCAATTACTGAACCACTTGGCGAAATCGAGCCAGCTTCAACAGTCGAAATGTTTTCGAGATAATTTGTTGCTGTATCATATAGAGATACAGTATCACCAGTTGAGAATTGAAATAGACCAACTACGTTATCAACAACAACGTAGTTACCATAGTTTAGAGAAATATTTTGAGTAGTTTGTCGAGTTTGCGTCGTTCTCGTCAAATCTTGTGAATACGTCGCTTCCGTGCGTACGCGATAGCCATCAACGTAAGCTGTACCAGGATCGATTTTCACTGTGAAGGTGTTGGCTTCTACCTCAGAATTTGCTGGTGAAGACGTACCAACAATGAACTTATCAATGACGTAATTGCCGCTTTCGTCTTTCGTGCGGCGTGCCATTTCGTCGTTGATCTTGTTATACTGAGTAGTTTTGTTTTGGCGGAATGGACGCCCTTCTGAAAATTCTACAAGCGTAAAGAATTCAGGATCGTCATTCACTGAGTTTGAAGCAACAGCAATTAGCGTTGGTTCTAGCTTCAGGCGGTTTGCACCAGGAGCCAATTCGTTTGGCGTACCAGTTGAATTATCGAGCAATGTCGTATCAACATCAGATGTGACGATAGATTCAACAGTTGAAAAACCAACAGAGATTGCATTCGGTGTCTGATTGTATTTCTCTACTACTACGCGTTGGGGGGTAACACGCTGGAAATAACCCTTTTGGTAGATAATACCCTCAGTAACACCAAATGCATATCCATTGCCAACCGGATCTGAAAGTGTGGAAACCACGACGTTTGCAAGATAATTCTTTGCAGTAACGTCGAGTGCAGCAACACCAGTTGTGTTGTCGTCAGATTTGACAGTGATGCTTGGAACAGTTGTGTAGCCAGAACCATTGGCAGTTGTTGTCATACTGGCAAGGCGACCAATGCTATCTGTTACGATAACAGCAGTTAGGCCAGAACCAATGACACGCTCAACTGTAGCGGTTGCTGTAGCGCCAGAATCGGCGATAGATGCGTTATTGGCGATTGTCCAGGCAGTTGATGTAATCGAGCTGTTAGTCAAATCAGCATCACGTGGCTTAACTTTCCAGATCTCTTGTCCAGAAGTTGCCAGCGTGGTTGTATCAATGCCTACAATCTCAACATTAGCTGTACCACCATCGTTGATGTAATCACCATTGGAGAATGAACCGGAAGTGACATTGATTACCAGAGAACTAGTAACAATGACAGCATCAGAGTTAGAAAAGCCAAGGCCAGCATTCGTAATGGAGAAACCACGAATAGATCTTTGGTAATCGAAAATTTCGAGTGTTTCGCCTGAGATGAAAGCTGTTTGAGCACCATCGGTTCCTGAGTTGACATATTGAATATACAGAGTTTTAAGATCTGGGCTATCGGCTTCAAATCCATCTACATAACCTTGAACATAGCCTTCCAGACCAGTGTTGTAAGATCGAACGTTCAGGTTAACGTATGCAGATGGTAGAGCAGCGTTAACACCATCTGACTGAAGATCGTTGATTTTTATGTAAGGAGCAGGATTGTAGTGAATAAAGTTACAGCCATCAACAATGGTACCACGCACAAGAATGTTGTCACCAAAGCGTTCAACCTGCTTTTGCAACATCAACTGAAGATTGTTCAGTTCTCGCGTTTGGACAGCAACACCCGGCTGAAATAGGACGTGATAATAATCCTTCGTTTCATCATAATCAGCGTAATAAGGTGACGCATTCAAATTTGTCTTAAGTGGCATTTATTATTTCCTACAATGCGAATATTAGTTTAAGAGTTTCTGTTTGATTATTTGCTCTAGAAACTGCTTGAATGTTCTCTAAAAAAATCACTTCACCAGAACCATAAACTAGCTCTGGATTATATTTAGCTGTTACAGTAGCAGTAGCACCAGACGTGTTGCCTTCAATTGTGCCGTTATTGCTGAATACACCGACGTTGTTTGTGGTGTAGATTGTAGCTGTGCCACCATCTACGTTAGATGAGTGCAAGCGAGCATTTGCTGTTGACGTTGCTATATCAACACCTTCAAAAACCACTTCATCTTGTGTGTATGATCCTGAAGTAACAGTAGCCTCATACTTGAACATGTTGATGAATGTATTGAAGTTTTTCGATACACCATTTCTAGCTATACTATTTACTACCGCTTTAGATCCGGTACTGACTCCCACAAAAAGATCATCAGTGCTAAAAATACCAGCAACGTTATTGAAAACCATAACAGATGAGTTAACTGTCGCATTTACGATTCCTTCTGCCGTTACGTTTGCGATGTAAACCACCGTATTTGTGCAGGCAAATGTTCCGTTAGCAGTGACAGTCATGTAAGTAGCATTTGAAATGTTATTCACTTGAGTAAGCATGTGAGAAGAGTTATTGCCTGACTTCAAGTAAACCCAATCACCATTGGCGAATTGAGTATCGTATTGTCCTGTATTTGAAGAAACAGCAGCAGTTGTCGTGTTAATAGAAGCCGCTGTATCAACTTGAATGGGATCAATGCGGCGAACAGTTTCGCCGTTCAAGAATGTGCCGTTTGCAGCCGTATAGGTGACATAAACATTAGTGAAAAGAGGATCGATTAGGATACCTAATTTCTCGTATTTGTTCAGTGTGGGAATAGTATTGGCTTCTGAGTTGGCAAACTTTACACCAATGCAATAGTGTTCTGTACCAAGCTCATAAGAAGCGTTTGCACCATGGCCCTTAGCAGGGCTGTAGATCGGCCTCACATTGGCTGTAGACGTGACACCAACAACCGCGTTAGCAATAACGTTAGCGACGTGGTAACGGTAGCCAGCACCACGTTCTAGCATTTCTACGCGATATACTGAGTTTGTTGATGTTGAATTGATGAGTGCACGAGCAATCGCGTTGGTGGTTTGTTGCCCATCACCAACAATACCAATTTTTGGATTTATTTGATATTCGTCACCGTTGCTTGGAACAGTGGTAAATGCAACGTTAACAGCTACGTAAGAACCAGTCGAGTTAGTGAAATAGTCATCTACGTCTCGGTATTGTCCCGCGCCCGCTCCCGTTGATATGTATAAGAGACATCCGGTATAGTACCCATTCGTGGTGGTGAGGCTAGAATTGCTAACAGCAAACAGAACATCATTACCAGAAACCCGAATATCCCCAGACACGAAAGTACCACTAGTATAATTCCCATAATTTTTACCACCATCATCAATTTTAATAATATCAATAGTACCAAAGTCAGCTTGTCCAACCACAATACTATTGGCTACAACTGGCATGTACTCTGCCGTTGAAAACTGATCGTCTTCAGAAGCAGAGTAACTGTACATATACTTCCAACGAAAACCATCGCTCGTTTCGTACAAGGATGTGTTAGATCCTGTAATGTGAGAGAACGTCGGCTGTGATGTGGAAGGCGTGTTGCCGTTGTTATCTAGACACTTGTACACGTGCAAGAACGAACCTTCATCAACCATAACGTAAAAGTTTTGATCGTACAAATCATCGTCATTGTCGTCATACATCGTGTAGTAAGAACCAGTGGTCCATTCCACTTTACGGATCATTGGCATGATGTCAGTAGCCGCAATACGCTTACCAAATATCATGCTTGTGTAAGCACCCCATTCCGTCTCGTTATTTTTATCAATAGGAGTTGGAATGGTGTTGGTTGTGCGGTTGACGTGATCAGCCGTAAACACGTAGTATTCAGTATTAGATTGCTCATTTACTGATTCTATGAGTTGATCGATAAAATGTGTTTTGAACTTAGTCGTTATTAGTTTCGTCATTCACACTTGGTTCTTCTAGAATTACATCTGTTGCGGCTGCTTCTTCATTTGCCATAGCTTCTTCGTATGCACGTTCAACTTGCTGTACGATGTAAGCTGCATCGGCTGCACCACGCAAGCCAATTTGCTTCAATCCTTCGTCCAGCATATTGGTTAGTGCACCAATTTTGCTTTCATGAATTTCAATTTTTACAATCATTTTTTCTTACGTCCTCTTTTCTTCTGTTCATAAATCAGTTTTTCACCAGAGAGTTTTTCAAGCAATCGCATTGCTTTCATCATATCTATATTTACTTTGTTTCCATCTCGCTCTGAATAATATCCCCATGCCATTGGTTCGCTTGGTCCTTCTGGAATGAGAGAGAAGTTGTGCGGAGACAGTGTAGTTATGTTGCCAGCTTCATCGCGAACTTTAAGCTCCGCCGATGCCGCAACATCTTCACTATAAAGAATAACGCCGTTAGTGACTGATGCTGTTGGAGCGGTTCCGTTGAATAATCCCAATCCATTTGTCGTTATTCTAGCAAATTCGGTGCCTGCGGTGCTTCTAAACTGGTGGTTATCAAAGTCGTAAAACACAGACTCAACAGCACTACCAGTCTGCCAATGCAAGTAAGGTGTTCCGCTATTATCAAACAGTGCTGCCGATACTGAAGAATTTACCGTACCTGTAATCCAGCTGTAAATAGCATTTACAGATCCCGTTCCACACTGTGCAGCAACAACACAATCACCACTTGTGACTTGAGCATGCAGCTTATAACCAGGATTACCACCAATACCAACAAAACCATTATCACGATCCAATGCCATAATATCAGTAGAAAATCCTGCTGGATCACCACCAGTACCAGCAACAAATCTTAATTGATTTTCAGTGCCATTATAAACAGCAGCAATACCAGAACCACCAGAACCTTCTTCCCAAAATAATCCACTATTATCATCCGATGTTTGAATTCTAATAGTATCAAGAACATGTAGATTATCATCTACTGTAGTTACGCCAATTCCTAATCGTCCATCTTGTGTTAGACGCATCTTTTCTGTTGGTGCAGAAAATCCATCATTGGTGGTAGAAAAAACCATTCGTCCTGGCATATCATTTGTGCCAGGAGTACCATCAATTTCTATTTCAATTCTTGCAGCTTCAATGTAACCAGTTCCATCAGATGCAAAGAAAGAAAATTCAGTGATTTCGTCACCATCATTAACAATGCCATGAGCATTGTGTGTAATACCACGACTTTTGTAATATCGATTTACTGTAGGAAATCCGTTATCTGCAAAGTATCCTTGCGCAAACCCAGCAGTAGCTTGCGAAGTTCCTGATAACTGAAAGCGCATTCCTCCACTACCAGTAATAGTAGTGTTAGCACCAACATTGATACGTTCTGACGTATCAATTGTCATTGCAGTTTCGGTAGAATTATCGTCAATGCCAGTAAAGCTGAAGTTACCAGCAGAAGTTACGTTACCAGCTTTATCTACGCTGAACATGCTAACACTACCGACTTGCAAATCGATGAGTTTTGAATCAGCCGCAGATGCGGTATCTGTTACGTCCATTTTGATGGCTGTGAACGTGGTAGCGCCATTATCCCATTCGTCGGCTAAGTCATAAATGTCAGCCATATTTTACCTTCCTGATGTTACGTTATTACCGACATAATCAACAATGAAATCACCAAATCTATCTTGCGTTGAATTCGCTGCAATTGCGGCTACCGAAGATACGGTATTCGTGCCACTAACTGTGTTCGCAATTGCGTTTAAGCCAAATGCAGTAGTGCTTGTAAGTACTAGGTTTCCGAAGTATTGCGTGCCTGCTACGTGCACAACTTCTTTCAACATCGTGGCGTACTTATCGAGTGCGACTGACGCTCTAACTTCGTATGAGTGAGTCTGCCAGAATTCGCCATCTTGCAGAATTTTCACATCTGACAAGAAACCATCTTTGGATCTGTAGAAACCAGCACCAGTGCCATAAGTTGTGACGTTAGCAATGCCTGTCAGAGTAGTATTAGCAATGGTAATTTGTTGCCCGTCACGAAAACCAAATCCAGAATTCTTAACGTCTACAGAAGTAACAACACCAGCAGATGAAACTGTTTCTAGAGTGAATTCTGTATCGTTTCCTATTTCATCGTCACCAGTTTGAGATTGAACTAATGTGACGTTAGCAATTGCACCAGAGTTAGCACCAACCAACGTTGTCGTGCTGTTCGTTGTCACTACAGCATCATTGGCATCTTCAAATCGCAATCTTTGCACTTGCAGCTGTGTCGTGTTGGCAACTTCGACTAGACCACGGAAACCTTGATCTGCTTGTGTGACGATCTCACCAACTGTGAAACCAGCTGTTGCGTTCGCAATATCAAGATATTTAGTATCCAAGCGATGATATGCGTAAGTGAATGGTTCAACAATTTTAACAATTGGAATTCTGTCATATGCAGAACCAGGATTAATTCCAGTTAATGTTTGAATTTTACCAATTTCAACGTTAGAAAATTCCAATGAGTTTTCAATTGTATTAGAAGTCAAGTTACACGCCGGATCTCCTGGCAAATCATACTGAGATGCGTTAAGAGCAATTGGCATGTAGTGAGTTGTATTCACTACCAAATTTGTTGTACAAACGTTCACAAACTCAGTGTACAGAAGACTATTGGAGAAACCTAAAGAAAAACCAGCACCAGAAGAAATAAATGTTAATTCACCATTCACTACTCGGTTATTACTAGTGACTAGGTTATTGGCTGTTGATTGAAAACTTCCGTTTGTATTAACTACACCAACTTCAACGTCAACAGCTGCAATCGTGGCAGTTGCACCAGAATCTTGTCCTGTTAGAGTATCACCAGTAAGAAAAGCAAACGTGCTGTTCTGTGCTAGAATAGTTGAGTTCGAACCAGACGTGTTCGTAAAGAGCCCCATCAAAGCACTGCCTTGCGAAGATCCGGTAATGATTTCGTTGTTCGTGAACGTTCCGGACACACCAAACACTTGCAATGCTACGTTTGCATATTCACCAAGAATTTGAGCAAAGGCAGCTGTGTTCGTGTACGTGTCAACAGTCGCATTAACTGTGTTGCCAGTTCCATAGATGGAAGTATTTTCCATATTACCGGAAATGGTTTTAATAGTCATTTCACCAAATGACGAGTTAACAGCAGCAAGTGAAATGATTGCACCAGTGCCGTCTACGTCACCATTGGCGTAATAAGTGAATACGTCGTCACCAATTATCCATTCGCCAGTACCAGCACTGTAACTAATGTTGGCAGTTTCTTGATTGATGAATTCAAATTCTTGAAAATAATCTTGTGAACCAGCGTTAACTGTGATGTTTTCTAACTTGATAATATTGTCAGAGATGTAAACAACAGAGTTATTAGTATATCCGTAGCCACCATCAACCAAAGCGACATTGATTGTACCAGTTGCAATAGTTTCAATGTTAGCAACGCGAATAGTTGCGCTGTGTCCAGTGTTAGATGTTACGTCATACGTACTACCAATTGTGAATCCAGTACCACCGTTCACAATGACAATATTATTCAGTGAACCGATTACTGTTGGTGCTTCTTCTTTTGAAAGCGAACCAAGGGAATCAACAACCTTTTCACCAGTTTGCCACTCGCCTTGAATGGCTGAAATGTATGCCACGTCGATCAAGCGACCATTGATTTCTCGACGCACAATCTCGTCACAGAATGCAGTTGCTTGTGACGTTAGGCCAGTTATTTGCTTGTTTACAAATGATCTGTTGATTGGTGAAAGAGAGAGTTCCAAGTAAGTTGGAATCGTCCAATCGGCTTCAGAAGTTCTGAATAGATCTGTGGATGGATAATAGACTTCTGCAGGAACACCAAAAGCCACTTTAAAGAGCAGATCAACCGCGCGTGGTGTACCTTTTGAACGATACAGATCAAGGCTATTCTTGATCATCGTTCTGGTATCAGTGATCGTGCTAAACTGAATGTTCTTTAGGAATTGTTCTTTGAAGTAGACAACAAATTCATCTGCTGTCTTGTCAACATCCATCGTTTCCTGAGTACGTCGAACGTAGTAGCCAGGGTTTGTGTTGGAATGTACGTTACCAAACGTAGCATTTGTAGAAGCGAATTCTGGTAGCTTGGTGTTGGCAAGTGTCAGGTAAGTTGAGTTTGTGACAGTGTCGATTGTAAAAATTTCGTAATCCGTGTTGGATCGAGATAGAGCGATCATGTCACCATTAGAAAATACATTATCAAATGACGTGCCGTTACCAACAATGACAGTGTTGCCATAAACTACATTGACAGTTTCGCGCGTTGGATTAATGAGTTTATTGCGACGATCTGTGCGATCTTCCATCCAGTCATAGTAAGTTTTGACAAAGTCAAGAAACACTGGCCCTTCCTGACGATAAAAATCAGGAAAGTGTTCTTTAACTAAGCCAGATATCTTTTTAGGATGATCGATTTCCGTATTAACAATCGTCATTATTCACGCAATTCTTCTAGGGTAATATCTATTTCGTTTTCTTCAATTGAAACAATATTATTTAATTGCGCTGCCAAATCAGGATCTTCAGGACGTACAAAGAAACGCAAAGATTGACCAATGTAGCTATCAATCTTGATATCACGAATTTCAATGCGTCCAGTGGTATAATCAATAGAACCAATGTCAGTTACACGTTCGTGATTACCACCAACAATTTTCATGATGCGAACGTTACCAGCACCATCGTCATCCATCGTGCACAACTCTGATTTGTAATAAAAATTCGATGTTTGCAGTGCAGAGATGATATCAGCTGGATGGCTGTCTTCTTTATCAGTTAACAGATCAGTTCTCAACTGTGTACCAAAATCCAAGTCGATATTAACAAGTTCACCAATTGTTGGTGTGGTTTTCTTGTAGATCGTCAAATCAGTGATGCTGGATACGATTGATGGATCTGATTCGTCGATCTCAGTTTCCAGTCGAGATGCACGGAAAATCACGTTGAAATCATCTAGATTATCGTCACGGAATTGAACAATAGCGTCACGCACAATAGCAGAAATAGTATCTTGCGATTTGGTTGTGATGTTAATGTTATATCGAACTTTCGTATCCACTTTGACGTAAGTAAAGCTTGGTTCTGTAAAGAATGGTACAATACCAAAAGTGGTACGATTTTTGAGAAACTTTCTGTATTCTTCAACCTTAGAATCAGGCAATCCATCCACATCAGAAATATCAACAGAAATGTAAACGCGTCCATAGATTGGCGGACTTAGATCTTCACCACCGTAAGCATAGATTGCTCGGATTTCTGGGAATTGTGATCTTAAGATTGACTGGTAGTCTGTGGCTGTAACTGCCCGTTCTTGCACCTGAAAATGGCGTGGTGCGTTATACTTGATAGACTCTAGACTTTCTTCTTCAACACCGTCGATTGAGCTTTGCAAGGTATTAACTGTGACTGCGCTTGTGAGTTCATCTGCGCTCGTTGGGTCAAATTCGAGACTAAAAACCCTAGCGCCATTCCCGTCAAATCCTTGAGTAACACGATAGTTAAGGACAATTGTGCTGTCTCCTTTTGGTCTTTTACCGATGTTATCATCACCAAAAAGAATGTTATAATAACCAACACCAGTTGGTTCGATGAAATAAACTTCTGAAGTATTATCTAGATCAAGTAGTGAAGTGGCCCGTACGTAGTTGACGCCAGCTGTATTACCATCTTCGTAAACTGTCACTGTCAATGAATCTGTATCAACAGCTCGATTTGAAATCTGAAATGTTTCATTGATCTGGCCAGCTGGATAAGTGAATGTGTCACTGACAAAATATCCTTCAAAAATGTCAGTTTCAAATTCGTACGTGCTGTTTGCCGAGGCTACTACCAACGTTGAGGGGATGGTGAAAGTGAACGTATCGTTCTTAATTGACGTTGATAGTAGCGAACCTTTAGCGATTGTGTACGGTGCATTGTCGCCCGATGCTTCAAACGTGACTTTCACGCGTGCACGTGCAGACTTAGCTGATTTAGGTAAGTAGTTGAGTTCTTTGGATCTTGACAGGACACTGTTGCGTAGAATTGCTGAATCGAGAAAGCTCTCATTCAAAAGCATGTTCTGATAGAAAGCAGTTCGATAGCCGTTAATGGCTAGCACTTCAAGCAACATGTTGATGTTGCTGTCTTCAAAATCATAATCTTGAAATTGTTCGTTATCTCGTAGGAAATTCTTAAGGCTATTTTTTATGCTCAAGAAATCCAAATCAACAAGAGATATGGAATTATTTGCCGCCATTATCGAATTCTCCTAACTTCTACGTCCACTGATAATGGATCTGGTATATTGACGACACTGAAAACTATGCGTACAGTGAGTGTGTTGCGATCTAGAACCGTCGCTTGGCCAAAGCGCACCGCATCATCCAAATCATAATTTGGAATTTCAATTTCATGAACAGTGATGCGTGGATCATATACTTTAACCGTTTCTCGAATGTCGAATTTAATTTGTTCTAACTGTTCAGGCACAACGTTTTCAAAAAGGTAAGAAGAAATATTCCCGCCTTTTTGAGAATCAAACCAACGTTCGCCGTGATTAGTAAGTATTAGATTTTTGAATGCTTGGCGTACAGCTTCTTCGTTTTCTGCTATGCCGAGATAACCAGAAAATTCGTTTTTATCAAAATTAGTGAAGAAATCGCTATAGACTTTCCGCTTCTTTTGACGGATTGTCAGCCTATCAGCTCTTGCCATTCATTACTCCTAGTATACGGTTACTGCCGCGTAACCTTCTCCCGTCTGTGTTTCTGATGGTGGATGAAATAAATCATCTGGTGTTGCTATATCCGGCAAGTGTACAATAACTCGCCTGCCTTCAATCGTAATATCCATTGTTGAAGCTATTAATCTGCCATCCATATGTGTATTTGGATCGCCTTCAACCGCCCATAGTCTGCCTTCAAAAGTAACACTACTTTGTCCTTCAACAACCGTTAGCGCATTACACACTCTTTTTTGATTTTCTAAGTGTATATCAGGCATTAACTTGGTTCCAATTCTCCAATGGTATATCCTGGTGCACTAGCTCCTTTTGGTTGGAACTTAATTCCACCACCGGCTTGAATGTTCATTCCGCCAGTTGCACCAATCGTCATGTTGCCACCAGATCTCAAATCCATACCACCTTTAGAACTAATAGCTGCTTTACCATCAACAGATAATGTTGCATTACCTTTCACAGCTATAGCTGCATTATCTAGAATATTTATGGTTGTCGCACCAGCGATGGTAATTTGCCCTTCACCAGAAATTTGAGCTTCCAAGCCACCAACTGTTTTGACAGTGACGTGGCCACCAGATGCCAGATCGATATTCTCACGTGATGTGACAGTCATACCATCGAAGGCAAAGCGACTTTCTCCTGGGAATTCTGCCGATAGCTCACCATTCTTGGCGATGCCCATATACGCACCTGTAGCGCCCTGAATGAAGTACTGAGAAGGATCTTTAGGATCACGTGACATAATCATTGATGTGCCGCTATCATAAACGTATCGTGTCCAGTATGGATCATTCTCTTGCGCGACTTCTGGTGTCCTCTGATAGCCACCACGCGCGCCCTTATCTCTTGCCGGATCTTTTGCGGCCATTAGCTAGTACCTTCTTCTAATGCCAGTAGGTATTCACGCTTCCACTGGCGGAATTGTTCAGTATCAATATCATTAATGCGGCAAGGAAAATCTGGAAACAATTCTTGGAATAGTTCGCAAAGATAATCATCTTCATCAACTGGTTCGTTTTGCTGTTGGGCTTGCTTGTTCGCAATTCCAGCCAATGCACCTTGCGCCAAACCAGCACCACCAATAGCTTCTGAAGCAGAGAACGGATTGCCAGATGCACCAGTTGATTTCAGGTTTTGAATCATTTGAAATGCGTTTGGAATTAACTCGCCTTTTTTGCCAATAACACTTTGAATAAATGAAGTTGGATCTTTTAAACTGCCTGCTTTAGTGGCAAACGCACCAATGCTTTGTGGTAGGTTTTTATGCGATCCTGGTGTGCCTTGCTTCTGATCATCACGCAAAGGATTTTTCATTTCTTTAGTGACTGTCTCGATGACTTTCCTACCACCAGATGTGATGTCGCCACGATTATCACGGTAGAATTGTTTAATTGCTGTTATGGCTTCATCTTTGGTGATGTCTCGAATGTAATCTTTACCTTGAAAGATCTTTTCAAGAGATTGTTTAACGCCGTCTGGAATATCACCAGTTTTAACAGCAGCAAACAGTTTATCAATCGGCGGGAATGATCCCATAGCAGGATCAGAACCGCCTTCTGGCGTCGTTTTAGCATCTGGAATAGATGTCAACACCAAGCCCGATTGTTCTCCCATCGGCGCAATCATAACATGCTGGCCTGGACGCAACTCTTGTCCAGGGAATTTCCCGTATCCATCAGATCCTCCACCGCCAATGATACACGAAATGGTTTTCGTAGAAGCATCCGGTTGATTGATGAATTCAAGTGGCGTCACGTCAACAGAGTTTGGCACAGCCTTACCATCTTTCATGGTAGGACCAACAACAACTCCACGCCAATGGCCAGCTTCAATTTTACTTAATCCGTCTTGTAGGCTCATCCCCAAGCAACTCCATAAATGTCAGTCTTTGCTTGCTCGCCAGTTGGTACACGCTCATCACCACGCGTGAATTCGATGGTGTGAATTAGTCGAGCAACATAAAGTCTTTTTGTTACGTTCTTTGGTCGGCTATCCTGTGGTTTAATAAAATTGACAGTAATCTTGTCACCACAAGTAACCTGATGTCCGCCCTGTCCAGGCACAGTTACCCAATATTTATCAGAATAAGTTAGAGCAGTTACAAAGGCTTCTTGAGCTACGTTAAAGTTGCCTGTTCCGTTTTTATCTACTGATCTGTCCTGCATCAATTCGTTGATCACGTTGAACAACAAACCGCCAGTGCGACCACGCTGCGCTTCTGCAAGCATAGCTTGAATTTTTTGATTGGCTTGTGGATTGGATGATTTAATGCCTAGTTTATTAAGAATTTTGGCAGCATTACCATCATTGATTTTTGTCGATCCATTCAGCATGTCAACCCAAGCTGTTGCTTGATTGAGATTGCCAACTTCAGATGCACGAACACCAGAACTTGCTTCACCAGATGGAGCCAGAGGTTTCAATTCTTGAATCATGGTGTAGCCTTTTTCACGACCAAGGAATTCTTGCATCCACTTGTTACCAGCACCAGGATACTCAGTGAATGATAAGGCTGGTGCAGCACTTTCCATGATGTGCTGTAGTGGTCCCATGACGTATCCTTGCTTGTTCCTAAAATAAACAGGTGCAGAGCTTGGGTAACGCGTCCAGGTAGCGCGCGAAAGGATCTGATTTATAGCAGTGAAAGGCTTTTGGTTGATCAGCTTGTGTGGTACTTGCTCAGAACCAATCATGCCAGATGATGGCACAGATACACGTAAATTGCCGTTTGTCGTTTGAATGAAGTTGTCGTGAATCTTTTTAGCTATATTTGTAGCAGTTGCATTGAAATCCAGCTGATTAACATAGTTATGTCGATCATTATAGAATTCTTGACCAATCAAAGAAATGGTGTGCTGGATTCTGGTAACTTGCTGTCCATATGGCATCTGTTGTGATTCGTAAGAGAACACACGAAATCGTTCTGCATATCTCTTAGCTGGAAAGCTTGGATCAGAACTAGGACAAGTAACGTCAATAAAAACTTCAGAAGTTGGATACAAAAACCATTCGTGGTTATGATCATAAGTCTCGATAACCAACTGTGCCGTGAAGTATGGCTTACAATGATCTTCAAAGATCTGAATTTTGGATACGTGAAAGCGTACCTCATTAATTAGCTGATGATCGAATCCACCAATAACGCAACTGTTTAATAAACACATTCCTGGTGGAATTATTTTTGCCATTAAAACCCTCTCTCTTCCATCTTTCGGGCTAACGAGTCTTGTGTCTTAAGTCTATCCAATTCTGCTTTTTCATGATCATTGCTCAGTATGCTGTAAATCTCAAACTCAAATGGATGCATGTTTTCGTATTCTGTCAAAGAAAACATTTTATTTATTTGAGTTGCTACGAATGCATTATTGTACCAATTACCAAGTGAACTGTACTGCATTAAAGCATAAAAAAATCGTAGATGTTTTCAAACCTCACGGTTTCGGGGTTCTCTGTACCTACATGAACTTCTTGTACGTGCGTAATAGTTGGAATGTGATTGAGATATTCTTCAACCTTTTCAAGTACATGTGATGGCAAGTTCTCAACCCATTCTTTCATGTCACCACCAAAAGAATCCGGATTTTGTGATGTTTGTCCATCATATTCAATGCCTGCAATTGAGTGAACAATAATGCTAGTCAGAATATCTTCTGCTGGTACATCATTAAGCACTGCTTTAATTGGAGTATGGCGAATCGTTATTTTAGTTTTATCGTCAATATCAATTATATTATTTGGTGGCCTGCCTTCTGGCATCTTTGGTTCGATCTTATCCAAATCCACTTGAAAAGGATAATCTTTCTCTGCATAATTCAAAGACATTTTTAAGGCGTTTGAAACAGAGATTGCTCGTAGTTTAATAAACAACCATTCAATGTTATATGAAGGCATGTCTTGAATTTTAACGTTACCAGCGTCAACGCAAGCTTCTAGGATCTGCACAACTGCTTTTAGGATTTCTTGCCTGTCAGCACTTTCTTGAGCCATGAGAAGAATCTTTTCTTCTCTGATCGTCATTGGCCTCATACTGACTTTCTTGCCAGTGACTAGCAGGCTTACTTCTGTTTTTGGATATTCAATTTTAGGTAACATAGTTTACTCCGATATGGTTTGAGCTGGGCTCGGTTCTCCTGAATTTAGATCCTGCTTTGTCCAATCCAGGTATTGCATTGATACAGTGAACTGAGCAATCTGGTTTTGATCTGCCCAAGATGTAGCAATGTTCGATATGTTGGATGGGAATGCTTCTATCAATTCAAATCTAATCTTCTCCGATCCTCCTTCGTCAAATCCTGTTATTTGCACTGTGGTTGCGTATTCATTCTTATAAGACATGGTGTACATGCTATTCTGGAAGCTGCCAACTGTAGATGTGCCAGCTATGCCTTGCGTGATGTCGTGTGGCATAATCGCTGAGATCCACTGACTGAAAAATTCGTGCGTCGTGCCATTTCCATCTAGATTAATTAGTAGCTGCATCTCGTTCACGTTGCCTGAGTATGGACGCTTCTCATTTGGTCCATAACTCCATCTGCGCACGTCACCAAGCACTAGATCGTATCCAGGCACCGACGAATCCTGAATGTAGAATTCCATGATCCGTGCTGTTGACAGAGCATCATAATTGCTTTCTGTCAAGATTTGTGGAATAGGAATGCGCACGTGAAAACGGTTAGTTTTTAGGTAAGCCGAATTCCTAGTATGCTGTGCTTTAAATTCTTCGACGTTAAATGGCATTAGTTTCCTCTAAGTGTGGAAGCACGCCAAATGCCTGCTTCGTTCTTGGCGTGTTGACTAAATTTCTGGTGGCTACTAAACCGCCATCTGGCCAATGGTAAGAACAATAAATGTTCCCACTGATCGCCAGGAATGCGCACCATTCGAGTTGCGCGATTCTTGAAATACATCTTGACTGCCGGTTGAAAAGCTCTATGCTTGGCAGCTGCTTTCAATACCTGATAGCTAATTCGAGAATACAAGCGTGCATTAAAATTCTTGCTCAATGGATCAAAGCCATTTCTCAAAAGGCGAGCGTTTAATGCATCCATTAGTAGTGCACGTTGCTTTGGGCTCAAGTAATGAAAATTAATACCCAAAAACTTGTCAGAATGCACCTTGCCAGATCTGTCTGTAGCAGTCGGGCTAATCAGGAATACTAGTGGAAATGCGTCATAGTAAGGAAGTTCGTTCAGGTAAAACCATTTCGACTTGTATGCGTACAAGTAAAGGCCACCGATGTGCTGGTCCTGTATGCCTTGTGGTGGTACCATATCAGACTTCAGGCGTCCTTGCCTGCCCCGCATAACCTCTCTGGCTTTACCTAGCCCATCAGATGCGCCCATTCCCCTATCAGTACGCCCTTGCTGGCTCTGATAGTAGCGCATAAATCGAGTCTGATAGTTTTCGTCGTCACCGCCGCCAAGTCGTCTTAGCGTGTCTGAAATGTAATCGCGTGCCCGGTTCATCAAATCACCAGCACGTCCAGCATTGCTCTTTACAAAATCAGTGAACTTACGATATAATGTTTTGGCCAAATTCTCTCCGAAGTAATCTTTCTATTTCAGTAAACATGTGATAAGAAATCTCATCAAATCCTTTATGATACAAAAAGTTACACGCATTACCTGTTGGGTTTCTATGCAACAGCTGAATAATGTTAACTTTCATTATAAAGTTCCTTATGAAATTCCTTATTTAAAGCAGCATTAATTTGAGTTTCCATAAGAAATTCACCCAATTTAAATAACATAATATTTTGTAAATGGTGTTTTATGTCAAGAGTAGGGCCATTAAGATGTGCATGATGTGCATAATGGTACATTACTCTTTCAAGTTTGTCTTTGATTTTAACTGGTTTCATTTTCAAACGATTCCTTTAACAACTTACCCATTTCAAAACACAATCCCCAACGACCAAGCTTAACAAATATACTTTGTTCAATATCATATGAACTGTACGATATTCGTACGTGTTTTGCTGTATTTGTTAACTTATCAAAAATCAAATTGGCGATGATTCCTTGGGGTAAATTCATCACGCAAACTCCATATTCAAAGCAGCTTTAATAAAGTCTTCCATGACATAACCACCAGCATCATGAAACACATTTAGAGCATACAACATTGTTGTATCACCATATGGCGTTGTATGATTAGACATACGTGGCCTTTCTGTGATACTAACTACTGCTTTTTTCACGCCATACATCACTTAAACTCCGCTTGCAGTGCTGTCTGCACACTCAAAGTTATGAAAGATCTTCTTACATTATATATTCTTCTGTCAAAAGGATTAAACGAATATCTATAATGAGCGATGCTTATGCTTCTATGAACATTATATCCAAGAACATCTTTCATTTCGCCATGAACTCTATAGTCACGCCAAGTCCATTTCCAATGCCGTCTCAATTTGGTCATCAGTCCGCCAACCACCGAGTTTAAAAAAGATAGCATTTTCTATATCCAATCTGATTTGCGTATTTGTGTTGTGAACTATTTGTGTTGGTGAAGTTCCTGAAACACGCCACAATTTATCTGCTATTCTGCTTTCAACCATCGAATGTCCATTCAAGATTTTCTGTAATGATTGCTACCTTGGGCACCACAATTGCTTGTAGAAGTTTATCGTAAATTGGATGTATTACCATCGAATTTTCAGGAAAATCATCGTTGTAAAGCAGATTGCGTCTCACAACATCGTTAAGCTTTTCTTTCAAGAAGCTTTGCGCTAATATAGGTTTAGACACCGCCGAACTCCATTTTTAATGCTGTAATAAAGTCTTTACCTACTCGTACTCTGATATTCACTCTTTCATAAATTGTATATGACACTATGTAAGAAACAGTACAATCTATTGATTCCAAGGCAGCAAGGCTTTCTTTACTAATTTTTTTATCCATTTCTTGCCCTGGCAACAACCATTTGACTACACCTTTAAACACCGTCGATTTCCTTCTCAGTTAAGATCTTGAATTCGATCTTTCTATCATCACACCATTCTTTGGCTGCTAGCCACTTAGCTTCATTGATGGCCCACGTTTGCGTCTCTGTGATCAGGCGTTTCGTCTTCTTTCGCTTATTTATGTTTGGTGGCTTACATTGCGATGATGGTTTGATCTCGATCAGTATAGTCTTTTTCTTCGTTTTGATCAAGAAATCAGGATAGTAATAAGTGAACTTGCGTGTTACTGGATTCAGGTAAGGTATCTTGACTTCTTCAGAAGAAACCTTTAAGATGTCTGGATGTCTATCAGCAAACTGAAAGAATCTCAATTCAAGTCCTGATCGGTATACCAAGTTCCCAGGATTGACAAACTTCCAAGCATTCTTTGGTTTATAATAACCTTGGTGATATCTGCTGTTAGGATTCGGTGCTGCTAATGGTATTCTCTAACTCCTGAATTCATCTTTTTCATAGAAATGATCTTTCCAATTCACGTGTTATTCGATAATAAAATCTATCATTTGTCAATTTACCCAATTCATGCGGTTTTCCTCGTGGTAATGTTCCCACCGATCCATTTGTGTGTAACCACAAACTAGTAAGCAATTCGTCTTCTATTTTGCTTTGAATTTCTTTACCATCATAGTGTCTTATAGCACACCAACTATCCGAATAAGTCTCTTTCATATTATACCCAACACTTTCCTGCTTGCGCCATTCCTTGATCACCGGCTTTAGGGAATGATCCTTCTGGCGTGTATCTACTAGATGAACCACCACCAGGAGAACCACTGTACTGTCCTGATTCAGATTCTCTTTGCTTTCGTTCGTGTACTTCTGTACGCTCTTCATCCTTTGCGCGTGATACGGTTTCCGCCTTGACTTCAGTATCGCCCATGCCTAAGATAGCGGCTTTTGCCGGATCTGCCAGTTGTGGTTTGGGCACATCTTTAGGTTTAACCTGAACTTTGTCACCAGTCAATTCCTGTTTTTGCTTAGCTTCCTGATCGCGCATCTGTTGTAGGCGATCACGCGCATAGAATTGGCTGTTTGGATCTAGTTCGCCCTTTGCTGCACGTGCTGCATTAACACGCATTTCTGATCGTGCTGCTTCCAAAGCAGGCAAACCAAACCGCTTAGCATGTTGTAATTCAGAGATTTTCTTGAGTTCACCAGTTTCCGGATCTTTGATGCGCATAACAGCACCTTGATCCCGACCACCATTCGAGCTTCCATGTGGTGTCTGGAATGTCACACCAGGAATGCTACCAAGCGTCTTGCTGCGCAAGCGAGCAAGATCGTTGATAAAGTCTTTATTGCCCATCAAACGACGGAAATTAGGATCTGTGTTGAATCCATCTTCCAAGTGTACAGTACCAGGAACACCATTACGATTTTCTCTAGTAGTGAGCAATCCTCTCCCGTGCCTACCACGTCCATGCAACTTAGTTGAACCACCATACTTGCGCATCAAATTGATATAACCGTCTCGATAAGATTGATAACTTTTGATTTCAGCTGGTGATGCGTTATCAGGAATAACCATCAAAAATCCTTTAGCTCTAGTACCAGCTGCCGGTGCATTGAAATCCAAGAAAATAGATCTCTTGCCAGGACGATTGCCGTAACGTTCGCCTTGCTGTCGCATCTGTCGTCGCGTGCGATATTCAATACCAAAATCACCAGTGCCCAAAAGACGATTACTCAATTCTGTATTACGTAATCTATTCTCAGCACTTGAAACATTAGAAGCTGCTTGTTCTTGAAATTTAGTTATTTCTGGTGCTTCTTGACGTTGCTTTTTTAGATTAAATTGGTCTTCATCAGTTTCTTGCTTGAATATTTCATCTTCTTTATTCAAAAGAGTTTCAGCTTCTCTCTGAATCTTCTTAATCTGATGTTGTGGAGAAGAAACCTTTGGTAGTGCGGCACCAGTTTTCTCTTTAGGATCTTCAATTCGTTTTGGTGCGTTGCTGGCTAATCTGTTGCCAACGTCAAATACGTTGCCCCGGTTAACCTTGTTATTCCTCACTGTACTGAACATAGAGGACAAACCACCCCAACCATGATAACGTTTAGCTTTGATTCCTTTAGGCGGATTGATGTAACCACCACCTTTAACAACCCACATGTCGGCAGCAGACACCAACGCATCTAGCTGTGCGTTAGGATCACGCCAGTTGCTATTGTTGATGCCATGATGATTGCCCCATTGCATCAAACCACGCGAGCCACCAGGATCAGCCATATTGGTGACATTGACATTAAAGTTCGATTCAACCTTAGTGAGACGCATAGCAAGGTTTGCCCATTCTTCAGGCGATCCCTTGGTGATACCATACTTGTAACCATCTTCAGGAACAAAACCATTTAGTGGAGAACTAGCAAATCTTTTTACAGCAGCATTATAATACTGTTGCTTGTCAACATTACCTTTAGAATCTACTCGAATAGATCCATCACCAAAGTTTTTGTATGCTTCTGCTGGAATTGCATTCTTTTGGCCAGATTGAAAATCAGATGGTTTTTGTGCAGATGTGAATGTTTGCCCTTGCCCAATACCAGCCGATCTGCCCATATTAAACGAGCTACCACCAGATGGTACAGCATAGTTAGATCCACCACCAGACATGCCACCAAATGGCTGTGCACCACGTGCTGCTACAGCGCCCGGTTTACCAAGCAAGCCTTGATTGCCCGCAATGTGTTCAAAACCACGTGGCAACTTACCAAACTTCAGAAACTCAGCTCTTTTACGAAAATCTTCATGCTTTGCTGGTGTGTCGTCTAGCCTGATAGCAGCTCTGTGCGTTCTGACTGGATTGCGTTCAGGCAAAGAATTTTCATCGTCAACAATTTTTGTCATAGTTACAGTAGGTTTTTTTACTTCTACTGCACTTTTAACTTCTGAAATTATATTATTTTTATTTTCTTCTTGCTGTTTCTTTTCTAGATGTTCTTTTCTTTCCCTTATTATACGTTCACGTGATGTTTCTTTCTTACGATGTTCTCGACGTGCTTTAGTTGCTGCCGATTCAACGTCGCGTTGAACTGGACTTTTTACAGCATTTTTTTCATTGATAGCATCACGAGCTTTATCTTTAATAACTTCAGTAGGAACGTTTTGCTGTTTCATTTTCTTAACAGCATCAGCTATCTTTTTATCAGCGCTTTCATCAAATCGTTTCTTGGTGTTTTCAATTTGATCTCGCCAAAACTGTCCTTGATTCTTTTCCATTCTGGCTTGCCAAGCATCACGATCTTTCTTGAAAAACTCAAACATTTTATAGCCAGCATAACCAATAGCACCAAGCAAACCAGCGCGCGCAGCAATTTTTGGCAACGCTCTTAGTATGCTACCCATAATACCACCAGCTGCCGCTGCACCAAGGCCAACACCAGCGCCAGTCAATAACCCATCTAAACCAGATTTATTTTTTCTAATAGGAGTGCGAATGTTTGCTTTTTTGGTATTTGTAAACTCGGCTGCTGCATCACGACGATTAAGACGACGTTCAAGATCTTTTTGAGTTTTATCAAATGAACGACGAATGTTTTTAAGATTGTTTTCTGCACGAACAACACGACGATCAATTCGACGAATGGTTGCAACCATTCTTTGCGTCCTAACTTGATCGTTAGGAGCATTTTCTATTGAACGATAATTTTCTTGTGGTTTATCTTCGGTACCAAAAGACGATCCGGTATTTAGATCACCGTCAGTCAGTCCTTCTAAAAGTCCAGCAAATAAACCCGCCGTTAACTTAATATTCATTACGGAGTTTGATTACCTCCAAACGGACTAGAATTTATAGTTTGTCCATTTCCACTAGATAAATTTTCATCTGCCGCTTGTTGTGTGCCTCTAACAGCTCTTTCAACAGCACCAAGCTGATCATCAATACCATACCAATTCCATGCACCAGCTGGATTAGTTGATGGCAATCCATCAACTTCATCTTTTGCAAAATCTTCTCTAACCCAATATTCAATTTCTAGAAAAGACAATTGAACAACTATAGATTCAGGAGCTTGAGTACTTCCAAAGAATGAAGGGCCTTCATTGCCGCCAACATAATCAACATCAACAGAAGTTAATACGCATGGCTTGAATTTATACATCATTGGTGCATTAGAATAGAATGGAATGAAAATATCTGGAAACGTAAAAACAAATCTACCAGCCTGACTAAATTGCAAAGCACTAGATTTTTTCAAATTATATAAAATTTTCTGTAATGCAATTGATTCAGATGGTGTTTTAGGAGAAAATTTCCAATTCAATTGGTGATTTTTAAATTGTGGTTGTTCGATAGTGACACCACGAAAACTATTAAGAGAAAATCCTAATGCTCGCACACCAGCACCAATACCTTGACCAAAAGCTGAACCTAATTGTTGAAGTGCTGTTGGTCCAGTACCAAGAAAACCAGATGTACCAGTAGTAGCAGCGTTGCCAAGTGTTCCAAGATATGAATATCCATCATTATAGATCACCCTGTGTGGATCATTCATATTCAATGGAACAGGTAGCTGTATCAATCCCTTAGACTTAAGTCTACCAATTGCTTGACTTATTGTAGTATCAAATTCTGCTTGAATTATATTGAATTTGATCGGCGGTAAGTCTGATGGGAATGAGGTAATGTTTGCTCCGGTTTGACTAGCCGTTCGTTCCCCGATGACTGACGCGGGATTCCTGCCGCGAGAACTAGAAGCAATACCACTGAAACCATTTTGATTACTATTAAAGTTAAACGCATTTTCGCCCTGTCCTGATCGTTGGAAATTGGTGAGCCCTGGCATCTGTTGTCCTTATAAATAAAGATGTAATTACGTATTATTTATAGGAAACTTAAATGGCAGCTCCTTATTTCCAAAACTTTCCACAAATGGATTACGCAAACACGCGTTGTCGTGATTTAACGCGCAGAACGCTGCTTAATCTAGATGCATCTACTGCACCATATAACTTTTATCCATACGAAATTACTGGCCATTTAAGGACGGATCACTTAGCAGAATACTATTATGACGATGCCAATTTTGAATGGATGGCATTGCTTTCAAACGAGATTATCGATCCCTATTATGGCTGGTATAATACTGAAGAAACATTCAATGAATTGATTGTTCAAAAATATGGCACAATCGTTAATTCCCAGAAATACATTAAGTATTATATCAACAATTGGGAAAGCGACACAACCAATCTTTCGGTGGCTTATTTCAACAATCAGTTGGCTGACATATTGAAGAAATATTGGCGTCCAGTTTACGTAAGGCCAACTGAAATTTCTCATTACGAACGTCGTCCTGACGATATCGTACAAAACACGAATAAAATTCTGCAATACTCAATTTCAACCAATAACAGTGGCACAGCATTGCAAGTTGGTGAACTTGTGGATATTAAGTCAACTGGTACTGAGGATGTGGTTGCTAATGGGCAAATCGAGACTTCTAACAGCACCATGATCCGAGTCAAAAACGTGACAGGCAACACGTTTGCTAACACGTCCGTTGGCCGAGATTTGATAGGCCAGACAAGCGATGCTAACGTGTCTGTGGATGAGGTTGTAACGCTGTTTGAGAATATCTCCAATACGGAATTTGTGTACTACTCAGCAGTCACGTATTGGGATTATGAGCTTGAAGTGAGAGAAGCCGCCAAAAACCTGAACTTGATTTCTGACGGCTCTGTAGATTCTGTAGCGGATGAGTTCGAACGGCTCATGACATTCGACGTAGATCCTGATACTGGATTATCGACTGGCTAACTTGCGATTGGTCGCCAAGTGCCATCTGGGCATCGCATGAGAGTTACTGTTACGCGCCCCTTCAGGCATTTTCTAGGAACCTTAATCTTTTTGAACGGACTTTTAGGCTTCTTAGGTTTTTCAGTTTCGTCAGTCATATATTAAGTGTTCTTTGTAATCCAGATTGCGGCAGCAAGGATGTCTGCACTGTCAGTTGAATTCTCTTTCAGGAATCGATTCTTGGCTTCAACCATCTTATTCCAATCAACGTCTACTTTGCCGTCGAAATGAAGTGTGAAGATCGGCACTGAATCGCTACCATCAGATGTGTCGATAGTGCTGTCCAACAGCTGTAGTGCTGGACGATTTTTATTTACTTCTGGTTCAGACATATCTTCTCCTATTCTAGATCTACGTAAAAGTTGTTGTTGTGTTCATCGTAATCCATGCTAGTCACACTGACTATTTGTGAACGTACCATGAAAACAAGCCTTGGTGCTTGTTCGTAATCATTTAATAGTGGTTCTGGAATTTTATTCCAAAGCTCGTCGTCGAACACTTTCATATTGCTGTAATCAGGCGTAGGTGTTGGATCTTCAACATGCTCTATATCGCAATCAAAGATCTTTCTTTCAATCTTGTCAACCCGATCAGAAATGCTCTCAATCGCTTCCATCAGATCTAGGTTCGATATTTTCCGTGCCATCGTCTTGTTCCTCAGTTTCTACACCATGAAGTCTGTCAATCTCTTTATAGAGATCTTCTATTGTTGGGTAAAGCCAACAGAAATTTTTAATGGAATTCGCCAGTCTGAATTGTAATGCAAACAAGTCATCGACTAAAACTTTTGACATAAATCCATTTGTGTTAATCAATGCATTTTTTTCAGAATCAGTAATATAGAAACCATCTAAACGTTCTAAATCATAAACAGTTGGCTTTATTCGTATTGGTTTGAACCACACAAGTTCATCAATAGCAATAGAAGTATCATTATGGAAAGTAAATCTTTCAGAAGATTCAATCCACTGAGATTTGTTAACGTCAACTTCTTTCGTCCAAAAAATCCAATGACTTTGTGTTTCTTTTGCTTTAGTCCAAATTTCGTATCTATACGGAAGATTTAAAGCAAAGCGTCGTTTGCTGCTTTGAAGAAATCTAATACCAATTTGGTCTGCCATCGGAGTTGATTGTGTAGTAGTCGTGCTCATCTTCAGCTTCTTTCAATGATTCAAGTGTGTCTTGTGCACCTGAAGAACTTTTGTATGTGGTCCATACGGCACGTAACAAAGCCTTGGCTTCTGCTTTATTTTTTACGGTAGCGTCACGTTCGATGAATTCGGTTTCGCCTTCAGAGTTGGTGAATTGGATACGGATCGACATTTCTGGTTTCTTTATCAACGGCTTTCCTCGTCTCGATAAGGATCAATTGCTCTAACTCATTATTTAGAGGCTGATATACGTCCAACCATGTGATCGTCTCCACATTACTACAAAGCAATGTGTTGTCAAGCTTCGCCCACACAAAATGTTGCAAAGCGTTCCGCATTCTGACAGATGGCATTATGTAAGGCTTCATTGAAATTCTCCGTGTAGAGACACTTCTATTACGCCTTTTAAGTCACTGAAATTTTCGAAAAAAACCAGAATTCCATAATAGACAATATGATCTACATCACCACTGATTATTTGCCTATCGCATGTCTTCATGAACTGATCATGATCTACCGCATCATATATGTAACTAGATATTTTTCTTGTCATTGAAACTCATCTCGCAATAAATCAGTTAGCAGATCATCAGATTGAGAAAATTCTTCTATGATTTTCCAATAGACAACTCTATCAACAGTGAATACGATGATATCTTTATTACAAGATATATCGAATTGATCGTCATAGGTTGCTTCTTCAACCAAGGTTTTTACAGTGGTTCTTAATTGCATGTGATGTTTCTCGTTCTATAGCCAGAATAAGTTGAAGACCAACCCCATTTCTAACATCAAACCAAGCTTTAACTTCAATATCTCGATGAACTAAATTTTCGGCTTGGATTTGCGCATAGATAAACATTGGATCTATGATTTCAGAGAGTATTCGAGATTTGGCTTCGGGCTTCATCGACGAAATTCCTTTGCCACTTCAATGTTTATGAAATAATGCGTTTGATTATCAAGTGGAGTTTTTACTTTAGACCAAGCAAGAAAAAACATCTTTGCTTCTATTTCAATAGCAGCATTATCTAATGCACGATTAACAGAACATCTTCTGACATCTCGATTTATGTGGCTTTTTGCGCGCATGATGATACCCATAATAAAATTGGTGGCTGGATACTCTGGGCATTAGTACCAGCCACCAATCGTCGGCAGTCGTGTCGGCGAAACTAACTACCATGTCCTACGTATCAAGTGTTCCAGACAAAGTCAAGGGGCCGAAAGGCCCCTTTCCTAAGTTTCTGTCCTTACGGATTTAGACCAATCAGTCCATCCGGACCAATAGGCTCTTCAGGCGAGCTTTCCGGCAGATCCAACGGAACGGCCTGTGCACGAATGAAGTTGTTAAGGAATGCGTCAATCTTGTCAACCACAGCAATCAAGCGATCCTGATCAAATGGTTGCAATCGAGAACTATAACGCGCCGATTGGCTGTTAGTGAGTTCTACAGCAGACGCACGAATCAGACGTAGGATCACGTTAATTGATTCGTTTTCTACGTTAAGCTCATCCGGAAACGCTTCCAGGCTGTATGGCCGTGGGTGAGTTTCAGGAAGATCGAGCAATGGCGTGTCTTGAATCCATGCGACAGCTTGTCGAATAGCGCTCAGATAGCTTTCCAGGCGTGCTTGGTCAGCCACAATCATACCGGATACCGGCGCAGATTGCGAACGTCCCATTTCCTGATGGAAGCGTCGGAACATATCGTAAAGCCAAAGTACGTCATGGTTAAAGACATCAGCTGGGAAATTCTCAGACATATCTTTCTCCTTTGTTAGCTAACACAGTATTCTTTTTGGGAGAGTAGCCAGTTCTCCTATGCCTATTTAGTTTTTCCCAAATTTTAACAAAAAAGGGGAACCAAACGGCTCCCCTTTAGGCTTTTGTGATGTGTTAGCTAATATTAAGTCACTTCTTCCATTAGCTTATCCAAATCGAAATCATCATCAACCTCATCGCTCGATGAGATTTCATCGTTTTCTTCAAGAGAATCGTCCTTTTTTGAGGATTTTTTCTCTTTTTGTTCTTCAGCAGCAGACCACTCATCATCAATTCCAAGCACTTTATGCAGGCGTGCTTTCAATTCATTATAAGATTTAAAGTTTTCTGGATTCACGAATTCTTGAATATCATACAATTCGTCAAAAACTTCTTTAAGTCTAGCATCAGATTTTGCTATAGCCGAAGCGGCGTCAAACTTCGATAAATCGTAGTTACGGAACCCTTCGTGCTTCCGAATCAGAATTCGAAAATTAGCACCTTCCCACATATCGAATGGATCGATTGCGTTCACAGGATCATAATTATCGTCATCTGGAGTTCGGCCTTCATCATCAAACGGTGGCCTAATGGCGTTTTCAATTTTTTCAAAAATCTTTTTGCCGTACTTAAACAGGAATACCTTCCCGTTATTCTCAGAATCGGCAGGATCTTTCAAAACCAAAACATTAGAGATGAAATGCAATCTTCGCTTTTGATCACGAGCTTGATCCTCGTTCCCTGCATTCCAGAGCTTATTGTTCAGCTCTCCTACAGGATCTTTCTCACCAATGGTGGTAAGAGAATTCTCGATGTACCATTGTCCAGTAGGACCACGAAATCCGTGTGACCAAACTTTTACAAAAGGTGCATCACCAGATGGAGATGGCAGAAAGCGAATAACTGCACCACCATTACCAACCTTATCTACAGTTGGTTGCCAAAAACGATCATCTTTCCATTGATCTTTCTTTTTTGGGCTTGATGCTTCATCTAGTTCTTTTTGGAGTGCCTTAAGAGCAGCACCACGATTATTCTTCAGTTCGTTAAAGTTCATATATTACCTCGTATTACGTTGTATTACCATGCTTATGCATAGCCAAGGTATTTATGGCACAAACTTTTAACGATTACAATGCCTTAACGTGTAAAATATCACCCGAATTGATAGAAATATAATTGGTAATTGTATAGCTCTTTGAACGTCCACTTGGTGTAGTGATGGTCACAACTACTCGTCGTGTTCGCGGTGGGACTTTGAAAGTTTTTTCTCGTTCAATTTTTGGAGCTTTCTTCTCGTCTTTCGGTTCAGGTTTAACTTCTTCTGGCTCATCTCGTCCAAACCAATTAAGAACTCTGTCACGTGCTTTTTCAAACGTGCTTCGTTCTGGGAGTCCATCTGATCCTTTAGGCGATTCGTCATCTAGTTCTTTCTGTTCTCTTTCCGCTTCATCCATCCGTGCTTGAATTTCTTCACGAACTTTACGAAGTCGAGCTTCTTTCTCTTCACGCTTTCTGCGCTTTTCCCATGGTGCATTTTCCTTTACCCAGTCACCCATTTTAGTTCCCCCTTTAAATTAATAAGGCCGGAAAATCCGGCCCTAAATTTTTGTTATCGATCATTCGAATTAAAAGCATCTGTTGCCCATTGTGCGTCTACACCGCCCCATACCATAATTGCGACAATAGCAGCGGCAACGGCAACAGCAATCCATACAGTGTTACTACCCATAATTTATCTCCTATTCATATTGAAATTCAGTTGCGTTTTCTTTTTCCATAAAATGTAAACTTTGCGCATCCGACTGCACAAGGTTTTTCAATTGCTGATGTTTCTTTACTACTTCTGCAATTGAATCATATTCGATATCATGTTCATCACAATATGCGATGCAAGCGTCTATATAATTTAATTCATTTGTTGACGCTAATTCCATAATATCATTACCGATCTTCTCGATAATTAAATTGCTTGAATCATTATCCATTCAGTTTTCCTGTTTCGATCAATACCTTTCGGTTATTGTGATGTTCTTCTTTCAATACATCTCTTGAACTTCGTCCATCATATTTAACCGCATAATGATTGTCAACCAGGAACCTATTGAGATTAAAGAAGTTTTTTGGTTTGTCTTCTACCAAAAACTCTCCCATGATTCTACCAAACTTGCCTTTCTGAGACATTACAGAAACCATTTGTGTCCTGAGTCCAACTGGCAAATATTCTTCAACAACGGCTTTTGTTAATAAGCCAAATTTCTTTTCAACCAAATCTTTTGTTCTAGATTCTGGTGCATCAATCCCATATAAACGGATGTTTTGATTATTCATCCACATATTAAAACCAAGATCGATGTCTACTTTAACCGTGTCACCATCAATAACTTCTTTGATGACCACGTTATAAATGTACATATCATTACCCCATAATTGATTTATCATGGGGTAATTAGTTGACGTGAAATTAGCCAAACAGTTTAGAAACTGCTTCAATAATGCCGAGAGACCATTCGGCGAAAACAGCAATAGCAGCAGTTGCCCAGACTTTGAAATCTGCCAACCATTCTTTAACTTTATCGAGCATAAGTAATCCTCCTTATTTTTATCGCGTAATTGCGACGTTATTATTTAGGTTACAATCGATTTCTAAGAATGCTTACCACTTTTGGCATATTTAAAACTTCGTGGTGATTTGCTTCAATCATGTGCAGATTAGCGTTTTCAGGAATCCATTTAACCTGACTTTCGACAGAAATGGTCCCATCAGTCGCACGATCTGACATGGCCACGTTAAATCCTTTGTTAGCAACCACGATATCAATAGTTTCATTGTCATAATTCTTATTCTTCAGCGAACTGATAAATGCTGAGTGTGGCGTTAGATGCTTAAAGATCGGAGCTTTCGCCATCAAAAAATAGTACATGAAATAATGGATGCCATCGATCCCATTGATAGGAGAGGCAATCGTCATGACGTTGGTGACGTTCTCAATGTCCGCTAGGCTTAACGCAAGAATGCCACCTAGTGAATGCCCTACAACAACTGTTTTGCCTTGTGCGGCCAGCTGTTCGCATTCTATGGTGGCACGTTCAATGATTGAGCTAGGATCTTCTGTTTGACAATCATATTCAAAGTAATAGATGTTTCTGTCAAACCTGTCACTTACGTTATCTGCGATATAATTAAACCCATTTCGTGATGCCCAAGCACCATGAATAAACAAGATGTTTTTCATTCAGTTACCCATGTTGTGATTTTTGTGCCGTATAATTTTGTGATTCGATCTGTCTTTTCTAACAGAGAATCTTTGGCGCTTTCGTTACAATCTGGAATTGTAAGTGTCCACTTATCCGGTGGATTAAAATTGCGCTCGAAACGGATCTGAAATGCTCGGTAGAGGCAAACGTTGATCAGATCCTTCATTGCTTGTAGATCTGTCTCATTACGTCTTAAAACAGTTATGGTTATAGTATAATTCTTCATTTACGCTTCCCAAATGCATACCTCCATTTTTCACATAATCTAGCCTTAGACATATTCCACAGAATTACTACGAGATAATCGCTCTCGTAATACTCATCTTCATTTTCGAATATCCACATATACTAACTATTTATTTGAACCAATGCAGAGACATAACAGCATCCTACAAATGCTGCACCAGCAATGAAATCAATTATTTCTGGTTTTGGTACTTTTAAAACAACACATCTTACAAATGGGATTATTAATGCAAATAATCCCAATGCAAGAATTGCTAGTGCTACATTATTCATGATGAACGTATCTCCAATATCAAAGCATGCACAATTGATGGTGTGTTTGTTACCATCATTAATGGCTCATGCCTTGATATTTTGTTACGCACAATGAAGGTTGTTCTTGCATATATATCGCGCGTGATTTTTGTCCTAATCAAACGCAACACGCGTGATTTACAATCAGTTCTAATACGGTATCGCGTCATCATGATACGTAATGCTTGCTGTTGGTGATTCTTCCACATCGTTCTGAAAAGCTACTGTATAGCCCCACATAAACTCCATGTACTGGAGAACGTCACGCTTGGTCTTTTCGTCCAGGCGCTCACCATTAACCGGCGTGTGAAGCAATTCAAGCATCCTGCTGCCAGTCACGTTAGCATTTACGATTTCAATGTTGGGCATCATGTTGCTCAACGAATACTGCTGTGACAAGCTACGACGAATATCCTTGAAATACTTTTCATTCTGGATAGCTTCAACGCGATACGCTGGTGCATTTTCTTCATCATGCACGCGGAACATACCCCACTTCTTAACGACGCGCGGACTGAGATATTGCATCACGAAACTTTCGTCGCGATAGTTCGCAACAGCTTCTAGCAATGCCTCGTTCCACTTCTTGCCTTCCAAGTGTGGTAGGTGCTCCATATCTTCGGCTGTGGGCTCTTCACAGATGCGTTTGATGTCCATCATCATGTCAAAACCCAAAGCATACGGATTAAAGCCACCATAGCCTTTCTGATTAAATGCACGTTGCGTCGTAACTGAACTGTGACTATGCAAGATTTCCAGCATAGTACCTTCAGTCAACAGACCTTTCTCGTACATGCGATGTAGGATGTAATAATGAGCAAAGGATGCGTAGCCTTCATTCATCACTTTGGTTTGTCGTTGCGGATAGAAGTATTGCGCCAACTTGCGCACAATCCGCACGATCTCACGTTCCCAGGATTGAAGCACTGGTGAATTCTTCTCGATAAAGTAAAGAAGATTTTCTTGTGGTTCTTTGGGAAGTTTCTTGTCTTGCAACCGTGAATCTTCAACCATGTTATTAGCACGCTTGATTTCAGGTTCAGGTAGCGTAGACCACAGCTCGTTTACTTGCTTTTGAAGATAATCAGCACGTCGCTTTTGACGCTCTTCCTCTTCTTTCTTATTCAGCTTCTTTGGTCGCTTGTAACGATCAATGCCATACTGCTGAATAGAATGTGCAGCGTCCAAGATGTCTCGAACTGGTTCAGGACCATAACGCTCTTCACATTCTGCGATGTAGTTCTTAGCAAACACCAGATAATCGATGATGCTGTCAGCACTGGTCCATTGCTTAAACAAGTAATTGTTCTTAAAGAAATGGTTGTGTCCATAACACGCATGAGCAATCACCAACGTCTGCATAGCCATGCTGTTTTCTTCCATGAGGTAAGAGATGCATGGATCAGAGTTGATGACTAGCTCATAGGCCAGCCCTTTTAGCCCCTTGCGATACAGATGCTCGTCACGTAGGTGTGCCTGACCAAATGACCAGTGGTCATACATGATCGGCAAACCAATTGACGAATAAACTTCCAACATCTGGCCAGAATCGATAATCTCGATCTGGTTCTTATAGATGTCTACACCCAATTCTTCGTGCGCAATGATTGAGCATTCTTCATCGACTGCTCTGATAAGATCAAAATTCCAATCCGCACCAGCTTCAAACAATGGTTTAGGCATTGGTCTTTGCTCCGTAAATGTGTTTATCATCTTTCTTAGAACGATGGAACAAATTGGAGAAAACTTTCCAAACTGTCTGCAACGTTACGCCCTCTTGCATAGCAAGATTTTGGTAAGAAAGCAACGACTTAAGAGTGTTCCAAAGAACTGACGTACCCATGTAAGATGCGTACGCGCGCTTGTGAGCATTCAGGACTTCGACGTACGCGTAATACTGAACCGTCTTTAGTAGGCGTTCTGCCGATGATCTGATGGCTTGCTCGTCACCGCCATAGCTGTCACCATCCGATGCTTGCGCAATATAGATATTCCAGTCTTCTGGCTTGTAGCGTTCTTTGATGATCTTCTCAGCAAGTTCAAGCGCACTGCTCACAATTGTGCCACCACTTTCCTTGCCACGGAAAAATTCTTCCTCATCACACTCCCAAGCTTCGGTGTGATGTGCAACGAATACGATTTCCACATTCTTATACTTGCTTTGCAAGAATAAGTTCAGTAGCATGAAGAATCGCTTAGCAACTTCTCGATCTTCCTCTTGCATGGAATAGCTCACATCCATGAGGCAGATCATTACAGCTTGCGTGTGTGGACGATACACCTTGCGCTGGTCGCGATATCGCACATCAAATGGATCAAGGTAAGGAATTGCCTTACGTCGCTTCTCAAGCTCTGCAAGCTCTTCTTCAAGCTGCTGCCTGAATGTTGGCGTCAAATGATCTTCTTCAAGCATACGCTCAAGTTTGCGAATCTCGTCAGTCTTAGGACGCTTCAGACCAATGCGACGACCAATCGAATTACGCATTGATCGCATGATATCAAGCTGTGCTGGTGTGCCCTCAGATTTAAAACCTGAGTTGACGATATCGTACTGAATTACATTCTTCAGCTGCTTTTTAACAAAGTCAGGAAGTTCTAATTCTTCGAAAACGAAATCGCGAAATTCTTCGTTCGTCAGCACGAACTCGAAATCAACTTCGCCCGGTTTTGCGTCCTTAGATCCTTCAGAACCACCTTGACCAGCACCACCACCGCGTGGCTTGGCAATCTCGTCACCAGGAATGTATTCCTTGTTTCCAGGCAGAACAAAATCTTTGTTGCCTGTTTGGCGATTGTTGTGGAACGTTGGTTGCGTGATAGGATTAACTTTCACACGTTTGTTGGAGCTTGAAAGATCAACATCACCAGAATTGATGATTTGCTTAACCTGCTTTTTCAGCTCATCGCGATGAAGATCAATAAATCTTTTTCTGTTCTTAATCGTTTTGTCTTTTGGATTAAGTCGGCGATCAATTATATGGGTCACACGTAAATCCTTCCGAATGGCATCTTTTTATCTGACAAGGGTCTGTCATGCCCCAGATAACCATACATTGCCGAAGTAATCAAGGTTTCATTTATGCGGTAATCCACATTGTGATGGGTGTGGCCATGTATCCAGGCTAGGATATCCGTATCTGCAATCCAATCACCATACTCAGATAGGTACCCGTACTTAACATCAGAGTCGCCAAAACGAGCATAGCTATGGGACTGCATCGAAGGGCCGTGGTGACTTGCCACAACAAATTTTTGATCGCCACGATCTTCATATGCATTCTTAATCATCTCCATACTTTTCATATGCTCAGTATACGCATCATCTGGTGTGAACAGTTTCTTTTTGCCGTTCCCGATCACTTGGAAGTCACGCATAAAGTCGCCAACAGACATCATTGCGATAGGATTATAGCGATCCATATCAGTCCAAAATGTGCAGCAATAAAGATTAAGATCCTTAAACATAAAGACTTCATTGTTAATTGCTTTCAATCTGGGATCATAAGATTCACAAAGTTCTTTTATGTACTCAACCATTCCATGAAATTGAGTACCATAGTATTCGTGATTTCCAGGGAGCCACAAGATGTGTTCGTGTGGTTGTGAGTTAATGAAACGAGCAAAACGTTTACGCATGCTACGAGCTTCATTGTCTGTACGTTTTGGATTGAAGAAACGATAGCAGGTTATGTCGCCTGCAAGGATGAGAATGTCACCAGTTTGATCTACTGGTTTTACGTGATCTTGTACATTTGAATTAATCTCCATGTGGAGATCAGAACAGTAATCTATGGTTATCATATGATTCTTCTATTGTTGTCCCTTATATTATTTATATAGTGTATTAATATCTTTGTAGATACTAATCCAAATTGCATTTTTAATGGTGTATCCAAGTCTTTTTCGTCGATAATCTAAAAATTTATTCTTTATAGAATCTTTTACATTAAAAAATGTAAAAGGACCATCAAAACCTGCACGATATTCTATTGAATTTATTATTCTACCTAAATGCATGTTTAAGTGCTTCTCGAATTGTTTGTCTCTTGTTTCCACTACTATTAGAACCAAAATTTAATTTTATGCGTTGCATCATAAAAATGTTTCGCAAACGCATAGAAATTTCATTATGTGAAGCATGCGCAACATTATTAATAAGATCACTTATTTTATTTGATATCAGAGAAATCATCACCACCTACTAAAGTTGGTGGCAGGCCATTTAGAACTCATAACCAGCCCAACGCGCCTGCCTCGCGGCTGTCCCCTAACTGATTGGTAGGAGTGCCCTTGCCATCCTTACGGGTAGGCACAACCCACTTCGTAAAATGGGATGCTGTTTAGCAACACCCCTACCAAACTCTTTAGCGTGACTTACGTACGCGCGTGTACCAGTCAACTAGGCGACGAACTTGCTTTGCAGTATAGCCGTTCTCAACCATACGTGCAACAAAGTCGTCGTGTTTTTTCTGCATCTCTGATGACTTCTTATCGTCGAACGAGATAACAGGCAACAGATCTTCGATCTGGCTGAACATGCGTTTTTCGATCACATCACGCAAGACCGAATAGCTTGTCCATTTGACTTCCTTACCAGAGTCAGCTTTCTGGCGCAAACAGAAGTTCACCACTTCGTTTCGGAAGTCTTTTGGATTGGCAACACCAGCTGCCTTTTCCATCTTCTCAAGCTCTTCATTCAGAAGAGCACGATCCATCAACAAACCAGTATCCGGATCTTTGTATTCTGAATCCTGTAGCCAAGCGTCGGCATATTCCAGGTAACGATTGAACAAATTTTGTCCGTAATCGTTGTAGCTTTCGAGATAAGCTTTCTGGATTTCATTACCAAGAAACTCAGCATACTTAGCAGATAGGTTTTCCTTAATGAAAGCGAGATACTTTTTCTCAATTTCATCACCATACTGTTCTTTCTTGACAGCTTGTTCAAGAACGTACATCAGGTGAACAGGATCAGCTGCAATCTCGTCTGCACCATAGTTGAATGTGTTGGATAGGATCTTGTACGCAAAACGTGTACTCGTTCCGTCCATGCCTTCATCAACGCCAGCAACATCACGATACTCTTGCAACGTCTTGGCTTGCGGATCGTGCTCGCGGATATTCTCGCCGTCATACACGCGCATTTTTGAATAGGGAGTACTATTCTCATGTTCGTGTAAACGTGTGAGCACCGAGAACTCCGCGAGCATATTCAGGGTTTTCGGCGCGCATGGCGACTCACCCAAACTTGAATCCTTAACCATCTTCTCGTAAATCTTGACTTCATCAGTCACGCGAAGACAGTAAGGCACCTTGATTACGCAAATACGATCAAGGAATGCTTCGTTGTTCTTATTACCTCGGAAGCTTTGCCATTCACTTTCGTTTGAGTGTGCAACAATCACACCCTGAAATGGCATTGCCCCAACGTTCTCACTACCAGCATAGTTGCTTTCCTGAGTAGCAGTAAGCAACGGATGCAGCATCTTGATTGGTGCTTTGAACATCTCGACGAATTCCAGCAATCCTTGCGTAGTGCGATTAAGACCACCAGAATAGCTGTACGCGTCAGCGTCGTTTTGATCGAAGAATTCAAGCTTGCGCAAGTTCACCTTGCCAACCAATGTTGAAATGTCTTGGTTGTTATCGTCGCCCGGTTCGGTTTTGGTAATGCCGATCTGCTCAAGCTTGGATGGCATGATGCGATGAACGCGAAACTTAGAAAGATCGCCGCGATATTCTCTTAGGCGCTTGATTGCCCATGGCGACATAACGTTTCCAAAATAGCGAATTGGAATGTCATATTCTTTGGAAACTTCTAATTGATCAGCACGATCTTCAAAAATACCAAGCGGACTTTCAAAGATTGGAGAAACTTCGCCTTTCTCAGTGGCCAATACATAGATCGGATGCAATTGCATCAATTCTTTGAGACGTTCGGCCAAGGATGACTTACCACCACCAACTGGACCAAGGAGATAGAGAACTTGTTTACGTTCTTCCAATCCTTGTGCGGCATGTTTAAAATAACCAACGATAGATTCAATGGGAGTTTCCAGCCCATAGAAATCTTTGAATGCTGGATACACGCGGATGGTGCGATTGGCAAAGATGCGTGAAAGGCGAGCATCTTTCGACGTGTCAACCAATTCTGGTTCACCAATTGCTTCAACCATTCGTTCGGCAGCAGTAGCGTACGCTAGCCTGTCTTTTTTGCACTGTTCAAGGTAATCATCAACAGTCAAAACTTTGGGTTCTTTGCTTTCATATTGTTCATGAAATTTTTGGAGAATAGACATTGTATTCCTTTCGGTTGCTCACTTACAGGCGCGATAAACAGCCTGATCCGCTAAATAGCAGATAGGTTCATTCATGTAAAGGGGGGCAATATGTCATTTCCGAGAGACTTAGGAAAAGTTTCTGCTGAGTATGAATCCGGTGGTCGTGGTGTTGACTTCGTTTCAAACGGTAGTTCATGGGGTGATCCCGGTAAAAATTCATATGGTATTCATCAATTATCTGGCGCGTATTCTATGGGCGCATTTCTTCGCTCAAAATGGGGTGCGCCATATCGCGCAAAATTTGGCTCTATGAAGCCAGCCACGCCTTCATTTGATCGCAAGTACGTCGAAGTTGCTCGCGCCGATCCTGAAGGCTTTGCGTACGCGCAAAAGGCATATTATGCCACCACTCACTACCTGCCATTGCGTGATCACGCGCGCAAGAAAGGTTTTGATACAAATGATCGTGGTGTTCAAGAAGCTCTATTCAGCATGTCTGTTCAACATGGACGTGCAAAGTACGTAGTTTCTGAAGCAGCTGAAGGTGGCGTGCCTAATGATCCAAGAGATCAGATAAAAAAACTATTCAAAGAACGTTCAGAATATGTTCTAGGATTGCGTTCACTATCTAAAAATATAAAAAATAATATTGTTTATACACGTTACAAAAATGAGCTTCAGGATTGCTTGGAACTAGCAGGCGAAACTGATGTTGGTGAACTAGAAGTCAAGTTGCCTTCCATTACACTAGATCAGGATGTTGGCGACAGCCTCACAAACGTTGGTGGTGGCCTAATCAAGATCATCACGACAGTGTTCAACACACTGTTTAAATTGTTCAGTAAGATGGGAGAACGTGCTTCTGAACGATTTGGCGAATTGGAAGTTAAATTACCAGAAACAGATTTTGATTTTCCGAAACTTGAAAAAGATGTTGAAGAAAAGAAAGAACTGCCATGGATGGTGACAGCTAAGAAGCTTGTTGGTTTGCGTGAAGTAGCTGGTAAGAGATCCAACAGCACTATTATTAATTGGGCTCGTCAACTAGGTGGTACTGTCAAGAACATCTACACCAACGACGGAATCGCTTGGTGTGGACTCTTCACTGCTCACGTCATGAACGACAACGACATCCGAATCGGATTTAACAACCCGCTTGGTGCTCGGAATTGGGGTAAGTTCGGTGTCGCGACTACGCCACGTTATGGTGCGATTATGACTTTTTGGCGTGGATCTAAGTCTGGATGGAAGGGGCATGTTGGTATCTACGTTTCTGAGGATTCGAAATACTATCACATTCTTGGTGGTAACCAAAGCAACTCGGTTAACGTCACTAAGATTGCTAAATCTCGTTTTCTAAAGGCTCGTTGGCCAAAAGAACACGCCGATATTGTCGATAACTTTGGTCCCATAAAGAAGAAGTTTGATGGGAAGGTTTCAACGAACGAAGCGTAAGCTTCTCTGCATCTGCTTCACCGGCTCGTTTTATAGCTAGTGCAACAACTGCAACCAAAAGCGCAACTAACGCAACTTCTACAATTCTATTCATTTTATGGTCCTTTGATACTTTTCATGCATGGCCAAACAATTGTCTTTAGTGTTGTCCTTTTCAACACAAATTTCAATAAAGCTTTGTTTGGCTTTGTCGTCTCGTTCTATCATGATTCCAGCTATCAAAAAACATACCAACATTCCACACAAAAAAATTGAAAGAATAATTGAATATCCTATTTGATTCTCTGTCAACTTCATTCATAACTTAAGGGGCCTTTCAGCCCCTTTCCTTTTATTCGCTTACGCTTTTTCGTTGACCAAATTTTATAACACACGCTTCATAAGTGCCGTCTTCTTTTCGAGATACATCAGCAATGATAAATTGACTGTTCTGATTTACCAAAGTATCGAGAGATGTGTACGTTTTCTTTTCTTCGTCTAGTTTATAAATCCATTCACCAATTGGCGAAAATCCACCAGGATCAACCATATTCTTCCTGAAATTTTCAAAACTCATGCATTGAATTTTGATGGTTTTCTCAGTGATATCTTTTGCTTGTGCTGGTGAAAATGACAAGAATGCTGCTGTAATGAATGCTAGTAAAAATTTCATAATAGTTCCTTCCAGTTTAAAGGTGGCTGATACGTTGCGATATCAATCACCGCGAAGGCGACCAAGATCAGTATCATTACTATTATGTATATATCTACCAGCAATTTTTGCATGATGATTTTAGGCGAGAGTGCCCTTATCGGATGATAGCAGGAACGCCTTTAGGCTTACGCCAAGGACACTCTCATCTAAAATCATCAAAAAGAAATACAAGTACTTTATGATAATATCCTCTGTCTTCTATTGTGCGTTTCATTCGATACAATTTAGCACTCCAAATTGATATTGCAGCCAACGAATTGTCGTTAGTTACAAGTCTCATTCGGTTATGCACTCGATGCATCATCGTACCAACGTCTTCGTTCAATTACTGTGGAATGCAGGTTCCAGTTTTCAGCAGTTTCAACGCGAGCAAACTGGTTCATAGATCCCTGCAACACTGCATCCCATCCACCAAGCGATTCGTTCTTGTGGTAGATCACCCATCTTCGGTCTGGAAGATCCACGTGCGTAACGATATCGCCGACTTTTAAGTTATCAAAGTAGTCTTGCCTCATTAATCGAACCACCAAAATATAGCGGACCATATTGCGATGAACAATAACACTGCTATTGCTATGTCGTCAAAAGTTAGTACTGCTACTACTTCTTGCATGTCGTTGCCTTCGCCACTTTTTTCCAATTCGATTTACCAGACTTGCGAAGATCTGCAATCTTGATAGCTTCACGAAGTGAGAGCTTGCGAAGCTTACTTGCGTTATCCTCGATAAACTGAATTACATCTGCTATCTCATGTGGTTTCAGGCCACGATCCTTAAGCATGCCAAGATCAATAACTTGCTTGATCCTAACGATGTAATCCTGCTCTGTGTGCATCTCCATATCAATGTAATGCGAACGGCTTAACATTGCGTCAAAGTGTGGAGCTAACTTGTGTCCTTTCTCGATAATTCCATCAAAATCCAGGTTAGTGATGAAAACAACGGTTCCTTTGAACTCGAAAGTTTTCGGGATCATTTCACCAGTTGTATCATCCTTCAAACGTCGTTCTGACATGTACGATACTTCACGAACTTCTGTGGTGTCAAGTACCGCCTTCAACAAGTTTAGAGATGTCTCATCATTAAACACGCTGTCAGCATCATCAAACACTAGAATGTCGCCTTCATTGCGACGTTCATAGAGCATCTTGTACAGTCCAGTTGGGCGAATGTAGCCCTTGATTACTGTATGTCTTTCTTTTTCAGGATCATGCTCAAGTAGTGCCTGATCGAGAGTGTAAGACTTACCAAGGCCAGGAGGACCAGCGATAATCAGTGAGCGGAGTTCGTTATTGATAACTTGCTCTGCTAGGTATCCGAGGATTGAGAATCTGTCCTGAATTCGTGTTGCAATTTCAGCATCAGTTTCTGTAATTTCTCCATCTTCACCATTAACATTATCAACCGTTTGTGTCGGTCTCTTCGTGAAACTTCTAATCTGGTCAAAAATCCCAGGCTTTGTGGGCTCTGGTGTTTCTTCCTTGTAAACCAGTCTTTCAACATTGACCAATCGTGTCCTACCGTATCCAGCGATCCATGCATAAATGATCAGACTGCATGTAAACACCGCGAACACGGCTATCATATAAATTGTAGTGAGTGTCATAGTGTGTTCCTTTCTCATCCGATGATGAATAGTCGCACACTATGACTGATTTGTCAAGAAGCAGTTACCGCCAATCGAGTTACAACGTTCTGCTTCTCATTCTTCCATTCGTCGTGCTTTTTGATAGTCATTTTGACTTCGGCCATTTCACCAACAACTAGCGCACACGTACCGAAAGTCTTGAAACAGTTACCGTTTTGGTCGCGAAGTGTAGAGATGTAACCAGGACCAAAGTGTCCTTCGTATGGATGCTTGTGTTCGCAGGTTACAACTTTAGTGATACGCTGACCAACGTTGCCAATCCAATTAGAACGCTCACGAACAGCTTTCCACTCTTGCTGACGCTTTTCAAGGATCTTGTTGCGCTCTTCTTGCCAAGCATTATCAGCAGCTTCGAACGACTTAAGAAACTTAATCAATAAATCCCAATATTTAGAACCATCAGCTTCTTTACGTAACCAAATGCGATAGCTTTCTGGCAATGAATCGATTGGTGAACCCTTGTGCTTACCGAATGGCATCAGGCCATCCATCAACCATGCCTGCCACTCGACGTATCTGGAAATGTTCTGTATAGAGGTTTTTCCAGATCCCCATTCATTAAGATCCCATTTATCGTCGGGGCCTGTAATAACCTTGGCTCCACGAGCTTTGGCGACGAAATGAGCTTCCTTAAGAGCAGTATCCCAATCGCGTGAAGAATTCTTAATGAAATTATCACGATACCCAAAATGATTGCCACTCTGAAAATGACGCTTTGAACGAAGTGTGTAAAAGCCATTGGTTTCGCCAGTTGAGATGTAGATGTAATGCTGGGTAATCATTGGTCTGTTCCTTTCGTCATCCGATGAAAGAACTATCTCACATACCAAAGATCGTGTCAAATAAAAAAATGCCTCTCTTGCCGGGAGGGTATAAGCAAGAGAGGCAAGTTAGTCATTGCGTTGCACAATGACGGGAGAACTATTAAGAGCGCCACACCCAATACTGAAGATCAACTACACCAACTTTATTGATCTTTTCACACAGCTTGACTGCATCGTCTGATTTCTGAATATGCTGCTTAAGCATCAATTTATCATGGCCAATGGCGTCTTGAACGGTAATTCGCCAGGGCTCTAGACCAACCTTATTGCGTTCTTCATCCCACTCGTATTGAGCATTGTGAACAGCAAGTTGGCCCGTATTGGGTTTGGGATCTGCGGTATTAGCCATTTCTCGAATTTTCTTCTGTTCTTCTTCAACTATCTTAGCGCCATCGTCAAAAGGAAAAATGTCACTAATTCCTACGCCTTCCACTTTTCTCTGCTCCCTGTATTCTTTTATGTATTCATGGATGTCTATTGGGAGAGTTTGCCAATTATTCCAATTAACTACGGGCATCGATCAAAATCTCAAGCTCAAGACGTTCCCAATTTGCTTCAACCCAATCACGAATTTCTTCACGAGTTGTGGCGTTTGCAAAGATCCTGCAATTGTCACCTTGTGTCTTGAGAAACAAATCAACCAGCGAGTTTTTCTTTTCCTGTACACTCATCTCAATTCTCCCATTCTATTTTCATTGCATCTAATGTGCTAAAATATTTGGCACTTCGATTATTGAGAACTGTACTTATACCAGATTTCGCATCCCATGACAAGTAGTATAATGCTTCTGTTGATGGTTTATCAATAAGCAGAAGTGCTATTCCAAATCTTATGTTATCCGAAATCTTCATTTAACTGATCATCTATCGCAACACTAACTATGCTAATTGGTTGAATGCCACGATACACACGCATGGTTGTACCTAAAGTAAAAGCACCACGCACTAGATCCATAGCATGGAGTAGTATGTGGTGCTTCGCGTAGTCTATCATGAGAACTCTTGCTCTAACTGTATTTCAATTAGATCCCAGGCGGGCTTGCCTGTTTTTTTGCTAGAGAGAATTTGTCTAGCCACAAAAACTGAACCAAACTCACATTTTCTTACAGCGTCAGCATAATGCTGTAATTTGAGTGCTAGATGGAATTTAATCATGGCTTGGGAATCATTACCCAATCATGACCAACATACTCAACTTCGTAAACCAAGCCCTTGGCATGAACTTCAGTAACGCCGTCAAGATTGATGCGACGGAAACCATCTTTGTTTACATCCCAGGCAGTAATAACACCGTTAGCCTGATCGTTTTGGGCTCGTACACCAGGAGCTAGCCGCTTGTTGGCATCTTCCTTAGTGGCCGGAACGTTAAACCTGTAAACTGATTTGATGGTCTCGCCACGCTTGGCGACGACTTGTCCGTCAACTTTCTTGTCGTTCTTACGTGTCGTTACGACTGAAAAGAAAGTGTTGGTTTCTTTGAGATCTTGGAAGAATTCTTCAACTGTCTTGTTCATGATGATGTTCCTTTATTTTCCGATAATGAACTATCTCACATCTAGGCAGTGATGTCAACTCTTTATTTGATCTCTACCGGCTTATTCCACTTGCCGACTGCCATAGTGAAATACCAACCAACATCAAAGTAATCGCTTTGAATGTCTGAATTGTCGTGATTGCCTTCGTTGCAGATAGCAGACATTTTCTTGAATGCTTCTTTGGTCTTGCCTTGCCAAGTATCACTACCATCCAACCAGTAGTGGTTTACTTGTGCGTTGCCTTCACGCACGCAACGATCATAAGCTTCTTGATCGAGATCATGTGGATCACGAAAACGATCTACAGGATTGAAATCTTCGAATACGTTGTAAGGTGCTTTGACAACCGCCAAGTGAATTGAAGTGTGGCGATCCATGCGAAGTGAGAATTTCCAATCAGGAAAAGCTGCTTTCAGGTTCTTGCGGATTTCTGCAACTTTTTCTTTGGTGATGTAAGCCATTTTATTGTCTCCCGATTTGATGTCTCTTTATCGCACATCAAATCGGGAGTGTCAACAACTATTTTATATATTTTGCACCCCATTCATACACACCAATGTTCCAAGATCCATCTTGATCCTGAATATTGCCACGAACGTGCTTTGCTGGTGCGCGCCACGTAGCGCAACGATAGATGTCACCAGTGGCGATTTCAACAAATGCGTATGCTGATTTGTTGCCACGTGTACTCCAAATTCGTGAGTACTTGCGTCCATGATCTACTGTCAGGACTTCGTAATGGTCGGGACGTGTGAACTGAGAAGTTTCGTTGATACGCTGAGAGATGTGTTCAGCCCACTTCTCGATTTGCGCTTTGTTATGATCTTTTACAAATTTTTCAATTTTCTTGGTCACTGTGCTGTTCCTTCTGTCTTCCGATGAAAGGAACAATCTCACGCATCTCAACTAACGTCAAGAACTTTTTTTAAAGAACGCCATTAAGACGAGACTGGACCATATTGATGCATGATTTCAGTGGTGTGATGTCGTTGTCGTGTGTGTTCCTGAGAAGCCTCAGAACGCGTTCTTTGATGTTCTCAACTTCTATTGAATGATCGTCGCCTGTCACGTCTGAACAAGCTCCTATGACGCCACCAGCATTACTTAAGAAGTCTGGCACAAATACGATATCTCGTTCATCTAGTTTGGCGTCTACAGCATCGCTTGTTAGAATGTTGTTAGCAATTCCACAAACATAAAAACAATTCAAGCGAGGCACATCAACTTCGTGAATTACGCCACCTAGTGCACATGGAACTATGATATCACAAGGTTCTGCTAGAATGTGGAGATTGTTAACTTCTGTTGCACCATACTCTGATACTGCTGTATCTACACGATCTTGAACAACGTCAGAAACTTTGATATCTGTCACACCAGCGGCAGCAAGCATCTTTACGAGGTTCATTCCTGTCTTGCCAAGTCCTTGAACTGCAAAGCTTTTTTGCGTTATATTCCAATCTTCAAATTCACAGATGCCTTGCAGTGCACGAAAGGCACCAAGTGCCGTAACTTCTGCCAAACTGGCGTTTAGACCACACACGTAAGGTGTTGTTTTCCTTACACTTTTCATGTCTTCTTCGGTGGTGCCGACATCAATACCAGTGTAGTACTGGCCAGCTAACTCATTGATATGCTTACCAAAACACTCAAATATCTCTTTGCGATCTCTACCATCGAATCCGTTGGCTATGAGAACAGACTTACCACCACCTAATGGCAGATTGGCTAGAGAACTCTTACGTGTCATGCCTTCAGATAGGCGCAACGCATCGTTCAGAGCATCATTAGGACTTTTGTACTCATGGAATCTACAACCACCCAAAGCAGGACCAAGCACGGTAGAATGCAACGCAATCATGCCTTTTAGCCGACCATTTAAGTCATTGAACAAAAAGACTTTTTCGTGATTTGCGTAACCTTCGTGCGTGAACATCTATTGTCTCCTGCTAGCATAATAATCGGCATGATTTTTAGCCGTAATCAGATCTTCTGTCAATTCGTCTTCATCTAGATACGTCGCTATGACTTCTTGCCATTCTTTGGTTATCTCTGGCTCGATACCAAAGAATTCTCCAATGAAATCAATAGATTGCTGCGGTTCTATATCTTCGAATCCGCCATCAATAACTTGGTAGTACGTTCTGTCGCCTATGGTTTTCTTGGCTATCAGGAGTGTATTGAGCAACAATGCAGTACACATATGTTCAACGATAATCTGACGTTCATGTTTCGTCATTCTTTGATGTACGTCAGACCAATGATAGCGTCACCATTGTATTGCTTTGAGCCAGTTTTCCCAAATGTTTCAGTAACATACTTCAGTTGTTCGTCGCTCAGTTTGCCGAGAAAATCAATCGAATCATTCCAGATGTGGACTTGGTGTTCTTGTTCTTCTATTCCGATTTTAAGTCTCTTCATCTCTCTCCGTATCTTTTTTTCGTAGATAGAACCCTCTAAAGATCTTTGTTTCAAGTTTACTATCGGGATCATGACCAGATTCCTTTAGATTGTTCACAATGTCAGTTACAGCTTCAAAGGCATCGCAGTCGCCGCACATAAACACATCTAAAGTCGCTATGCCATGTTCTGGCCAAGTATGCACTGAGGCATGGCTTTCGGCCAGAACAAAAAGACCAGTAAATCCACCACCATTAAAATCGTTTGTATGCTCATGTAGAATGGTGGCATTCGCATCAGTGATGGCAGCACGCATTGCAGTCATAAGAATTTCGGGATTGACCAACACTGGTGATTGTTCATCCCAATGAAGATCTAGAGTTACGTGCCTGCCAACGCTGTTAAACATCACTTCTGCTTTTCTAATTCATCGATTGCTGTACGTAGCAAACGTTGTCCGCTTTCCAATTTAGAAATTTTCCAGCAATGCAGAAGTTGCTTATTGATGTATGCTGAGTAATTGCCTTTATCTTTCAGCAAGGCAATGTGATTGCCTCGATAGGTTTCTTCCCAATAGTTCATTGTAATCTCCATTAGCTCACTGGCCAATAAACACACCGGATGTAAAAAACGCTATTCTTTCCTTGTGACGCACCACCTAAACCATCTGCACTATACATATCTGTGAACATGCATGCATGTACCTGTCCGTCTTGTGAAAATCGATGACTAACCGATTTGTTTTTCATATTGAAAACAGCAGTACCATGTTTTGTTGTCATAGTCCAATTGTTGTTTGCCTTATTGAAAGACATGCTAATCACTGGTGCACAATCATGCTGATCACAACAATCTTCATCATACCAACTATGTGACTTTGCTGGTCCTATCCAACTAATAACTAGGAGCCCAGCTAACACAATAGCGGCTCCTAGTGCTCTTCTCATTCTATCAGTCAAGCCAAAACTCCGATCAGGAAGAGTGTCGCCTTAGCGGCGAACACCCAATAAATTACTTCGATACCCATTGTATTCTCCTATTTAGAAAGGAATTGTATCGTATGCTTCCTTTTCGTTGCCATCCTCATCTGCTTCATTAACCGTCTTGCCAGGATCAATCTTACTGTAGAAATCCTGGAAGGCAGCTCGCGTAGCAGCATCAAAGCGACTGATGCAAAGCTCAATAGCTCGTTCACGATCATTGAATATAGAGAACGTTCTGGTGATGTGGCAGAGACGACGTGTGGTGATGACTTCATCCACAGCATCTTCCTCGTACGTTGCACGAATTGCTTCTGCCCACAGAACTAGCTTATCAGCAAATTCTTCATCAACCTTGCCGTACTTCTCCATGTGCTTCAAGATGATTTTCTTCTCGATAGCAGGAGTTGGATATGGTTGCTGGAAAGTAAGAACGAACCGTTCCAACAATGCTTCATCAAGGATGCGAGCAGCAATGAACTTGCCATCATCAGAACCACGACCAAGCGTGTTACCAGTAGCCACAACCGTAAAGCCAGGAGCAGGCTTGATCAGCTCACCAGTCTTTTTGATCAAAAATGGTTTGCCTTCCAGAACGCCCTGCATGCACATCAAAGCACGTTCTGGTCGATCCATTTCGTCGATCAAGAGAACTGCACCAGACAGAGCAGCTTTGACAACTGGACCATACTCGAAAACGGTGTTGCCGTCCTTGAGTGTGTAACCACCGATCAAGGCATCCTCGTCACTGTCTTCAGAAATCTGAACACGAACCATTTCACGCTTCAGCTTAGCACAGATCTGTTCGATCATGAACGTTTTGCCGTTGCCTGACAATCCGTATACCCAGATCGGATAGAACTCGCCAGATTTAATGATAGTTTCAACATCTCTAGTGTTGCCCCAACGAACAAAGGTTTTGTCAACTTTTGGAACAAAGAGCATATCTTGCTCAGATTGCGGATCAAATGCTGCCACGTCTTCTACTTCTTCCTCAACTTCGGGAGTTTCAACTTTAGGCTCTTCACGCGGAATTGCCAAGCCTTGTGGTTGAACAGCCATCAAAGCTTTGAAATCATAGCGACCCTTGTGGATCTTAGTCATTTTGGATTGGAGGCGACGTGCATCGCCATGCGTCATGTCAGCAACATTTTTAGCGATGCTGATTAATGTTGGAGTGCGAATTTCACCAGCAGGAAATTCTGCTGCCAAGTGCTCGATTACAACGGCTTCTGCTGAAGTCAAATCTGTCATGATGTGTTCCTGTCGCTATCCGATTTCCGATGATCTTTTATCGCATATTTCATGAAGTTCGTCAAGATTTTTTTCTCAACGAACTTCACTATCTTACGAAATTCCTTCGATGAAGGATTGCGTGATCACTCGGTTTTTGCGAGCAGAACCAGCATGTTCTTTGAACGCATCGATGATCTGCTTTTTGCGAGCATGTTCATCGATATGCAGCTGACCAGATTGACCAGACAGAGCATTACTTCTGGTATGAATCATGATCTTAGTGTCATAACCACCAACATTGTGCCTGATAGCAGGAGCAAGTTTGCTTTGGTTTTTATAACGCACACGCTCCAAACCAGCGTACTTCCAAAGGTTATGATCCATCAGAAAAAAGTGAGTAATGCGATCTGCTGCACCACTTTTTCTGTACCAATTCAGAACGTTTTCGACGACTCCCATATCACCAAAGCGACGATCATAGTAATGACTAGGATCAGCGATATACGTGGTGTTACGATCTAATTGCATACGATGAATATTTCCATAAGTACTTCCATCATGAGACATCACGCTTGGAATACCACCAGCACCATCAGTCAGAACAACAAAATTCATGCGATCTAACTTCTTGGAATCTTTGATATTTTTGATAACTGGTTGCAAAGCAATCAAAGATTCCACAAGTGGCGTTCCACCACCTGTAATTTTGTCAGTCAGCATGTAAGTTGCCATCTTGCGAATGTCTTCTGCCTTCATTTCGCTAGACAACCACTCTTTAATGAGAACATGATCAGTGATTAATTCACCTGCTTTTGTTGTTCCTCGTCGTGCTATTTCACGCATGCTTAAGTAACCAGAAGTTGTGAAAGAATACACAGCAAACGGAATTCCAACTTTCTGGCAGAAAATAACAAGCTGAATAGTTTGACGAACAACCCGATCAATCACACCGCCCATTGAACCAGATGCATCGATCAACATGCACATTCCATGAGACTTGCCGTTTGGCAATTTCATGCCACGAACGAACAGCTCATCATCAAACTTGTACCTGTACAGTTTGTTTACGTTCAAAGATCCTTTCTTAACAATCTTTGCTTTCTTGTAAGCAGCAGCTTTCTTACGGATCTCAAATTCACGAACCATGTTCGCAATCGTATCCTTGTTGATTTCAAGGAACTTTGTGTAAACTTCACGATCCTGATCAGAGATGCGAAAATCTTTAGGATTTTGCTTAACGATTAATTTTTCACGCGTAGCTTTGCTTAAAGGCTTACACAATGGTGCACGAGTACCATAACGCGGTGCTTTAACAAGCAGCTGCTTCTGAACTTCTTCGTCCATAGTTTCCTGAGTTTCGGCTGTCAGCTCTTTTTCAAGCTTCTTTTCCAACAACTCATCGAACTTGGCACCAGCTTTTTCATTCAGTGTGGCTGGTGGCTTCTGAAAAGCACCATCACCAACTTCAGCACCAGAATTTTCATTTAGACGATCAATGCTTTGCGAATCTGCACTATCTATGCCGCCGTTTTCGTCTTCGCCATCTTCGCTAGCTTTAAAAGCCTTTTCAATATCTTCAGGTGTCAGATCTTGTGTGCGCTTAGCTGATGTTGGTGTAGACGCAACCGTGTCATCATCAGATGTTTCTTCACCATCATCCTTTTCATCAGATGGTTGTGATGCACCTGAAGTATCGAGAGGTTCACCATCAAAATCTTCATCACCAGGATCATCATCGCAATCATCTGCTTTATCAAACATAGCAGCAACTATGATATGAATTTCTTCTTCTGCATTTTTCTTAACGAATTCAGTGATTTTGCGTGACAGATCAAGCACATCCTGAAACGTTTCGGTTTCAAAACATGCGTCGAACAGCTCTTGTTCTTCAGTACTGAATTCAACAGTAATGGCCGAACCGCACTTAGCCTTCAGGTTAAGGCGATCCAAAAATCCCTTATCCTTAGCAGTGAAGTGACGTTGATCACCAAGCTTGAAGATGTTCTTGGCCAGCATGGCACGATAGCCCTGACGAAAATCGCGGACCAGACCAGGATAACGCTTCTGAATAAGTCGCTCAATACGAACATCTTCAACAATGTTCACAAGAGACTTTTTCAAGTCACCTTTGATGACTTGCTCATTCCATTCTTCGTATGGTGTGTGGAGTGCGTGAGAGACTTCATGGCCAAGCAGCAAATCATACGTCTCTTCATCATTCCAGGGAGGAATACCGAGAGTGCGTGTTTCTAGATCGAAAAATGCTGTGTTGGTGTTGACATACTGAATGTCAATGTTCTCGTTGGCGAGAAGCTTAGCAAATAGTGATTTTTGTTCAAGTAGCATTTTGTTGTCTCCCGATTTGTTGAGATCTTTATCTCATAATCGGGACAATGTGTCAACTACTATTTCGCATGTATCGTTGGACCAATCCAGGCGCGCGACCATTGGCTTCTATCTCTGATGGATTGTCGAAATAGTCATCTGAATTGGTAGGATTAAGTTTTCTCAGTGATCTGGATAATATCTTGCCAGTCGTTGGACACAGCTCTTTACGTACAAACTGTTTAACATGGACTAGCTCATGTGCTGTTGTCAAGATCTGTTCTCTGATCGACATCGTTGGACGAATCCAAATGTGATACTCTCCAAACTCTTCTTCGAACGTTTCGCCTTTCTTGCCAACGTGATCTGGATTGCCACGTTCGAAAGATAAATTTACAGTTAGCTGATTGATTTCTTTTGGTGTTAGCAACAACTCTAGCATGTACTTAGTCATCTTCACATAATCAGAATACTTCACTTTGTTGTTCTGTCCCATGAAGGTGACTTTCATTCGAACTCCTGTTTCAGTTGTCTAGTGATCTGACCTCGCTTAAGTTCAGCTTCATTTTCTAAAATATTTTTTATAGCTTTAGTAACTACAGCACTGCGAAACAAAAACATTTTCGGAGCACATGTATTTCTTACTCGTGCTCTAATTGTCATGACATGAACTCCTGACTTAGTTGTCTACTAATTGTATCGTTAATTCTTGCCCTCATTTTATAACGAACAAATGGTAATACGGTGTAATCAAGGCTTGTGTCTCTGTGATGAAACATAGCAATGTCTATCATTCTTATAACTTCACTTCTCATGCCAACAAATTATCAGACTGTTCTTTGATGAAGTCCAACACCTTTCGTTGCGCTTTGTCTGTAATCTTAGCGATTATGACATTACATCCTGGTTTTGGCTTCTCGTACACATTCAAGATCATGACAGAGCCAATATTGCGACCAATCTCTTTCTCATACATCTTTGCGTACGTCAATATCTGTGTGAAGTAATCTTTCATCCACTTGGTATCTTTCCTCGTTTCCGAAGTCTTGTAGTCACCAATAGCAGCAGATCCATTCTTCAGCGTACAGACTAAATCGGCAGTACCAGCTGCTCCAATTTCCTTGTTATGGAGCATGAATTCAATGCCATGAATTTCGGCTATGAATTCTTCCATTTTTTGGATCAATGGAGGCATCAACTTTGCGTATTTAGGTTTTATGTTAATTTGCTTGGTAAGTAGGTAGTGCTCGATTGCTTCGTGTACTGCTGTACCACGCTCTAAAGCAGCCTTATTGATCCAACGCCAGTCAGGAGTATTTTTGCGCCATTTGGCTAAACTAATTTCTTTTTCTGGTGTGGACAATAAAGACGTAACGGACGGCAATGGATCTTTGCCGTCCTTAGTGTAGAAACGATGTCCATGCTTAGTTACGCGTTCAATTGTGTATGGATTGTGATCAAGATATACGTTCATTAAATTCCGCTTCTAACCATGTATAAATATCGCTTTCCTTTAGTATCTTGGAACGACTTGTTTTCATCAAAAGATCAAGTTTTAAATTCCAGTAAAAAGCCACTTGTAATTTTGATCTGACAGTATTGCAACAAATAAAATAAACAAGATCACTAATTTTATGTTGCATCACCAAATTCCTTTTTAATGGCACCATAAATTTGCATTCTCATTGGTGTTGCATGTCTTAATTTATAACGAACCCTAAAAGGCATATCACGCATTAAATCACCATGAAAATATGCTTGTACCAACATCTCAATACTTGTTTTGATGTAAAATTCAGTGTATCTACTCATTGATCAAACTCATTTTTTAGTTGTTCTCGAATTCTCCAATTCGCACCTGTTCTGGCACAACCAACACGAAACACATCATTTAGTTTACCAAATGGAGATAATCGATAAAGTAAATTATGTATAGAAGTTACGTTTTTTTGTCGAATAGCACTTAAGTGGTTATCAAAAACATGGTGGCGTACCATGAATTCTGCACAACTAGCTATTACTCCCCTGTTCCATTTCTTCGCAAGCGATGATGTACTGACGAGCCTTGCCCGAACGGACCACGTCTTCAGGATGGAAACTAATAAAGTCAAAACATTCCATCCGTCGAATGATTTCCAACATTCGGCATATGTCGCCCTTGCCTTTGCGCTCATCTAGATCACTCTGTGCTGTATCACCAGACAAGATGATACGACATCCTTCCCCAATTCGACTCATGACTGTGTGTAGTTCATTGAATGCAAGGTTCTGCATCTCATCCAAAATGACGATAGTATTATCAAACGTCAAGCCGCGCAAGTAGCTTGTGGAAGTAAATTCGATTACACCTTTGTCTTTCAGGAATTCATACGCATCCGCACGACCAAATAGGTATTCACAGATGCCGTAGTAAGGAGCTTCGTACTGCTTAGTCTTTTCCTTCTCTGATCCTGGCAAGAATCCCATATCGCGAGATGGAACAACGGAACGAACGATAAGAACTTTGTCAGCATTGCCGTACTTGACTTCTCTTAGGCCAAAAAACAGTGCCATGAGCGTCTTTCCTGTGCCAGCTGAACCGTGCAGAACCAAATCTTGCCCGTGAAACCAACTTTGGAATGCTCGGTCTTGATTTTGTGTTAATGGTTCTATCTCTTCAAGATGCATAGTTTTGAGGGTAACACGTTCTTTTCGCAATTCTCGTTTTGCTTTTTTTGTTAGGTTGTGTGATGCTGTAAGCATTTTACGCCTTCTCCTTCTTTTGAATCCCCTCATTTAAAAGTGTAATCTTCTCCTTTCCTTAAAGTGAAAAGGCCGCAAAGCGGCCTATGTTTTATGTACCAAGTGTAAATTGATCTTGCAAATCGTGAATAGCATCTTCTATTTGAGGATCGCCGTGTTGTTCTGCAACAGCAGCAGCATTATCAAGTGCCATACGAATCGCAGTATCAATCACAATTTCTTCGCATATGCGAGCAGATTGATTATGTTCAAGGTAACGTAGTTTAGCATCTGCTACGCCCTTTAATATATCTTGACGTGTCCACATATTTTTCCTATTTGAATGTTTTAATATTCGATCCAATGTTGTTCTTTTTGATCTGGCCCAACAAATCCCTGAATCCATCGGCAGGTTTAGTCCTGCCTAGATGGACACTATCGGCATCTGCTGGAAATCCATTTACCAATTGTTCAACATCAGGATTTTCTTCTAGAAACTTTGTACGTTCCGAAATGGACATGAATTCTTCCCATTCCTTAGAACCCCGTTTAAACTTATATGTGGGCATCAGTAATCCTCTGTGTGGTCTACTAAGTCTTGTATGTTATTACTTCTAAGCGCATTTTTAATTCGTTTTTGATTTCGTTGTTGGACGGGCTTTTTGTTTGACTTTTCTTCTTCGTCCCAGCGCTTTTCATACTTCTTAGTTTTTCCCATAGGTTCCCCATGCTTCTTCGATAAGTTTTTGAGTTACACCGCGATACGGAATTTTCTTTTGAGACAAAGCAACAAGCAATTTCGCATCTTCGGCTTCGATAGATTCCAATAGATCGATAAACATCTGTTCACGTCGTATTGGATTTACGTTTGATCCTTTTCCTGGCATCACTTGGCCATTAGGCAAACGTAATTCGGTGAAATAGTACAACTTTCCATAGCGGCATTCGCGGTGCAAATTCATCTTTGCATCCTGCGATTCTAGTGGTCTGTAGGGGGGAGCTGTGTCGGGAACAAGCCACTTTACGTTATCGTCGTAAGCGAAAGCTAAGGCTTCGTGCATGTGCTTGCTATAGTGTACTCTAAGAAAGGCAATTTTATCTTTTCTAGAAGATAGTTTTTCTGTCTCTGCCAAAATTTCTGACATACTAAGTTGTTTAGGTTCCATCGTTACCTCAAAATTGATCTAAGTGTTCCAAAAGAGCACTGAGACGATGCTTAACCATGTAAGAATATAATTTTGATTTATCATTAGTCCTTGGGCCTATTAAAAAGAATTTGACAATTTCTTTTTTATATTTTTCTGGCGTCATAGTAAGATCAATCAGTGTCTTGTTTCTAATGTAGTTACGGTAGTATTTATGATTTTCATCACTTTGAACTGCCTGTAACATCTCGATTCTTTTCTTTGTCATCGAGTTTTGTCGCTTGCCCTCAACGATAAATGTGTCGTCGTCAGACAAAACGTTTGGTATATCATCATCCTTGTCGCCACGCAGGATGTGATCAAATAGCGTTTCTTCTGCATTATCTTCTTTGATCCATCGCTTATTGATAGGATCATACTGAGATACGCCATTATATCTTTGCAATTGCTTGAAATCTTTATCGGCTGAAATAATGATAGTTTCGGAATTATCGACTGTTTCCATAAAAAACTCACGCGCATGGCGATTGAACACAATTGTGCCAATCACATCGTCAGCTTCACAGCCATCAACCTGAATGAACGTGTACGGAAAGTTTTCGTGAAGTTCGTGACGAATCGTGTCGAGTGAATTAAACAAAGCACCCCAATCAACGTCAGTTTGTTCGCGAGATTGCTTGCGTCGTGCTTTGTAGTGAGGAAAGTAGTCTTTACGCCAATTGTTGACTGAATCAGAGGCAATGACAACGTCGTGTAGCTTAAACCGCTGTCGAATGGCACGCAACATATTCAAAGTCATGTGGCGTACCATTGGTACTTCAATGGCGACGTTGGTGTGCTGTCTAACAGCAGCAAAGAAAGTAGCAAATACGACTTGGTTAAAATCGATTATAATCATGCAGGAATTTCAGCCCATTTGGCTCCCTGTTTAATAAGTTCATCTATATCTATGTCAGCAAAATCATCTAAACCGAAGACCCAACCAATTGGTTCATCAAAACCATTAGGGATAACACCATCCCAATAAACATTACTAATCGTGCCATCATACTTCATCAAAATTTGACGTGATTTTGGTGCTTCGTCCCAATCAGCTGACCAGCCAGTTTCTCTGAAAACCATCATCTTTGGTTGATGGAACGTGTACGTATCATTCTCATCCACAGAAATTGAGACTTCTGCCAATTCTTGCAGTGGATGTGGTTTGCCATGTAATTTAGCTACGTAAGCAAACATCATTTCTGTCAGAAGATTTAATTCTTTTTTAGGATCAATTGTATCAAAACCAATATCAGCAAGTGCATGCATAGCTCGATTAATTGCCATCATAGAAATTACGTTAATTTGTGTATCTTCGCGAATCTCCGCTTCGCGTTCAAGCGTTTCTTGATCTTGCCCTTCGTTATCGTAATCAATTGCACTTGGCTGATTAGGAAACAAGCGAAAGACGTTATTTGTTGACTTAGTCATTTGAATGCTCGCAATATCAAAGTTGTATCATTAAGCCTACCTGAAGGCTCGCTTGGCTTAGTTTTGATAGACTTGATTTCTCTGTCAACGTCTCTTCTGCTACCTGTAATTATGTTGGGCAAAATATCGTCCGGTTTCCTTAGTTTGTACTGAACTCTTGTGTTCACGTTGTTCAGTGTTGTTCCTTTAACATTTAATTTTTGCCCAGGCGGCGCAGTATACTTTGCCAACTGTCTAGTTTTCGAATTGTAGAGATATATCACGTTGCTGTCAAGTATCACTGTAGGATCAAGACTAGCATAGTTTTCAAAATTCTGAAGATATTTTACTTTAGAAACAATCTTCTGTGCGTTTGGCGCACGTTTCTTTCGAACTGTTTTTCGTCTCGTTGTAATGGCACCTTTAAGAGCCAATTCTTTAACTACGTTCTCTAAAGTCTCTATGTATCGATTCTTCTGAGCTTTCTTTAATCGTTCGTAGCCTTCGCCTTCTCTTACTTCTGCTAGTAGATCAGAATAATGTCTGTATGCTGACTTTATGTCAGCTGATTTAGATTCCGGCGAAACCTCGAATTCTAGCACATCCTTGTAATTTGTCAAATAAAATTCGTCAAGGATTTCGTCGATATCTGCAATAACTTCATTGAACTGACTAGGCCGGATCTTTTTGATTTTCTGCTCTTCCTGATAATCGATGGCAGATTTTATGTGATCTGTAATAACTTCATTAAGTCGTTTATCTGTCAAACCACGTGTAAACATCCTGGCTATAGATGCCATCGTTTGATTAACTTCTGGATGTCCAGATGAGTTATACCCTGAAATTTCTTTTGTGGTATAACCCGTATCCTTCATCCATGCAGTGATCCACTTCTTGGTTTCTCTAATCGAGTATTTGTAATTGTAGTAATTGAATGCACGCATGATATCAGCGTTAGTCGCTGCACCATCAAACGTTGGTTCATCTCCAAGCATGGATTGTTCAATCGTTCTTTTTCGAGCCATTCAAAGCCTTTTCTAATGCTTCCGTTATAACAATTTCTTTTACTACCCTAGTATCGTGTCTAGGATCAGCATACATCTTAACATTTGTAAGAGCAGCAGCGTGAGTTGCATAAAGAATGTGTTTGCGCATGCTAAAAATTTTCATTTTTAAATTCCACGTACAAAATCTTGTCAAAAAATTCTAAATCGATAAGATATTGATCAAAGCGACTATATGTATATGTTGGACATTTTACTTCCATTTTGTCTGTAATCAAATTCACAACTTTTGACGACGAATCCATTAGTAGTTTACCTCATAACTAAACGTCCTGCCTTTTGGTGTTTCTTCGATTTCAGTAGGCAGATCTTTAATGGAATTTAAGAACGCTTCCCATTCACGCTTACGGACTTCCCAGGAATAATTCACATCAGCATAAGACTTCTGACCAGACAACTTCATTGCTAGAGCCTCGTCTTGTGATCGAATCAGCTCGATAGCATTAACCAATGTCGCATGAAACAATCCAGCGTGTCGTTCTGCTTTGTCATCCCAATGATACATGAACGTGAACTGGCCAGCTGTTTCGAACAGAGCACCAAGATTCGGATGGATGCACATGCAGCCTGCCGACATAGCCTCAATTAGCGCCCTACAAGACGTTTCTGTCCAGATGGAAGGATATGCAAAGACGTGTGAGTTTTCGGCTAGGTAACGCTGCATTTGATCGTTAGGCATCGTGTCATGTAGTGTCATGTTCTGACTTTCACGAATGCGTTCAAAGATCGGCTCGAACTGCTGATCTCGCTCTTCCCAACCATAGATTTTGAAGCTAGAAAACACGTCCAAGTGAATGTTGCCGAATTCTTCACAGATATGCTCGAAAACAGGAACTAAGATACCAAGGCCGCGATGTGGAGTTGTGTGATACACAAACCGAATCTCTTGATCTGGTTCAGGGAATTTCCACTTCTTTTCGATGTCAACATCAATCGACTTGATTGCGTTGCGCATCACAACCGTGCGTTCCCATGGAATATTATAACGTTCAATGAATCGTTGGCACTGCCAATTGCTCACGAAAACGAATCGGTGGAATTTTTTCCAACCATCGTTAGCAAGATAATTTTCTACTTGGGGATCTTCTGCCAGATCATGGCACCACAGAATGCGTACTTTATCGTCACGAAGTTCATGCAATTCTGGTCGGGAAAGAACTATTTGGAAATTGTCGAGAAGCTTGGAATCTAGTTCGCTTTCCAACTCCGTCATCATAAGCTCAGAACCAGACATTGCGTTCTGATTCATTTCGTTACGCCAATACTCATTCGCCATCATTATCTCCTGTTTCAAGCGGCGGATTCAACCAATCCAGTAACTCTATATAGCCGCCAATTAATTCGTCTTCTATGAGTACAACAGGGAGTAATTTTTGAGTAGGATATTTTTCTAGAACATCTTCTCTGGTAATGTCTAGACCAAGATGCAGCTCTTCATATTCTATGTTTTTGGATCTTAAGAGCGCTTTAGCATTATCACAGTACGAACAGTCTTCTCTAGTGATTATTTTTACTTCATTCATATGGCTGAATATCTTCCTTTTCTTTTTGCGCTTGTTCCTGTATTTCACGTTGAAAGGTTGTAGACAAAGAACCATATGAGTTTATGACAATTCCGTATTCTGTCTCTTCTCTTTCTTGCAACTCATTTGCATATTTCATCATCTCATCTAGTCTGCTGTATGGTTCAGACATAGCAGGCAAGATTTCACCCAAATTCTTTGCTAGTAAGCTGGCATCCTTGGGCACTATGCCTGCTCGATATAGCCTTGGATACTGGATTTCTTCAGGATCGAAATACTCCATTACCAGAACCATCATGTTGTTGCTCATTCTTTATTTCCACTTCCAGTTGTCTTGTTATTTGTGAAAAGATAAATCCACCATTACCAATAATTAAATCATATAATTCAACACAGCTACCATAATTCATTGGCATTATCGAATCGACATGCAAATTATCTATTAGAGCTTTATCTATTTTTTTAATAATCATCTTCAAGACTTTTCAAAATTTGGCTGAAATGCGCATCATTTTTAACGATTTTCCAATGCAAGTCTTCGCACATTTTGAAAGATGATGGAAGCTTCGTATGGCCATAACGAAATTCATGGATCAGTGCTTTGTTGATTATTTGTATGAACGGAGATTTTTTCATCAGAACGAATCTCTCAAGCTGTTTCTTATTATATCAACAGTTTGCGACACATTTGTATGATAAAAACGACGAGCTATACTCAAATAAAAACGCACACAACGATTTTGTGATGCGTCTTGTGCATAAATGCGTACTCTATTTGATAGACGGCTCATGCTGCTTTCCTAGCTATATCTACCAACGTTTGGTAGTAATCAGTGTGGTCGGGTATGTTAGTTGGCTTGACATTCCAAGCTGACTTAGATCTAACATACCCGACATCTTGCACAAAAACGACATAAACGCAATCACCTAACGCTGAACTAATGATAGTGATTTTACGCTTATGTAGTACCATGCAAGACTCCGTTAGTGTTTAGTCAAGTGCTCTTTTCTGAGTAGCGCCTTTTTTCTGCCAATGGCAAGTGCTCGGTTGCGCATGATCACCCATTCTGCCTTGGGCATTGGGATAAGACCTTTCTCAACGAGATATCCATCTTCAGTGGATGTTGAAGTACGGAACCATTCTCGCACGTAACCAGCAATTGCGTTGTTTTCTATCAAGTGTGCTTGCTTCACATAAAACCAAAGCGAGCGCGACACCGGATATTTACCTGACGCAATATTCTCAAATGTAGGGGCAACTCTATCGACAACAGCACCTTGGATTTTCGACTTGTTTTGATCCAAGAATGAGAAACCAAATACACCAACAGCATTCTTGTTAGCATTGAGTTTCGAAACGATCAAATTGTCGTTTTCACCAGAATCAATCCAGGCACCATCTTCACGAATCTTGATACCCTTACATGTTTTCTTGTCACCACCATCTTTGCGACACATCTTCTGCATGACAAGTTCCATGAATGCGTCACGTGTGCCAGATGTTGGCGGTGGACCAAGTACCTCAATCTTGATCTGAGGCAATGCTGGATTCACATCAGACCACGTAATAGCAGAAGAGCCATCACGTAGTGCGTTGTAAATGTCCATTCGTGTCAGTCTTAGTTTCGCTGCCTGCTTAGAGTTGCCAACAACGATACCATCATAACCGACTTTGAATTCAACGATAGCCTTGACATCATTGTCAATACACTTGTTGAACTCTTTCATCTTAATGCGTCGTGAAGCATTGGTTATAGATGGTGTTGTCTTGTAGTCAAGCCCCTTGCAGAAAAGTTTTAGGCCACCACCAGAACCAGTCGATTCGATGATAGGAGTCTTGTGTCCGGACTTGTTAGCAAACCGTTCTGCAACGGCTGTCGCAAACGGGAAGACTGTCGATGATCCGACAACTTTGATTTGTGCTGAAGCTGGAACAAGCATTGCACTACTCATGAAAAGCAACATAGCCCCAAACGAGGCCATTAGTGATTTCAATAACAGCATAGTAATCTCCTTTTCACTGTTCACATCACTATTAACATTATACCAGTAGCAGTATAATGTATGATCAGACTTTCGCCCGAATCATCCGTTGAATTCTAATTTGAGACTTCTTTCGATTTCTTCAATAACAATGAACATATTTCCACCCCATGGCATAAACCATTGTTCAGCACGCGTCATAAAAGAATTGTCTTTATATTGTTCATATACGCCACTATCAACTTTTGTCGAAATTCTGCTGCTAGTACTATCGTACAACATTATTTCACCCATACATCGTTAATATTAGGCATGTTTTCGACAATGAAATCATCTTGCCAAGAAAAACCAGCATCCGTCAATTTGCCATCGATCACTTGAGAAATTTCATGCCATTCTTTGTAGTTGTGTACGTAAATGGCAACTTGGCCAGTTTGTTTGTGTAATTCACGAAACTTGGCAGTATCTTTATCTGTCCAAGTTTCCCATGCACCAACCATGATTGTTGTTGGCTCGTCCCATCTAAACATTTCGTTCCATCCAAGATTTCACTACACTGCACAATTGCGTGTGCGTATCATCAAACCACTCGGTAACATGGTAGTTGTACTTGGTCAACGGCTCAAACTCGTTACGATCCACAGCATCCATCCACACGATGTAATCTGCATCAATGATTTCCCTATGTGTATCATACGAACATGTACAATCTATGACAGGAATTTTGCCCGCCAACACTACACCATCTGCTAGATAGCGCATCTTGGTAGCAATACCAGATGACGCATTGTAGTGCTTCAAAATCGCTTCTTCGTTCAACCACACACCACCAAGCAGTTTCGAAAAAGGCTCCGCAAGCGTTGACTTGCCAGAGCCTTGTGTTCCACATATCAAAATTTTCATTTAAGCTTCCATTAGTAGTTGTTTACTGTCTTGCTGATCGCTTTCTTGTTTGAGTGCTTTACTACATGGTTTGCACTTCTTTTGATCAGGTGCTTTGACAGTTTTACAGACTGGACAAATCCAGCCTTCTTTCTGCTCGTTCATTACTTTCTCCTATAGATGAAATCTGCTTTGGATGCTTCTGTTGATTCGTATCCTAATGCAGTCATTAGTTTACGTCCATCACCATGATTGCCTTCAGTGACAACCGTTGGTCCAAAGCGAGTAATTGTGTTCACTGCGCCAGACAAAACGCGATGCTCGAATCCTTCTACGTCAAGTTGGATGAGATCACATTCTGTTAGCTCAAGACTATCAATTGTCATGACAGGAACTATCCCACCACTATCAGTACGAACTTTATGCATGCCTGTATTCTTGGTGTCGTTACTAGGATCTACGCTACACCATCCTGGCTTGTCGCCCAAGGCAGCACGAAAGAAAAATACGTTGTTTGCCAAATTATTTCGAACCAATGCATGAAAATTGAAATGATCTGGTTCAAAAACATAAACACGTCTAAATAATTCAGAATAAACTCTAGTGTATAAACCCATGTTACCACCGGCAGTAACAACAGTGCCTTTATTATGAATGGGTTCAACGTACATTTTGAAGTGTGATGTGTTCCAATCTTTCACTGGTCCTTCCCAGGCACCAGTATCATGTTTTTGCCACCACCACTTATCGTCAACAGAGCCTTCTAGTTTTTGTGTGCGTTCTTCGTAAAGATCGTCGCCTTTTATCATTTAGAACTCTTTGTTGAAGCATCTGTGGCTGATTGGATTTTGTCGATCACAGCTTTCCATTGTTCTTTACTTGGTTGTCCGTCTTTTAATGCGGATTGAAATCCATCAATCCAAATCTTTAGTTCGTGTAAATTCATTGCTATTTCCTCACTTGAGATGACTGGCTTGGATTCGACAGGAGATCCAGTTGTTGTAGTATTTATCATCTTGTAATGCTCCGCGACTGAGAATTTCGAGTGTTTCATGGTAGCTCATCCATCCTTTTGACGAGCACAATACCAAAATTTCTTTTGAGATATTGTGGCCTTGTTCAATGTCTTCATTCAGTATACTGTTTGAACCAGTATACTCTTCCCAATTTGATGCAACACGTTTGCGACGTTTGCGCTTGTTCTTTTGGTATATTTTTGATTTGGTAAATAATTTCTTACCAATGTACATCATACCAGTGGTGTTGTTCGTTATGAGATAAACAAAGCCAACATTGTCTCCTATCATTTCTTCTGTGAACGGATCGTTTTGATAGATCCACATGTAGTGCCTTTCATATTATTGCTTGACACTACTATCTATGTGTGCGATAAAGCCGCTATTCGGATATCAGAAGGAACGTAATCATGCCCGTCCCTAAGATGGAAAACATGAAGCTCAATTGGCGTGTGCCATGCAAGGAAAACGGCGAAGTCATTGGCTTTGTTGAAGAATGGAAAGCCATCAAGCCTTGCAACTCAACAGACATCTTTGGTCTAGAATGGTACATCATTGAAACCAAGGATGGATATCGTCGCGAAACTGGCAACCGCCTTGAAACTGCATACACGATCTTACGTAATGCTGTAAGTGAGGTTTGTGATGATAGACAGAAATCCACTATTTGAATTCTGTGGCTTTATTGCAGGATGTGCTGGTTTGCTTGTTGGTTTCACTAACATGCCAATAGAACTAGCAGCATTTGTTGCAACAACAATCGTCGGCATTCCATTTGTAATAGTATACGGATGGATTGTCATTATTATGAATATCTTCAATGTCTGATAAAAAACACACATTTAACGTACGCTTTTTGGCATGGGCCATGTGTCCCTATTGCGGTATGTTGGCCCTAAATAACGACAAGTCGCGCAAAGAAATGCGTAAGAATTGCAAAGGCAAGGACGATGAAGCCGCTTAAAGACTTTCTGAAAGCAGAAAAACATTTGCCTGACTGCATGAAAGATTTGCACGATCAGAAAGATCTGTTTGAAGCAATGCATGCGTACATGAAACCAAAGGATTGTGAGTATACTAAGAACATCGCACGCATGGAAGGCCACGTTTATGTTGTGGATTTCTTTTTGACGTTTATGGCTCATCATGGTTACGTTCTCCAAAAGAGCAAAGCCAAAGTTGAATTCGAAGATCTCGATTCGTGTGTGACAGGTTACAAAGTTTGGTCGCGGCAACAATCAGCTAAGCTATTAAACGAGTTACTGAACAATGAAAACTAGATTACATTGTGTGGGCCTTTATTTACGCGTAGCTTGGTTGTGCTTTTGGTCCAAAGATCCAAAACAGTTTGTCTCTGATTTTCAACTAAGTATGTACAAAAACGAACTTATAAGACAAGCACACGTAGCTAGTAAAATCAAAGCACAACAACAAAGTGTTGCAGAACGCAACGAAATTAACTCGCATCCTGCGTACACTGATTTTCAAGGCATGCAAGCCTTTGAAGCCATCAGGGATGCCTATAACCAGGAAAAGTAAATGTCAGGTAGTTTTGATGATATCTCACTTGGTCTAATGGCTGAAGTGGCATCAACAGATGAAATTTTTCGTGCTGTAGCTAAAAAGATGGAAGATAAAGAAGCCATGATTTATCTCCACTGGATGGCACACCAAAAAGAAATGGAATATGGTAACAAGATTGCCATGAAAGCATTTCGACAACGTCGGAGTGAATTATCGTGACGAAAGATCAAGTATTTTTTGCATGTGGTGTATTGGTTGCATTAGTTTTGTCAATTGTTGTTTTAATAGCTGCATTGGAAATTGAATATCAAAACAGAGACGAAGTAAGCCAAAAGAAAATTCAAGATTGTAAAGTACTCCATAAAGGTACTGTCGTTCTTGATAGGCAGTTGCGTTTCGAAAAGTGTATAATCAATGGACGAACACCCATTCATTGAAGCAGTCAAGGCGATGGTCATTTTTTTAATATGCCTCGCCTTGTCCGTTTGGATTATGAGTTATTCGTCGTCAGATGAATCTTCCTCGTCTAATATTCGTTCGTACGCTTCTGCATACGCTTCGCTTTCTTCACGCAACGATTCGGCTACATCAATGTCATGCCATCTCAAGTGTGGAATCAATTCCTTGTAGATATCAACTTTTGTTTCGTTGTCCGAAACTTGATTATCAATTGCCTTAACGACTTCTGTTAATATTTCCATATAGTACTCCGGTTAATTTCACAACCTCATTCCTTAATTTCTACATCATTCATTTTTGCTTTAATTTTTTCAAATTGTTGATCACGTATTTCTGTAGACGGAAATTCCCAACTTGTAAATCCATGTAACATCCAAAATGTTATTGAAGTATCATCAAATTCGTTTTTGGAATGGTGTTCACGACTAAACCACATACAATGCTCCATATTAATAGGAGCATTATTTTCATAACTAGAAGCAATCCAACACATCATATTTCGCACCCTTGGGCACCAGTACAGGCAAGAGCCTGTATGCCTTCAACCATATCTAATTCTTCGTTAAATTCAGACCAGTTAATATCCTTTGGGAATTCTTTAACTAGCTGATCATATTTAGCTTTATCGATAGTTTCATACGGAGCTTGGCGATAAGAACCACCATCATATGGAAGGAACGAGATACCAGAGACTTCATCAAAATTCTTGTACACCCATGCGCCAACTTCCATCCATTCATGTTCTTTCACTGAGATGGTAACGCTTGGCTTGTGCTCACACCAATGACGTTGGAACATCAACCACACATCCAAGTGCTCTAGAGCATTGATGTCATCACGACATACAGCTCCCTTGGGAACCTTTTTAGGAAAACTGAACACCATTGTGGATGTTGGTTTAGTTACGTCTGGTTCGTGCGGTACGCCCTTCTCAATCAAGAATTGCGTCAATGGATCTTTCATGTCGCCACGGACTCGACGAATGTAATGCGGATCATGACGTTGATGGATACCAGAAGCAGAATCAGTAAGCTGACTTACTGTACCTGACGGTTTGACGCACGTGATAGCAGCTGATTGTGGTATGCCCATTGCATTAGCGTACTGTTTGTTAACCTTGATCGCAATTTGCTTCAAGCTATCCAGCAATTCTTCACTATCTTTACTAACATGATTAATCAACGGACAATCAAAGATGCCAGTCATGCTAACACCAAGCAATCGCTCTTCTTCGGTGTTGCGCGTCCAGGCTCGACGCAAGTAAGGAAAGTGAGTTAGGCTAGATTGAATCGTACCAAGAATTGTGGCTAGTCGAACCTTTCTCTCCAAAGACTGCTTCGTATCTGTTGATCGTGCAACGATCTCCGTAAGGTTACAAAATTGATTAGGTCGAAGGATAATCTCGGAACAGGGATTCGTGCCCCATTCCCATTCGGGATCTCGGCGTCCGTTTTGTTCAACAACACGGCGACTCGCGTCACGATTAAAGATTCCACGTTCCCCCGACTTAGATTCGTATAGGCTTTTCCATTCTTCCATGAATAAGCCAATATCAGGACGCTCATTATAAACAGCACTATTATTACTGAGAGCACGATGTACATGTGTTTCCCACCAAGATCCAATTTTTGCGTGTCGCATTCTATCGTCAGAAAGATTCGAAAGAGAAATCATTGCTGATCTTCGAACGCCACCAACCACAACAACTTCACCAACTTTACACATAAGATCATGACACTCGATAGATGTCAATCGGCGACCAGCCGCACCACGAAACAACGCAATCGTAAATCGAAACAAATCTTCCAATGGCTCTGGACCAGATGCGCGGCCACCAAACGTCTTCAGAGGCGTACCAGCACCACGCACCTTAGACATATCCCAAGTAGGAATTTCGCCAGCATAGAGCATAGAAACGAGCATACGGAAAGCTTTAGCCCAGCCTTCTTTGCTGTCCTTTACATTAATTACTAAATCTGATGGGAAAATCTTCTCTGGTACTTCTGGCATCTTATTGACAAACTGGCGTTCAACAGAGAAACCAACACCAGTACCACACATCAAAATGTGCATTGCTTCATCAAAAGCTTTAGGATCATCAACGGGAACGTAAGAACAATTATAACCAGCTGTATTATCTCGTAGCAGTGCAGGACCAGCTGTCATCATCGCACGCATGGAAGGCATTATTTCATGACTGGTTATTGCTTCTTCTAATTCCATCCAGTCTTTAGGTTTTATCGCTTCATTATGATTTTTAGTAACGTGAGCACGCATAAATTCAATATATCGTTTGACAGTTTCTTGCCAATGTTCGCGGCGTTTCTTATCGGGTAAAAATCTTGCATATCGTGATTTATGAATATACTGTTGATATAAGTCCATCTAGTACTCCGTTATTGTTTCTAGTTTCGGGATCGCGTTTAAATTCATCTATTATAGCTTGTTCCAGAACATTCTTTCGATCATAAGACACACGCCAAATAATTTCTGTTGGTCTTATCATCATTTTTGCTTCAGCATTATCTTCAAGAGTTTTATAAATTTTATCCTTGACCGAGGAACGGATATAGCGGCTTAATGATTTCCCAAGCATCTTCTGCAATCTCACGATGTTCTTTTTGCGTTTCTTCACCCATGCGCAATTGGCAATAGTGAATCCAATCTCGCAATGTACCATTCATGTACATGCGTGACAATATTAAACCTTCTGGTAAAACAGCTCTGGCTTGTTCTTTTGCAATGCCATTTTCTATAGCCCATTGATAAGCAAGTCTGCACTCATGCATGATTTGCTCTTGCTTGAACTCCCAAGATTTAATCAGCCTCTCATTATCCGTTTCAAAGCTGTTCTGGCGGTTTTTGGTGTCTTGTAGTCTAGTCTCGCGAATCTGATAACCTAGCTCTGTAGGGTCAGCATATCGCTGTGAAAATTCCTGAAAATGGAATGAGCGATGCCTAAGAATTTGTCTGGCAATATCGCGTGTGGTATTTATCTCCAAGCATATGTTAACCATCTCAAAGATAGACCAGTGTTTATGTTTCATGCAGTATTGGAGAAGTTTTTCCGCAGTGTCGTGATTATTTTGATTACTTGGATTCGACACGCGTGCGCAATACGCAATAAGAGCTTGTGGTAGCTCTGGCTCGATAGGGCCGTATTCGTCAGTCTGTGTATATGCGATTAATTTAACTCTGTTCATCCCATTCCTTTTCTAAAGCATCATCCACCAATAAATGTAAATCAGAATTCATTCGATGATCAAATTTCATAAACATCATTGTGCCTGGAAATGCTAATAAATCAGCAATCCGTGCAGTTAATATATAATTCAATTGTTCAATCATTTTTGATGCTTTCTCTTAACACGAGTCTTATAACATCATCTTTTGCAGAGATATAAGCAGCAGTAGCATAGACCAATTGATTTGTAAGTTGCAATCGAGGATACATGTTTACAGTATCGCGCGTGGCACTATATGCATAATCGTCAGCAAAGTTAAAAATGTGGTCTTTAATTGAACTCATCATATAACTCATCCTCTATACGTTCAACCATGTCATACGCATCATGAAGACGCAACAAACCGTTTCGTACGATTAAGGCTACTTGAGTAGCAACGTCTTGAGTAGTTTCAAAGTAAGGGGTGTCATCTGCTGCATCTGTTATTTCATGCAAACGATCAAATGTTGGTCCAGGTATATAGAATTCTGTCATTGAATAAAAAAAAGGGACACAGGCCGCAAAGCCCATGCCCCTCTCCCCGACTAAAAGCCTGTTAGTCCATTACACGCCGGTAGCCTTCAGGCGTGTACTCACGCTGTCGGATTACCTTGTATGTGCCAGGAGCAAACAGAATCGGTTCGTGCGTGTCGTAAGGACGCTTGTGCTCAAGTGTGGACGCACGGTGAACCGTCAGGAATGCCGATAGCTCGTCATCCTTATTTTCGAACATGTCAGCGTCATCAGCCAGAAGCACGTGGTGATGCCCGGTTTCAGAGTGAGTAACAATCAACTCTTTGCCTTCTGGCTTAACCTTCTCCCAACCATCAAGATCTGGAAGCTTATCGTCGTCAATGCGAATGAACATAACATCGCCTTGCGCACAACGCTTAGTGAACGTTCGTGGTGTTTGCTGAGTCATAGTATACTATCCTTTCGTTCAGCTTTCTTTACAAGTCTATATAGTAGCTACAGATAGACTGATTTACGTACGGACTTCTGGTGCTTCAAAGTCGCTTGGATCAAGGTTCCATGTCCAAGCTTGGGCATCAACTGCCGTGCGTACATCTGGTGGTACAGGAAGTGCAAAGTTGCGTCCAGTGCCACATCTTACTCGCAAGAATCGTTCCCGACCAATGTCTGGAATGTCAACTTCAACGAGTGTTCCGATTTCTGGATCTTTGTTCTCGTCAATGACGGAACAATTCAGCTTATCGAGAACCTTATCCCAGCCGATAATCTCGGCTGCACAACGTCGCTGTTCGACGTTTTCCCACGTAAGTGCGGTTGTAGGATCAAGATTTTCCTTGTCCTCAATCCAATTAGCAGGAATTGTTGTACCGTTCCAGCTGTAGATTGACCAACCATCACGATACTTAAGTGCTGGCCCATCTTCACAGTGCAACTGGTTTTCATCATTCATCCGAATAGTTTCCGGACGATCTGTGATGACACAAACTTCTTCATGCCACCAAACCCAACCACATGTCAAGCACAATTCTTCACCATACTTGAATGTTTCGAGTGTTTCATTTTCCCAATCGAGCACGTCACGGAAAAATGTGATGTAGGCATTCCAAGCAGCAAGTGGCGAACCACCATAGCTATTATAAATGCCATTCATGTAATCTTTTTTGGTTGCCTTTTGTCCTTTTTTCTCAAAGACAAAATCAACACCTTTAATTACTGCTTCTCTAGGCGACGATGCTCGAAGCATTGGTGGAACAGCATGGTCAATTGCTTTGTAAAGTGCTGCCGCAGCTGCTTCTGCACGATCAAACAAAGCAGGCTCGGTTGACATATCAACCTTACGCCACTTCTCAACCCAACCCGGAATTTGAGCTTCCTGTTCCGGAGTGATGCTGTCAATTTTTGTAGGCATATTCAAATCCTTTATATTGCACACTATCAATTTCCAGTTCAATCTCGCGTCCTTTGAAGATTTGAAACTGGTAGTTCTTCGCACCGAATTTTTGAATGTTTTTGTTCACTGTGTCAACAATTAAATTCAACTCTTCAGATTGATGTTGTTGCAGGCTATCGCCTTTGTGAGAATGAATCAAGAAAAACTTCATTACACAATGTCCGACAAGTCAGCTGGTGAGAAATTTGGGCCTTTAAGTACCTTACCATCTTCACGATACAATGGCTTTCCGTCTTCACCAAGCTTGCTCATGTTAGAACGATGTACTTCCTTCATACATGCGTCGGCATCGATGCCATAAGCAATTGCTGTTCCATATACCACGACTAAGAGATCTGTCAACTCTTTGGCGATCTTTTCTTTGTCGCGCCCCTTCATTTCTTCAAGCAGCTCAAGATGCTCTTCTTCCATGAGCTTGCGGCGAAGATTAATAGTATCTTCGGAAGGAACCATAAATTCTGCTGGAGTTTCGTGATCAAATGTTTCCATAAACTCACGAACCAATTCTTGATTGGTTTTGCCTTGATACGGAATTCGATCAAGTTGTCTTTGCTGTTGTTTATTTGGTAGTGCTTCTGGGAATGTCGTCATGTAAACCTTCTTGTATCGCTGTCATTATATAATCTCTTTCAAGATAATCAATCTTTACATAAATATTTTTATACGTTAATGCAGAAACATTATAATTAATGTCAACCACTTTAGGCATTTTATCCAACACATTAGATATTAGATACTTCATACCTTTTTCCATTCAGTTAATTGAAGTTCAGCATCTAAACCTTGATACGTATTTTCCAATAGTATCTTTTCTACATCTTTACCAACAAGAACCATATCGTTGATGTCGTGGCCTTCAGTTACAGTGCTTGGCCAGATCGCTATCTTATGACCATTCACCACAGCTTTGTTCATCTGTTTCACAATGGACTTATTGCGTGGTTCATTGTCAAAAACAAACACCATATTCGATGTGTTCAACTCAGCTTTTCTCACTGCACTGATAATGTCAGATCCACAAGCGGCAATTGCATTGCTCAACATCATGGCATCAAACGCACCTTCAATAGCATAGTTAGTCACATTGAGGTTCACTCGATCAAGATTGAACAGCTTGTGATTGTCCTTTGCTAACAAAACAGTAGTGTATCTCAACTTGGCCTTTGGGTCAATAGCCCTACCCTGAAATCCTGATAATTTTCCACTACGCGTGCGCAACGGAATCACAACCCTGGCTTCTGCTCGTTCTTTGTTATACTTGTCTGGCACATGCTTGTCGGCAAATGCGTTGAAGTTCTCAGCATAGAACAAGTTTGGATACCAGCGTGTAGGGATTCGTCTATTACTTAGCATCTTGCGCGCGGGATGATCAACATCCAACCACATGATGCTTGGAATGCCAAGATTTTCTGTTTCCTTGTGAAGAATTTCTTTTTTTGGTTTTGCTTGCTTGTATTGCTTATCGTCAGTCAAATACTTCTCTTTGATGTAGTCATCATAGAGTGTTTGGTTGACGTGCTTAAGAAACAGGGGGAATGGATATGACTGATGACAGTTATGGCAGTACGAGTAATAGTCGCCTAAGTTCTCGATCAGGTAGCCACGCGCAATGTTTTGATTCTTTTCTGAATCACCACAGAACACACAACGAAAATTATAATTACTACCAACCTGCTTAAACTTAGGCAGATCAGCACTAACCATCATGATGTATTTCTGATCGATAAAGCTCATTTTTTAATACCAAATCAATAGTGCTAAGAATATCAGGATTTCCATTCAAATTAATGAATGATAACCATCGTGTTAAACGACACTGCTCATGTTTAGCACGCCAAGTATCGAGAAATGCTTTTTCTCTTATGTGCGTTCTCATATACGCATTAACCCGCGAACCCATATACATATCAATCTGCGAACTCATTTTTTAACTCTTCATGTATTGAATGATGTGCCTGTTGACAAAAATGCCCGTCAAATTTATTACTCCAATAATTCAACGGGTTTGTTAGATTTGATTCCCATATTTTTGTCCAAGCAGCAGACAAATTTTTACTATGTACAATAATACTAATACTATTCATCATGAAACTCATCTGCTAAAGCATTGTTCACAACAGTTTGCATTTGCATATTAAATTGTGGAACAAAATTTTTATTCCACAAATCTGAATGCTCAAATGCAGTTGGAAGGTTACCCATCCATAATTTTACCCAAGTAACATACAATCCAAAATTGTACAGTGCTGAAGCAATCGCTTTCATGATATCACTTATTATTGTCGTTGCTGAAGCTTGATCTTAGCCTTCTCATCCAAAAGAACTTTAGGCTTAACAGATTGCTCTATCTTAGTCAATGCCTCTGTGCGTAATCTTGCTGTCTCGAAAGCATCACCAAGCTTCCACCACCAGAACCAGTAGAGAGAAGCGATCAATGCTGTTGCTATCATGTAATTCTGTACTCTACCAGCATTCTTGAAGAAAATACTGATGATTGGCCCAATGATCATGACCAAACCAGCCAAAATCATAGCTGCTGGTATCAAAGCCAAGTAACCATGTGAGACAAACCATTGCGACACTTCTTCATTGCCATACAAACGATAAACGCGCCACAAACCCCAATAGAATCTGTGTAAAGCCCAACCAAGCGATTCCATAAGAACGCCTATGAGCATGTACCTAATATCTGTTTGCTGAGTAAATCTGACGAATAATAATGAGTATGTAACGGCAGCTGCCAGAATAAGCATTGCTGCCGTTACAGTAAAGTTGCTTGCTGCTACTAGGCGATCAGTATGTGCTAACCACCAAGTTTCCCATGAAAACATCCATGAAAGGATACCTTGCATGTTAGTGCTCTTCTTTCTTGGCCTTAGTTAATATAGTTTCTAATTCTAGAAGGGAATGTTCAAATCGCGACAACGATTCTTTCGCATGCTCTTTAGCCGATAAAGCACGCGCTCTTTTAGTGGCAAGTTCTTTTTGTTTTTCCGAATCAATTTCTTCAGGGGTGAAAATTTTTAAGAGATTCATCTCAGTCTGTCCTTAATGAGTTCTAGAGACAAGGACAATTTATCAAGGGATTCAGTGAACTTTTCCATTAACTCGGCCTTTTCATTATTTTGTTGTCTTAAATATTCAATTTGTTTTTGTTTATCACGCCTATCTGTAATCCAGAGATATACTGTCAGTGCTACCAAAGGGACTTGTGAAATGATGTTACCAATCAATTCTGTCAATCCTTCGGGCATTTTGGTATTCCTTTAGTTATGCTTTACCTATCATCCTTCGCATAATCTCATACATTCGTTTTTTCTTTTTCTTGCGCTGAGAAGCTATCACGCCCGGTGGCGTATCATCTGGACCAATCGGCTTTACGTGACCACCAGTTGCGGCCACTGCATTCGCTGGTACTGCTGTTTCTTTAATCTTCATAAGTTCCTAAGCTTCTCTACTATTAGCTGATCCATAGGAATTACATTCGTATCGATCACATCTACATCATCAATGTTGTAGTACTTCTCTGGAAGAATATTAATCAGTACAAGGAAAGGTTTGATGATGTGAAAACAATCCTTGAGTTTGTAATACAAGATTCTTGATGCAGCTCGTGCACCAAATACATTGTTTAGTACAATAATGTGATTCAATATCAAACGTTCTTTTAGATCATCGTTCTGTACGTATCTTGTAACCAATTTCTTAATATACTTGACACGATTCAAATCTTCTTTGAGTTCATCCATCCCCGCAATAAACCCGCCGTCATAGTGTTGTGATGCATATAAAAGAAACGTTTCCTTATTCAAAGGAAAATCATTCATTCAATTACCTTAGAAGGTGCTTAACGCAGCTCTTTTTATTTCTGTTCCATTCCAAACATAAATATAATTGTCATCCGCCCAAATAGCATTATTCGGACGATCTGAGTTGTCTGTATTATTTGCTGGTGTGGAGTTGCCAGTAACGGCCATAGTAGCGGATGTTGCTACATTCACAGAAACATTAGCAGCAGCATTCGCAAAGAAGTTGTTGAATGTCACCTGATACGAAACAGCATTACCTGCAACGTTAGCTGACATAACAACAACATCTGCTGCTACTGGTGTAGTGCACGCATTAAGCGCACTTATTTTTGTAGCATTATTCGCCATTATTAGCTATCCGGATATTCGGTATCGTCCGCAGCATCGCCAGTAATCGTGCGGCCAGCAACTAGAACTTCGTGGCTTACACGTCCTGACTTAGTACCAGATCCAACCGTACGACGTACCCAACCTGGATTAGCTACACCAGCAGTAATACCGGCTTCTGTCGTGTCAACACCAAAGATCTGAGATGCGTTGGCACCAACTTCAGAAGTAACAACGTACTGTGGTTTTTCGGATAGTGTGAATTGGTTAGCAGCTGCCGTAGCAATTGCACCACCTAGTGTTTGAGCTTGAACGTGACAAACAGTAGTATTGGTAATGCTAACAATGCGCAATGATTCAGCATCAGTCGTGAGAAAATCACCAACTTCTGCTTCAGTTGTGAAACTGGTTCCTGTACCAGTGCACAAACCATTTGCTTCTACTGCAACAGTACCAGTGCTTGTCTTGTCGTCTTTATCGCCCCAAGAACCTGCCATGGGTATATTCTCCCTTATTGTTTTTAGTTATTTAGTTAGTCTAGATTTAACGTTGAGATATCTAACTCGGCCACCTAATTTTGCTTTTTGTAAATGATTACCTAATTCTCTACCAAATGTAGTTAGTTTATGAGGTTCTTCTTCATGATGATCGCACCAATCATGGTAATCATGATGCATTGCTGATGCTGTCATATAAGAACCATCTTTACGATGTGGCCCATGAGTTTCACTGTTTAGAAAACGAGAAACGTGATCTTCTACTGTTCCTTGTTTTGTGTTTTCGTTTGCTCCGCCTTTGAATTCCATCCTAGCCAGCCTTTTATTACCAGCCAGAGAGTTATTATATACCTTAACCGATTCAGATATCCAACTAATATACTGAACAATGTACTGCTCCTTCATGTTGGTGTTTTTACCGTTTTTGAATAAAGCATTATTATCGTACTGATCTTCGTCAGGGCTCATAACAATCTGAGCTTCTTTACCTTTAGCCTTGCCTTGCTCAACTGGCTTGTCGGCTTTAGCTTTTGCACGTGGCGTCTTTGCTTTTGGACTGGCTGGCTTTTCTGCTTCTGGTTCTTCCTGAGTATCAGAAGCAGATTCAGATCTAACTTTCATAAACTGACGATGCGTTGCCCGTCGTTCTTTATGATAGTCGTGAAGTGTTTTACCACTTTTACCAGTGATATCGTTGCCTTTATCATCACGTCTTGGAACCGCTGGTTCATCAACGTCAATTCGATCAGCAATTTCTTTGCGATGTTTTGCAACTAGTTTTCTGATTTTTTCAATTTGTGGGTTCATTATTGGACTCGCGGATGTGCCTTATCTACTTGAACATTACGACGTGGTTGTCGTTGTCCGTGCTCTGCATCTACACCAGTTCGTTGCCCTTGAATTTCATTACGCTTTGGCTTCATGCGTCCTTTAATAGTACGTGTGAGCATACGACGTTCCATAACGATAGACTGAATTTTTTCTAGGTGTGGATTTTCTACCTTTTCTGCACGTAAACCAAGACGACCAAGGAAACTTTTACGCTTTGGTTTTGGTGCAACTGGTTTTGGATTATTAGCAGTGTGTGTGTCATGAATAGCACCAAGGTGTGTAGCCATATTATGAGCCATGTCACGTTGATGTTCTTCTGCACTATCATGATGTTTAATGTGGTGTAGATGAGCAAGTGTCATGCGTACAGTATGACCAGCACCACGCCATTCACCACCAGATCCACGCGCACTAAGCATACGTCGTCCCATACCTACGTTAGCATCACCACGACGGCCACGCCCTTCATCATCCAAAAGACGGTGCATTTGTGATGCATCATCGAGAGCATTATCAAAATGCCCTTTCTTCATGTGATTATTAATTCGTTCGCCAATGTCGCGAAGATTCTTATGTGCAGTGAAAAGATCGCTTGGATTGGTTTCTGCATGACGATCAGCAACCTTTTTCTCTGCTCGTTCTTTGGCCTTTGCTGCGCGCTTAGCAATGCTAGCAAGTCCTTTACGCTTAATATCATAACCAACCTGTCCTGGTCCTACAGATTTAGACGATACTTTACCACCCATAGCAGCTTGTCGTGCTGCTTTGCCTTTCTTTGGATCTGACTTATATTTAAATGACATTTATGCTCTCCCGTGATTTTTAGCCATCACTCTTTGTCTTACTTTTTGAAAAATCGTATCGTCGCTTGTGAGTAGTTCTTGTAATGTCCTGAAAAGAGTTAATATTTCATCATGATATTGACGAAACTTAATATATCTCTTTGGATCATTCATTACCCTTTTATAGCGCTGAATTAAATGCTTTGGTACCAAACCCCTAATAAACAAGCTTTCAATCTTATCTTGCACAACATCTTCTAACATAATATTTATGGCATGCTCAGCGTCATGAATATCATTTCTCAAGACGCCAGCCTGTTTCAAAGATTTTCTGATGCCTCGATTCGATCTTGTGCGTGCGCGAGCAATAAGCTTACCACGATGTTGATTGCGCTTGTTCGTTGTTCTCTGTGACGTTAATCGAGTACGCCCACGCAACTTCTTAACTTGTTCTCTGCGAGCAGAACCAAACACACCAACACCATCATTTGTGGTTTTGTAGATATCTTGGTTTGCTTTAGTTACTGAGTAAGTAGCAGCTCTGGAATGTGCAGCATCAGAACCGCCTTCTTTCTCGTTAGACATACGTCCTACACTGAACTTATTATTCTTGGCTCGATTACGCGTAGCTTGTTGCTTTCTGCCTAATCGAGTTCTTAGGTAGCCTTCAGTAACTTTTTTTTTATCTGAGTGATTTTTTGGCTCAACAACTGGCGTCACGTCCGGATGACGTTTTTTCTTATTAGCTGCCAAACGAATCTTGGGAACTAAAGCCTTGGTGAGTTGTCGAACGACTTTGCTGTTGATGTTGCGCGATACCAGATCATCCACAGCTACCTTTTCTGACGATGATAGCTGGTTATATGCCTTGCCCTTGCTACCAGCAAATTTCATGCGTAGCTTGGCTAGTGCAGCTCGATTGGCGCGCTTTTTGATTACAGCACTGGTAGGTGTCTTTTTGGCGGCGATTTCCCGCCCACGCTTTAGACGATTCTGGTGTAGACGCATAGAGGCAGCATGTGCTCTGCGCCACTTTTCTGAACGTCCATGTTTCTTTGTATCCATGAATTACCCCTAGATGTGATTCTAGGAGTATTTATGTTTATACAGATTTTGTCATGAAAGTAGGTAATGGGCCTTCAAAAGCACCGTCATGAAGGATGAATTTCTTTCTCTGTTCCAAAACAGATCGATTATCGCTTTCCTCAATCTTGCGCTTTGCCTTGCCATCTGTTTGCATTAGGCAAAACTTATTACCTACTTTCTTAATCCAAATCCTAATTTGCATTAAACCCCACGCTTACTAGGATCTGGATTCAATGCACCAAATGCATCACCATCTTCAATCCCTGTTGATGCAAAATGGTAGTCTTCCATGAGTTGAGCTTGCATGGCTTTCTGCTCTTCAAGCAAGAAATCAATCAAACCATCACGAAGATCAGCATCCCAGCCATATGAAATGCCATGTTCAGTAACATGACTAATTGCTGATTTGATATCTTTCAGCATCATGATATCCTGAACAACACGAGATCCAGCATTTTGCTCATGAAAATCTTCTATGAATTCCATGTTCATTTCTTCTGGAAAATCGTCAAATTGGTTATCCATATATAAGATCCTCTCTTAATTTATCATTAATTTGACTAAGAGTCATTCCACTAGTAACATTAAATTTCTCGTAAGGATCTTTATCCCTTTCAATCATAGAACCATACTTAGTCATATCATATGTTTCCAAATGTTCACGAAAGATTTTATGTTTTAATTGATTATCCATTTTCAAACAACCATTCTAACGCTTCGTTTATTTGAGTGCTCAATTCTTCAAATCCGTTAGCCAACTTTTCATAAGGATCTTTATGAGTATCGATCATATAACCATAACGAGTCATTTGATATGTCTGAAGACAATCATATTTAACTCGTTCTTTTATTGCTTTCTCAGCCATTTAAGATAAACTCACACTTCTCTTTCTCGTTGAGCTTCACGCACTGAATGTAAGTTTCCAGTTTCTTGAACCTCAACTCACTTTGCAAGATCTTCTCATGAACCATGTAGCCGCCGAACAACGTAGCGCCCATGATCAATAGTACAGTCACCCCCATACCAAAAAAATTCTTCATTGACAATACCTCTCTAGTCATCAAATCCTTTGAACATCAAATCCTTCTCATCAAACAATCTTTCACCAAAATCAGTCGTATCCATCACTGGTACATCTGCCGCATCATCTTGATTATCCACGTCATACAGTCGCATCTTGGACTTATCCACACCTACTGTGAAGCGACGATACAAGCCAGGATCACTGTACCGATTCTTAAGTTGCTTCACCATGATCTGATTAGTTTCTTCTAACTCTTCAGTCGAGATCAATGCAGCCATAAAATCCACAGTCATTGGCAGACCAATCGAATCCGACGTGTTGGTCATATCCATGTCACTAGAATTCATTGCGCCTCTGTTGGCTTGTGTAGCCGTCACAATCGGCAACTCAAACTCAACTGCTAAACCACGCAATTCTTCAGCAATAGCTTTGATGTACGTATAACTGTTAGCACCAGCGCCCATCTTAATGCGTGATGAGATGCACAAATTTAAGTAATCAACATAAATTATGTCAGGAACAAAATTCTTTTTAATCTTCAATTCTTCCAACAAATGTCTGAAGTGATTAACACCAGCTGTTGCTGTTGGATATTCCTTGACGATCAACTTACCTTTTGTGCTGGTCTTCAGCTCAGCAATCTTTTGATCATATTCTAATTTAGTAAGATCAGTTAATGTTGATATATTAGTATCTAGTAGATTAGCATCAATGCGCTGCGCAATTCTCTCTTCTGCCATTTCCAAAGTGATGTACAAAACATTTTTCTGATCCATCAAATTAGAAGCTGCCATGCTACACATGGCCAAAGATTTGCCGACGCCAGTTGACGCCATCAAACAGTTTAACGTTTTGGTCGGTAAACCGCCGCCAGTGATTCTATTAAAATAGTCAAGATTGAATCTGATTCGTTTTTCTTGCTTGTGGTATGAATCATATCTGCTTGTGGCGTCTTGGATGAAGTCGTGTCCGATTGCTGTATTGAAGGAGATCTGAAGAGCGTCCTGTAGGAGCTTGGGAATTGCCGATTTCGTGAGTTCTGTGTCCGAGTCAAGTATTCCGATAGAGCGTCTAATTGCATTTTGTAAACTCTTGTCCTGTACAAATTCTTCTGTTTTATCGATCAGCCAATCAAGCTTGGTATTATCATCAGATTTCAGTGAGCTGATCAAATCACGTGCATCATTGAAAGCTTCTTGTGAAATTCCATTCCGGTTCTGTAATTCAATGAACAGAACTTCTTTTGTTGGTAGCGCATTATACTTATTAACATATTCTTGAACGAGTTTAAAAACCATCTTTTCTTCTGGAACAGAAAAGAGTTCTTCGTTCAGGTGTGGTAAAACTTTTCTTGAGTATTCGTCTGAATGTATTAAATGCGCCAGTATGCTTGTTTCCATTAAAACTCCGGAAATTTTCTTGTTGTTATGTGACCATCGATCTTGTTACCAAATTTATCTGTCCCTGTATAGTAGTTCTTCTCCCAATGCGTTGATTTCTTTGCATATTCTACGCCACCAACATCTTTTTCTTGGTTGTGTGCCAACGCACTGTCCTTGGTAATTTGATCACGGTCTTGACACCAGATTTTATATTCTTCTAAAACTTCTGACTCATCATTAAGATTTGTCACTTCAGTTTCTACGTCATATTCATGTGGAATAGGAATTAAGCGAGCAACAGGTACTCGCTTATCCCAATAATACGTTCCTGGTTTGTGGAGCTTCCAATTCATAGTAAATGAGAAATTGAGCCAACTAGTCTCAACCACTCCTGTCATTGCAGATGCAAACTCCACTGGCTGATTAATTGGTCCAGTACACAGCATGTCCCATCCTGGTTCTGTCTTGAATATATAGCCGGTATGCATCGTGAAGATACCATGGCCAAAATTACTCACACAAAACGGATGTACTTCACGTTCAAAATTGATGTGAAGATCTTTGACGTGCGCACTACCATTCCAATTAACCACAAAATCACACGGTGCATAAACATCCCAACCAAGCGTGTTGGCTATCTGTAGAGGCAAGCATCGATATGCATACTTGTCTACTGTATCATCCATCCACTCGCGCTGTTTACCACCAGGAACAATTTCTAGTGGCGAATCAACTGCTTGAATCGCCTTGATTTTCAAAACGTCCTCCAATCTTGTACTTGCTTGTCAAGAATTCCGACAAATTGGTTGTCGCAAAAATATCATCCCAAAATTCTTTGTTATTGATAATTTGCTTCTCACGATATGATTTACCATCACCATCTTTTTTCTGATACCAACCAACCTTTGGTTTAATGACACATCCATGTTCCATTGCATTTTCCAGCAAACCAGACCACGTATTAATGCCACCATCCCATGTGATGGAAATTGGAATTTTGGATTTCTCTTTCACGTAACGCGATTTCTCGACGTTAATAATGAAATGATATCCTTTGATTTCAGATCCATCTTTATCTTGCTGTCGTCCCAAAATCCAAATGGTATCAGCCGAGTAATAACTACCCGTACCACCACCAACAATGTCTTTTGGGAACATACCAATTTCTTTGTATGTATGATTCACAGCAACCAAGGGAATGTCTTTCTTAGTTAGATGTGGAGTTACCATACGGAACAAGGATTTCAGCTGCTTGGCACGTGACATGTCAGCTACAGACTTTTCGTCCAGAGCATCTTCAACTTCTTTCTTAGAAGCCAAATTACCAATGGAATCGATAATGATCATCACGCGATCATTACGCTCAATCCCTTCTAGCTGTTTCATGATGTCAAATTTCAACTCTTCAATATTCATGATTGGCGTATGAATTACGCTGTCCATGTCAATTTCGAATTGCTGAAAATACTCTTGCGGCGTGCCAAACTCACTGTCATAAAACAGAATTGCACCATCTGGGTATTTGTCCAGAAATGCCTTTGCCAACAAGAGAGAAAACCCGGATTTAAAGTGTTTTGATGGTCCAGCCAACATTGTCAAACCGGGAGCCAAACCACCATCAATTGATCCACTAAGTGCGACGTTCAACATGGGAACGTCAGTTGTGATCATATCTTTCTTATTATAGATCTTGCTATCATTAAGTGTAGCAGTCTCTTTAATCATTGAATTTCGAATTAACTTTTCCTTTAAGCTCATTCAATCTCCTTTTTCTTAGTTTCAATCCATTCAAGAATTTCATTATCAAGTCCAAAAACTGATTTTACTTTTGAATTAATAAACTCTTCTAGTTCTCGTAGAGTTTCATTTCTACCAGCGTGGCTTAGATCTATGTATTGCGTGCCGTCCCAATAAGTCAAACTACCAGTGGTTGTCCAAGATCCTGCCAACGTTAATGTTGCTCCGGTTGTAGCAGTTGTTATGTAAATACCACCAATTAAATTCTTTTCTGCTGTCTGCTGTTTTCGTTCTTCTTCAGTCATTTCCAGACACAAAGATTCATCATTCATTACACTGTCCTTTCTAGAATAAAAAGTAAATTAAGAACCACAGAAATACTATAGTGAATAACATGTCCATGTTAATTATTTTACCAATGCGCACTATCCATAATGCTATTGTTATTATGGCATATCGCCATGCCCAATCTAACCACATCATTTGATTGCATCCGCCATCCACTTATAAAATGCGTGACGTTCTTTTGGTCGCATTGGTTTTTCCTTATGGATTGACAGCATATGATCAAACCCCTCCACAAGTTTTTCTCGCCAATCCTTGCCCGTGAATTCGTCCTTAAACGATTGCGCACTCGTACGCTCTATGCGTACGCCACGCACTTCAAACACATGCATTGTTTCTATTCTCCTATTCCCAAAACCCATCCATGCTATGGCGTGGCTCACTAGACCACCCAATAACATTGAGAATTTCTTCGATAGGATCGAGAAAGGTCTTTCTGAACTGAGTATCATAGTCGATGTAATCCTCTAACTGGAATTCAGTCGGCAACTTGCCATCCCAGGATATCACATTTTCGCCAATTGGATTGGGCATTTTCAGATAGACGTACTTGACTTTGGCACCATCGAAGATGTTTTCGTATTTGGTATCAATGCCTTGCGCCTTTAAGTGATGATTGTATAGCAAAGCCCCGCGAACATAGATAGGGGTCTTTGGAGCATAAATTGCATCTTTGTCAGAATATTTGTCTAATCCGTTGACTGAAGAGTTTCTTGCAATGTCAGCAAGGTCTTGTTGTAAATATGCGTTCTTAAAATTACCAACGAATTTGTGGAGTTCATCTTCTGATTGCTGAAGGATGATATTAACTGCCGTCTTAATAGCATCTCGACAGGCGGATGGGGTTGAACTTCTAACCGAATCAATTCCCTTAATTTTAGTTTTAGGTTCATTGTACTTAACATCCTCATTGTACAACATATTCATCATGTATCGTTTCTTACCCTTGAAAACAATACGATCAACGATAACTTCACGATCCATGAACATTGCTTGCTCTTTAGCATTCATTTGCTTGGCAAGTTTTTCGTATGCAGCATTAATTAGTTTCTGCATAATACCGTCAGAAAATTCTGCTAACTTATCAGCATCATGAGCAATTTGGCTCATGTCAACATAAACAGAATCAGTATCAATATAGATTACGTAATCTTTATTAGTATCAAATTTATTATTCAGAAATTTATTAATGATTGTTGCAATCCACTTAATGGATAACTGACCAGACTTAGTTATGCTTTCTGCATATTTAATATCGTACCACCTGAAATGCTGATTCCCAAGCGCACCATAAGCACTGTTCAAGCGTACCTTAATTGCGTATTGCAAAGTATCTAGTCGATCAATTTCACCATCCAATCCATTTTCTCCATCAGCTCGACGCTGCTCAAGATCAAGCATTTCTCTCTTGACGCTTTTGCGTTCTAAGAATAGTTGCTTCATTAACTGAGAAAGAAAGGAAACTTTTGAATTGTCGTACAAGCAAGAATTGGCAGCAAATGAATAACCGTCTTCAATGTTATCTTTATGCTTATTTTCAATTAATTCTTCTATTGTAAAATCTTTAGTGGCTTGCTTGTGGAATGTATCAGGACCAATATTGTACTGCATAATTATGTGTGGATACAGACTCGTCAAATCAAAGCTCACCACCCAATTATACAATCCTGGTATTGGTTCCTTAACAAATGCACCAACTGGTTTTCTGTCGGCTTCATTGCGCACTTTCTTGGGTATCACTATGCATTGATCCATGAGGTAACGATAGATCGCCACATCCCATTGTTGCACGGTCCCAAGCGATGCTTCAAAATTTACGCCAGATGAGTATGCAATTGTGTACACCAGATCTAGCAGCTTAAGCTTATCGTCAATGCGTTTTACAAGCTCACAATCTCTTACATTGTATTCCATGAACATTTGATGGTTCTCGGAAGCCAACGCGTGTAGCGAGCCATAGTCGCTGTAATCGAGCTTCTTTTCACCAAGCTCTACAAACGCGATATGATCTAATTTGTAGCTTTCCTGTGGCTTCAAAACAGCTACGAATTTCTTGTACATGTTGATGTAATCGAGAACAGCTATACCAACTGGATAGTAAGCCTTATGATCGCGCCCAAACATTGTTAGCGTGCGTTCGTTGAACATTCCCCATGGCGACATACGCTTGGCTGTAGCAACGTCAAACAGGCGCGCTATGCGCGTGTATAAGTAAGGGATATCAAAGAATTCAATGTTCCATCCAGTGACAACGTCAGGACAATAGACGCTAGATTCCCATAGCTTCAGAAACTTTTTGACGAGATCAAACTCATCAGCACACTTAATATATTTGATGGATTCGTCAGGCACATCAAAATCACCATAGCCAAACGCTATTGTAATCTTGTCATACATCATTGTGATTGCGGTGATTTCTTTATCGGCTGTATCCATGTTTGGATAGCCACCAGTCGAATCAACTTCAATGTCTAGGAAACAAACTCTGATCTTCTTTGGATCATGTTTTATGTTTGGAAATTGTTCGTGAATAAACTGGTAAATGGGATCTTCCATCCCATAGTAATTGAAGTTTTCTACGTCTCGATACTTTCTGACGAATTCCCACATATCGCCATTGTTAGCGAATTTTTTCGGCGCTACAGGATCACCATGTATCGTTTTGTATTTTGTGTCTTCTTTTGTGGGTAGGTAAAGTGTAGGAGAGAATGGTACACGACCAGAAAATCTTTTGCCATCACGATAACCACGGACCAACATTTTGTTACCACGTTTGGCAACATTAGTATAAAATTCGTTCACTCAAACTCCGCTATCAATAAACCAACTATTGTATCATCTCGTAAGCCAATATACAATTCAAATCGAATGTCTCGCATTACATGAAGATCAACAACAAAAAAATTAATGTTTTTTGTTACTGCATCGTAAACAGGATTAATCATTTCATCATCGATAGAGTGTTTCATTTAAATCTACCACCAAAGATTCGCGTATATGTTCTCTAATCTCTGATCTAGGAACTTCGCCCAATATATGTTGAATTATATATGACCAAGATGGACCCGGAAAATGCCTTTGTTCACAAGACTCTGTTACATACCCATAAGCCAAATTATAAATTCTATTACGCACATCCATGATAACAGTAATCCACAATAGTAATAACCAACCAAGCCACACCAAGAAACACGATGGTCAATAAACCAACAGCTGCTAGTATATTAGATAATATGTTCCTCATCTAGTTCCTCTTTTAATTTTTCAGATATGCTGCGCACAACTCCATCGTAATTTGATTCATCCGCATCATCATAAATTGTCCAACCAAAAGATCGCACAACTTCCATACTAAGATTTTCGTACGCAAGAAAATGTACTTTTGTGAAACACAAATTAAACAGGAGTATGCTAAGTCTGGTCTTTTTCACGATCTTGCAACATCTTTTCGACAACATCCCATGTTAGATGATTGGTTGTGCGCTTTTCGAGAACCAACCCATGCATGAGATCGTTAGAGATTTTGTCACCAGCTTCAGCTACTTGTACGCCTTTAGCTGTCTTGACTGCAAGTACAGCACGATTGTCATCTAGTCGCACCACACCTACAA
>JANQRR010000033.1 GCA_028284465.1 Gammaproteobacteria bacterium | reverse complement strand
GCCGGTGGTAATAGTGGCGCAGGTGGTTCGGGCGGTGATGCAACAGCAAATAATGACAATGTTGTTGGTCAAGGGGGCGGCTCAGTGTTTAATGTAGGTGTGGCAGCACAAGGTGGCGGTAATGGTGGTGATGCGGGCATTGCTGGTAATGGTGGTGATGCACGTGCAATTATTGGAACCAGCAATAGTTCAGTTGAGCTTGCGCGAGGTATTATCGCAGACATTAATGGTGGCCAAGGTGGTATAGCAGGTGCGGGTGGTAATGGAGGTGTTGCCGATGCAATTGGTAATGTCAATTTCGGCATTGCTGGTGGTGGTGTGCAAGGCGGTGGAACACCAGGTACCGGGGGCGGTATTGGTGGCGCTGGCGGCACAGGCGGAGATGGTGGTGCTGCTCAAGGTTTAGTGGTAGATAATAGCACTGCTGTGCAACCTACTAATGTTATTCTCAGAGATCTGATTGGCGGCGCTGGAGGTAATTCAGGCGCTGGTGGTGATGGTGGTTCTGCCAGTGCTTCGGCCACGCTCGCATCGGTAGTGGCAGGGTTAGCCGGTGATGGTGGTGCTGCCGGCAATGCGGGTAATGGTGGTGATATTGATAGTGGGTTAGTTACCATGATTCAAGGTGCCAATCAAAGTGCAGGCAATGGTGGACTAGCAGCTGCTGGTGGTGATGGAGGTGATGCTAATATTGCTGGAGTAGCACCGCCAACTCCAGGCACTGGTGGCGATGGTGGTGCCGGTGGCGATGGCGGCGACGGCGGTATTTCGCTTGATGGTTTAGGAAATGATGGCGCGGGTGGCAATGGCGGTAATGGTGGTGACGGCGGTGATACACTGGGTCCGGGCGTTGGTACACCTGGCGCAGGTGGTGCTGGCGGTACCGGTGGTACTGGGGTTCCAAATGGTACTGATGGGGCTGCAGGTACAGGCGGAACAGATTAAGGTAACTCACCACGCAAATTAGTGGTTAGCAAAGATTTCACTTCATCGTTAGAAATTTTTTTACTAAGTAAATACAGTAATTTTGTTAATGTAGCTTCAATGGTCATGGTGCCTGCGCCAATCACTCCAAATTTGCGCATCGCGGAACCGGTAGCATAATCTTTCATATTAACATTTGCATGCAAGCATTGGCTGCAATTGACGATAATAATTCCCGCATCGATCGCTTGTTGTATGATCTGAAAAAATTCTTCAGTTTGCGGTGCGTTACCACTACCAAAGGTTTCAAGTATTATTGCTTTAAGTGGAATTGCTAAACAGTGTTTTAAAATATCCATCGGCATGCCAGGAAATAACTGCACAATACCAACAGCTTGGTTTTCGATAAATTGAATATGTAGATCGGTTGCCGGCGAGCGAAATAATAAGCGTTCTTTAACTTCAATATTAATGCCAATTTTTGCTAGCGGAGGCATATTAGGAGAAGTAAAAGCTGCGAAGCTGCAAGCATCAATTTTTTTGCTGCAATTGCCACGAAATAAGGTGTTATAAAAAAATAAGCCGACTTCATGTAATGCATAATCATCATTTGCTGCTAATAACAATGCACCAAGCAAATTTCCTTTAACGTCATTTCTAATTTCGATCAACGGGACTTGTGAACCAGTAAGAATAACCGGCTTGCGCAAACCTTCGAGCATAAATGATAATGCTGATGCGGTATATGCCATCGTATCAGTACCATGTAAAATGACGAAACCATCATGATCTGCGTAATGATCGCGAATATCGCTAGCGATTTGGTTCCATTGTTTTGGCGTCACGTTAGAAGAATCAATCAATGTTGGGTATTCAAGAATTTGGTATGCGGGCATATCAGGGTGCTTAAACTCCGGCATGCCAGCCATCGTACTTTGCAATAATCCAGGTTGTGGTTGATAACCATCTGCGGTTTTTTGCATACCGATAGTGCCACCGGTATAAATGATCAATACCCGTTTGTTATTCGTTTGCTTCATGATTTTTTACTAATTTATAAGGTAAATAATGTGGTTGCCAATAGGTTTGCGTCACTAATTCAGCGATATCTGCATCATTGGCAATTTGCGCGACACCATCACGTCGAGCTTGTTCAGCAACGGCAATAGCAATCATTTGTGCGGTATGCTTTGCTTCTTCATTAGTTGGTAATAATGGCGCTAGCGGATCTTTTAAAATTGGTGCACATTGACTTAACGCATTACATGCTGCCCACAACATTTCATCGGTAAAACGTTTGGCTTTTGCAGCGATCACCCCAAGCCCAATGCCTGGAAATACTAACGCATTATTACATTGTGCAATATGGATTTTTCGTTGTTGATACTCAACTTCGGAAAATGGACTTCCAGTAGCAACTAATGCTTTGCCTTGGGTCCAGTGAATAACATTATTCGGTGTTGCTTCAGATTTCTCAGTTGGATTTGATAAAGGCAAAATAATTGGATGAGCGACATGTTTTGCCATTTCTTTAACGACAGCTTCGGTAAAGGCGCCAGTTTGCGCAGAGCAACCGATCAGCGCAGTTGGTTTAATTTGTTTAACAACTTCAAGTAAACTGATCTGGCCATGTTCATTGTGTTGCCAACCACTGACGCTTGCTGCAGTTCGTGCATACGGTTGTTGGAATGAACTTAAGTTTTTCATGTTATCGATGAGTAAGCCTTCACGATCGATCAGCCAAAAATTATTTCTAGCTTGAGTCGGCGATAATCCTGCATGACTCATTGCATGGCAAATTTGATCAGCAATTCCAGTGCCTGCTGTACCTGCACCGAATACAACAATACGTTGCTCAGCTAATTGTGATTTATTAACTTTGGTAGCAGCTAAGATCGCCGATAGTGCAACCGCACCTGTGCCTTGCATATCATCATTAAAAGTACAGATTTTACTGCGGTATTGGGCGAGATTGCGGCGCGCATTACGAGCGCCAAGATCTTCCCAGTGCAAAAATACATTTGGAAAATTACGTTGGATCATTGCAATAAATTGTTCGATGAATTCATCGTATTGTTTGCTATCAATCCGTGGATGGCGCCAGCCGAGGTAAAGTGGATCATTAAGTAAGCGTTGGTTATTGGTGCCAACATCTAATAAAATCGGTAAGGTGCGTGTTGGATCAATGCCACCACACAACGTATATACCATAAGTTTTGCCACCGGGATATAAATGCCACCAACACCTTGATCGCCAATTCCTAAAACGCCTTCACCGTCAGTCACCACCATTAAATCAATTTCAGGATTAGAACGATTAGCGAAAATCTCTTCCATGAGATCACGATCGGGGTAGGCGAGATACAAGCCTCGAGTTTGGCGAAACTCACGGCTGAAGGCTTTGACTGCGCTGCCTACAACCGGAGTGTAAATGATAGGTAGCATTTCAGTTAAATGAGCATTAATCAAAGCGTAGAATAATGTTTGATTAGTGTCATGTAACACATTAAGGTAAATACGACGTTTTTCACTAGAAGAAAATGCACTGAATTGGTAATAAGCACGTTGTACTTGCTCTTCTAACGTTTCAACTCGTGAAGGAAGTTTGCCTAACAAACCAAATTCACGGCGTTCATCATGGGTAAATGCAGTACCTTTATTTAGCTGAGGTGTGGTTAGTAGTGGTTTGCCAGACAATGAGGTTTCAAGTATATTGCCTTCCTTAGTTTGTTTGACCTTGAAACTTAACATTTAATCTCTTCCATGATATTGCAAAATCTTTTGCGCTTCGTCTTTTTCTAAAAACCGTTCTAATACACTACTTGATACTGTTGTTAAATCGGAATAGGTAAGAGCATCTGTAACATCTGAGAAATCTTTATCAACGTTAAAACCAAGGACGCGATAATTAAAGAGTTGATATTTTTTAAATAACATAGGCACGCCAGTTTGATTAGGATCGATCTGGTTGATCAATTCTGATAATTTATCAAAGTCATACACAAGTTCATTTAACAGTTTTTTCTCGACTTTCAATGGTTTTTGCTGGAATGGGCATCGCGGAGTAACATAAGCAGCAAGTTCTTCATCATAACGTTTACGTTTACAAAAATCGATGATGAGATTGTGACTCATGGAAGTATAAAATTTGCTGATGCTAACTCCACCAAAAAAGTAACGGTAGTGAGGGTTTCTTACTGTCCATTTTAATAATCCAGTCCAGACTAAGCGTAAGCCATGGGATTTACTGCGATGATTTAAGTTTACAAACAGGCGACCAAATTCAATTGCTGGCGTCATTTTGTAAATAAATTCATGTGAAAAATCAAATAAAGAATAAGTATATAATCCTTCTAAACCTTGTTTTTTAAGCAATTCATCAACTTTGGCAAAACGACATGAGGCTACAATAGCATGGGTGTCGTGATCCCAAATAAATAACTGCATATAATTTTGATCATAACGATCAATGTCTAATGATTTTCCGGAACCTTCACCAATCAAACGAAAATTGATTTCACGTAATCGACAAATTTCACTTAAAGTATGCGGAATATCATGCGAACGAGCATAGAATACACTGAAGTTGCGGTGCCTATGTAATAAAGACTGCTCAGGTAATGCTTCAATTTCAGCAAGTATGTGTTCAATAGGAATTGGATCAATAATAGCTTCACCTTGAATCGCAGGTATTGCAGTGTTTTGTTCTTTAGTACGTTCAAAGTAATCGCTGTATTTTTGTAAATACGTGCACAAACGTAAAAAGTTAGTTTTTTCGCGATCATTATGAAAATTTGCTAAACGAATTGGGGTGATAGGGCGGCCAACTTGTACTTGCACCTCAACATTTTTGCTAACTTTTTTAGTGAATTCGCGTGGCAACAACATCGTTCTAAGGCGTGGGTTTAATAAGCCAGACAAATGAAATAACATACTATTTTTACCATGAAAATATACTGGCAAGATGGTAGCTTTAGTAAGTTGTTGGATGCGCGCTATGGTATGACTCCATTGACCATCAACGACGACTTTTTGTTTAAGATGTAAATGTGAGACTTCACCACTTGGAAATACAATTAAACTATTGTCTTGTTGCAACCAATTTATTGCTTCTTTAAGCGTAGAGATATTACGTTTAATCGATGCTTTAGTTTCAAAAACGTCAACCCCAAATAATACTTCATCGATTTCGGGAATAAGCCCTAAATAGTGATTCGCCATTAGGCGCACATCAGGGCGAACTTTTTTAAATATTGCTAAAATTGCTAAACCATCTAACATCCCAAAAGGATGATTAGAGACAATGATCAAGGGGCCTTCCTTAGGAATATATGATAAATCTTTAGGTAATATACAATAACTTGTGTTAGTGACTTTAAAAAAATTCTCTTCAAAACCTAAGCTAGCATCTCTATTAGAACAGATCAGATCATAGATATTTTGCATTGCATCTAAGCCTAAACATCGATCGAGAAATTTTGCAAATTTAGCAATTAAGCGATTACTCTCCGGCCCAACTAAAGAACGAATAGAGATAGGTTTGGTTTTTGAATCAGCGATTGATTTATTCATTATTAATTGTGTCCAGGTTATGGTGAACTGGCAGTTGCAATTGTTTAGCAAGCCGCGCAGCATTGTTAACAGCCATTTTTTCTTTTTGTGCATACCATTTTTTTGCACCTAATAATTTTGCAGTGAAGTGATCTAAAACGGTGAGTTTAAAAATATTAGCTAAGCCTTGGGTGCGGCGCCACAGGTTACGACAAGGTGCGCGCAAGCTTAAACCGAAACCGCCTTCAAGATAATAAATATGGTGCCAATAGCCACTCGGAATAAATAATGTGTCGCCTGGTTCTAAAATACATTCAAAACCTTTAGCATATTGTAAAAGTGGATATTGCTTGAAATCAGGTTTGCTAACATCAACGTTGGTTGACACGGTTAATGGATGGCGATAAAGGTAAATCGAATAGTTAGGAGCAAACAATTTAATGCGTCGTTTCCCATGAAACTGAGTTAAAAAAACATGTGATAGATCCGCATCATAATGCACATCAACCCAAGAACCTCCACCACCAAAAAACATGAAAGGAAATTTCGTTAAGTATTTATTCATGAAAGATGGGTAATTGAAGTCTTCACAAAGTTGCGGCATATGTTTAAAAATATTAAATAAAAACATGCGTAGCTGGCTGGGTTTGTTAGCAATAATATCGAGATATTCAGCAAATGGCATGGTTAGCTGAGGCGCTAGATAGCTATTGCCTTTATCAGCAAAAGGTTCGCGATAAAGGGGAACATCAACCTTGCCAAGATGTTTTTTAAAATAGTTAAAAGTCCATTTTTCGCGAGCTGGCCAACCATTGCTAAAGTTTTTTAAAATGACAGGCGTAAGCTTATCCGCATAAGTTGCGCGGAAATCTGCAGGCGAGATTTCACGACAAGTTTCGATGGTGGTTAAAGTCAACTTTTCCATATTTTCTATATTTGCCTTGTTACATCACGATTTCGTGTGGCAAAGTCAAAAACCGTGATTTTACCAAATATTACTCGCTTAGTCAGCTATTTTCGGTTATTTTCAGTGACTTAAAAATCGGTAGATTATACCAGAACTCGTCAAAAATGTACAATAATGATGCAATATGGTTGTGGTGAATAACGTGGTCTTTTTAAGAGTAGCAGTTGTTCATTCGCCATCCCGCCGGCTTGACCGCGGGATCCAGCAAATATCATCTTATGCTTCCGCTGTCTCTGGAATGGTGATATTGAGTTCAAGCACGGTGTGATTTTCATCCCGCTCAAGCTCCACTTTCACTTGATCGAGATCGATTTTGACGTATTTAGCAATGACCGTAACCAATTCCTGGCGTAATTGTGGCAAGAAATCAGTGCTGGTTTGCTCAACCCGTTGATGAGCAACGATGATTTTTAAGCGTTCTTTAGCAATGTTAGCGGAAGTTTGCTTGTTGCCACGAAAGTAATTGATAAATTTTTTCATGCTCATGCTGGTTCCACCTCTTTTTTACCAAATATGCGTTTAAATAATCCTTTTTTCTCAACGTCAAGATAGCGATGTGGAATATCTTCACCAAGCAGACGACTGACCGCATCTTTGTAGGCTTTGCTAGCATTGCCATTGTCTTTATCTAAAATGACGGGAACACCTGCATTTGAAGCTTGAAGCACAGCCCTAGATTCCGGGATCACGCCAAGAATTGGGATTGCAAGGATTTCTTCAATATCATCCATTGTCAGCATTTCACCCTTGTCAACGCGCGCAGGCGAATAGCGAGTGATTAATAAGTGTTGTTTCACTGGAGAATCGCCGTTTTCAGCACGTTTGGATTTGCTGGCGAGAATGCCGAGAATACGATCAGCATCACGCACTGAAGATACTTCAGGATTTGCTACGATAATCGCAGTATCTGCAAAATACAGGGCCATGTAAGCACCTTTTTCAATCCCAGCAGGGGAATCACAAATTATATAATCAAAATCTTTAGATAATTGTTCTAATACTTTAGCAACGCCTTCTTGAGTTAGCGCATCTTTATCATTGGTTTGTGATGCTGGTAAAATATAGAGGTTATCAACGCGTTTATCTTTAATCAGAGTTTGGCTAAGTTTTGATTGATCATTAATGACATTCACAAAGTCGTAAACGACACGACGTTCGCAACCCATAATTAAATCAAGGTTTCGCAGCCCAATGTCAAAATCAATCACCACTGTTTTATAACCGCGCAGCGCAAGCCCTGTTGCGATCGAGGCACTAGTAGTCGTTTTGCCGACGCCACCTTTACCTGAAGTAACCACAATTATTTCCGCCACCAGACACTCCTTTTCATTGAGATTTTAAAGTATTATTGCTGCTTATCATAAACGACAATTTGTTGTTAGACAACCTTTGTAACTTCGGGTTAATTATATATTTTCGATCCGAATATGATCGTCGTCTAAATAAATTTGTACTGGCTGTGGATAATCTTCAGTATGCAAGTTTTCTTTTATTTGATAATGTCCAGCAATAGCAATTAATTCAGAATCGAGTTTTTTACAGAAAATTCGGGCATTTTTGTCGCCGTGAACCCCTGCTAAAGCGCGGCCGCGTAAAGTGCCATAAACATGAATATTGCCATCAGCGAGTAATTCAGCGCCATGGCTGACTGAAGCCATCACGATAAGATCGGTGCCACGCGCATAAATTTGTTGACCAGAACGTACTGGCTGGGTAATTAATTTGGCAGCATTGCTAACTGTATTTGCTTGTTTGGATTTAGTTGTTTGCGCTGGCGATTGAGGTTCGCTTTTTGATATTGGGAAAATCGCCAAACCGGCATTAGCTGCGAGTTCTTGAGTGATTTCGTCAGCACCACGAATGCCCACCGGGATCATGTTATTGTTGTGCAATAGCTGCAGCAAAGCATTAAATTCGGCAAGAATATTAGCTGATTTAATGTGTGAAACATCAAGCACTAATGGCATATGGCGGAAGAAATTCGGAGTGCGTTTTAACATAGTTGTTAATTGGGTTTCAATCGCATCAATATCGATTTGTTGTAACCGAAATACGGTCAAAGTAAATAGGCTACCTTTTAACTCAAAAGCTTGAGCGGTTTTAGTTGTTGTTGCTGATTGCATAAGTTTACTTCAATGTTTAATTCATCCAAGGCGCATTCTAGCGTAAAATGTTGTTTATCGCAGCAAAAAACATGATAATTAATTACAAACTTTTAGCAACTGTAAGGAAATGCACTGGTGAAGAAGATATGGCTAAAAAATTATCCAAAGGGAGTGCCCGCAGAGATTGATCCTGATATGTATGAATCAATCATTGAACTGTTTTTACAAAGTTGTCGTAAATATAGTGATCGTCCTGCATACACCAATCTTGGTAGTACGATCAGTTATCATCAAGTACAAGAGCTGGCAATGTGCTTTGCGGCGTATTTACAACAAACTCTTGGCCTGCGAAAAGGGCAGCGAATTGCTATTGTCTTACCTAACATTTTGCAATATCCCGTGGTGATGTTTGGCGCGTTGCTGGCGGGTTTAGTGGTTGTGAATATTAACCCACTCTATACAGCAAGCGAAATGGGTGAGCAATTACAAATTGCTGAAGTCGATGCAGTAGTTATTTTAGATAATTTTGCCCATGTATTAGCAACAGCGTTAACGGAGATAAAAATAAAACATGTTATCGTGACTAAATTGGGTGACTTGCTTGGTTTTCCTAAATCTTTTTTAGTTAATTTTATTGTGAAAACGATTAAACGCAAAGTGCCTTCATGGCATATTCCTGCTGCAATGATGTTTAAACAAGTGATTAAGCAAGGACGTAAATTAACCTTTACACCAGTGAGTTTAGCAAGTGATGATCTCGCCTATTTGCAATTTACCGGTGGCACAACAGGTGTTGCTAAAGCCGCGATGTTAACTCATCGCAATATGCTTGCTAACGTCGAGCAAATTCATGCTTGGGTGGGTGAGAAAGTAGTCTTGGGTGAAGAAATTATTATTACTGCAATTCCGTTGTATCATATCTTTTGTTTAACCTTAAATTGCTTAGCGTTTACTAAATTTGGTGGCACAAATGTATTGATCACCAATCCACGAGATATTGGCAATTTTATTAAAGAATTATCGCGCCATCAATTTACCATGATGTCAGGTGTTAATACGTTATATAATGCATTAGCAAATCATCCTACAATTAAACAAGTGGATTTTTCCGCGTTGAAAATTGCTATTAGCGGTGGCATGGCGGTACAAAAGGCAGTTGCCGAACAATGGCGTGAGGTGACCGGTAAAAATTTATTTGAAGGTTATGGCTTAACTGAAGCATCGCCAGTGGTGACAGTAAACCCGCTCGACAAATTAGAATATACTCATAGCATAGGTTTGCCATTGCCATCAACGGAAGTTAAAGTCATTAATGAGCATGGCTTAGAAGTAGAGCCTGGCAATTCTGGCGAGCTTTGTGTACGTGGTCCACAGGTGATGCAAGGCTATTGGCATGAGCAAGCTGAAACTGATAAAATCTTGGATAGAGAAGGCTGGTTACATACTGGCGACATCGTAAGCATGGATGCTGCAGGCTATTTATATCTGGTCGAACGTAAAAAAGATTTAATCGATGTTTCTGGGTTTAATGTTTATCCAAATGAAGTTGAAGATATTATAGTAAGGCATCCAGGTGTGTTAGAAGCAGCAGTGGTTGGCATAGCAGATGAATATTCAGGAGAAGCGGTAAAAGCGTTTGTTGTTAAAACGGATCCTTTATTATCAGAAGCCGACATTCGAAATTTTTGTCGGCGCGATTTAACCGCGTATAAAGTTCCAAAACATGTAGAGTTTTGTAAAGAATTACCTAAAAACAATGTCGGTAAAATTTTACGGCGTTCATTACGAGAGAAATCAGAAGAGCGTGATCCGTCATTGTGAGGAACGTAACCGTCATTGCGAGGAGCTTTGCTCCGAAGCAATCCAGAAATATTTTAATAAAATACTGGATTGCTTCGCTATGCTCGCAATGACGTAATATGCTTGCAATGACATAAGATGAAATTATTGGACAGTGAATCATGAAAAAATTAAAGATCAAAAAAGCAGTATTTCCAGTTGCCGGTATGGGCACACGATTTTTGCCAGCAACTAAAGCTAATCCAAAAGAAATGTTGCCGGTAGTCGATAAACCATTGATCCAATATGCTGTGGAAGAAGCGATTGCAGCAGGGATCACTGAATTAATTTTTGTGACAAGCAATAGTAAAAGAGCTATTGAAGATCATTTCGATTCAAACTATGAGTTAGAAGTAAAATTAGAAACGCAACAAAAATATGCGTTATTGCAAACGGTACGTGATATTTTACCAGCAAACATTCGTTGTTCATATGTGCGCCAACATGATCCGCTTGGGTTGGGTCATGCAATAGCTTGCGCGCAACATATTGTTGGTGAAGAAGCATTTGTCGTATTGTTAGCAGATGATCTTATTGATAGTGGCAGTGCAAATTGTTTGCAAGAAATGATAACTATTTATCAACAAACTAGCGCTAGTGTAGTTGCAGTACAAGCAGTGCAAGCAGCAGATGTAGCAAAATATGGCATTGTTGCTGTTGCAGAGGGCTGGCAAGGTTGTGGTGAAATTTTTGATATCGTTGAAAAACCAGAGCCTGCATCTGCACCATCAAAATTAGCAGCGGTAGGTCGTTATCTGTTAACACCAGGTATTTTTTCTTCATTAGCACAAGTTAGTGCTGGCAAAGGTGGTGAAATTCAGTTAACAGATGCTATTGCATTGTTATTAGCACAAGAAAAAGTCTATGGTTATCAATTCCCAGGTATTCGTTATGATTGTGGAAATAAAATGGGTTACTTAAAAGCAACAATTGCTTATGCGCTTAAACATCCTGAAATTGCCGATCAAATGAAGGAATATCTGTCTCAATTTAGTACTGAGAATGAGATTATTACCTAATTAAACTAACAAATGTTATATTTTTTCTTGAATTATTGTAATTTATGGTTTTATATTATTAATAGCTGTTGTAAATAGCTATCAATTTACGTAAATATTTTAAGGGATTAATCATCATGAAAAAAATCATTCTCACCGCAATTGCGGCAATGTTTGTATTAGGTTTAAGCGCGTGTCAACAACGTAGCGGTAACGATCAAATGGGTAATGGCTCTGATCAATCTGCTACCCAATCACAAACCAGTGGTCAGGATTCCATGCATGATTCCAGCAAAAAAAATGACCAAAGTGGCGGCATGAGCGGAACGACTACAAACGGCTCAAACTAATAAAATAACTTCAAGAATAATTTCTTTTCTTAATTAACATAATTTTCCTGGATAAAATGATTTTTTATCCAGGATTTTTTTCATTTAGAACGGTATTTCCCGCTAAAAATTCCTATTTTATTTAAGTTTTAACAGTGCCGACTAACCTTTTGTTCGGCTTTAATCTTACAACATGCTGATTTTTATAGAAACTTATTAGCTGATTGGATCAACATTGTGGTATTATAAATCGTGATAAAAAAAATATTGATATCTCTTTTGAGGAGAAGAACCTTTATGGGTATGAAAAAAATTAGTAAGGATGAGTTGATTTCTACGAGTGGCCATTTATTTAGGATAAATGGATACCACAATACATCAATTTCAGATATTGCTGCAGAATGTGGTTTGAGTAAAGCGAGTGTTTATCATTATACCCCGAGCAAACACGCTCTTGCTGAAGCAGCGATCAAACAATTACATCAATATTTTAAAGAAAATATTTCTGCAGTTGTTTATCAAGAACATTTATCTGAATATGATCGTTTAGTGAAATTTTCTGACGCACTTGAAAAGTTTTATACGCAACGGGAAGGAGGCTGTTTAATAGGGAATTTAGCCTTAGAAGTAACAGATATCATTCCTGAATTGGAAAAACTTATTAAAAATTATTTTACAGACTGGATCTCTGCAATTGCACATTTACTTAAAAAGAAATTTGGGCATGACAGAGCAAAGCAGTTAGCAGAAGATGCAGTATTGCAATTTCAAGGAGCCGTTATGATGCGTCGTCTTTATAAAGATGTTGCTCCTATAACACGACAGAGTAGAAAGCTGATTGCATTGCTAGGTGATGATAGTTCTGTTAATTAAATTTTTAATTTAATACAAGTTTGTAATTAAAGTTCAATTGTTTCAAAAAGTCTGCTCGATTATACACCCGCCCTACCATTCGTTAAATTCTGGCCATAATAATAAAGACATATACCGATCGATCGGTTAATCAATTTTAAAATAAATTATTGTAAAGTTCATTATCCCGCAGTATATACTCATTATGCTTCAAAATATGAATAATCTGATTTAAGAAATGGTGTCATTGCGAGCATAGCGAAGCAATCCAGAAAATTTTTAAGTTAGATTTACTGGATTGCTTCGTCGTTTCACTCCTCGCAATGACAGGTTTATAAATTTTACATGTTGACCGCGGGATCCAGCGCTAAATGACTTCACTTAATTCCCAAACGTTGTGCGATGCCGTCACCATATGCTGGATCGGCTGCATGAAAATGTTTTAATTGACGTTGCACAATATCACGCGACACTGTTTGCATACTTTGCGCAATGTTATCCATTAACCGTTGTTGCGCAGCAGAATCCATTAAACGAAATAAATCACCAGCTTGTGAATAATCATCATTATCTTGGCGATGATCGTAATGGCCTAGATCACCATGAAGTGCTAACGGTGGTTCAAGGTATTGTGGATCTTGAGTGGGGCCACCAACACTATTAGGTTCATAATTTACGGCGTTACCACCATTATCATCACAGCGCATAAAACCATCACGCGTATACGGACAAACAGTAGGTGATTTAGCTTTATTGACAGCAAGCAAATGATAGTTAATACCAAGGCGATAACGATGTGCATCAGCGTAAGCAAACAATCGGCCTTGCAACATTTTATCTGGCGAGAAACCAATTCCCGGCACAATGTTTGCCGGGGAATATGCTGCTTGTTCCACATCATTAAAATAATTATCGGGATTGCGATTTAATTCTAAAATTCCTACCTCAATGAGCGGGTAATCTTTATGAGGCCATACCTTAGTTAAATCAAATGCGGGAATACGATAATTTGTTGCTTCATGTTCAGGCATGATCTGCACGTAAAATTTCCAGCGCGGAAAATCACTTTGCGCAATTGCATTAAATAAATCTTGGGTAGCATCATTAGGGTTTTCACCAGCAAGACGAGTTGCTTGCTCTGCCGTATTGTTTTTAATGCCTTGGGCAGTTTTAATGTGAAACTTAACCCAGAAGCGTTCATTAGCATGATTGATAAAACTAAACGTATGGCTACCATAACCATTCATATGACGATAGCTTTTAGGAGTGCCGCGATCGCTAAATAAAATGGTAACTTGGTGCAATGATTCTGGTGATAAGGACCAAAAATCCCACATCATTTCGGCTGAAGGTAAATTAGTTTGTGGATCACGTTTTTGAGTGTGAATAAAGTCGCTGAATTTTAATGGATCACGCACAAAAAACACCGGAGTGTTATTGCCGACTAAATCCCAATTACCTTCTTCGGTATAAAATTTAACGGCAAAGCCGCGTGGATCACGGACAGGATCTGCCGAACCTTTTTCACCACCAACAGTAGAAAAACGCACCACCAAGTCAGTTTTTTTGCCAACTTCGGCAAATATTTTAGCTTTAGTATATTGAGTAATATCGTGGGTTACTGTAAATGTGCCAAATGCGCCTGCACCTTTAGCATGCACCACACGTTCGGGGATCCGCTCACGATTAAAATGAGCAAGTTTTTCAATTAAGTGATAATCTTCTAGCGCTAGTGGGCCAAATCGGCCTGCCGATAACGAATTTTGGTTATCACCAACAGGATTACCAGAGGTTGTGGTTAAAGTTTTAGTTGCCATGAGTATTGCTCTCCGCCTATCATAGTAATCTTGATTGTAACTAACATTGACGCAGAGCAAAAGCGAATGAAAAAAATTAGTATTTGGGTGTTCATAATAAGCTGTTGTATAGGGTTGCCGATGGTAGCGTTTGCTGCATCTAAGCAATCTGCGGATGATCTACTCAAGCATTTGCTCGATCGTATGCATTCAATGCAAGCAAATTTCCAACAGCGTGTTGTTGATAGTGATAATACAGTGGTCGGTCGTGCCAGTGGGGTAATGTATTTGCAAAAACCTGGTAAGTTTCGTTGGCAAGTAGAAAAACCTAGCCAGCGCATTCTGATTGTTAATGGCAATACCATTTGGAATTATGATGTTGATTTAAAGCAAGTAACAATCAGTACACCAAAGTCACGGCTCTCGAATAATCCTGCAGAATTATTAAGTGGTGGTTCAAAACTATTTGACTATGTCAGAGTTTATCATCATCGTCGTAAAGCTAATTTATCTTGGTATGATTTGGTGCCATTGCGACGGCGCGGTAATTTTAAATACATGCAAATCTTTTTTCGTAATAAACGCATGTATCGGCTTATTTTAGCTGATAGGCTAGGGCAACGATCGGATATTCGTTTTACCCAGATCAAGATTAATCAGCGGATCCCAGGATCGTTGTTTCGCTTCAAACCTCCTCCAAATGTCGATGTCATTAAAATGGCATCGCAGTAGTGCAGCTATTTTTAGCATAATTATAATGCTCTGATATTACAGTAAAAATCACTAAATTTTTCAAGTTGGCATATTGTTTGCATGATTATTTATAACGCTATATCAATTGATTAATAACGTCAATAATTTGGAGCAGAGCAATGAAAAAAATAACTATCGCGATAGGATTAATTTTAGGTTCAGGTAGTGTTTATGCGAGCAATGTAGTCACAGATTTTTTTGCTGGACAAAACCTGCCGACATTAGAAACCATTGTCTTGAGTTTAGTATTATTAATTTTATGTTATTTTTTATTAATGTCGTTAATTCGTCGGATCAGTGCCTTTAAATTACGAACTAAAAGTGGGATCAAAGTTTTAGAAACATTACCATTATCATCGAAAGAAAAATTATATTTGTTGAAAGTAAAGCATACCAATGTGTTGGTTGGGGTTTCTGGTAATAAGATCCAGCCTATTCATGCATTTACTGAGCCCGGCGAGGAACGTATGCCTAGCAAAACACAAGCAATGCGCAAACCGCCACAGTCCACAATGCAAGCGATTAAAAACTAAAATTGTGATATTATAACTTGTAAATGGGCCGTTAGCTCAGTTGGTAGAGCAGCTGACTCTTAATCAGCGGGTCGTAGGTTCGAGACCTACACGGCCCACGTCATTTCAAGAGTAAAGCCAATCGCTTATAACTTCAACTAACCACCTTTAGATGATTTTTTGATACTGTAGAGATTTTGCAGGAACTAGTTTTACTTACCCATTAACTCGGCTTTACACATAATTAGAGTAGGGTATTAAGATTTTTAATGATCATCTTTTTGTAGGCAGTCGACGTCATTGTTTGGAAAGTGTAGCTTTCAGTATGGGATGTATTTCATCAGGTGCTCCTATGTATAGTTTTTTTATTATACATAAATAATTCAGATATTTATTGGGTATCAGATTAAGTTGTTGTTTATGGTTCAGCACTGGCAAGAAACACTTGGTCTCAGCCGAGGAATTAGTCCCATTATTGTTTTATGTTGATTGTGTCTTGCAATATTCGGGCAAGTTTATTCCAACCTTTTGGTTGACACAAAGTTAGGCTTTCATGTATTATATGTCCTCAGCAATAAAAACAAAAACGTTCTTCTAGAATTGTAATCATTTTAAAAATAATATTGCAATTCCTTTAATTATAAGCGGTAAAGTGAGCCAAACTCACACCAGTGCTATATCAACATCAAAGAGTAATGTGACGGTGATAGGTCGCATCCGATAGAAATTAAAAGTAGTTTATTACACAGTTTCTTTAGTAGCTTACTTTTTCAAAAGCAAAGATGTCTATTCTTTTCGGCAGGCAAGTTTATTCAAAATAAGAGAAGGAGTTCTTTATATGCCAAAGCCAGTATCAAAGCCAATAACAATATCAGCTCTCCCTTCCACGAGCATGGCAACAGAAACTACAAAAAGTTGGTTAGCTTGGATATCAGAGACAGGCAGAGATTTAATGGCGACTGCTGTGTCTAAGGTAGGAACCTGGGTAGAAGATGGTATAAGAGCATTACCAAAGTCAGTATATTATAAAACACCGATGCAATTAGATTATTTTAACAAAAATCTCTGGTTAGCATTATACACATCAGAACTGCAGCGATTAAAAAAAGCTGCAGATCGATCGCAAATTTGCCCTAACGATTTGGCTGCAGCTTTATACCAGTTAAACGGTATGATTGGCAAGCATACTTTGTCTCCTCAAGATTATCCTTTTGGGCTTCAAGAGTTATTGGAAGAGTTTTCAACTTCATCGCCATATTATCTTCCTATAAAAAATGAACTGAAAAAATATTATCAAGATTTAGCTAAAGAAGACAGTAGATTTTTATTAGAAAACTTTGAAGCAGACCTATTAAACGATACATTTACTTATATTGAATCAAACCAAGGTCATAGTGAAACTGTAATAAACACGCTTGAATTCTATCGTGACTATATTGATGCGGATGTATTTTATTTTAAGATAGCAAAACTGCTTTATGCGCTTGATCAATCGATAACAAAATCTTCTTTAATACAAGCGAGTGAAAATGTCACTCAGCTTATCGCAAAAATACAGCAAACATTTATTGACACTACGCTAAAAGGTAGAAAGCAATACATTCAGCATCTTAAGCAATATATGAAAAAACAAATGAATGCTGACAAGCAATCGACACTCGGTATGAGCCAAGAACAGGAAGAACCTAAACTGCCTGATATTAAAGTAACTGCCACATCGCAAAAATTATTTAAATTTTTCACAGAAGCAATTGATTATACAGCAAGACATCCGCTGCAAGTCATCACAATGCTTTTAGCAACTCACTGCGCTGTTGCTGCTGCGACTAAACCTTTTAGTGGAGACGATAAAGGAAGAATTCAAAAAAAAGATAAAGAAGATAACAATAAAGAGATAAGGCCCATTCCTTACAATGAACACATGCCTCAAAGATATTTAGACAAAGTAAAAGAAGAAGTTAAATTTCATATGGCGTCACATTTCATGCAGCAAAAGAGACAAGTAGAGAGAGATTTTTTTTCTGATGATGTGTTTCAAACTTATGAAATGAGAAATGATAATAACAGACAAACCTCAAAAAGTAGTAGGAGTGACTTAATAGTCAGTGATATTGAAATTATAGAAATTGGCGAACCGTTTACTATTAACCGTATTACAGACGATACGCAAAATAGACCCCAGGTTATTGAGCTTGTTGATAATGTATTCTTCACAATCTGGAGAGATGTTGATTCGACACAATTATCACAAGGCCCTGGCATTTATGGTCGAGCGTTTAATGCAGGTAATCTTACTGATACTCCTATTTCTGTAGGAGGAGAAATAAAAATTAATATTAATGGTGATTCTCCTAATGTACCTTCGTTAGCAAAAATTAGCGATGAATTTTTTGTTGTTGTGTGGCCGATCAATGATTCTGGGACGGATGAGCAAGATATTTTTGGTAGAGTGTTTAACATACAAGGTGCCAGTGGTCCGCCATGTGCAGCGACAAATGAATTTCAAATTAATATTAACGATACTACGGGTAATCAACAACTAAGTGATCGAGCTGCGGTCGCAGGGCTGTCGGATAATCGTTTTATTGTAGTGTGGGACTCTCTTGAAAGCGATATCGTTCGAGCACAAGTTTTCTCGATGGATGACCCGAGCCCGCCTGTTCCAGTAGGCAGTGATTTTCGGGTTCATCAAAATGACGGGGCGAGATTGCCTATGGTTACTGTATTAGATAATGGTAACTTCATAGTAACATGGGCCAATTTTATTAGTTCGCCACCAAGTATAAGAGGACAATTATATGATGCAAGTGTGGTTGCAGCGGAGCCAACAAGGATCGGGAGTGAATTTATCATTCATGCTGATGCACAATTTGATTCAAATCAAATGCTTTTCACTATTGATAATAACCATTTTGTAACAGCTTTTGCAACAGACTCAGATGATCTTGCAGCAGTGTATGATGCGAATAGTATTACCGGCACTCCAACTAGATCAGGATCTGTTTTTCCAATTCAGGACTCAAGGAATTGTGTTAATTGTTTTATAACAGGTGCACGACTTAGCAGAAATCGACATATTCTCGGATGGCGAGATGTTATTGGAGGTACTCCAAGAATTGAAAGCCGTATATTCCGCACCTTTACAGCTATCACAGATGAACAAGAGATCAGTGATGTGCCCACAACAGACGCTAGTGCAGAACAACCTTCATTTGCAGCTTTAAATGAGAATACCATAATTTTTACTTCGGCGAATGTTCCTGTTAATGCAACGGTTGGAGAAGATGAGAATCTTGTCGGACAAATACTCCAAGTAGTTACGCCACCAACGCTGACTGAAAATAACTTCAATGTTACTGAAGATACTATGTTACCGGTGACCATAAGCAATATTGACGCTATTGATCTTGATGGAGCGGCAGATGATGCTATAGAATTCCGCATCACTGATCTTAATAGTAGTATTCATTTTGAAAATAATAATAGTCCAGGTAACGAAATAACTTCTTTTACAAAAGAGCAAGTTATTAATGGTGACATTGCTATTTTTCATAGTGGCACTGATAGTGATATACCCGCATTTAACTTAAGTGCTAATAATGGAATTTTAGCGATACCACCCCAAGCTGCAAATATTATTTTTACAACTGTTAATGATAGACCTGTTGTTCTCAACTCAATATTAGATCAAGTTATTACCGTAGGTGATAGTTTGAATTTATTTATTCCCAATAGCGGCAATGGCAGTACTTTTGTTGACGAAGAAGATGGAACAAGCTTAACGTATACAGTAGATCAAACAGACGGTTCGCAGTTACCAAGTTGGTTGCGTTATATTCAAGCTAATAGCATTCTTGATGGCATGCCAGGTGATAATGACATAGGCGATGTAATAATCCGAGTGACTGCAACAGACTCCCAAGATGCTATGGCAGATACTAATTTTACAATTAGCGTCATGCCGATTCCACCCACAAGCACAACAAGTACTAGCAGTAGTAGTAGCTCTACTTCTACTACTGGCGGTGGTGGTGGTGGTGATAACGATATAGTTATTATAGTTTCAACTATAGTAGGGAGTGTCGGTATTTTAGCTTTATTGGGTTGCTGTGCGTTTCTTGCTCTTATTGCAATAAATCATAGAGATCGCAAGTATAGAGATCGCAAGGTAAAAAAATTTGAGCCCGTTGAATATGAACCAAAAAAGAAAAAAACATTAAAAGACTATACTGCAGAAGATATATATTTATTATTATATCTTCAAGCTCGAAATAAGAATATATTAGATAAAATTGCAATAGCACCACCATTAGATAATATTTGTGAAACAGCAGTAAAAGATTATTTACAGCTCTATCAAAATAGAGACCGATTGCTACTTATACCTTATTACTTGGCATTAGCGAAGGAGCCGCGTTGGTTAGGATTGATGGTAACGTGGTCTGCTCAGAAAATAGATAGGATTTCTATCATAGATGTATTGAGTACTAACAAAAGGAAATCATTTGAAGTTAGAGTGCTCGAAAAAAGTTTAATAAACGCTGAATTATTATCTGAAGAACAACTAGTAATACACAAGTTTCGATTAAAATTAGCTAAAGAAACTAATTATAGTGGTGCTGTTATAGTTGAACATCTTATTGAACTTGCCAATAATGAAGCTTCTCCCATACGTAATGAGCAAAAAGAAAAAAAGAAAACAAAAAAACCAGAAAGAAGAAAAGGTAAAGAAAAAATTAGAATATCAAAAAAAGAAAAAGGCAAGGAAAAAGCTGGCTCAGAAGATGATACAGAAGATGGCACAGAATATGGGATCGAGTTAATGCCATTAGGTAATAGTGAAGTATTAACAGAAACTATAGAAGCGGATTACGAACAACATCGTAAATTAATAAAAGAATATAATCCAACTAAAAAAATCACGCCAAAATTAAAGTCAACCGAAAAATGGACTCTATACGAATGCCGTCAAATTGTGAAAGGGCTGAGACTTATTGCATTTTTTGAAAAAAATGCTGATTTTGAACCATTACTAACAACACTTAATAAAGGCTATCGTAAGCTTTATAAGAAAAAAATAAACTTTAAAGATATAAAGAGAGATATTCACAAGAAAATGAAAGAATGCATTGATTATTATCAAAGAGGTAAGAATCGAAATAGACTCAATGACGACATGTTGCAAGCATTATTTCAATTTCTATATGGTAATGCTATGAGTGAAGATAATGAATTTTTATTATTTACGGATGTTCATAGATTATCTTACAAAAAGCTGTGCTTACCTAAAAAAATATTTGAAAAAATTGAGAATTTAGTTTTTAGGTTTTCGTGTAATCTACTGGATGATTTTTTAAAGGACTATATTAGACGTGAAAGATATTTGATTCAGAGCCTTACAGCAATAGAAAATCGTTTTAATTACGAACAAGCAGCTATGCCCGAATTTAAAAAAAATATTACACCTCGAACATGTGAGCAACAGATAGATTTAATGTATAGCTCATCTGAAATATTTTCTGATGCAAATACTCTAATAACGATATTAAATGACCCATATTTTTTTGACGTTGATAGAGACAAAAGAAAAAATACATTATATGATATTTTCAATGCGTTGATAGAGAAATTCTTAGGAAATGAAAGTATTAAATATAATGATGATGTAACATTATTGTTATTATTTACACGATTACAAACATCATGGCTATTAACTACTGCCAAAAAAATAACTACCAAAGAAAGATATAAAGCTTTATATTCAGCATTAACAGATCGATTAAACTCTAAAAATGGAAAGACAAATAGCGATTGCTATCAAGGCCTTCTAGAGTTCATTGCACAAGCGCATAAATTTCAATACGCTAAAGAGGTGTATGTTGAAAATGATATGCTAATCGAATTGTCTGTAATAGAGACAATTTTGCACTCGTCTAAATTTGGAAAAAAAGGTAACAAATATTTAAACTATATTCAACTTAGGGTACTGATTGCATTACTCAGTTACATGAGAGATTTTGGTTTTGAAATAGACTCCATAGACATATCTCCTTTTATTGACAGAAATGATGGCCACAAGTCTGCTTTGAAGTCGTTGCAGGAAGATAAAACAACATTAAATTTTTATCTCGCAAAGTACGCTACAATGTTGTTGAAGTCTTTAGTCAAGAATAAAAAAGCTGAGGATGAGAATAGTTTAATTGTAAAAATTAATAGAGCAGATTTCAACCAAATTTATTCAATGAGCACAGCAGTTAGTTTTGGTTCTAATACATTTTTTCCTATAGCAAGAGTAACCATGTCAGGCATAATAGTATTGGCGCCACTGTTGTGTAAACTAAATCAAAAAAATAAACAATCTCAACTTAAAGCTTGGCATGAAAGGCTTGCTGTGGTGGAACATACTTTATCTAGAATAGCTCATATGGGGCATAACTTATCAGATTGGGAAAATTTAATCGCTATATTAACCGACAAACATTATGTTAATTTCTACAAAGATAAATATTGTGTAATACATTTAGTCGATGTCATGATGCAGTATTATCGAGACCTGGCTCAAATCTGTCATCCACAACAAGATGAAATACAAGATGAAATTTTAAAGTTTCTCAAAACTTATTTTAAAGAAACCGCTCGCAGAGCGCGGCTATTTATGTTAGCGCACTTAAGTTACTTGTCGGTAGAGGGAGCGGATAAAAAAGCGGAAAAATTGTATGAAGAATTTAATAAACTTCACAGTGGTAAAGTTAGACCAAGTGATCGTTTCAATCAGTTATTTTTTAAGTCTAATCAACCTATAAATAATTTTAAAGAAGAATTGCAAGCTCGCAATAAAAAACAACAAAAACAATTCTTGGCTAAAAAGCACTATTTTTCTTCTTCTATTGCACAAGCACTGAGAGAATATAGTTGTTCTAAAAAAAGTACTTTGCAAGTTGTAAAGACTATATATCAATTTGGTTCTCACGCAAATGTCAACATAGGTAATGTCGAGGCGAAAAAAAGAAACGTCAATGATAGTCTTTCAGAATTTATAGCAGAGTCTGCGACTAAGTATAAAGAATTACTCGTAAAAACAGGAAAAAGATCAAAAGTAAAGATGTTCAATACAAAAACAATAGATAAATATTATGATTGCGAAATGAAATTAGAACCACAACCGCGACCATCAACTTCTAGTAGTCCAACTTAATCAAATAACAGAGGATGTTCACATGAAAAGAGAAAAAAAAGTTTTTAATAGTATTAGAAATAACCGGCAAGATTACTCAGCAGAAACCTTATATTTACTATTATGGCTTCGAACACGAGAAGAAAAACTAACTGACATATCCATAGCTTTACCGATAGATAATACTTGTGATAGAGCTGTGGTCGACAACATACAACTGCATCAACGAAAAACCTGCCCACTTATCATTCCTTACTACTTAGCCTTATCTAAAGAGCCACGTTGGTTAGGCTTAATGGTTACGTGGGATAATGATCAAGTAAGTCAGGTGCTAGTGATTGATACGTTAAATGTGCAAATTTCGCTTGTAATGAGAGAGTTGCAAGCTAGTTTTCAGCAAGCTGGGTTAAGGCAGGTGAATATCCAACTCATATCACCCGATAATTCTATTGATAATCCTCGAAAGAGTGGTGCTATTATTGTTGAGCAATTGATTCATGCTGCTAGTCACGGAACTTCATTTAAGCAAGAGACATTTAAAACCGGTAAAGGTAAAAAAGGTAAGCGCAAAGGTAAAAAGCCAGAAAAAAAAGAAAAAGCCAAATTACCACGGTCGTTAATTAAGTACACTGTAGCCCAAGATATTGCTCCAATTTATGAGAAACATCGTACGCTATTACAAACATATGATTCAAATAAACGGCGACTTTTTCGTGTGCAAAAAAACACTGCCAGCCATGGCAGCACTCAAGCAATTACCAGTGATTTAGATACTGTCACTAGCGTAGGATTGCAACCAACGTATACGAAGGATTGGTCGTTATCTGAATGTCGCCAAATCACTAGAATGCTAATGTTAATAAATTTCTTAGAAGATGACGTAAGTGAACTGAAAAAGAAACTTGAAAATTATGATGGCTTGAAAGAGAAAAAAACTGGCATTCATGAAGCAATGAAAATTTGTGCTAAGCAAATAGGGAGAAGATCGGATGCTGACTTTAACCAACGTATGTTTCAAGCGCTATTTCAACTCTTATATAGTGCTGTTAATGAAAAGGAAGAATTTTTAAATTTTAAGGGCATTTTAAAAAATAGCGTATCCCACAAAAACTTACGTTTATCGAAAAGAGTACTTAAAAAAATTGGTGACTTACTAACGCCACCAGATGAATCTAACGAATTCACAAAAGAGTATATTCGTCAAGAGAAATACCATTTGCAACGATTGACATCAATAGAAAAGCGTTTTAGCTATGAGAAAAAGATAGAAGCTTTATGTAAAGGTATCGATACTATAGGGCCTTTAAACAGTAATAAACAACATGATTTGTTATTAAATATAGCAGAAATGGGGGCTTATCCTAATTTTTTGGTCGTGTTATTAAACGATATTGATTTGCCTGATCAATTGAAACGTTCGCTACAGAATATTGTGCAAGATGCGATAGAGGTTTTAAAAGAAAAAGGTGATGCCGAAGATATTAAGGCATTTTTAGTATTTGCTCGCTTGCGAACGGATATGCCACGACGAATAGGGCATAAAAATAAAGAAATAATTATTCACTTATTTGATGCCTTAGTCACGCGATTAATATCTTCAGTAGGACGCACGCATCATGCATATTATCAAGGGCTCTCTGAGTTTGTGGTCGAAGTAATGCAACAACCTTATGCAAATTTTATTTCAAATACTATATCAGATAGTTTACATACCGTCGCGAAAACGTTAGCAGAAGCAGGAGTTGTCAGTACAAGCGAAGGTGCTCAGAGAATAAGTTATTTTCAGCTTAAAACCTTAATTGTGTTACTTAATTATATAAAAATTTTAAACGGTAGTGTCAGCGATAAGACAAGAAAACTTTTGCAACATGAGGTTAAAACGGGAGAGGCACCATCGGTGTTAGCGAAGTTAAAGAAAAACGGTGGCATTTTAAATGTCTTTTTAGTCGAACATGTTGAACAGTTATTAGTACGGACCACTGAAGCAGTTCAGGAGAAAAGTACCGGAGATCGGTTAATAGACATCTTAAAAGTAAGTACTCCTATATTAGGCCATACTATCGGTGTGGGTGGCGCTGTCGCTAGTATGGTACTGACGGCAGGTATCAGTGCGCCCATCTTTTTACCTCGTGCGGCGACATCCACTGTGGCAATCTTGACGCCATTGTTTCGATATTTACGTAAACCTGACAAAGTAGAGCAAAAGAATTGGTACGATCGATTAGCAACGGTAAACCATATTGTGACAGTAATCGCACAAACCGGACATAAATTAATTGACTGGCAAGATTTGATGTGTTTACTGACTGATAAAGGCCGTATTTCTAAATACACTGATGAGGGATGTTTGCTAAGTCTGGTTGATACAATGTCATTTTACTATCGAACCTTACCAAAAGGGCATCCACAACGAACTGAGATCCGCATAGAAATATTAAAATTTTTTGGGACTAGCCTTAACACGACGAAAAGATTTTCAGATCATTTATTCATATTAGCGCATTTACGTTACTTGTTAGAACAACATGAATCTGCACAAGACGCTAGAAATAATGAAGCTTATTCAAAATGTCGTAAGTTGTATAGCACATATAGTAGTGAAACTACATTAAAAAAACCTCGGGCTAAAGGTGATAAGACAGTTTCAAAAGTGAGTAAATTTGCCAAGAAATCAGTGGCACAAATAAAGTATTTTAAGGATCAAGGATATTTTAAAAAGGCATTTCCTAGTAATGGCACGGAGTATAACCAAGCATTGTCTGCTATTAATCGATTACTTAAAGAATTAAAGCTTCGTGACGAGTGGCAGTGGCAGAAGCATGAGGAAGTTTATACTTCCCGATTCATTAGTGATGCTTTGCACGGTAAAATAACTAGATCTAAAACAGCAAAATCACCTTCAACATTTATAAAAGTTAAAAAAAATTCAACTGTTGAATTTGGCTGCATGACACAAGAGGGCATTAGAGTTGAGGTTGATGATCCATCTTTGCTTAGAGAAGTATTATCTGCAATGGATCCTGGTGTGTTTCAGAAGGTCATAGAGGCAACTCAATCAGTTCATCAAGATGACCGAGAATCCTCAGCTGCGATTAAGAAATTCAAAAATTTTGAAGATATGTTTCAAAATCGAATATTTATAGAAGGCGGGGAAAATGTTAAAGCTAAGCTTTTTAATAACACATTCAGAGGGTTTGTTCTCACCCAACGACAGGTGCCATCAGCTAGCTCTACTGATGATACAAATTCCGATAATAAGACAAAGAAAAAAAGGGAGAAAGAGCACGAAAGTCACAAGAGTTTTTATAGACGATAAGAAAGAGCGTTAAATTAAAAAAATATAGACCAATAAATTATTGACAATTGGTCATTACGAATAAACAATAGTTCGAATGTATGATCACTTCTATTTTATAGGTCTTGTTTACATTTTTATTAAATATATTTTTATGCTCATTGAATTTAAAAAAACAATCTTTTAATTAAGAAATATTTAGTCAAAAAGTATAATAATCATTACCAATTATGACTTAAACAAAAACCTGATAGAAAGCATTGTTGCTAAGATATAGCAGGCAAATAAAAACATTCTGCCATGACTAAAACTAATCTTTAAAAGCGGAATATAAGCATTAAATAAAATTAGCGGAATTAAAGATAGAACGATATTAATGCAAGCAGTAGTTGTTGCATTCGCAGTTCTTTTATTTAGGATTTGATAAAGTCGAAATACCAGTAAAGCAAAACTCGCTAAGAAACCCAGAAGAAAGTAAATGACATAGCGTAATAGAATGGAATCAACTAATAAAGAATGTTTGAATACGATAATTGAGTACAATAGAGTAGATAATAATGCAGCTATAAAAAAAGCTTTTTTAGCGGTAAGGAGCCTTTCGAAAATACCTAGGCATATGCAGCCAATTATATAGCCTAATAATCCGCTATCATTAAGAAAAACGCTTGCCATGTAATCAAGGTGATAAACTTCTTGTATATAAGTGGGCGCGTATATTTCATTAAACACAATGAAGTGAGTATAATAAATTCCTGCTGTAATTGAAACAAACCAGAAAACACGATTAGATATAACCATTTCAAAATAATGTGCAATACCCATTTTTTCTACTATGTTGTTGCTAGAAATATGAAGTTGATCGTTTAGAGTAATAAAAAAATAAGCAATGCCAAGTGGCAATAAAATAGCAGCAAGTGATATTATTACTACATTCCATGTGAAATAGTATGATACTATTTTGAAGATGAATGGTGCAATAGCAATGCCCAGTGCAAATATAAATTCTGCGATTCCAATCAAGATGGTATAGAATTTTTTTTCAAACAACAATCCTGCAATATAAACAGCTAGAATATATGAAAAACAAGCTCCCGCTGCCATAATAACTCGAGATACAACCAACATTGAAGTACTGGTTGAAAATGTAAAAATAACAAAACTCAAGCAAAATAGAGCAAGAGAAAGATAAATAGATATGTTAATGTTGGTGCGATCAATAACAATTCCTGCAGGAATTTGAAATAGGTAATAACATGCTAAGTAAAGAACAGTTAGTAAATTTGCAATGTTAGCGGATACGGGATAATTGCTATGATATACATTAACGAGTGTGCTAGGCAGCGTAATGGTACTAGCAAACAAACCGATTAAAATCAACCCGTATATAAAAATAACAATATTTTTTATTTTCACTATTTGCTAACCTAAACCATGTATTACTTCACATAATAGTAAATATAATGCACAATACAAAAAGCCTAAACTCAAAATAATACGATAACACTAATTAGAGTAAAAATGACAATTTTATCCAACAGTTGCAGAATTAATCCCAACGGTGTTGGGAGAATTAAAGCCGATGCAGTAATAATATATTAGAGTTTGTCGACGCAAAGTAAAAAATATTCTACTGGTAGCAACAAAATATCTTTGTTTTTATGATAATGTTGCTTAGTGATCACGATTTTATTATTTTTTAGTTTATTAAGCTGGTTGTAGTCACTTGTCGAAATTGAGTTTTGATATTTTACTTCAATACAGTAATTATTAGCAATAAAGTCAATCTCATTTTGAGCACGGTAGAAATATATATTTTCAAAATAATAACTTAAATGATTATATATAAGATTTTCAATGATTTTTGAACAACTAGAGTTTTTTGTTAGATAATCATAATCTTGGCGAGGTTTTCCTGTTATCCATGCATCTATGACAGCATAAATAAAAGGATCATTGAAATAGATTTTTTTATTTTTTTTGTAATTAACTCGTTGTTGATGGATATCATAATTATAAATTAACGAGAGCACGAAGGCATTTTCAAAGAAATTTAAATAATCATAAATTGTATTGTGCGAACCAACACCAGTATCTTGAGCAAAAGCATTATAGGAAACGTCACTGGTTAAACTAAATAGACAGCGTTCAAGTATACGCTTAGCAATATATTCTCTTTTATCGGCTTTTGCGATTTCTGATGTTATCCAACTTCGATAGATAGTGAACACATCATCGTTAATGGCTTTATTCATATAATATTCGTTAATGACTCGTGGAAAGCCGCCAGTCATTAAATAAGTTTTTAATGCTTTAGATAAATTTACGGTTTTTTTAATAGCCATGAAATCTTTCTCTGGCGCATTGAAAGGAATATCAAAATCAATATCAGGATAAACTAACTGTAAGTACGAACGAAATGAAATGGGCTTATAATCAAAATCGATACCCTTACCACGACGCCCCGGCAAATGTTCTCCAGTTTTTTTAATATTAACGCTACTTGAACCCGTTAAAACATAGGTGAGATTTTTATCATGACCACTATCAACAAGGTATTTGATAGCCAGGATTGAATCTTTCACAGCAGTTATTTCATCTAAAAATAGATAGCGTCTTTTTTTAGAAGGGAATTGTTCAAGATAAGTTTCAACCATTTCTACGATCGCTTGTTTATTATCAAGCAGATCACAATTAAAATATAAAAAATTTTCATGATTATTTGGCGTAAGGTGTTTTTTTATAAACATTTTTAATAATGTGCTTTTACCAATTTGGCGGGGGCCAGTTACCATATAAACGCCATCCACGAATTTATGCTCTAAAAAAGTGTGTTCATGATAAATTAATGGAAATGATTGCATGCGTATTAAGTGGATATCAGCTTCTATTTGCTGAGCATCTAATAGCCATGGAGATTGTTTGGTAATTGAATCTAGGTAATTCATGATTTACTCATGTTGTCAGTCTTACTGACATAATCACATAGTTTTTTGTCAGTGTCAATGACAACGATAACCGTTTAGGATGAATTTCAAGCACACACAAATATCAAGGTTTACAATTCTTCATGATTTGCATATAACTCATTGATATATTAAGATTAAATAGAATTAATGCCGACTTTAATATTTTCTTAAGGTGTTATTGGTATGATATTCCTTTAATTGAAATTTTAAGTAATGTTATAAGGAGATAAATGATTAGCTAAGGATAAGGCTGCTAATAAGAGGTGAATATTAGTGCCTGTCAAAGTACCTAAAAAAATTATTCATAATAGACCACGGCCTACTCACATTAAGCGCCCTCGACCAAAACCCATAGCTAAAGCTAAAACCAAATTAAAACGCTTAGTTAACTATCTATATAATGAATTTCCTAGTGAATTGTTGGAGCCAACCTCCCTTGCAAAAACCGCAAGTTCTAATCCTACTCCTAGTACGTCAAGTAGCAGTTCTAGGCAGTCTGAGTCGGAAAATCTAAGTCTGATTTTAAAAAAATTAAAGAAAAAAATTGATTACAATTTTAGCCAAGCTGTCACTGAAGAAGTTGCAAATGCACAAGCACTGTTTACTTGGCTAGAAAATCATTGCGGATTAATACCTCAAGAAACATTACGCATAGTGTTAAAAATGTTGCCTATGAGTAAAACAGGAATGAGAGATGAGGCAATCGACACAGTGACTCAGGATAAGTTACATCCAGAACTTGAAACTCGATTAGCTCTGATGAAAACAGAAAATAAAAAAGAAATAATGATTTTTTATTTGCGTAAAATCCAAGACAATATATCAAAAATAAAAATCGATCTATTAAACAGTGATGATGACACGCAAGCTAAAGAGGATACATTAAAGGATTTATATAAAATTTTAAATGGTTTTACAGAGTTCTTTAAAGGAGAAAAAGGAAGAACTTTTAATCCTCAGAAATGGATGAACACAATAACTACGTTATGCAAACTGGCTTGTGAGCTTCATATAGATGATCCGAATAGAGATAAATTACATTTGCTTGCTTTAGGATTATATCAAAATGTAATATGTGATCCCGAATATAGTAAGCAGTTTAATGCCTCTCAAAAGCCAGAAGCCAGAAAAACCATCAATAAGATATTTTTTGATAAACAAAAAAAACAATTAGAATCTTTTAAGCAACAAGCCAAGGGCAAGAAATTTGAGATTTTTAGGAATGCACTCCAGAGCATAATTGAAGATCTCAATGATGATTTTGACCTTGAAGCATACAAAATACACGTCACCAAGATTTCAATGTGCTTGGCTTATATTCCTGAAACTGATGATAAAGAAGTCAGGCTTTGGCACTCATTGTATTCGTGTCAGCATGACATATTAGATTATGTTAATAAGAAAAATAACACGCCAACTTATATTGAAAATGATACAGAGCTTTCAGAGCATAAGGTTGAAAACACAAAAGCTAAAATGATTGTAGCAGCTAAAAATTCTTACTTTACTTACATTAAGGAAGCTGCAAAAAAAAGTGGAACTATTTGGGATAGAGAATATAAAAAAGCTGACCATGGAATAAATAATTATATTTCTAAATTTTTAAACTTCATAAATGGGGTTCGAAAAGAAAATCGTTCAATATACCCTGTTATAAGTTGGTTGCCCTTTGCTCGGTTGCCATTTGGTAACAAACATAATGGTGGTTTAAATAAGTATCTAGCAACGATAAAAACATTATTCTTAGTAGCAAATAAAACTTTAGAACAGGAAGAAGTTAAATTTCAAACACATTCAACGCATGAGGCCGCTAAAGGCAAACGTAGCGAAAGTAAAAATGTGAAAGCTACGGATGCTGAACAAACTATGCAGCAAATGTGTGGAAAATATTGGAAATTTGCTTACAAAGAAGCTAAAAAATTTATTGAAGACGCTAAGCATGACATGAAAAATCCACTAGTGCGTGACATGAAAAAAATTGTCAACGATATACTTTGGTTTTTCCACTATGAAGAAGCAGGGCAATGGTTTTTGATTGAATCAAAAAAAAGGGGCGAATACCAAAGTTTAACCAACAGCTTATTTGTCGGCAATCTGATTTACGAACTTGATAAATTTGAGCAGCATAATAAGAAAGCTGGAGGGTTTATTAAATATAAACGATTAAGAGATTGGTGGAATAAGCATCTCAATAACTATGCGAAAAAAGAAAATACGATACTTATTGATATTAAAGAACAATTAAGTGGTTGTAAAACAAAAGAAAGTTATTTAAATTACATTCACTACGTTATAAACGAGGGGATCTTAAAGATAAATGACTATACTAATGAATGCAATGTCTTTCTGAAAACACAATTGTTAACAATAGTCAGAGACGTTATTATGAATGGGGGCAAAAATTACCAAACGCCAACATTTGACTTTACTGTACTTGATAAAATTGAAGTTTATCATCAATGCAAAAAAAATTTTCCTAATCATGCAGAAATTCCAGTACTTCAAGCATTAAAAGAAGAAATAATGAATGATTTAGATGACATGGATAAATCTTCAGTTATTCTCTTCGACCCTGATGACCCTAATGTAAAGGAAAAATATATTGAACAAGAAGGGAAGTCGTTAGTCAAAGCAAGAAAAGCAGGAACTTCTGAAAACATTAGAAAGATACAAGCAAGCAAAAAGGCAAAAAGCGACGCAAGAAAAATTCAAATATTTAGGCTTGCCTATCGAAAAGCATTTAATATGGGTGTAGAAAAAGCAAAAATCTTTGTTAATTGTAAAAGCTTATTCAAAACAAAAGAGGCGGAAGGAATCAGGCCCGCAAAGAGAATTAAACAACTTGTTGATAAAGCTATACCTTTACCTGGTTTGCCTCTAATTACTCAAATGCTGTTTGAAAAATATAGTGCACAAAGGGAAAGCAGGCGTAAGAAGCAATTTTTTAACATTGCAAAGCAATTTATTGATGCAAGAGAATACCAAAAAATAGCAGAACGAACTGCTAACGAATTGGCTTGGCGTTTTGAACAACAGATCACGATGTTGGAAACAGACAGTGTTGAACAATTTGCAGAAGCTTTAGCAACAAGCAATTTGGATTACTTGGCATCTGAAGATCGTAAATTCTCCGAAAAAAATGGTAGCAATCCTTTAAATGAAAAAGCAATAGAATTAGCAGATATCGCTATATTTTCAAAACAAGAACGCGGCTTCTATGGGCTATTTGAATTACCTGATCTAATCATGGAAGGTGATGAAAAAGGAATACCTTTTAAAGATAAGTCATTTAGTATTGATAACTTGTTAGCTGGTGTCCACTATCGATGTGGTGAGGAACTTTATAGGTGTGATGATGTTGTTGGGCAGCCAGAGAGATTCGGTTATGTACGACTACGAAATATCGACTCGGAAGAGCCTGTTGTACGCGTAAATAAAGAATTTATTGTTGAACTTGAAAAAGAACAACTTGGAAGGCATATTTGTCTTGAGGATGAAGGTAAAGAGAAAGTTGAGGGTAAGGGTAAAGATAAAAATGAAGGTAAAGGTGTCGAAGGAAAAGAAACTCTGAGAGATCGAATGCGTCAGCATAAATACATGCAATCGCTACAAGAATTAAAAGAAACTAAGCATGAAGAATTATTAGCGCAAAATAAGCAACTTAAAGTTAAAACAGAAGAACAAGGAGCTGAAATAAAAGAACAAGGGACTACAATAAAAGAACAAGGGACTACAATAAAAGAACAAGGAGCTACAATAGAAGAACAAAGAGAAACAATAAAAAAACAAGGAGCTGCAATAAAGCAACAAAATGTTGAAATTCAATCACTTAAAAAAAATCTTAATTTGGTAATGACAGTGCTTGGATTAAAACAAGGAAAAACTAGCACATCTGCTATACTGAGTGCTCAGGGCATGTTTAATCATAACAATTTGTTGGCAGTAGTAGGAAATAACGACAACGGCGCAGCAATGTTTAGTCCCAAAGGCGTACCACCAAGTAATCCACCATCAGTATAAAATTACCGTCAATTTATAACTAAATATCGTTCATCAATAAATATCACATTATTAATGCTTGCTGATGCATTAAGAATTGTTACTGACAACTATAATAATTGTACAATTTCATTTAGACTGATGGCATCCACTCACTACGGCCACTAGGTGTTAAATCGAGTAGATTCCATACTGGGGTGAATAAATCCATTGCACGATGGTGAATATTCTCAAACAAAGATGCAGTCGTATAATAATGGTAAATATCACCATTAGCTTGGCGTACGAACACACTGACACCGGGCATTTGCCGTTTTGGATCAGTCTTAGCTTCTAAGCCAAAATCAGCGTTAAACGAAGATTCATAACTTGAGAGTAAGCGTAGTTTATGCCAGTTATGATCACGCGCCCAACGGTGTAAGCGTTCAAGCTGAGTGCGAGCAATAACGACAAAGTTAGTAGCCTGGTTAAGATAATCGGCAATGCCATTATAACCTTCGACCCACATATTACACATTGGGCAGGGCTTTTTAGCATCTGGGGCAAACATCATATGAGCGATGATTAATTCATTTTTGCCTGGCGCGAATAAGCTAGCAAGATCAGTGCTGAAAAAGTCTTTCGATGAATTACGTGAAAGATCTTTAGGTCCTTCAAGAAAAGTATAATTTTTCTCAACTTTATTTTCTAATGGTAATTCGCGTCGTAGCATAGCAACTCGTTCACGTTGTTTAATGAGTTCTTGCTCAGCAACGAGAAGATCATCGCGCGCTTGCTGGTAATTGGTTGTTTGCCGCATGTTTTATTCCTGTTAAAAAGTTATATTAAGGCTAGCTGGTGATGTTGTATGAGAAGGTTGTTGTTCTTCTTTTTCTTCGTTTTTATTTACTTTATTTTTACCTTTTGGATCACGTCGGCTATAACTGATTTCAGTGTCAGATACATATCCATCAGGAGCTTCTTCATCACCAAAGACCTGTATCTCTTCTTCACTACTGATAGTAGCACTATTACTTAGGTTAAGATCTTTTGCTGTGCCTTGTTTAAGCCACGTTTCAGAACTTAGTATTTTTCTTCTTGTTCGTTTTTGCTCTTTTATGAATAGTGTTCCAGCAATGTGGCTATATGATAAATCAACATTTAAATGACTATTTGAAAGTGATTTCGATTGATAGAAAGATTGAGATATAGAATGTTGTAGTGTGGAATTTTGTTCTTGGGATTGTTGGGCAATGGATTTATTTCCGTCACTATAACTATCATCAATACCTGGTTGAGAGGTTGTTAATGATTGGTTTATGGAACCATTAGTCAGATCTGAAGATTGTTGATCAATAGATTTATTACCACCAGTATTTTCTTGAGAAGTTGCTGATGAGAGGTGAATTCGACTATGACTAATTGACTGAGTTATAGAATTACCAATGGAGCCTGAATGCTGTTGGTCTATAGATTTTTCACGGCTAGCACCGACACTAGCAGTTACTGGAGAAGAGGGTGGTGAAGAATGAGTTAGACTGTGGCTAAGTGATTGCTGCTGCACAGAACTGTCGCCCAATTTTGAAAATGACTGATTAATAGTTTTTTCATCAGATGGAAGACTCAATGAGTCAAAAATTGATTTAACTTCAGGGCCAGAATGCTGTTGCTCACCATCACCAAAAGCTTTGTTACCCTCAATCCATCCTTCCTTAGAGGCAGCGACTTCTTCGGCAACATGTTCTCTTTCCTGTTGTTGTCGTTGCGCAAGTTGCTGTTTTTCTTCTTCCTTTTTATCATCTTGTTCCATATATTTAGTGAACCAATCTTTTGCTTCTATTGGACCAATTGCAATTGATTTGTCTTTTTGTCTTTCATCGTTATGAGAAGTAGTTATAGTTAAGCTAGTTGGTTGTTGAGAACGGGAGTCTACTATTTTACTGCTTTCTTTTCTTGAGATTGAGTCAAGAATAGATTTTCCTTGTTGTGATTCTTCTTGTTGCTCACTGTCACTTGATAGAGGATTAGTTATAGATGGCCCCGAAGATGAAGGCAGTATTACTTGATCTAATTGTTGCTGCGATTGCTGATCAGCAATATTTATTTCTGTTACCGTTTTATTGTTTTCTTCAATAGATTGCATTGATGGTTCTGGTGAAGCTTGAGGATCTGGTGCTATCGCTGTAGTTGAGGTTATCGCTGTTGCAGAAGCAGCAGGCAGGCTTGAAGAATGTTGCTCATCATTATGGTGGTGGTGCTCAGTAGATTGTTCAGTGCTCGAGACTGCTTTTTGTTTTTGTTCATCAACTTCTTCTTCTTTTTTATTATCTCCAACATCATGGCGTCCTTTTTTATCATTCTCTGCTATTGCTGTAGTGCTCGTGCTTGATTCTGGCGTGCTAGGTTTTGGTGATGGTTGCTCCGGTGTTGTTCTAGTTGCTAATGTACTTGGTTTTGATGAAGTCTTTTTTCTTTTTGTTTTCTTTATCTTCTTTATCTTCTTTCTCTTCTTTGTCTTCATCCCAAAGCGACGACGGCGACGTCTAACACTATTAGGCTTATTAATGGAATTGTTAAGCGTAGATGTGAATTTTCTTTCTGGTGCAGGTGTGATAAAAAAACTAAAAATTCTAACTATCCATTTGATAATGGGTGCGGCTTTAAATTCCCACCAAGGTGTTTTTGCCTTTTTATAAAAATCATTGGCTGCTTTACGATTAGTTTGAGCTAATTTGTCAAGTGGGGTCGAGTGATACTCGATTTCGCCTTTTTCATTCTGATAAATGAAAAATTTTTCAGGCTGAGAAAGCATAGTATTAACAAAATTAGAATTTTTCTCAATAACTTTTAGTATAATAGCTCGTTTAGGAAGTCCTTTTTCTTCTGTTTCTATATATCGTTTAATTCTCTTGGTCAATAAAGGTTGAGAAAACAAATAATCAATAACATTTTTTTCACGTTGTTTATCTAAAGGTGATAGCATTGTTTCAGCGTTATCAGGTATTAAAGTATTAAATACTAGTGAAAATACCGCATCGCTGTAGAGGATCAATCTTGCCAAATAATCAAGCTTGTTTTTTTTCATGTCACGAATTAACAGTTTTAGTTTGGATAATCTAGCGAGCCGATTTTCTCCCTTTGATATTTCTCGCAATTGTTCAGCTATTGAAAAAATATTTAATGAAAGTTTAGTTTTTGGTTTAACTTCTTGTAATAAAGTATCAAAAATTGTTGTTGTTGTTACATCAGTTTTATTTTTATGATATCGAGCTAAAGAATCCCATATATCTGAGTCATGAGGCCAAAGCATAAGCTTTAAGAGGGAATGATGCCGCTTCTCCCATAAATAACGATCAATTTCTGGGTGGTTTGATCGTTTTGCTATGGCAAGTAGTTGTTTGTTGTTAAAACTTTCGTACGGATTTTCAGCGACATTTAGTGGCTCTTTTTTTGTGCTTGTTGTTCCTGGCATGATCGTATCTCCGTATATATATTAATGTATTAGCCTGGTGGGCGACGACTGCTTCGTTTTACTGTTGTTTGTGAAGGTGATTGCGTTTTTGCTTCTTCACGAATATATTCTATCGTTGTGGCATTTAATTCACTTGGTGTTACATATCCGTTACTTTTGCTGGGATGATAAAGCTGATATAAAACTTTAAGGTAGTCAACGTTGTTATTTTTTGGATCTTTCTTATTACCATCGTCAGAGCGCTGAGATTTTGCAATTTCAGTGAATACTTCGTTAAGGTTGGCTATTTCATCAGGATATGTTTTTTGGTATTTTTGTTTTAATTCTTTAAGATATTCTTTCGCTCCTTTTGATTTTTTAGGATTTTCTTTTGTTTCTTTTTCGCTTAAATGTAGTAGAAAATTAAATACTATTCCGTCGATTATTGTGCATATTTTTTGGGTTTCTAGCGGATTTAAAGCTTTTGCCTCTTGAGCTGAGAAAAGCTTTGGAGATGAAGAGGTGCTTGTCTGAGAGGCTCTTGGTTTTGGTCGTGAAGTTGAATTTTTTAAAGCTTTGAGAAGTTTTGCTCGTTCTGTATAAAAAGCATCTAACACTTTTCGTTGAAGTGATGTTGTATACATTTTTATTTTCTCTCTATCTTTAATATAATTTTTCTTGGGTGTGTGTTTGTCGCCATTGCCAATTGTTGAAGTCCCACCCATTGTTTGACTTTCACCGAGTAGTTGTGATTGTTGTATTGTTTGATTAAGTTGTTCTATCTTTCCATCTTTGGCTTGTATAGTTTGATTAAGGTCTGCTATGGTTGTATTTAGCGCTTGATTTCGGCGTATTGTTCTATCACGCGCATTTCGAGTTCTTTTAATAGCTTCTTCATGTTTACTTTGTTCTTTACGAAATACACCATTATTTTGCATTGAATTGCGTGCTAGAGAAGCATCACCTTGCCATTTTTTTAATATTTCTGCATGTGAAAAAGCGGAGTTTCTAAATATATTGTTGATGAGTGAATTATAGAAAGGATTTTGACGGGGATTTTCTTGCTTTGCCATGACAACCCAACCATTGACTTTTTTCCATACGTAGGCAAAACCAAAAAATCTTTGAATGTTTTTTACAGTTCTCGTAAGCGCTTTTAAATTTTTTGCTGAATCAATTTCACTACTAAATTGAGTAGAGTTTTCTCTGCGTGATCGAGAAGTCCTTTGCGGTGGTGATTTGAATTGTAATAATTGCTGTTTTAACTCACTAAATCCAGGATTTGATTTAATATGTTGTTGGCATAGCAACATCAAAGTTGTCATTTTTTCTGTGTTAGTATTTAACTCTGTCATTTCTTGCTTAGCTTGAAGGCTTATGCCTTGTAAGCTAATGTAAGGAGAAGAGGCGGGTATAGTTAACAACGCGCCAAAAAATTCTTCCGGTGTTTTAGCTGCGATAATAATGTCTAAAATTTCGATAAGCGGTGTTAATACAGTTTTTTTTAGTTCCAAAAAGCTTAACATTTGTTTTAATTCAGACAAGGCTTTTTGGGTATGAGGATGTTTTGTGGCAAATTGATTTATTATTTTATTTTTAGATTTTTTAGTAAGTAATTCAATAAATTTTTCAAACAAATTATTGTATCTACTAGTATATCGTGGTTTACGTTTTTTACTTTGTGCAGCTACCGACTCGCCAATAATGGTTAATTGAATTTTTTGTAAGGCTATATTTGCCGGGTTACTTGTTTGTTGATTAATTGTTAATATTTGAATCCATCGGGAGATTTTTTCTCTTAAAGATTCATATGAGCAAATTTCAGTTTTGGGGTTCGTATTATATTCAGCAAGCAGAGCATCGATTTGGCAAAGCAAGGTTTGGGTTAGAGAATGCGTAGCAGCATATTGTTGCGTTTGGGAATCATCTATGATTTCACCAAGAGCAGCAATAATCTTTTTTGCTTTTTCTTGCTCATTAATTTCTTCTTGATCAGAAATTCCCGAAAAAAGATCGACTGTTTCTTTTCCTTTTTCTTTTGGGTCATGTTCTTGTGTAGTTTGGGGTGCAGTTCTTGCCATTTAGTAATGATCCTCCATTTATACTTTTTATAATAAAATTGATCATAAACATTTTGGTAGAATTTTACCACTACTATGTTTTTATGTAAACGGTCGGTCGATAATTATTTAATAGGGGGAAGGATAATTATTTATCAAACATGTTATTTTATGATTATAATTTATTCAGCTTTAATTTTTGGTTGAATAATAACTACTTTTGCATTAAACTTAGTTCAAATTTGTGATAAAGAAATATAAAATTTTTAAAAATTGCTCAAAAGCTGAGAGTTTTTGCTAACTTCAAGGATGATGAAAAAACTTAGTACAGTAATCAATCTAAATTGAGGTAAGCATCTATGTTTGGGGCTGGAGTACGTCTTAGCAGTAAAACTTTTAAAAAATATTGGCAAGACAACAATGACAAGCAATCACCAGATGAGAAGGAATCATCAACTGTTTCTGCTACTGATACAACTTCTCCTAGCGACTCTAACAATGGCACTTCTGCTGATGGTGCTTCTGCTTCGTCTTCATCTCAATCAAATTCAAGTCATCAGCAACAAAAAAATGGTGATTTAAAAAGCAGGTTAATAGGAGTGCAAGAAACACTAAAGCAAGCAATTGCTCAACTTGAAAGAATTACCGAATTAGAAAAAGAAAGTACAAATTTAAAGCAAACAATAAGTATATTAAAGCAAAAATATACTGAAAGTGAAACTTTGCTATATTTGCATGGCTTGACACTTTATGATAATGAAACATGGGCATATAATCTTCAAAAAGGGTTTAGGAGAGGTGCGATCAGTTTACTCCGGCATCATATACTTGAAGCTTGTCTAGAGTCTTTTAATGAAGGTAAAGAAGATTCCACAAATGAACTTAAGCATTTGATAAAAGATTTGTTAACAAATTTTGAAGATGATAAAACAATGCTTATTGTAAAAAAACACCAAGATTTACCAAAGACAATTTCGCAAAAAATAGAAGAATATGATACAATGTTAGTCAAAGCGGATAATTTACCTGAACAAGAAGAGTTAGAAGAAGAATATCAACCTATTGAAAAAAGAATCGAATATTTAAAAAACTTAATAGATGACTTTATTAAAAAAGAGCCGTCACCGTTTATAAAGGAAATTAAGTCTGAGTTAGAAAGCCAAATTAATGAGTATAAAGAGAAAGGTAAAGAAACACTTAGCTCCCGGAAATGAAACTACTAAACTTATGTTCTTAAATTCTATTAGAAGAGAATGGTGAATTAAAATAAGGAAATATCATGCCAAGAAAAAACCGAAGGTTCGGCACAAGTCCTACGAAAAAAACTCAGCCTTACAGTGGGAAAGTTAAAGCAATCCGATTTGGTCTGGAAAGTACAGACGATGACGGAAAGAAAAAGAAAAGCAAAAAAAACAAGAGATTTAAAAAGAAAAGCAAAAAAAACAAGAGATTTGGTGTGGCTACTCCTCCACAAAAAACCACTAAAAATAAAAAACTAAAAGATAAAGGTGAGTTACCAATAGTATTGGATTTATCACAAAAAAAAGAGACGCAAGAAAAAGAAAATGAAACAGAAGTTGTACGGGCTGAGACAACGGAAATAACTGAAACGACGCCTAAAGTAATAGAAGCTGAAGAGCCAGTACTAACAAAAGAAGAACCACAAACAGATCAAGAGACAAATACTGAACTGCAAGAAAGTGCTGAAGCTGAAGAGCCAGTATCAACAGGAGAAGAACGACAAACAGGTCAAGATGCAAACACTGAACAGCAAGAAAGTGCTGAAGCTGAACAGCCAGTACCAACAGAAGAAGAACAGGAAGCAGCAACAGGAGTAGGAGAAGGAGAGAATTTAGATGGTCCGACAGAGAAAGAACAGCAAACCAACGATGAAAATAACACAAATCAAAAAACTCAAGAAAATGAAATAAAAAAAGAAAATAAACCAGAAAACAAGGATAAAAATAACAAAAAAGAAGATGCTAGCGAAACAAGAACTACTTCACAACAAAAAGAAGAAGAGGAAAATAAAAATACTACGACTACGACTACGACTACGACTACGACCGAGAGCACGAGCATAACAGCCTCAACACCAACACAAACACCAATACAACAAAGACCAACACAACAAACCCCAAAAAGAGCAAAGAAAGGCAATAAACAAAACAAAAAAACTCACGAAATATATATCGACAGAGCCAATAATTCTAATAACGACGACAATAAAGCAACTCCTATTCAACAAATCAGTAGAAGCTTGTCATTGTTTATTGTGACTACGGTCAATGCAATTGCAAAATTTTTGTTTCCTTATGCAATGGAAGATATGCGTGAACGAGGTGCAAGAGCTGCAGCAAATATAGATAAAAATAGAGGCCTAACAGAAGAATCTTTAGAGCCTTCTACAAAATATATTTATAAATATTCTCCTTTAAATGCAATAAGCCAAACTGAGAGGAAGAATCCACATCATTATGAAAGAGTCGCAGTAAATGATGACGTGAAACAAAATAACGATGTGAAAAAAAATAAAAATGCAATCAAATCTAAAAAACCTGTATCTTTTGCTAAGATGTTGCATCAATTCTCTTCATGCTTTCATAATAAGGATTATCGCCGCAGCACGACTTATACAAAAGAATGGGAAGAATTTACTTCGCGGGCGTTCATTATTAATAGAACAAAAGAACTTAAGCCTCAAGTTGTCGGTGAGCATAAAGCTTTTACGCAGCAGCCCTAGAGGTGTCAAACCGTGATCAAAGCATGATCTAGGATCTGGTTTGGTTTAAGAAGCACATAAGATATCTGCTGTTAAAATTGAATCACTGAGCCAATGTGTTAGAATCATAAGCTATTTTATGAGCCGACAGTGAGAGAGCATTTATGGCAGATAATAAAGCGGTTAATGAGCCTGTTCAAGCTGAAGATAAAATCGATGAAAATGAATTAATTGCCCAACGGCGCGCCAAGTTAGCTGAGCTGCGTGAGCGGGATAATGCCTTTCCAAATAACATCACTCGAGACCATTTAGCAGCTGATTTACACCAGCAATTTGCCAAGCTTTCTCCTGATGAATTACAGCAACGCGCGCAACAAGTGCATGTTGCCGGGCGGATCATGACACGGCGGATCATGGGCAAAGCCAGTTTCATTCATGTGCAAGATATGTCAGGGCGTATTCAAGCTTACGTGCGTCGTGATGATCTGCCTGAAGGTGTTTATGCGGAATTTAAAAAATGGGATTTAGGCGATATCGTTGCGGTTGCTGGCGAATTATTTAAAACTAAAACTGGTGAGCTATCGATTAAAGCCAAGCAGATCCAACTGGTCACTAAAGCATTGCGACCATTGCCGGATAAATTCCATGGTTTAACCGATCAAGAAATGCGTTATCGACAACGTTATCTTGACATTATGGTGAATGAACAAACTCGCAAAACTTTTCAGATCCGTTCACGGTTGATTGCTAGTATTCGTCAGTTTATGCATGGCTATGATTTTCTCGAAGTCGAAACACCAATGATGCAACCAATTCCTGGTGGTGCCGCGGCGCGGCCTTTTGTCACTCATCATAATACTTTAGATATGCAATTGTATTTACGTATTGCGCCGGAATTATATTTAAAGCGTTTAGTCGTTGGTGGAATGGAAAAAGTATTTGAAATAAACCGTAATTTTCGTAATGAAGGATTGTCGACACAACATAATCCTGAATTTACTATGCTAGAGTTTTATCAAGCCTATGCTACTCATGAAGACATGATGCAATTTACGGAAACCATGTTCCGCGAAGTTTCACAAAATGTATTAGGAACCACGACAGTGCATTATCAAGGACGTGATTATGATTTTGCGAAACCATTTGCACGGTTAACAGTACCGGAAGCTATTTTACATTATAATCCTGATATTAATGCTGCTGAACTTAATGAACTTGATGCTATTCGTAAACTTGCTAAGCGTTTAGATATTCATACCCCGGATGATTTTGGGATCGGTAAAATTCAAATTGAAATTTTTGATAAAATGGTCGAAGCAAAATTGTTGGATCCAACGTTTATAACGGCATACCCAACAGAAGTATCGCCATTAGCGCGTCGCAATGACGATGATCCGTTAGTCACCGATCGCTTTGAATTATTTATTGCTGGGCGCGAGATTGCCAATGGTTTTTCAGAATTAAATGATCCCGATGATCAAGCCGCACGCTTTAAGGAGCAAGCAAAAGCGCGTGCTGAAGGTGATAGTGAAGCGATGTATTATGATGAAGATTATATTACGGCGTTAGAATATGGCATGCCACCAACGGGTGGTGAAGGGATCGGGATTGATCGTTTAGCCATGTTATTTACAGATTCGCCATCGATCCGCGATGTGATTTTATTTCCGCAAATGCGTCAAGTATCCCGCCATGGTGAAGAGCATTAGTGATGGCGTAGTTTCTGTTGTTGTCATTGCGAGGAGTGAAGCGACGAAGCAATGATGGACAGCGTTACTTGTCAGCATACGGTTGAATAACTTGTAAGATCTGCTTAAAAATCTTTGGCGCACCAGCGACAACCCGGCCACTTTGCAGATAATGATGATCACCTTGAAAATCACCTACCAAGCCACCAGCTTCAGTCACCAATAATGAACCTGCAGCAATATCCCAAGGTTGTAAACCCATTTCCCAAAAGCCATCAAAACGCCCAGCTGCAACATAGGCCAAGTCTAACGCTGCCGAGCCTGCACGACGAATACCAGCAGTTTCTGGATAAAGTGCAGCGAGCATTTTCATATACGAATTTAATTGTTTTTCATCACGAAAGGGTGAGCCGGTTGCTAAAAAAGCGCCATTTAATGATATTTGTGGAGAAACACGGATTTTACGATTATTTAAACTTGCACCTTCACCGCGACTAGCAGTAAACAATTCATCTCTGAGTGGATCATAAATTAAGCCATGCTGAATGTGGCCTTGTACTTGCACTCCAATGGAAATCGCAAAGTGTGGATAACCATGAATGAAATTAGTGGTGCCATCGAGTGGGTCAATGATCCAAGTGATTTCATTGCCAGCTTTTTCGCCAGATTCTTCTGCCAAAATAGCATGGCTGGGGTATGCTTTGCTGATCCCATCAACAATAATTTGCTCAGCTTGGCGGTCAATGTCAGTGACATAATTGTGTCGACTTTTTTCATCGATTTTAACTAAATCTAAACGATCAAAACCATGTAAGATCACTTTACTAGCTTTACGTACGGCGGTGAATGCGGTATTTAAGTATGGATGCATAATGCTCTCGATTTATGAATTGAAATGAGTACAGAATAGCAAGTCAGCCAAGTGGGTCAAGTATTTTCTATTAAAAAATATCTGAATGATTGCCTAATCCCATTAGCGTAATTTTTTCTTGGTGTTTTTTAATATACAAGAGTAACTCATCAGGCTTTAAATGTAATTCGCGGATCCCTTTATAGTTACCTTTTAGTTCGTGATCACGGTATTTAATAGGAATAGGCCGATCGTTAACTAGCAATTCAACTACTTTTTTAAGTTCTTTTAAAACAGTCTTTTTGTGTCGATATTTTTTAAGGTTCTTTTTGAAAGTTTTTGTTTGTTCTAGTTTTAGCATTTTAATTATTTGTGATTATAGTTTATCGATTTGGTCGTTAAACTCGGGTAAAGTTAAGGTTTCCACATTGCCAGACTTAACATCATTTATTGCTTGTTTGAGTATCTGGTTGTTTTTTTTGGGTAAAACACTCATTAAAACCAAACGAGCATAAGAACTAACTGATAAGCCCATTTGTTTAGCTTTGGCTTTAATCGTAGTGTTTAGTTGCTTGTCTACTGTAATTTGAATTTTATAGCTCATAATTTTAGCCTCGAATCTTATAGAATAATTATGACTCATAATTATTCATAAAGCAAGCAAAAGTAGTAAGTATTTTCTTGGCATTTTATCAAGTATACTTAGTTTTTTTTGACCTTTTTGAGAAAGTATGATGACTAACGAATTCCACAACATCCGCATAGTACTCAGCAAAACCTCACATCCAGGTAATATCGGTGCAGCCGCGCGCGCGCTGAAAACCATGGGATTGCAGCAACTTTACTTAGTTCAGCCTAAGCAATTTCCGCATGCTAAAGCGGTAGAGATGGCGGCAGGAGCTGATGATCTATTGGCAGAAACTCGCGTATTTAACACCTTAGATGAAGCCATTGCTGATTGTAGCTTAGTGATTGGCGCCAGTGCGCGTTTGCG
>JANQRR010000028.1 GCA_028284465.1 Gammaproteobacteria bacterium | reverse complement strand
GAAACACCAATGGACATAGGCGAGCACGGAGAGAAAGCCACTCACTGACAGGACCCCAGCGGCACCAACCATTTATCCCCAAAAAAAATCAATGTTTATTGTTCGAATGTTTGCTGCCCAAGAGAGCCATTCATGATAAAATCACTGCTATTTATTATCGTGTTAAAACGATACCAGCATATGAATATACGAAGAAAAAATTATGAGCAATAAAATTACACCTTATCAAAGTCAGCATAAAATTCGCTTTGTCACTGCCGCAAGCTTATTTGACGGTCACGATGTTGCTATCAATATTATGCGTCGCATTTTGCAAGCAACCGGCGTTGAAGTCATTCATTTAGGCCACAATCGATCAGTGCATGAAGTTGTGAATGCAGCATTACAAGAAGATGTTCACGGCATCGCTATTAGCTCTTATCAAGGTGGCCATAACGAATATTTTAAATATGCTATTGATATGTTGCGAAAACATAATGCAGAAAAAATCAAAGTGTTTGGCGGCGGCGGTGGCGTGATCACGCCCGAAGAAATTAAAACATTAGAAGCGTATGGCGTAGAACGCATTTATTCGCCACAAGACGGCCAAACAATGGGATTGCAAGGGATCATTAACGATATGGTCCAACGTTGCGATCACAATATAACAGCCACTGTTAATGATATTAATGTTACTAGCATGCGTGAACTCACCAATCTTATATCCAATTTGGAAAATCAAACCTTATCTTCACAACTATGCGCACAAATCAATGCCCAAGCTGACACCGATATCAGTAAAAAAGCTCCTATATTAGGGATCACTGGCACCGGTGGTTCTGGCAAATCATCTTTAACCGATGAATTAATTTTACGTTTTCGTCGCGACAATCCCAATATCAACATTGCCATCTTAGCAATGGACCCAACTAAACGTAAAACTGGTGGCGCTTTACTCGGTGATCGCATTCGCATGAATTCTATCGACTCACCAAACATTTTTATGCGCTCATTAGCCACCCGCACCGCAGGCCACGATGTGATCCCTCATTTACAAGAAATGATCCATGCCTGCCAACTCGCTAACTATGATTTGATCATTGTAGAAACTCCAGGGATCGGTCAAGGCGATGCTGGTATTGTGCCATTTGTTGATACATCACTTTATGTTATGACACCAGAATATGGCGCAGCTAGCCAATTAGAAAAAATTGATATGTTAGATTATGCTGATGTTGTTGCAATCAATAAGTTTGATCGTAAAGGCGCTCAAGATGCTTTACATGATGTTGCTAAACAAATGTTGCGTAATCAACAAGCGTTTAGCAAAAGCCCGCAAGATATGCTGTGTTATGGCACTATTGCTTCACGCTTTAATGATGACGGGGTAACAGCGCTTTATCAGGCAATATTACAACTATTTCGTGACCGCGATAAAGGTGAGTGGCCAAGCCAGCAAGCTATTCTTAAAGAAAAAATGTCAACTCATCATACCAGTATCATTCCCACAACCAAACAAAATTATCTAGCAGAAATTGCTAGCACCATTCGTATGTATCATCAAGATACTGAAGCTCAAGCAACAATAGCGCGCGAGTATCAGCAATTACAAGCAACAGAAAAGATGCTAGCTAAAATTGCTGATCCCGATCCAAACCTTGCAACCTTGATCAAACAACGTAAAGAACAATTAACGCCACATAACCGTGCTTTATTAGCCGATTGGCCTAAATTACAAAAAACCTTTTCCGCGGATAAATTTATTTTTAAAGTGCGTGACAAGGAAGTACAACGTGATTTATATACCACAAGTTTATCTGGTTCACGCATCCCCAAAGTGGCTTTACCTAAATATCAAGACGATGGTGAACGTTTAAAATGGCTATTAAAAGAAAACGTTGCAGGATATTTCCCGTTTACTGCTGGGGTGTTTCCTTTAAAACGCACTGGTGAAGATCCTGGGCGTATGTTTGCTGGCGAAGGCGATCCTTATCGCACTAATCGGCGTTTTAAATATTTATCAGAACACGCACCAGCAAATCGTTTATCAACTGCTTTTGACTCAGTGACTTTATATGGTTTCGAACCGGATGAACGCCCTGATATTTACGGCAAGGTTGGTAATTCTGGCGTTTCAATCGCTTCATTAGATGATATGAAAGTGCTTTATGATGGTTTTGATTTATGTGATCCTAAAACGTCGGTATCAATGACCATCAACGGCCCTGCTCCCGCTATTTTGGCAATGTTTTTTAACACTGCCATCGCACAACAGATCACTAAATTTCAACAAGACAATGATCGCCAGCCTAATGATGCAGAATTAGCAGAAATTACTGTTTACACCTTGCAACATGTGCGTGGCACTGTGCAAGCTGATATTCTTAAAGAAGATCAAGCACAAAATACTTGCATTTTTTCAACCGAATTCGCGTTGAAAATGATGGCAGATATCCAAGAATATTTCATTGAACATCATGTTCGTAACTTTTATTCCGTATCGATCTCTGGCTACCACATTGCTGAAGCTGGTGCTAATCCTATTACCCAATTAGCGTTAACATTATCTAATGGTTTCACTTATGTTGAAACTTATTTAGCACGTGGTTTACACATTGATGATTTTGCAAAAAATCTTTCATTCTTTTTTTCTAATGCGATGGACCCTGAATATAGCGTTATGGGCCGAGTTGCGCGCCGGATCTGGGCAATTGCTATGCGTGATAAATACGGTGCGAATAAACGCAGTCAGAAATTGAAATATCATATTCAAACCTCAGGGCGTTCATTGCACGCGCAAGAAATGGCATTCAATGATATTCGTACCACGCTAGAAGCATTGATTGCAATTTATGATAATTGTAATAGTTTGCATACCAATGCTTATGACGAAGCAATTACGACACCAACTGAAGAATCAGTACGTCGCGCTCAAGCAATCCAATTGATCATTAACAAAGAATGGGGCTTAGCGAAAAATGAAAATCCATTACAAGGCTCTTTTATTATTGATGAATTAACCGATTTAGTCGAAGAAGCTGTGTTAAAAGAGTTTGATAATATTAGTCAACGCGGTGGTGTGCTTGGGGCAATGGAAACTGGCTATCAACGCAGTAAAATTCAAGATGAGTCGATGTATTATGAAGCGCAAAAACATGATGGTAGCTTGCCGATAATTGGAGTGAATACGTTTGTAAATCCAGCTGAAGCTCAAATGGAACAAATCGTTGAACTTGCCCGCTCGACTGAAGAAGAAAAACAAAGCCAATTAAAACGTTTGCATGATTTTCAAAAACGCCATAAAGATGATTGCGATACTATGCTGAAAAAATTACAACAGATTGCCATTAATAATGAAAATATCTTTGCAGGCTTAATGGAAGCTGTAAAAGTCTGCTCGCTTGGCCAGATCACCCAAGCTTTATTTGAAGTTGGCGGTAAGTATCGGCGTAATATGTAACAAGACTGCTTAAAAAAACAAGATCAACTTAACTAATATCACATTTTAAAACTTTATCCATCACAATTTCTTCAAAGCCAAACTTATGCAGATCGGGCATGCGTAATGGATATAGCACACCATCAATATGATCGTATTCATGTTGAAATACTCGAGCATGAAAACTCTCAACTTTACGCTCAATCTTATTGCCTGCAACATCATAACCCCAATAATGAATTTTTTGGTAACGTTGCACAACACCACGCAATCCAGGAATACTCAAACAACCTTCCCAGCCTAATACTTTCTCATTACCTATCGGTTCATACTCAGGATTAATTAGCAATGTCATTGAGATAGGCTTAGCATAAGGATAACGTGGGTTCTCTTTACAGCCGAAACGAATGACTCGCTTATTAATACCTATTTGTGGCGCGGCGATACCGACACCACGCTTATGTTCCATGGTATCGGCCATATCCTTAATTAAACTTTCTAAATCTTTCGTTGTAAAATTAGTGATAGGTTTACTAGGCTGCCATAAAGAAGGCTCGCCCATAATTAAAATCTTTTTAATCGTCATTATTTAAACCTCAAATGTTAATTTTTCACGTAAAAATTTTAAAAATACTTCACATTTGCGTGGCAAATATCGTGACTGCGGATAATACGCATACATATTAACATCCGGCGAGCGATATTCTGGTAAAATTAATTGTAATTTTTTATTTTGTATATGACGCTTAATTAATAACTGACTTGCATAAACTAGCCCGACACCAGCAACTGCTGCACTAATTAATGCTTCACCATTATCCGCATAATAATTACCACTAACTTCCATAGCAACGTCATTTAATTCCCAAATTTTCGGTGGTTCGAGCATACTATATATCAAGCAATTATGATTTTTCAATGCGGCAACTGTTTTTGGTTCGCCAAATTGTTGCAAATAATTCGGCGCTGCATACACTTGCCGATACGACGTGGTGATCAACTGCGACTGTAATGATGAATAATTCCTTAAATACGCTTGATGGCTGATGAATATATCAATATGTTCCTGTAAAATATCAGTTTCTCGATTTGTTAAATGTAAATCTAAGGTTATCTTTGGATAACGTTGCAGAAACTCCGGCAAGATTGACACAATATAATAATTGCCGAATAAAATCGACATTCCTAAATGTAATGTACCACAGGGTTCTTGAGTCATGGTGGCAATTTCAGTTTTTAATTCATCCCATTCCGTTAACAATGGTTTGCTGCGCTTATAAAGCGCTTCACCCGGCTCAGTCAAACTTAAACGTCGTGTCGTGCGATGCAATAACTGCACGCCTAATTCTTCTTCTAACCAAGCAATACGTTTGCTGATCGCCGAAGGTGTGGCATACATGTTACGCGCCGCTTGCGCGAAGCTATTAACTTCTACCACCTTGATAAAGGTATCAAGACATTGAACCCAATCCATCATCTGATTAATTCCCAAAAGGACATAGACTATTATAAAAATAGCATATTATCAAATTCGAAGAATCAATATATACTTAAATGGATAAATTTTTACTTTTTAACAACGAGGCAAATAATGGCTTTGACTCTGCCATCAAAATCAACAACAACGAATAATAGCAATATAATCATATACATGGCGTTAATTTTTGTGACTGTTGCGCAATTCGCTTCGACATTATATTTACCTTCATTACCTGTCATTGCTAACGCTTTAAGTACTAGTCAAAGTGCAGTACAAAGCAGCGTTGCTGTCTATTTGATGGCTCTGGGAACTTCACAATTATTTTATGGACCATTGTCAGATTACTTTGGCCGCAAGCCACTATTATTGGTAGGCATGGGTACTGTGCTACTAGGCACAGTAATGATTGCTTGTACTAACGAGATTGAGTATTTTCTCATTGCTCGTGCAATTCAAGGTTTTGGTGCTGGTGCTGCTTCATTGCTTGCGCGTTCAACAATACGTGATAGCTTCCATGAAAAAAAATTGACATCCGCGCTTGCATACCTTGTTATGGTAGCGTCCATCACGCCAGCAATTTCACCCTTGATTGGTGGCCATCTGCAAGCCTGGTTTGGCTGGCGAGCAATTTTTATTATTTTAGGTGGATATATCAGTATTGTGATTGCTGGTATTATTTATTTTTTCCCTGAAACTAATCAGCATCGCTTTACCGCCAAAATTAATTTCGCAACAACACTACAAAATTACCGTAAATTATTGCAAAACAAAACTTATCTACGTTATGTTTTATATATTATTCTTGGCTACTCTGCACAAATTCTTTATATCACTATTTCACCTTTTATTTTTCAAGAACAACTAGGATTGACACCTGCACAATACGGTAGCTTGATCATTTTACCTGCGGCTGGACTTTTTCTTGGAAGCTTTACTTCATTGTGGTTGAACAAACTAACACGCTTGTCGATCGACACTATCATTCTAATAGGTATCAGTAGCATATTTGTATCAGGAGCCACCTTAGCTGTTGTGCATATGTTTCATACTCCAACGGTATTTAGCGTACTTATTCCTTTAGTCTTAAATACGTTTGGTTTTGGTTTGATTGCCGCAAATGCATTAACTGGTTTTTTAAAACCTTTTCCTATGATTGCCGGCACCGCCGCTGCATTATCCGGATTTTTACAAATGCTTGGCAGCGGTAGTATTAATATCGTTGGTAGTTATAGTCATATGACGGATCCGCAAAGCCTCGGCTGGTGCCTTATCACGCTGGCAATAGCCATGATCATCATTACCTTGCTATTACGAACTAGCAATAAATATTAATTTAAAAGTGCTCAATAGGCATTGCCATCAATGGTTCACTGCCTGCTTGAATGATCTGCGCTAAGCTTGCAGTTTTCGGCAATATACGCTGCATATAAAAACGCGCTGTTAACAATTTCGCAGCGTAAAACTCACTATCATCACCATCTTGCTTAGCCAATGCCACCGCGGCCATGCGTAACCACATATAGCCAAACACGGTTAATGACAATAAATGCAAATACTCATTTGCATTTGCACCAAGCTCAGCTTTATTGGTCCCCGCCTGTGTCAAAATATATCTTGACGCTTGTTCAACATGCCCAATCGCAGTTGTTAATGGCTGACTGAATTCAGCCATGGCCTTGTTATTGTTGTGCTCAGCTATAAATCCAGTGATCTGTTCAAGCAATGCATGCAACGCTTGCCCTTTATCAAACACTAATTTGCGTTTCACCAAATCCATCGCTTGAATACCATTGGTGCCTTCATAAATTTGTGCGATCCGCGCATCACGCACATATTGCTCCATGCCCCATTCGCTTACATAACCATGGCCACCTAATACTTGCAAACCTAAATTACAAGCTTCAAAACCATAATCTGTGGTAAATGCCTTAACGATTGGTGTTAACAATGCGACTAAACTTTCAGCTTGAGCTTGCACTTTATCATCAGTATGAAACTTTGCGATATCGACATGCTTTGCCGCCCAAATTACTAATGCTCGTGCGGCTTCATTATACGCTTTCATGGTTAATAACATCCGCCGTACATCGGGATGCACGATGATTGGATCGGCTGCTTTTTCCGGAAATAATGGCTTATCAGGCGCGCGCCCTTGGAGTCGCTCTTTGGCATACGCTAATGCATTTTGGTAAGACACTTCCGCTAAACCCAAGCCTTCCAAACCAATCGCTAACCGCGCAATATTCATCACCGTAAACATCGCGGCTAAACCTTTATGTGGTTCACCAACTAAATAGCCAATCGCATTGTCATAATTCATCACACACGTTGCTGAACCTTTAATTCCCATCTTATGTTCGATAGAGCCACAATGTACGTGATTACGATCACCTAAGCTACCATCACTATTCGGCAAAAACTTTGGCACCAAAAACAAACTAATACCTTTAACACCAGGCGGTGCGTCCGGCAAACGTGCTAACACTAAATGCACGATATTGTCTGCTAGATCATGTTCACCACCGGTAATAAAAATTTTACTCCCGGTAATATGATAAGCACCATCACCATTAACATTTGCTTTAGTACGTAATAATCCTAAATCACTACCACAATGCGATTCTGTTAAACACATCACTGCAGTCCATTCACCCGAAATTAATTTTGGTAAGTACAATGCTTTTAATTCATCGCTCGCATGCTTATATATTGCTTGGCCAACGCCATGAGTTAATTCTGCATATAAACTAAAAGAAAGATTACTCGAACACATCATTTCTTCGAAACAGACATTGATCATTTGTGGAAAACCTTGGCCACCAAATTCAGGTTCTCCCGTTAATGATGGCCAACCGCCAGCAACTAATTGCTGATAAGCCTCTTTAAAACCTGGTGGCGTTTTAACATCGCCATCATTAAACTGACAACCTTGTTGGTCGCCAGATTGATTTAACGGAAATAATAGATTTTCATTAATTTTTGCGGCTTCTTCGAGCACCGCATCGATAACATCAACTGTCACTTCTGCTAATTTTGGTGAAACTGATAATACTTCTTCGATATTCCATAATTCTTTTAATACAAAACGCATGTCGCGTAGTGGAGCTTTGTATACTGGCATTTTCCTTCCTCTTCAATAACATCGTCAATAATTTCGTCTTTTAGCTCAGGACGTCGTCGCAAAAATTTGTTCCTCGTCATTGCGAGGAGTGTAACGACGAAGCAATCCAGAAGCTGAGCTGGGTCCTGCAGTCAAGCCGCGGGATGACGAACTATCCAAGCCACGGGATAACGGATCTGGATTGCTTCCCGCCGCCTGCCGCGCTACGCTCGCAGTCGCGGTCGCAATGACGAAGGTCATCTCGTGGGTTAACGAAAAATAGACGATATTATAACACAATCACTTTCATTGATAGAAAGCAATCAATGGCATAGCAGCAACTTTCTCGAAACATTCATCAATATCTGTCAACACTTTGGCCAATCTTTTGTCTAAAATAGTTTTTGGTAATGGCCAAGGTAACATTTGCCGCAATTGATTAAAGCTTAATTGTGAAAAATCGCGCGCTAAAATAAATTTATCTACTGACGTTGTTTCAATTAACTTTAACTCTTGTAAGCAGTTAAGTAACTCGCGCGGCACCACTTCATAATCTTCTTGATCTTTTTTAATCATTGTTAAGCGCGACACAGCTTTACCTTGTTGTTGAGCTTGCCATAAATAGCCTAACCAACGAAATGCATGAGTAAAACCATCTAATTTTGGGCCTGGTCTTAACACATAGCGCACCGATAATGCATGGCTTAATTCAGCGCCTAATAAAATAATAATCCAACATAAATAAATCCATATTAAAAAGATCGGTATGATGGCCACAGCACCATACAATAATTTATAGGTCGGAAAATACTGTAAATATAGCGCAAAACCCCATTTAGCAATTTCTATTAATATCGCTGCTAACACCCCCCCTGCCAAGCCATGCCAAATTTTCACATAACAGTTTGGCACTATAATATAAAAAAACGCTAGCGCTAAAGCTAACAATACAAATGACACTACGGTGAGTATTGGAATTTTAGCATCGCTCATACCCGCAAATAATTGTGAAATATAGGGCAATGACGTAATGTAATTTGATAATAAAAAACTAAAACCTGCTAATATCGGCACAAATGTTAACACCGACCAATAAATTAAAAATGCTGAAACATTGCTGCGCCGCTTATGCACTTTCCAAATTACATTTAGAGTACGCTCTGCGGTAAATAACACTAAAATCGCGGTAATGATCAGCACTAAAAAACCAACCACTGACAACCTAGATGCTTGTTGGGTAAATCCTTGAATGTAACTCAGTACTACTTTGCCTGATGAGGCTACAAAATTTTCAAATACAAAGCTTTGCAGACGCTCGCTTATACCTTTAAACACTGGAAAGGCTGATAATACTGCAAAACTCACTGTCATTAGTGGCACTAACGATAATAAAGCTGTATAGGCAAGCGCAGCCGCACGATGCATGCATCCATCAGCAACAAATTCTTGGCAAATATAACAACAAAATTGCCATACATGACGCAACCAATTTTGCGAAGTTTTTGTCATTTCTTGTTTCCTTTGCGCTTATCCTTGTTTAGAATAAAGCATTTATCAGGTATACATCATGGCAGAAATTTTAGTCGTTTACTATAGTCGCTACGGTGCTACAGCTCAATTAGCGCAACAAATTGCTCGCGGCATTGAACAAGTTGACAACATGAGTGCACGCCTGCGCACAGTGCCACCGGTTTCTCCTGTGTGTGATGCAGTGGAAAATTCTATTCCTGATTCTGGCCCACCTTATGCCACCATTGATGACTTAAAAGAATGCGTCGGCGTTGCCTTAGGTAGCCCAACACGGTTTGGCAATATGGCGGCACCGTTAAAATACTTTCTCGATCAAACCGGTTCTTTGTGGCTATCAGGTGGGCTTGCTGGCAAACCAGCATCAGTATTTAGCGCTAGTTCAAGTATGCATGGTGGCCAAGAAACGACGTTAGTTAGCATGATGTTTCCATTAATTCATCATGGCGCTATCATCGTTGGTTTACCTTACACTGTGCCTGAGTTGGCTGCGACTAAAGCCGGCGGTACACCTTATGGACCTACGCATGTTGCTGGGGTTGATAACAAGCAACCAGTGTCAGAAGAAGAAAAAATTATGTGCCGTGCATTAGGGAAGCGCTTAGCATTAGTGGCAGCAAAGCTAGCCAATTAATCAAACAATAAAAAAATTATTCGTAGCCAAACTGTTTAAGTGCTGCGTTATTATCGGTCCAACCAGATTTTACTTTTACCCATAAATTTAAATACACTTTCTGGCCAAACATTTTTTCCATTTCCAAGCGCGCTTTAGTGCCAAGCTTTTTTAACAATTCACCATCTCGGCCTACCACTATAACTTTCTGACCTTTACGTTCCACCCAAATGATCATATGCATATGGATAACGTTATTTTTGACTTTGTACTCTTCCAAAGTCACTGATAATTCATGTGGCAATTCATCGCCTAAATGACGGATCAACTTTTCGCGTACTATTTCAGTTGCTAAAAATCGTTGATTGCGATCTGTCAGTTGATCTGGCGGGAATAAATGTTCGCCAATGGGCAATAAATCCATGATTTGCTGCATCAATGCCGCAACATTATCACCCGTTTGCGCCGATAATGGAATAATATTTTTAAATGCATGTTTTGTAGAAAGTTCTTCAATAAATGGTAACAACGATGTTTTTTGTTTAACTTGATCAACTTTGTTAATAACTAATAATACAGGCGATGTTACTTTAGCAAGTTTTGTTAATACCCAAGCATCTTCTTCTGTCCAGCGTAATGCTTCGATAACTAAGATGACTACATCGGCATCCACTAAAGCACTACTAGCGGCGCGATTCATGTAACGATTAATGGCCTTGGTTTTACCTAAATGTAACCCTGGTGTATCAATAAAAATAGCTTGTTTAGTTTCATGCGTTAATACACCTAGAATTGCATGGCGCGTGGTTTGTGGTTTGCGTGCGGTGATACTAAGTTTGTGAGCTAATAATTGATTTAATAACGTCGACTTGCCTACATTTGGCCTGCCGATAATTGCTACATAGCCACAATGTTTAGTGTCTGTCATTAGGATCAACCTTGGTTAAATACGCTTTTGCTGCTGCTTGTTCGGCTTTACGTCGAGTAGAGCCTTCACCTTCAGTCACATGCGGCAAACCTTTAACACAACACTCAATGTGAAATCGTTGTGCGTGTGATTTACCAGTAGTTGCTGTTACTTTATACGTTGGCAATGGTAATTTTTTACTTTGCATATATTCTTGCAACTGGGTTTTAGGATCTTTAGTAAATGTAGCTGCATCAATCGCTGCTAGCCGAGTTGCAAACCATGCTAAAATTCGATCGCGTGCCACATCAATGCTCGCATCAAGATAAATCGCCCCAATGATCGCTTCAACACAATCTGCTTGAATAGACTCACGATAAGCTCCACCAGTTTTGAGCTCGCCAATGCCTAAACGTAAATATGTCGATAGGTCAAATTCTTTTGCTAACTGCGCTAGCGTTTCACCTTTCACTAATGCAGCACGAAAACGGCTTAATTCTCCTTCTTTTGCCTGCGGAAATTGCTGATATAACGCTGCAGCAATCGTGAAATTTAAAATTGCATCGCCTAAAAATTCTAAACGTTCATTACTCATCCCTGGCGCGCTGCGATGTGATAACGCTAATTCTAACAATGACATATCTTTAAATTGATAGCCTAAGTTTTTGCACAACAATGTTAACGAACTCATGCCTGCCTCTTTAATGGATCGGTTTGAATAATCGATGCCAGCGTATTGAATCTTTTATTCCAGTGACATTAAATGGATGAATACCACGCCAACTCATCCAAATTAAAAATGCTTTCCCAACTAAATCTTTTTCTGGGACAAAACCCCAATAACGACTATCTAAACTGTCATCTCGATTATCACCCATCATAAAGTAATATCCTTTAGGCACTACTAAATTTACAAAATTTTGTGCGGGCACGTCAGGGCGAATATAAATGTTATGTTTGATACCATTAAGATCTTCTTGTTTGATCGCTACTTTCCAAACATTGCCATTACCATTGGTATCGGTGGTGTAACCCAGCAATTTTTGTTTAGCTTGTTTGCCATTGACATATAATACTTTGTTGATATAACTGATCCGATCGCCTGGCACACCGACAACGCGTTTAATATAATCCACTTTTGGGTTCGGTGGCCAATGAAATACTACAATATCACCAACTTTAGGCTCACCGACTTGTAAGAATTTTTTATTCGATACTGGCACTCGCAAACCATAATCATATTTATTAACTGCAATAAAATCTCCAATTTTAATAGTAGGTTTTAATGAACCTGTCGGCACTCGAAAAGGTTCAATTAAAAATGAACGCAGCAATACTACGACTAATAAAATGATAAACGTCGATTTTAATAAGCCACGAACGTGCGTCAACGATAACACTCGCATTTGTTGATTAATGGCTGTTGGATTTTGTTTTACCAGCTTAGTTTGTTTGCGATAAAGCAAATATACCAATAACCAACCAACTCCTAAAACAACCGTTGCTGCAACTAATAACAATTCTATTCCTAAGGCATTCACTAACACTACTAATAACGATAACACAAAAATTAATTCAGCAAATTGAATAAAGCCTGGCGCTTTTGTCATTTCTTGATAACGCTCTGGATCAACAGTTTTTTTGCCTTTACTACTTTCAAGCTCTTTACGTATAGTTTGTTTGCGCTTAGGCAATTCAATTGCCCAATCCCAAAGACAAACAATACCACTTAAAATCAATAAACCATAAAATATCATTTATTTCTTCTCCCCTTTGACTCTTAACACAGCAAGAAATGCCTCTTGTGGAATATCAATACGGCCAAACTTTTTCATGCGCTTTTTACCTTTTTTTTGCTTTTCTAATAATTTACGTTTGCGCGATACATCTCCGCCATAACATTTTGCCGTCACATTTTTACGTAATGCTTTAACATTTTGTCGAGCAATAATATGCGAACCAATCGCTGCTTGAATTGCTACTTCAAACATTTGTCGTGGAATTAATTCTTTTAATTTCTCAGCCAGCGCACGACCGCGATATTGTGATTGCGAACGATGTACGATCAATGACAAAGCATCAACTCGATCACCGTTAATTAAAATGTCTAGCTTGACTAAATCTGCTGATTGAAAGCGAATAAAATGGTAATCCAATGATGCATAACCGCGACTAACTGATTTCAACCGATCAAAGAAATCCAACACAACTTCATTCATCGGCAAATCATACGTGACTGACACTTGTTTGCCACTATAAAATAATTTGGTTTGCACTCCACGCCGCTCTACTGCCAATGTGATCACATTACCTAAAAATTCTTTTGGCACTAATATGTTAGCTTGCACGATTGGTTCACGAATTTCATCGATTAACCCAGGATCAGGCAATTTTACTGGATTATCAATTTGCAATACTTCACCTTTCTTAGTAACCACTTCATAAATAACGGTTGGCGCCGTGGTTATTAAATCAAGATTATATTCACGCTCTAAACGTTCTTGCACAATTTCCATGTGCAACATGCCTAAAAACCCGCAACGAAAACCAAACCCTAACGCTGCCGATGTTTCTGGCTCATAAAATAATGCCGCATCATTTAAACGTAATTTGGCAAGCGCATCACGAAATGCTTCGTAATCATCTGAGCTTATCGGGAACATGCCAGCATATACTTGCGGATGCACCGTTTTAAAACCTGGCAATGGTGAGGTTGCAGAGTGTTTAGCGTGCGTTAAGGTATCACCCACAGGTGCGCCATTAATATCTTTAATGTTGGCAACCACACAACCTACTTCACCGGTTGCTAACTCATCGACAACTTCCGGTTTTGGGGTAAACACTTGTAAACGGTCAATACTATAGATCTGCCCAGTCGACATAACTTTTATTTTATCTTTTAACCGCAATACTCCTTGTTTAACTCGCACTAATGAAACCACACCCAGATAACTATCAAACCAAGAATCAATAATTAATGCTTGTAAGGATGCTTGTGGATCACCTTGCGGCGGCGGAATGTTAGCGATCAGTTGTTCTAATAAATCACGTATTCCAGTGCCACTTTTGGCGCTAACTAAAATAGCATTTTGTGCCTCAATTCCAATGATATCTTCGATTTCTTGTTTAACTCGTTCGGGCTCAGCTTGCGGTAAATCAATTTTATTTAATACGGGCAAAACTTCTAAGCCTTGCTCTACTGCTGTATAACAAACTGCTACAGTTTGCGCTTCAACCCCTTGCGCAGCATCGACGACAAGCAATGCCCCTTCACAAGCAGCTAATGATCGTGAGACTTCATAGGCAAAGTCGACATGCCCAGGCGTATCGATAAAGTTAAGTTGATACGTGTTGCCATCATTCGCTTGATAATTTAGCTTGACGCTTTGAGCTTTAATGGTGATGCCTTTTTCACGTTCTAAATCCATCGAATCCAATACTTGTGCAGCCATTTCTCGTTCGCTTAGGCCGCCACATAATTGAATAAAGCGATCGGCTAAGGTTGATTTACCGTGATCAATATGGGCAATGATAGAAAAATTACGAATATTCTGCATAGCAAACGATTGTACCGAATTTTAGTGCAGAATGGTATCGACAAAAAATTTTCTAGGTTTCGCTGGGTTCTTCGGCAACTTCATCAAGTTCGATTGCATGATCATCGCGAATAATATCACTAGCGATATGCAAGCGCTGCCAAATAGCTCGCAATTCGGGATCTTGTTTGACCGCTTGAATGACTTGCTGCTGACGCTCCTCAGTGAGTTCACCATCCATTAACGCTGATAAATCAGCGACGGTCACCCAGTTCTTAGTCATGTATGTCCTCCTAAAAATGGCTTAACCTTGGCGTCAATCACTTCGCGGGCGCGAAATAAGCGTGAGCGCACTGTACCGACCGGACAGCCAACAGCCGCGGCAATTTCTTCATAACTAAAACCTTCCATTTCCCTGAGGATAAGCGCTGTCTTAAGATCTTTAGGAAGGTTGTCAAGTGTTGATAATACCACAGCTTCCATTTCATCATGCAATAAAAAATGCTCTGGCGTACCTTCTTCGCGCAAACTCATCGGCTCAGCAATTTTTTCAATTTCATCCAAATTTAACCCAGAAATCTGCGCTTGTTTTTTATTAGCAACAAAATGATTCTTGCTGGTATTGATCGCAATCCGATACAACCAGGTGTAAAATCCACTCTCATTGCGAAATTTATTGATCGCACGAAATGCTTTGATAAAGGTTTCCTGGGTGACATCCATGATTTCATGCGGATCGGATAAATAACGACGCGCTATTTTAGCAACTCGATGTTGATATTTTAATACCAATAAATCAAACGCTGCGCGGTCCCCTTGTTGAGCTTGTAATACTAATTCTTGGTCAATTTTTTGTGCACACATACCTTGCTTCCCCCTTGGCGGAGATGGGCGCGAAGCTGGCGTAAACGATTTGGATCACATGCATCATTCATGATAATTACCGTTTGTCGCCTGTGCTTTGGCTTATCTCCTATATCAAAATTTAGGACAGTTATTGCTACTGTCAAATAACTGTCACCTCGTAAGCTTGCTGTATATTGTTGGCCATGTCGGGTTTCCAACACCCAATAACCGCCAACACTGGCTTGCCTAAGCCCCACAATCGCCTGTGGACTAAGGCGTAGCGCATGATCACGCAAGCTTACTAATAAGCCATGCAAGGTTAATGCCAAGATCGGCAAGAATAGGTACCATGGTGGTTGAGCTAGCCAGAATGTGACCATGCCACCACTATAAAGTAAGACCAACAAAATCGTAAAAAGTGCGGATTGTTTGAGTTTAAGATGGAGTATTGGTTTCTTGGGCATAAGCACGAATTCGCTCAATCAGATCAGCTTGCGCTTGATCATTGGGCACTTCCCTGCCTAAACACCAATTAAAGAGTTGATCATCAGTCGCTTTGAGTAATTGTGCAAAGGTTTGTTGTTGAGTAGAAGTTAACTCGTCAAAACAATCATCAAAGTAATTCAATAAAAATAAATCCAGCTCTAACATGCCGCGGCGACATTGCCAACGTAATCTGGATTTTTCACTGCTAGATATTGACATCATTCCCGTCTCATAATCATCTTGAATCGTCATTATACAAACTCACAGAAAAACAAAGTAATTACACCTACATCGTCATTGCGAGGACTCGAAGAGGACGAAGCAATCCAGCAAGGATCAACTAGATTGCTTCGTCGTTTCACTCCTCGCAATGACAAAAAAGAATATTATTTACCATGTTTTATTAAACTGCTATGCTATTATACTTAAAATACAATTACCGTAAACTCATAAGATAATCAAATGCAAACAACTTCGCAACCACAAATTAACAATAATGCTTATATTGTCGAGCTGAAACAGCTTGGCTTAATCCAAATTAGTGGCCCTGATGCTGCGACATTTTTACAAGGTCAATTAACTTGTGATGTTCGTGACATTAGTGCAACGCATAGTTCTGCCGGTGCTTATTGCAATATTAAAGGACGGATCATTGCAACTTTTAGGATCTTTCAACTAAACGATAATTATTATTTATTATTACCGAAAACCATGATCGAAACCATGATCAATAAACTTAATAAATATGCTGTTTTTTCTAAAGTGACATTAACCGATCATAGTGATCAATTAGCAATTATTGGATGTCATGGTGACAATGTTGATCATCAACTGTCATTATCGCAGTATTTTAATACTTTGCCAGAAACTGTGAATGATGCTATCCAAACTAATGACGCTACTATATTAAAAACATCTGCCAGCATGTCAGGAAAAGTTTCTCGCTATATATGCATTACATCAATTACAGCGAAACAAACCTTAATGCAACACTTGCAACAACATTTGCAGTTAGGTGATCTTGATCATTGGAATTTATTAACTATCCATGCGGGTACTCCAGAAATTTATCCTACCACTACTGAAATGTTTACTCCGCACGATGTTAATTTACCTAAAATTGGTGGTGTGAGTTTTGACAAGGGTTGCTACCTCGGCCAAGAAATTGTCGCCAGGATGCAATATCTCGGCAAACTTAAGCAACGGATGCATCACGGTAAAGTTAACACTGAAACTTCACTAAAATCTGCTGATCCAATCATTGATGGCGATGGTAAAGTCGTCGGCCACATTGTTAATTGTCAACAAATAGCAAAGCATGTTTATGAGCTGCTGGCAGTTGTTAAAGATCAAGCTGTTAAAACTACCAACAGCTTTGTAGCTAAAAATGCGCGAATTTCTTGGGAATAAGCACCATTGTTTCCGAAATATGCACTATTTTAGCCCTTATCCAGGCGAGAAACGGTCAAATATGTTATAATTTATTAGTTTAAATGAATTTATTTTTTGCGAGATCGGGATTATGCCGTTTGGGAAAGACACTGATATAGTTATCTATAATCAAGCACAACTTGATGAATTAAGCACTAAAAATACTGAAGATTTTAATCATGAAGTTAGTTCCAGTGATACTCTGGTAACAGTACAAGACTTAATACGCATTAATTATCTAGGTGATGAATTTATTACTCACCCTGAGAAAGTGACCAGCACTCAAGAAGAAGAAAAAGAAGAAGCAGAAGTAGTGACTAAAACTCAAGAAGAAGTTGCAGAAATCGTTAAAAAATTTCTAGGTGATGACAGTGAATTTGCTGAAAAATTCATGCGTACGGGTGGTCAAACATTTTTATATCATACTATACTTCCTTTAGTAAATGACTGCTCATGTCAAGGTGTAAATTTAACAGCGTATGATAAACATTTAATTATTGGACTTTACTCTAAAGTAAGTAAAAACAAAGTTCGTTTTTTTGCATTACAATTAAACTACACGTTCATGAAAGATCCAAATAAATATCAAGCTCATCAGTTAAATAATGATCTTTCTCCTAAATTGACACCTATACCCACTACCAACCATATGCCATTACAAGAAAAATTAAAAAAAATTGGCGAATTACTCCCAGAAGTTAGCAGAAAACATAGATCAGAATTACAAGCAATTTTGCGCGAGCATATGCAACCTGATAATACGGATTTATTAACGGCATATCGACTTATTGAATCAAAGCTTGCAAAATTTTTACCTAAAGCATGTTCTGAATTTGGCTTAACTGAATGTCCCATAAGGCCAATAGCTTCTACAGGAATGATATTAGAAATCACGAATAATGGTGAGAAACCAGCAAAAGTTGAAGTTATTGATTTTGCCGTGATTAAAAATACTAAAGATGTTCAGTTTTCCTCAAAATTTTTAACAACTCATATAAACACATTATCAGATGATGAACTCACTCAAAATCTTGGTGAGCTTTTTGCAAAACCCCCTAATGAAGAAAAAAAGTCGAAGCGGCAACACCATCGCGATGCGTATGCTGACTATCTAACAGATTTTCGTAAAGGAAGACGAATCAGCTTTTTCTATACATTTTTTAGCAATATTTCTTCTTTTAAAGAATACGCTAACGATACCACTAAAGACATTGAAGCAATTGTTGATCGTGCAAGAACATCATTTACCAATTTGAAAAACACATTAGCACCTACAGCAGAGAAGAAAAAAATATATGATCACTATAAAATGTCATTGGAGCAACAACGTTCAAACATATCATTTCATTTAAGACAACTTACCACAACAAAAAAGGACTTAATTTATTACATGACAATGTGCGGTGGCCGCTTAAACAGAAGTCAGCTAGAAAAATTTTATGAATCTCTTAGTCCTAAGGAGCTTCAATTACTATACAAATTAAAACGTAGAGCTTCAATTGAAGAAGATTCAAATACTGAACATACCTCTTCACATACCTCCTCAGCTGAAGAAAACTTAAATTCTAAAGATAAAATTCAAGAATTAGTTGACGCCCATGTAAAAGCAAATAAATTGGCGCTTAAATATTTACCGCAATTACCTTTGCTCGATGAAGCTATTGGTCAGTTAACACAGCTAAAAGCTCACTTAACAGAAGTACGTGCAGAAATCAATCAGTTAGCTAATACTACGGATGCTACGTCTAATGAAACTAATGCTAACAACCTTCAGGGCTGGTCTACTTTGTTTGCGTCACCAACTCCTATACCCACCATGGTTGGTTTTGAGCAAATACGCTTTGAAGCTTTCTATGGCAGATCCACTATGGAAGTTCTCAAAGAACAAGGTTGCATTTACAATAAGGAATTTGGTGTTCTGCAACCCTTTGATCCAGAAGATGATGCAACGCTAACACATGCTCTGCAACAGCAAAAACCTATTCATCTTGTTCCTTACGGTGATCCGCGTAACTATCAAGGTTCTTTAAAATCAAATGGTACTGATGAAATTACTGCAAGTTTTTTTGACCCCAGCATTGCTCATTATCACTCTAGAGCAGAATATCATAATGCACTTGCTAGCTGGCTTAGATGGTCATTGCCCAGCGCCATGCAAGATACAGACCATAGCGCACATGGCACTCCTAAAATTTATTCTCGTTGCGGTCACGGTAAAGATGCTGAATATGTCTATCGTGTTACGTTAACTGTTGCTACTGCAGTCTATGGTAAAGAAAACGTCGTTAGAGATAAACAGCGCCCAGATCTTAAACCAATAGCTAACTTATTACTTAAATCCGTTTATAAAAAACTAATTGATGAACTCAAAGCTAATCATGTAGCTAAAGAGCAACAGCTATCTAAGCTATTGGATAAAGAAGAAAATAACTTTATTCTCACACAAAAGCGCTCTTCGCCATTTCAATTATAAAATTTTAGCAATCTATTAGTAATTATTATTTCTCTAGGTTACAAATAATCGTAATACAGAGAAATAATTAGAATCATTCAGAAAACTGCTCAAACGCTTGCATAGCTTCAGCAGCATACATCACTGAGGGACCACCGCCCATATAAATTGCCATCGATAAAGTTTCCACAAATTCTTCTAAGCTCACGCCTAGTTTTATCAACTTTTGAGTATGAAAACCAATACAGCCGACACAACGCGTAGACACTGCAATCGCTAATGCAATTAATTCTTTCGTTTTCGGCTCTAGAGAACCTGCAGCACCGGCAGCTGTGCCTAATGCACTAAAGGCTTTCATTACATCAGGTGCTTCTTTGTTGAGTTTACCTAATGTTTTAGCGATGTCTTGTATGTATGTAGAATAGTCTTGACTCATGATACTTTACTCCAAATGGTTTATTGAATTTAATGCTACATCGTTATTGCGAGAAGTGTAACGACGAAGCAATGACGAGATATAACATTAAGGTCGTTCGTCGATTTCTTTGTTCACTGATGGGAGGAAATCTGCACGTTTCAAACCTAACGCAACCGCCAATGCTCCGGCAACATAAATCGATGAATACGTACCGACGACAATACCGACAATTAATGCTAAGGCAAAACCATGCACTTTAGGCCCGCCAAATAAAAATAATGCGATCACTGCAAGTAATGTTAAACCTGACGTCATAATTGTTCGCGACAAAGTTTGGTTTACTGATAAATTCACAATCTCAGCTGCATCAGATTTTCTTAGTTTACGAAAATTCTCACGTACCCGATCAAACACAACAATAGTATCGTTAAGTGAGTAACCTATCACAGTTAATACTGCTGCTAACGCAGTCAAGTCAAATTCAATATGAAAGAATGAAAAAATCCCAATAATTAACAGCGGATCATGGATCAATGCCACTGCCGAACTTACTGCAAATCGATATTCAAATCGCAATGCGATATAAATTGTAGTTGCGATCATCGCAACGACTAATGCTAAAATTCCATTGTATGCTAACTCATGGCCAACTTGCGCGCCAATAAATTCCACTGCTGTTAGCTTTGCATTTGGTAATGTTTGTTGAATTTTTTTAGTCAATGCTTGCTGGTTTAAATTTTGATGTTTACCTACTCGCACCAACACGCTATTGGATGCACCAAAATTCACAACTACCGCTTGATCAAAGCCTGCAGTTTTTAGTTGCTTACGGATCTGCGGTAAATTAGCAGCGCTTGCATATTGTAACTGGAATTGAGTTCCGCCAGTAAAGTCTAATCCGAAATTTAAGCCAAATGCTAATAATGAGGCAATGGAAGCGATAAACATAACAATCGATGCAACAGCAGCCCATTTGCGCAGCCCCATAAAATCGATGTTTGTTTTCTTAAAAAATTCCATACTTTAAATACCAATTGATAACTTAGTGACTTTACGTCCACCATAAATTAAATTAACCACCGCGCGTGTACCAGTGATTGCTGTAACCATTGAAGTCAATAAGCCAATCGTCAATGTTATCGCAAAACCTTTCACCGGTCCGCTGGCTAGTGCAAACAATACTACCGCGACAATCAATGTTGTAACGTTAGCATCAACAATGGTTGAGAAAGCACGTTCGTAACCGGCATGGATCGCTGCTTGTGGCGACATGCCTAAACGTAATTCTTCGCGAATGCGTTCATTGATCAACACATTGGCATCAACTGCCATCCCCACAGTTAACACTATCCCAGCAATTCCTGGCAACGTTAAGGTCGCACCAAATAATGATAAAATCGCAACGATAAATACTAAGTTTGCTGCTAACGCCAAATTAGCGATCAAGCCAAATAAACGATAGTAAATCATCATAAAGATCACAATTGCAATAAAACCAATTTCAACTGAAATAATGCCTTTACGAATATTTTCTTTTCCTAAACTGGGGCCAACCGTGCTTTCTGCGATCGGATAAATGTTTGCAGGTAAGGCACCAGCACGTAATAGTAAGGCTAAATTATGCGCTTCGCGTGGATTATTGATCCCAGTAATTTGAAAGTTAGCACCCAACGCTGATTGGATCACCGGCGCGCTGATCACGCGTTCAATTTTTTTCGCGATATGGACAACTTTACCATCGACTAATTTACTACTATTTTTTACTTCCACATAGACAATCGCCATGCGCTTGCCAACGTTGGCGCGGGTCGCGCGATTGAAATAACTCACTTCGTTGCCGCTTACCGAAATATTTACTACTGGCAAACCATTTTGCCCAAACGACGACGTTGCACTAGTAATATTACTGCCTTTTAATAATATGCGATTTTTTAATAACACTGGCTGACCATCTTTAAAATGATAAATCTTGGTGCCAATAGGTACTTGCCCAGCTAATGCCGTGCGCACATCATGTGATGCATCCACCATGCGAAATTCTAAAGTAGCAGTACCGCCTAAAATCTTTGATGCTTGCGCCGCATCTTGCACGCCCGGTAAATCTACCACAATCCGATCTTTACCTTGTTGTTGCACTAACGGTTCGGCAATCCCTAATTCGTTAACTCGATTACGCAATACTGTCATAGTTTGATCGACCACATTCTGGCGCATAGTTTGCAACGCTTGCGGATTGATTTTCGCAAGTAATTTTAAATGATCTTGATTAGTCAGTTGACTGAATTGCCAATCAGGAAATTGGCGTGATAATACTTTATAGGCTTGATCTAAATTTTGCTCGCTACGAAATTTTACTAAAATCGTACCTTGGCGTTGTTGTTTAATACCTGCATAACGAATACGTTGTTCGCGCAACTCATTAGCAATGCTGCGTGTTTCTGCATGCTCACGTTTAGCAATGACAGAATTCACATCCACCGCCAATAGAAAATGCACGCCGCCACGTAAGTCTAAACCTAATTTCATCGGCTCTGCACCTAATGCGGTTAGCCATTTAGGTGAAGCTGAGGCAAGATTTAATGCGACCGTATATTTATCACTAAGCGCCGCTTTAACATAATCTTTAGCTTTTAATTGAGTATCAGTATCATAAAAGCGTACTAGCACTAAATTAGGTTCATCTTGTTTGATCGATTTATAAGGAAGATTGGCATTTTTTAACGTGGTAGTCACTTTAGCAATAACTTGCTGGCTAGCAACCACGCCGTCATTCCCTGAGATCTGCACTGCCGGATCATCACCATAAAGATTCGGCAGAGCATAAATGATCCCCAGAATTAATAATGCGATTAATAATAAATATTTCCACAAAGGGTATTTATTTTGTATCGATGCCATATTTGTTTCGTACCTAGCTTTATAGCTTTATTTTATGTTGCTTTCACTGAGCCTCTAGGCAACACTAAAGTCACTGCTTGTTTTTGTACTTTTAACTCAAGGTTATTAGCCACACTCAACATAATAAAATCTTCACTCACGCTGGTGATCCTGCCGATGATCCCACCAGTAGTCGCCACTTCATCACCTTGTTTTAACGAAGCTAGCATTTTGCGCTGCTCTTTCATGCGTTTGCTCTGCGGACGCCACATTAAAAAATACAATACCGCTAATAACGCAACCCACATTAAAATAAAACCCAAACTGCCGCCGCTGGTGTGACCGGCTGTACCACTTCCAGAGGTAGACGCGGCCATCGCGCTAGGGATCAAGCTAAAACTCATTATGCTGCACTCCTTCTATTGCTATAGAACTCATCAATATAAGCCGACAATGTACCTTGTTCTACCGCTTTTCGCAAATCTTGCATTAACTGTTGATAATAATGCAGATTATGGATGGTATTTAACCGTGAAGCGAGGATCTCTTTACAATGATACAAATGATGTAAATAGGCTCGGCTATAGTGCTGGCAAGTATAACATGAACAGCCTGGATCGATAGGCTCATCGGCTCGACGATGCTCACTATTTCTGATCCTTACAGCGCCACTAGACGTAAATAAATGACCATTACGCGCATTGCGCGTCGGCATCACACAATCAAACATATCGACACCGCGTGCGACACTTTCGACTAAATCTTCCGGTGTTCCCACCCCCATCAAATAGCGTGGCTTATCAGCAGGCATTTGTTGCGGTAAATAATCTAGCACCGCCAACATTTCTGGCTTAGGTTCGCCGACGGATAAGCCACCAATCGCATAACCATCAAAACCAATATCAAGCAAACCTGCCAGCGAAGCTTGACGTAACGATCGGTGCATGCCACCTTGAATAATGCCAAATAATGCCGCAGGATTATCGCTATGGGCTTCGCGCGAACGCGCTGCCCAGCGCAACGACAATTGCATTGATGTTTCGGCTTCAGCATAAGTTGCTGGATAAGGCGTGCATTCATCAAATACCATCACAATATCAGCACCTAGCGCCCGCTGCACTGCCATCGAACGTTCCGGGGTTAAAAAAATCATTTCACCATCAATGGGCGAGCGAAATTTCACCCCCATTTCGGTAATTTTGCGTAACTCGCACAAGCTAAACACTTGAAAACCACCAGAGTCGGTAAGAATAGGCCCTGACCAATGCATAAATTGATGTAAGCCGCCTAATTCTGCAATAATTTGTTCGCCTGGGCGCAGCATCAAATGAAACGTATTGGCTAAAATAATTTGTGCGCCACTAGCGTGAACTTCTTCTGGTGTCATCGCTTTTACTGTGGCATAAGTGCCGACTGGCATGAATGCTGGAGTATCGACAATATAACCTTGCGGGAAATGTAATTGGCCGCAGCGGGCTTGGTTGTCGGTAGTTAATACATTAAAATTCATTAATTGTGATCTCTCTATTACGCCTGGCAGGAATAGGATACATTTGATTATATGTCTACTCTCTGCATATTTTCATTTAATATACATTGCATCGCCGTATGAATAAAATCGATAACGTTGTTTTATTGCTTCATCATATGCTGCTAATATGTTTTGACGACCAGCAAAAGCGCTGATCAACATAATGAGAGTTGATTCTGGCAAATGAAAATTAGTGATCATTGCGTCAATACAGTTAAACTTATAACCTGGGTAAATAAAGATGTCAGTTTCACCAGTAAATGGCTTAATTTCTCCGGTTTGTGCAGCAGTTTCTAACGCACGAACCGTAGTAGTGCCAACAGCGATAATTTTTTTAGCTTTAGATTTTACTTCTTTGATCTGTGCACAAGTTTGTGATGATACGGTAATTCTTTCAGAATGCATTTTGTGCTCATAAACGTTTTTCACTCGTACTGGCTGAAACGTTCCAACACCAACATGCAAAGTAATATATGCCATTAGCACACCTTTAGCTTGCAATTGTTTTATTAGCGTTTCATCAAAATGCAAACCTGCTGTCGGTGCAGCAATCGCGCCTTGATGTTTGGCATAAATCGTTTGGTAGCGAGTCACATCTTCTGCTTCTGGCTTACGCTCCATGTAAGGTGGCAATGGCACTTCACCAATATCATCCAGTATGGCATACACGTCACGATGATCATGAAAATGGATGATAAAAAGATCGTGTTGGCGACCAATGACTTCAATTTTAATATCATCATCAAGTTGAATGTAAGTGCCTGGTTTAGGTGATTTGCTCACTTTAATCTGTGCTAATGCTTGTTGCTTAGTCAGCACTCGTTCAATGAGAATTTCAACTTTGCCACCTGATGATTTGTGGCCATATAAACGCGCTGGAATAACTTTAGTATCATTAAAAATAAGCAGATCTCCAGACTCACACAAATCAACAAGATCGGTAAATTGTTGGTGTGATACATCACCACTTGTTTTATCTAAACATAACAATCGACTTGCGCTGCGCGTTGGGGCTGGATATTGCGCGATAAGTTCTGTGGGCAAATCAAAATGAAAATCACTTAATTGCATAAAGATGCTATACCAAACATTGTGAGTTGACTATATTTTTACACATTATACCACTGGTGCTTGAAGATACGAAATATCATTTTTTGTTGAATAGCGAAGATAAGCTGATTATACTGCGTAAGCTTACCAGCAAGCACCTTATGCCGGGGTGGCGAAATTGGTAGACGCGCCGGATTCAAAATCCGGTGGTGGCAACACCGTGTCGGTTCGAGTCCGACCCTCGGTATACCAAATAGCACCATGCTAAACTAATTAAACACTTTTTAATATTTGCAATAAATTTTCGAGTGCTTCTTTAAACGGCGCGACTTCTATATTGCCTTAAAGAAAAATGTTCCCTTAGGATAAACTAAAAAAAATCTTAAAAATAAGGCTCATTAGAATCAAGAATTAGAAAATCCCAGCAATACCATGCGCTAACGCATACTCAAGCCGAGGTTTTGCTTGGCGGTAATGTAAGTTAGCTTTATTGGCCGAACTGACAATCCGCGTGCGGTAACGTTTCCAGTGGCTACGACGATTAGACGTTTGCACGGTTTTACTATTGTTGCCTTGCCAAACTACAGCACGACGATGTGAATGGATCTGCTCATTACGCGCAGTGCGTTCTGAAATTTGAATATCCGCGACCGCTGAATAATTAACATCTTTGACGGAAGCATCCGCAATGATCCCCACGGTTGCACCAATGATCCCGCCAGCAATTGCTGCACCCGGGGTACCACCTGCTAACGCACCAACGCCAGCACCAATAGCGCCACCAGCCAAACCACCGCCGAAACCATCTGACAATGCACTATCTGCAGCACTTCTACTAAATTTGCCAACACGTAAGATATTCACTTGTAAAAGATAATGCGCACGTCGTGGGTTATGTACAATGTGATAACCGCGTTGCTGCAGTTTTTTATCGATATAATGGGTAATATGAAATGGATGATCTGACGTGTTACGCACATCAACATACACTGTTTTTTGTGCAACCGGCACGGGATCAAGAAAGACAGATGAACTCATTTTAGTATGCACATTGAGTTTACGCTTGCTAACACTAGTTGCAATCGCCGCACAACCACTCATGAATGTAAGAGTGATTAATAATATTGGAATAATAATAATACGGGAAATACGCTTAGAATGATTCATTAGTGTTAACTCCAAAATATGCCTTTAGTTATTATCACCAAGATTTCCATATCTAGAGCTTAATGACGATTTAGCTCGCAGCGGCAGCTTGTTTTTCTTTAGGTTGCTTTGACGCTACTTCAGGTGCTTTGTCAACCATTTCAATGATTGCTGCTGGCGCATTGTCCCCTTTACGGAAACCACACTTAAGCACACGTAAATAGCCTCCAGGACGGGCTTTGAAACGCGGCCCAAGCTCATTAAAGAGTTTAGTTACCATGGCACGATCACGTAATCGATTAAACGCTAAGCGTCGATTGGCTAAGGTATCGGTTTTCGCTAAGGTAATTAATGGTTCGACGACGCCACGTAATTCTTTTGCTTTTGCTAGCGTTGTTTTAATGAGTTCATGTTGCAATAACGATGCGGCCATATTGCGAAACATGGCTTCACGATGGCTACTGGTACGATGGAGACGTCTTCCCGATTTTCGATGCCGCATAACAATTACCTCAATTATAATTCTGTGGGATCTTTCTGTTTCACACTAGATGGTGGCCAATTTTCTAAATGCATGCCTAACGATAATGATTTCGAAGCCAGCACATCTTTAATTTCCGTTAATGACTTTTTACCTAAGTTTGGCGTTTTCAGTAACTCAACTTCGGTGCGTTGCACTAAATCGCCAATAAAGTGAATGTTTTCTGCTTTTAAACAATTAGCCGAACGTACTGTTAATTCTAACTCATCGACTGGACGCAATAAAATAGGATCAATTTCTAATTCTTGCGTTTGTGGTTCTTGTTTTTCACTACTTTGTAATTCAGCAAAAGCATGCAATTGATGTTGCAAGATAGTCGCACAATAACGAATTGCTTCTTCCGGATCTAACGTGCCGTTAGTTTCTAAATCAATAATTAATTTATCTAAATTGGTGCGTCGCTCAACCCGTGCATTTTCGACAACATAGGCAACTTTACGCACAGGACTATAAGAAGCATCTAAGCGTAAATGACCAATTGCGGTTTGTTCATCTTGACCTTGCTCACGTACGCTGGCAGGTTCATAACCGCGGCCACGTGCTACGCGTAATCGCATTTTTAGTGAACCTTCGTTATTAAGGTGAGCAATCACATGCTCTGGATTAACGACTTCGACATCATGCTCTAGCTCAATATCACCTGCGGTAACTACACCAGGACCTTGTTTAACCAAGTTTAGCATCACTTCATCACGCCCAGCTAAACGAATTGCAACACCCTTGAGATTCTGCAGAATGTCGATCACATCTTCTTGCACTCCACTGATCGTGCTATATTCATGTAATACGTTATCAATTTGCACTTCGGTAATGGCACAACCCGGCATAGAAGATAGTAAAATTCTACGTAACGCATTGCCAAGCGTATGCCCAAAGCCACGCTCAAACGGTTGCAAGCTGATCTTCGAGCGAAACGGACTTAGCGTTTCTATTTCAATATTTCGAGGGATCAAAAATTCGTTGACGTTAAATTGCATAGGTTTCTTTCTCCCAAAGACAAACTCGGATAAACTATTTCGAATATAATTCTACGACTAAACTTTCATTAATCGTTGGTGGTAAATCGCTACGCTCAGGCAACCGTTTAACCGTAGCTGTCATTGCTTTCGCATTAATATCTAACCATTCTGGTTGTGGTAATTGCTGCGCAAGCTCTAATGCAGCAACAATACGCCCATGCTGCTTTGAACGATCTCTTACCGCAACAACATCGCCCACTTTCACTTTAAATGAAGCGATATTAACGATCTGATCGTTAACTAAAATATGTTTATGATTGATTAGCTGCCGAGCTTCCGCACGAGTCGTTGCAAATCCAGCACGATAAACAACGTTTTTCAACCGGCATTCTAATAACATTAATAAATTTTCCCCGGTGGAGCCTTTTAGCCGCGCAGCTTCTTTAAATAAATTCCTAAAAGGACGCTCTAAGACATCATAAAGCTTACGTAGTTTCATTTTTTCTCGTAACTGAACCCCATAATCAGATAAACGTTTACGCCGTGATTCAGGATTGCATTTTTGATCAAGCGGGCGCACACCACTTAAGGTATCAACTAATTCGGTACCATAAGCGCGGATCATTTTACAGCGGGGATTTTGTCTACGATTCAATTTCTTGATCTCCTAATAATATCTATTAAACTCGGCGCCTTTTCGGTGGCCGACAACCATTATGTGGGATACTTGTCACATCAGCAATTTCGGTAACATTAAACCTTAAATCACTGCCGCCACCTGAATCACGTCCGCTTGGACCTTGAGCTTCGCTTTCATCACCAGCAGCATCTTTACGTTCATTGATGATAAAGCCCATTAATGCGCGAATAGCAGAATCGCGCCCTGGCCCTGGGCCGCGAACCAAAATAATCAGGTTCTTAACACCAAATTCAATGACTTTGCGTGCTGCAGCTTCAGCAGTAACTGTTGCCGCATGTGGCGTGCTTTTACGTGCGCCTTTAAAACCACTTTGCCCAGCTGATTGCCAGCATAATGTATTTCCTTGACGATCAGTGAAAGACACAATCGTATTATTAAACGTTGCATAGATATGTGCTATGCCATCAGACACACGTTTTTTTAGCTTCTTAGCCATATAAATATCAACCCTATTAATTTCTATTTAGATTTATCTCTACCGCCTTTACCTTTACGCGTTTTGGCGTTTGTGCGAGTACGTTGACCGCGCACGGGTAAACGCTTACGGTGACGAGTACCGCGATAACAATTAAGATCTTTAAGCCGCTTGATACTCATTGCCAATTCACGCCGTAAATCACCTTCAATGACATATTCAGCGACAATTGTACGTAAGTTATTGAGCTCCGTTTCCGTAAGTTCAGCAACTTTTTTACTAGGCACTATATTACTGTCCTGACAGATTTTCTGCGCCCTAGTTTGACCGACTCCATAAATCGATTGGAGTGAAATTACCGTATGTTTGTTGTCTGGAATGTTAACGCTTGCAATACGCGCCATTACTCTAACCCCTCATATGCCCGACTTGAGCTAAACTTGCCAATAATATCGCCAAGTTAGGCTGCTGTCAACTCAACTTTTTAAAACTAACCCTGGCGTTGCTTATGCTTCGGATCCTTACAAATCACTCGCACTACACCGTTGCGACGAATAATTTTACAATGCCGACACATTTTCTTCACAGATGCTCTAACTTTCATTGCTAACCTCTCAATTTAGATTTTTTCAATAATGAATCATATTGGTGTGCCATTAAATGCGATTGGATCTGGGCCATAAAATCCATAATAACCACAACCACAATCAACAAAGAAGTGCCACCAAATAAAAATGATACATGCCAAGCCTTATTCATAATTTCTGGTAATAATACCACCATTACCAAGTAAATTGAACCTGCCATGGTCAATCGAGTCATAACCCCATCGATATAACGTGCGGTTTGTTCGCCAGGGCGAATACCCGGTATAAACGCACCGGATTTTTTTAAATTGTCCGCGGTTTCTTTTGGGTTAAACACTAAAGCGGTATAAAAAAAGCTGAAAAAGACGACTAATATCCCTAAAAACAGCATATAGAGCGGCTGGCCATAGGAAATTGCTAAACCGATGTTGGTAAGCCATGTCATGTTGGTACCTTTACCAAACCACTGTAATAGCGTCGTCGGCAATAAAATAATGCTGGAAGCAAAAATCGGCGGGATCACTCCGGACATATTAATTTTTAATGGCAAATGGCTGCTTTGCGCCGCATAAACTTTGCGACCACGCTGCCGCTGCGCATAATTAACCGTGATCCGGCGTTGGCCACGCTCGACAAAAACCACAAAGGCGGTCACGATGATCACCACAGCAAGGATCAAAATAACCGAAATACCTTGGATTTGGCCTTGGTGAAATTGTTCTAACGTGTTGCCAATGGCTGCAGGAAAGCGCGACACAATCCCAGCAAAAATGATTAATGAAATCCCATTACCAATACCGCGTTCTGTCATTTGTTCACCGAGCCACATTAAAAACATGGTGCCAGTCACTAATGTTATGGTTGCTAAGAAATAAAAGGTAAACCCGGTTTGTAACGCAATCCCTTCACTTGCCAGCCATTTGGATAAGCCAATAGCTTGAAATAACGCTAACACTAAAGTGGCATAGCGAGTATATTGATTGATCTTGCGACGCCCCATTTCGCCTTCTTTTTTCAGTTGTTCTAACGCTGGCAACACTGAAGTGAATAATTGAAAAATGATCGACGCCGATATATAGGGCATTATGCCTAACGCAAAGATGGTTAAACGTAATAATGCACCCCCAGAAAACATATTGAATAATCCAAGAATGCCACTTTTTTGTTGATTAAATAACGCCGCTAAGCGATGTGGATCAAGCCCCGGAACAGGGATATGAGCACCTATTCGGAATACGACTATGCCAATTAAAACAAACAATAAACGTCGTTTTAATTCACTTAAGCCGCCACTTGATGTTAATCCTAAAGCTGATGGTTTCGCCATTTAACCTTCTCAAATTAATCTTCTACCTTGCCACCTGCCGCTTCAATTTGAGCACGCGCTCCTTTAGTTACTTTAATTCCTTGTAAAGTTACGGCTTGCGTCAGCTTTCCGGAAAAAATAACTTTGGCAAATTTTGTATTATTGCTGATGATGTTATGCTGTTTTAACACTTCTAGAGTGATCACTTTAGCAGGAATTTTGGCAAGTACATTCAATGGTACTTCAGCTGTAAATCGCTGCTTCCAACCGGTAAAACCAATTTTTGGGATCCGCCGATACAAAGGGTTTTGACCACCTTCAAAGCCAGAACGTACCTTTCCGCCAGACCGTGATTTCAAGCCTTTATGACCTCTACCGCATGTTTTACCGTGCCCAGAACCAATCCCACGACCTACTCTCGTCGCAGGTTTTTTAGCACCTTTAGCGGGCTTAAGCGTGTTAAGCTGCATTTATAATTCCTCAACCTTTAATAAGTAATTAATTTTATTAATGATCCCTAAGATCGACGGAGTTGCGAAATGCTCCACACAGTGGTTCATTTTGCGTAACCCCAAACTTGCTAAACACGCTTTATGTTTAGGCAAACAGCCAATAGGGCTGCGTATTAGGGTGATCCTAAGTTTGCTGTTCTTGCTGGGTTTTGCTGTCATCGTTTTTAATACCTAAAATTTCACGTACTGTTTTCCCACGTTTTTTTGCTACTGCAGCTGGGGAAGCAATCGCTGCTAAACCATCAAGTGTCGCGCGCACCACATTTACTGGATTAGTAGAACCAATACACTTCGCTAAGATATTGTGTACTCCTAATACTTCAAACACTGCACGCATCGCACCACCAGCAATAATCCCAGTACCTTCTGATGCTGGTTTCATAAAGACTCGTGTGGCACCGTGTCGACCAATAATTTCATGATAAATCGTATTATTCCGCAACTCGACCATGATCATGTTTTTGCGCGCATTTTCCATAGCTTTCTGAATAGCTTGTGGCACTTCGCGAGCTTTACCAAAGCCAAAGCCGAAACGACCATTACCATCGCCTACGACAACTAACGCTGAAAAACTAAAAATCCGTCCACCTTTAACCACTTTAGCAACGCGATTAACACAGACTAGTTTTTCTCGCAGGCCATCCGATTTAACGCCTTGCTGTGGTTGTTGCTTGTCTCTTTCTGCCATTATCTCTAACCTTTTTAAAATACTATACCACTTTCACGTGCAGCATCAGCTAATGCTTTGATCCGCCCATGATATTTAAACCCGGAACGATCAAAAGCAACTTTATTGACGCCAGCTTGCTGCGCACGCTCAGCAATTAATTTACCGACTAACGTTGCTGACTTAACATTTCCGCCCGTACTTTGATCGCGAATCGATTGCTCCAATGAAGAAGCCATTGCGACCACTTTGCCAGCGACATTAGTGATCTGCGCATAAATATGATTAGCGCTACGATGCACTGTTAAGCGTAACGCGCCTAATCGTTTGATCCGTGCTCGAGTTTTACTCGCTCGACGTAAACGTGATGCTTTCTTATTCATAACTATTTCTTCTTCGTCTCTTTCATAATAATGTGTTCGCCGTCGTAACGGATCCCTTTACCTTTATAAGGCTCTGGTGGTCGATATGCACGAATATCCGCTGCAACTTGGCCAACAAGTTGTTTATCGATGCCACTGATAATAATTTCGGTGGCGCTTGGTGCCTCGGCTTTAATACCTTCAGGTAATTCATGGATAACCGGATGAGATAAGCCTAAGGTTAAATTCAATTTTTTACCTTGTACTTGAACGCGATAACCTACGCCAATCAATAGTAATTTTTTACTAAAGCCTTCACTAACACCACTGACGATATTATTTAACAGCGCTCGTGTAGTACCAGCCATTGGCTTTGCACTATCCGCCCCAAAACGGATCACGTTAGGCGCCTTTTCATTGATAGCAATTTGTAACGCACCATCAACCTGCTCGACGCTGATCGTTTCCGGCAAAATATGCTGTAGTTGCCCTTTCGGGCCTTTGACTGAAATCACCTTGCCATCGATTTTAGCTTCGACACCTTTTGGCAATACAATCGGTTTTTTTGCAACTCTTGACATTATTGTACCCTACAAACTATTTCACCACCGATCCCTGCATCCCGTGCAGCACGATCAGTCATTAAGCCTTTTTGCGTAGATATAATCGCAATACCCAAACCACCCATGACTCGTGGCAATTCCCAACATTTTTTATAAATCCGTAACCCTGGGCGACTCACACGTTGAATTTTATCAATAACCGGTTTGCCTAAATGATATTTTAACGTGATGCTCAAGGTTGCTTTATTGCCTTGTGTCTCAACTTTATGATCAACAACGTAACCTTCCGCTTGTAATACTTCCGCAATTGCCACTTTCAACTTAGATGATGGCATGTTTACCGTTACTTTTTTTGCCGCTTGCCCATTACGAATGCGGGTTAACATATCGGCAATTGGATCTTGCATACTCATTTTTTTAACCTCATTCGCTACCAACTCGACTTAACACAACCCGGAATATCACCACGCATAACTGCTTCGCGTAAGCATATCCGACATAAACCAAACTTTTTATACACTCCACGAGCGCGCCCACATTGCTGACAGCGTCTCGTTAAGCAACAAGGGCTGGCATAGCGTGAAAGTTTTTGCAATTTTTCCCATGCACCTTCACGTTTTAGTTGCAAGCGACGTCTAAATTGACCCGCAACTTTTTTTGCTTTTTTTCTTTCTTTTACTACAATCGATTTTCTTGCCATGTTTTATTCCTGCACTAAATTTCTAAATGGAAACTTGAATGCAGCTAGTAATGCTGCCCCTTCTTTATCCGTGTTCGCACTCGTAGTCATAGTAATATCCATTCCACGAATAGCGTCAATCGCATCAAAATCAATTTCGGGAAATACGATTTGTTCTTTGATCCCGATACTTAGATTACCGCGCCCATCAAATGATTTCGCATTAAAGCCACGAAAGTCACGAATTCGTGGGATCGCGATGCTGATCAAGCGATCTAAAAATTCATACATTCGCTCACCACGTAAAGTGACTTTGCAACCAATCGGCCAATTCTCACGAATTTTAAACCCGGCAACCGCCTTTCGGGTCCGCGTCACAATGGGTTTTTGCCCCGCGATTGCTGTCATGTCTGCTCTGGCTGATTCAATCACTTTTTTATTCGCCGCAGCTTCCCCTAAACCCATATTTAAGGTGATTTTAGTTAAACGTGGCACTTCCATGACGCTACGATATTTAAATTTAGTCATTAATTCTTTAACGACTGTGTTTTGATAAAATTCCTTAAGCCTTGCCATTATTATAAACCTTTAGATAACATCAACAATTTCATCATTGGAACGAAATACTCGCACTTTGCGACCATCATCCAAAATTTTAAAATACACTCGATCCGCTTTATTAGTTGCCGGATTATAAAGCGCTACATTAGACTCATCTAGACTACCTTCTGTTTTAACAATGCCACCCTTTTCACCCGCTTGTGGGTTGGGTTTCACATGTTTCGTGATCAAGTTAGCACCTTCAATTTTTACCCGATTAGTTTTGGTGTTAAATTCCAGCACCTTGCCGCGCTGGCCTTTATTCTTACCACTAATAATGATGACGTCATCACCTTTTTTAATTCTTCGCATGCTAAATAACCTCTGGCGCTAACGAAATAATTTTCATGAATAGGGCGCGCAATTCTCGCGTCACTGGCCCAAAAATACGTGTACCTACAGGTTGATTTTGTTGGTTAATTAACACCGCAGCATTGTTATCAAAACGGATCATTGAACCATCTGTGCGCCGCACGCCGGATTTAGTACGCACGACTACTGCGAGCACCACATCACCTTTTTTCACTTTGCTACGCGGCAGTGCTTCTTTCACACTGACTTTGATCACATCACCAATGCGCGCATAACGTCGATGCGAACCACCTGTTACCTTGATACACATTACTCGACGAGCACCGCTATTATCAGCAACATCAAGTATAGTTTGTGCTTGTATCATCTCTTAACCCTTAGCTTTCTCAATAATTTTTACTAATTTCCAATGCTTTAATTTAGACATCGGTCGACTTGGCACAATGGCAATCCGATCGCCGATACCACATTCATTATTTTCATCATGCACGTGTAATTTAGTTGTGCGTTTAATGTATTTTCCATATTGTGAATGTTTTACATTACGTTCAATCACAATTACGCAAGTTTTGTCTGTTTTATTACTTACGACAATGCCGATTTTGGTGCGTACTATTTTTTGCTGTTCGCTCATGTCATTTCACCCAATAAAGTTTTAATGCGCGCAATATTTCGTCGCACAATTCGCAGCATATGCGGTGCTTTCAATTCACCAGTGCCATGTTGGATCCGCAAGTTAAAATGCTGGCGCTGGAGTGCTATTAATTCATCTTTTAATTCTTGTGCAGACTTTTGCCGCAATTCTTTTACTTTCATTACATCACCGTTCGTTCACAAAAAATTGTTTTAATTGGTAACTTGGCAGCCGCTAAACGAAATGCTTCTTTTGCTACGTCTCGCGAAACACCTTCAATCTCAAACATCACCGTGCCTGGCTTAACAATCGCTACCCAATATTCAACGCTACCTTTACCTTTACCTTGCCGCACTTCCAATGGTTTTTTCGAAATGGGCTTGTCAGGAAAAATGCGAATATAAATTTTTCCGCCACGCTTAGTAAATCGTGTCATAGCACGTCGCGCTGCTTCAATTTGACGCCCCGTGATCCGTGCACCGGCCGCTGCTTTCAAACCAAAATCACCAAAATCTACTTTATTGCCACGCTGGGCCATACCCAGAATTTTGCCTTGTTTGAGCTTTTGCTGTTTGCGAAATTTAGTTCGTCTTGGTTGTAGTAATGACATATTTCTTTATTCCTCTTAAGCTGCAGCTCGCGATTTTCCACTCGTTTCAGTCTGCTGCCCTTCAGAAGCAAACACTTCACCTTTAAAAATCCATACTTTCACACCAATGATCCCATAAGTGGTTTTAGCACGTGCTACACCATAATCGATATCGGCACGAAAAGTATGTAATGGCACGCGACCTTCACGATACCATTCGCTACGTGCAATTTCGGCGCCACCTAAACGCCCACTTACTTTAATTTTGATCCCTTGGGCACCAACGCGCATTGCATTACTTACAGCACGTTTCATTGCGCGGCGAAACATCACGCGTTTTTCAAGCTGTTGCGCCACACTATCAGCAACTAATTGGGCATCAATTTCCGGCTTGCGTACTTCGCGAATGTTAAGGTGCACTGCCACACCCATCACTTTATGTGCAAGCGCTCGAAGTTTCTCCGTGCCTTCACCTTTTTTACCGATGACCACACCTGGCCTTGCCACATAGGCAGTGATGGTTGCTTTATTTTTTGCAGGCCTTTCAATTACGATACGACTAACACCTGCACCTGTTAAAGCTTTTCCAAGTACTTTTCTAACTTTTAGATCAGCATTTAAGATATCTGGAAAATCTTTATTATCCGCATACCAACTGGCATTATGTTGTTTAACAATCTTTAGCCGGATACCTGTAGGATTAACTTTCTGCCCCATTATTTACTCTCTTTTGTTGCATCTGACACAATAACCGTAATGTGGCTAGTGCGTTTAAATATTCGATCTGCTCGCCCCTTAGCGCGCGGCCGGGTGCGTTTTGCAGTTGGCCCTTCATCGACAAAAATTCTTGCTATATGTAAGTCATCAATGTCAGCACCTGCATTATTTTCTGCATTATACATCACTGACTGTAACAATTTTTTAATGATCGCAGCTGCTTTTTTAGAGCTAAAAGATACGATATTAAATGCTTTATCTACCGCGAGTCCACGCACTTGATCAGCGACTAAACGCGCTTTTCGTGGCGAAATTTTTGCTTCGCGTAATGTTGCACTAACTTCCATTAATCAAACCTCTAACACTATGACTATTTTGTTTTACGATCACCAGAATGCATACGAAACGTTCTGGTTGGAGCAAATTCACCTAATTTGTGCCCTACCATATTTTCATTAATAAGTACTGGCACGTGTGCTCTACCATTGTGTACCGCAACAGTTAAACCTACCATGTCTGGTATAACCATCGATCGTCGCGACCAAGTTTTAATAGGTCTACGACTTTTGTTTTTATCCGCGGTCTCAACCTTTTTCAGCAAATGGTCATCGACAAATGCACCTTTCTTAATTGAACGTGGCACTGTTTATACCTCTCTATTTTTTCTTACCGCGTTTGCGGACAATAAATTTATCTGTACGTTTATTTTTACGCGTTTTATAACCTTTAGTCGGCACACCCCATGGTGTTACTGGATGGCGCCCGCCTGAAGTTCGCCCTTCACCACCACCATGTGGATGATCAACCGGGTTCATCGCAACCCCGCGAACTGTTGGTCGTATGCCACGACGACGTTTTGCACCTGCTGTTCCTAACGACCGTAAATTATGTTCTGAATTACCTACTTCCCCAATGGTCGCCCAACATTCGCTTAATATTTTACGCATTTCACCTGAGCGCAAGCGAATGGTAGCATAACTGCCTTCACGCGCAACTAATTGCACCGCTGCACCTGCGCAACGTGCTAACTGCGCGCCTTTTCCAGGCTTTAATTCAATACAATGAATTGTGGTACCAATGGGAATATTGCGGATTGGCAAACTGTTACCAACTTTAATTGGCACTTCTGCCCCTGCAACAACGCTATCACCGCTTTTCAAACCTGCGGGAGCAATTATATACCGTCTTTCACCATCTTTATATAAAATTAACGCAATATTTGCACTTCGATTGGGATCATATTCAAAGCGTTCAACTTTACCAGGGACATTATGTTTATTACGTTTAAAATCAATGATCCGATAACGTCTTTTATGCCCACCACCTTTATGTCGAGTAGTGATCCGACCACGATTATTGCGTCCACCATTGCTTGATTGAGATTCAAGCAACGGGCCATGAGGTTGTTTTTTATGTAACCCTTCACGACTTACGCTACTGCAGTGTCGGCGCCCTGCTGACGTTGGTTTGCTGTTTAACATCGCCATTATTTTTGCCCCTCAGCTAGCGTAAAATCAATATTAAAGCCCGGTTTTAAAGTAACGTAAGCTTTGCGCATGCCACCTTTATGACCTTCATTACCCCGAAAATTAGTACTTTTGCGAGGTAAATTAACCACGGTTACTTTAGCGACTTTAACTTTAAACAACATTTCTACTGCCAGTTTAATTGCGTATTTATTTGCGTCTTTAACCACCTTAAACACATATTGATTGTGCTGTCCGGCATTGGTGGATTTCTCTGTGATCACCGGCGCTAAAATTATTTTTAATAAGCGTTCTTGATTCATTTAATGAGTTCCTCCACGCGCTTCAGTGCCGCTGCGGTAATAATGACTTTCGCAAAGCGTAACAATATGACTGGATTTATCTGCGCAACATCCACTACTGCAACTTTTGGTAAATTGCGTGAAGCATAATATAAGTTTTGATCCACTTCTGTCGTAATGATCAATGCTTCATCTGTATCGAATTCTTTAAGCTTTGCCAACATATCACGTGTTTTTAACGTTTTCACACTAAACTCATCCACCACCAATAATCGTTGCTGGCGAACTAGTTCAGCAAAAATCGACCGCATAGCACCACGATACATTTTGCGATTCACTTTTTGCGAATAATCTTTGGTTTTGCTTGCGAAGGTTACCCCACCGCCACGCCATATTGGGCTACTGCTAGTCCCTGCACGCGCTCGGCCGGTACCTTTTTGGCGCCACGGCTTGCGTCCACCACCACTTACTGCTGCACGATTTTTTTTATCTGCAGTTGGTGCACGGGTTCCTGCTTGATAAGCGACAACTACTTGATGAACTAATGGTTCATTAAACGGTTGCGCTAAAATAGCTTCGCTAAGTTGTATGTTAGATTGCATAATTATACGTTCCTAAATTTTCGTCATTGCGAGCGCAGCGAAGCAATCCAGCTTTTTTATAAATTGATTTTCTGGATTGCTTCGCTGCGCTCGCAATGACAGAACAATTTGATTGCTTTATGCTTTTTATATAACTATTCACTTTACTTTTTCCTGACTTTTGGCTTTAACCGCTGGCGTAATAATGACATCAGCCCCAGGAGCCCCTGGAACACCACCTTTAATTAACAATAAGCCACGTTCTTGATCGATTTGAACGATCGTTAAATTTTGTACCGTACAAGGTTTATTGCCGAGTTGGCCTGCCATTTTCTTACCTTTAAACACTTTCCCTGGTGTTTGGTTTTGGCCAATAGAACCTGGCGCACGATGTGCACGTGAATTACCGTGAGTATTACGTTGGCCAGAAAAATTATGGCGTTTTATAGCACCCGCAAAACCTTTACCTCTCGAGTTTGCTCTAACATCAACTTCTTGACCTTCGGCAAATCGAGATAAATCAATAACATCACCGAGGTTAAATTCATTCGCTGATCCATCACGAAATTCTTTGACTAATCGCCCAGCTTCTATGCCTGCTTTAGCAAAGTGTCCTGCCATCGGCTTAGTGACTCGAGATGCTTTTTGCGAACCTGCGGTAACTTGAATAGCATAATAACCGTCTTGTTCGGGCGTTTTTATTTGCGAGACTCGATTAGGCCCAACGGTAACCACAGTAACGGGGATCGATGCACCATCGTCAGTAAAGACGCGAGTCATACCACTTTTTCTACCTATGACACCAATAGTCATTGCTAACCTCAATATAAACTAATTTCTACATCAACCCCGGCAGATAAATCTAATTTCATCAATGCATCGATGGTTTTATCTGTCGGTTGGACAATATCGATCAAACGTTTATGAGTACGGATCTCATATTGATCGCGCGCATCTTTATTCACATGCGGCGAGATCAAAATTGTCATTTTTTCTATTTTCGTCGGCAATGGAATTGGTCCACACACTTGTGCACCCGTTCGCTTAGCCGTTTCCACAATTTCTTTCGTCGATTGATCAATAAGTCGATGATCAAACGCTTTTAAGCGAATGCGGATTTTTTGATTAGTACCTAATGCTACTGCCATTTAATCTTCTTCCTTACTCAACAATCTTGGTAACGACACCAGCACCGACTGTACGGCCACCTTCGCGCACCGCAAACCGTAACCCTTCTTCCATCGCTATCGGCGCTATCAAGCTTATGTTCATCTTGATATTGTCTCCAGGCATCACC
>JANQRR010000034.1 GCA_028284465.1 Gammaproteobacteria bacterium | reverse complement strand
GTTAACGCCGCCGTTAACGTCGTCTTACCGTGATCAACGTGGCCGATCGTTCCTACATTTACATGTGGCTTCGTCCGTTCAAATTTCTCTTTTGACATTATCAAACCCCCTGCAGTCAATTTCCTGGAGCCCATAACCGGATTTGAACCGGTGACCTCTTCCTTACCAAGGAAGTGCTCTACCTACTGAGCTATATGGGCGATAGCGTACCATAAAATGTTTCTAAATACGAAAAACTATTCCTCTAATATAATGGAGCGGGTGATGGGAATCGAACCCACACCATCAGCTTGGAAGGCTGAGGTTCTACCATTGAACTACACCCGCATGTGGAGGGGGTAGGATTCGAACCTACGAAGGCAGAGCCGTCAGATTTACAGTCTGATCCCTTTGGCCGCTCGGGAACCCCTCCAAATAAAAAGAGCAAAGAATTTTGCGGTAGTCATGAATAAATGTCAAGGATCTGGCTTTCATGAATGTGATTAACGCGATATAGCACGCAATTTGCTACATTGGCTCTTTACCTTTAGGTGAGGGTGTTGATGCTGATGCTGATGGTTGCTGTGATGATGAATTCCCCGCTGCTTTTTTCCTCTCGAGTTCTGCAACTTTTGCAGTTAAAAATTCGCATTTTTGTGATAAAAACATCATTGATTGATACGACATTATTTTTCTTCTTTGATGACATTGCTTAAGAAGTGCTTGAGTTTCTCTTATTGTTTTTTCGCTTAGAATTTCTCCTGTATATCTACGATACTCTGAGAAACTCCTTGAAATGCTTGCATTTCTACGTTCTCTTCTTCGCATTAGTTCGCTTGGGGTGTATCCACTATTATCTTTTTTATAATGATTAGCTCCTGCTTCCATGAAGAGTTTAATAAGCTTGTGACTTACCCCTATCACAGCGCAATGCAACGCAGTATGACCATTGTTGTTAGATAAATTAATATCTAGTGTTACATCTTGAATGCATTTAATTACACGCTTTTTCTCGCTTTTTGTAAGCGTGTCAATGTCCGCCGGAGCAAACTTAAGTATGTTAAACTCATCTTTTGTTAAACCTCTAACTTTTTTGCTCTTTTTTTCTGTAACAATTATCACTTCATAAGGCATTAGAGCCATCAATTGCTCTACAAAATTTTTGCAGCTTTTATAATACTTACCTCTATGTTGCAGTATTGAGTTTGAGATTCTTAAAATTTTACTTACTTTGCCATAGGGAGAACCTATAAATGCAGCTCGAATAAGTGGTGTGTCATTATAATGTTTCGGGTTTCTTACATTAATGGGCGCGCCCAACATCAACAAGTATTTAAAATCATCAAAATTACCAACATTTGCTAATTTCCAACATGCTTTGCCTATATTTTCAGGAAAATATACCTCTTTATTTATCACACAATGTAAATTTTCTTGAACATATTTCCTTGCTCGTCTTTTCGTCGCTAGCGCTGGTTTTAATTCCTTAATATATTCTTCAATATCTCTAACCGGATTATTGCGCTCTTGATTTACGAGCCTCATAACGATCTCATGTCGTTCATCAGAACTTTTCAAACCATCCTCTAATGCTTCAAGTTCAAAACATTTATTTGCAGTATCAAACCAAGGATTGAAGAATATCTTTTCTGTAATAGGACATATGATTTCGTGCAATTTAAACGATTTTTTTTTACCTATACTGTCGAGTATACTTTTGCCATCGCTAACAAACTCTCCTAATTCACCTTTCTCACAGTCAAAAACTTTCTGGCCATAGAGTGTTTGATAAAACAGTATCGTTGCCACTAATCTTTTTCTAATCTCTATAGGTATTTCTTCATTTGATCTAATAATACTTATTAACCCATTAAGTTCATCCTTAGATAAAAGAAAATTGGTTCCCCCTGTAAAAATACCTAAGATATCTTTTTCGCTCTTCATATGCTCAAATATATCATTAGCGACTTTCAATTCCACCCCACGTGAGATACTAAGCTGCAACCTAAAACTCATAAAATCCTTCTTTCTGATATCTTCACTTAAAACCAAAAGAAGTAAATCAAAACACCGTTTTTTTACTCTGGCTCGCTTTTGTATTTTCCCAAGATTTTCCTTTAACTTAGGATCACCTTCAAGCTTATTTGTTTGCAAAAATCGTTGGATGTTTATTGTCATAAGAAAAGCCTCCATTCATTGAAATATATCTATTTTGTGTCGCAAACTTTGATTTAGAGATCAATTTGATTTAATTATTTTTATTATTCTTAAAAAATGAAAATTACAAAAGGATTTTTTATTTCTGAATGCTTCAACTCGCCAACTTTAGAAATAAGTTCGCTAGTTTTGTGCAAAGAGTTTACCATTTTTCAACTTTATTTTCAACTCATTAACTTCTAGCACATGTTTTTTTTACTGGCGCAAAGGAGCGCCGATGAATTGGAGTAACGCCAAATTGTATTAAGGCATTCATGTGTGCTGCGGTTGGATAGCCTTTATGTTGATTAAAACCATAATCAGGATATTGCTGGTGATAAGTTATCATCAAACGATCGCGAAATACTTTTGCTAAAATCGAGGCGGCACTAATCGCTGCAATTTTTTGATCGCCTTTAATCACTGTTTCTGTTGTGATTGATAATTGTGGATCGGTATTGCCATCGACTAACACTTTAGTAGGTTGAATGGTTAATTGTGCTACCGCGCGACGCATGGCTAACAAACTCGCTTGTAAAATATTAATTTCATCAATTTCTGCAACCTCAGCTTGAGCAATCGCCCATGCTAATGCATGTTGTTGGATCACGGTAAACAATTGTTCGCGTTTGTTAACAGATATTTTTTTCGAGTCTTTTAATCCAGTGATGGGATTTTGTGGATCTAAAATCACCGCAGCGGCAACCACAGGCCCTGCTAACGGCCCACGACCAGCTTCATCGACGCCGGCGATTAAGGTTCCTTGTTGTTTTAAAGCTAAGTTGCTTGTCATTGTTGTTACCCTATTCTTAGAATATGTTATACTTTTTGTAAATGGATTGGGGAATCCCGATCGGCGTCTATGCCTTGGTGAATATCAAGGCTTTTCGCTTTTCTTATTAATTAAGATATTTTTTTAAATTTCGATAAAAATTTTCATGGCTGCCAATTGATAACAACGTCAGGGTACTTTTTGTAAATTCATACGCAAGCAACGTAAGCTGTTTGACCATTTTAAATTTGTAAACCCATGTACCTGCAAGATCACCTTTTTTTTCCGTACCCAATTTGGGATTTTTAATAATGACTTCTATCGCTTCTTGAAGATCACACTTTTGATTAGGCTTTAATTTTTTTCGTTGTTTAGCAAACAATTTTGTTTGCAATATTTTTCTTTTACTCATCATCAGGCTCGTAAGGTATTACCTCGCCTTTTTCACTTTGTGCTTTTGCTAACAAAATATCTTGAATAAACGGAAAAGGCAAATCTGGATTATCTTCAACAATTTGTCCCAGCTTGGTCCAATATTCAATTTGTCCACTGACCGAACGATGGTATGCCTTAGCACGGATCTTAGCAGCATCAACGATTTCATCAGATATTCTAATAACGGTAGACACAATAAATCACCTCTGACTTTATTGATATATTTCTTAGCATAGTTCATTTTGTTACTCAATGCAACATTTGTAACAACTGCTAGTAAATGGATAATTTGGCTGTAAGCGTGACATATTATCTAAGCAATTCAGCAACTGCTTGCGCTGCTTGATCGCTGGCGTGGCAACGTAGTTGTTGATGAATTTGTGAGAACGTTGCTTTAGCTTGATCATTATCGTTAGCTTGCTGCAATTGTTGTAACAAAGCTTGTGATAAATTTTTTGGGTTGGCTTCACCTTGCATAAACTCCGGCACCAATCTTTTGCCAGCGAGTAAGTTAGGTAAAGCGATATGATCAACATGGATCATTTGACGAGCAATAAGATACGCTAACGGTGATAACCGATATGCAACTACCATCGGTTTTTTTAATAACATAGCTTCTAAAGTTGCGGTGCCTGATGTTAACAAAATCGCATCGGCTGCTCCCATTACTTCGCGTGAATGTCCATCAATATACGTTATTGGTAAATTTGGCGCGACTTTACGTTGTAACGCACTAAATTCTGCTTTGATGTTTGCATTTACCATGGGCGCAACAAATTGCAAATCTGGCTGTTGTTGCAAACAGTTTAGTGCCACTTGCAAAAATATTTTGCTCATCCGTTTGATCTCACCATGGCGACTGCCTGGCAATATCGCGATAATACGCTGCTCAAGAGGTAGAGCTAAACTTTGTCGTAACGTAGTTTGATTAATTTGCATAGGAATTTTATCAGCGAGTGGGTGGCCAACAAAACGCACGGGGATCTGATGTTGCTGATAAATATCATTTTCAAACGGCAAAATGGTTAATACCATATTTACCGCACGAGCAATTTTATAAATACGTTTAGGTCGCCATGCCCATACTGTGGGACCAACATAGTGCATGGTTTTGATCCCCGCACGCTTTAGTTGTAGTTCTACATCTAAATTAAAATCAGGCGCATCAATCCCAATAAATATATCGGGTGGATCTTGCAGTAACTGACGAATTAAACGCCGGCGAATGCTTAATACTTTGGGTAATTTCAATATGACATCAAGCGCCATCAAAGCAATATCTTCACTGGGAAATAATGCTTGGCAACCTGCCGCGCGCATTTGTGCACCAGCAATACCGGTAAAGGTCGCTTGCGGAAACTGTTGACGTAAACTTGCAATTAATTCTGCACCGAGTAAATCGCCGGATGCTTCTCCAGCAACTAATGCAATTTTACACGGTGTTGGAGCTGTCATTTAACGAACGATACCGCGCGGATTTTCTTGCAGTGCATCGATAAAAGCTTGAATATGGGCGCACTCTGGTACCATTTTTTCTAATTCAACTAATGCTTGTGGGATCTTTAAACCTTGACGAAAAATAACTTTATACGCACGTTTAAGCCAACTTAGCGTTTCGCTAGTAAAACCACGACGTTTCAAGCCAACGCTATTTAAACCACATACGGCTGCTTCCGGACCACTGATCATTAGATAAGGCAAAACATCTTTACCAACCATTGCGCGCGATAAAAATGCATGCGCACCAATCCGACAAAATTGATGTACTGCCGAAAAACCACCGAAGGTAGCATAGTCATCCACCGTAACGTGGCCAGCTAAAGAAGCGTTGTTAGAAAAAATAGTGTGATTGCCAATAATGCAATCATGCGCAATATGCACATACGCCATAAATAAATTATCATTGCCAATGTGAGTAAGCCTGCCACCTTGCGCAGTACCACGGCTAATCGTGGTGCATTCACGAAAGATATTATCATCACCAATGATCAATTCGGTTTTTTCACCATTATACTTTTTGTCTTGTGGATCTTCGCCAATGGAGCTGAATTGATAAACTTTATTATTACGCCCCATGCGAGTTGGCCCTTTGATCACTGCATGCGGTCCTACCCACGTACCTTCACCAATTACAACATCAGCCCCGATCACTGACCAAGGGCCAATTTCAACACCTTCGGCAATGACCGCGCGAGGATGAATAACTGCACGGCTATCAATAGCTTGTTCGACAATCACGATTCAATTTTCCTTCCAATCGACATAAATTCTGCAGAGCAGGCAACGTCACCATCGACGGTAGCCGTGCCTATAGCTTTCAACACATCGTGCTTTTTACGCGTAAATCTAACATCTAAACGCAATTGATCACCGGGCTCAACGACACGTTTGAAACGTGCATTATCAATGCCCGCAAGATAATAAATATATTTGCCTTCATTGATGATCTCTTGCGATTTATACGCTAAAACACCGCTTGCTTGTGCCATCGCTTCAAGGATCAACACTCCCGGCATAACCGGACGACCTGGAAAATGACCTTTAAAAAAAGGTTCATTCATGGTTACGTTTTTAACGGCAATGAGAGAATCTCCCGATTTGAGCTCAACCACTTTATCGATTAATAAAAACGGCGGCCGATGCGGCAAGTATTGGAGAATATGATGAATATCCAAAACGTCCATAAATTAGTTTTCCTCAGTTTGATTAAAACTTTTTACACCCAGCTTTAACTTCCGCATGGTTTCGTCAAGATAGCGGAAACGCACAGCATTTTTACGCCATAAGCGATTAGGTAAGATCCCTGTGCCAGAAGAATAAATACCAGGTTTGCTGACATTACCTGTTACCATTGACATCGCTGTGAAGATAACACCATCAGCGATGGTGATATGACCATTAATGCCGGTAAGCCCACCGATCATACACTGTTTGCCGATCGTTGCACTACCAGCAATCCCGACACAACCAGCAATTGCGGTATTTTCGCCAATTTTGACATTATGTCCAAGATGGATCAAGTTATCTAGCTTAACACCATTTGCAACAATCGTATTATCTAGCGTACCCCGATCAATTGTAGTGTTCGCGCCAATTTCTACATCATTACCGATCTCAACCGTGCCCAGTTGCGGGATTTTACCCCAACCGTTACCTTCACGCAGATTACCAAAACCATCTGCGCCAATGACAGCGCCACTATGAATTAAGCTACGCTGCCCAATAATGACATGATGCGCTAAGGTGACGCGCGGCTTTAACTCAGTATTGTCACCTAATTCACAATAATCACCAATAATACAATGGGCGCCTACTCGCACCCCAGCAGCTAATTTAACGCCCTCGCCAATCACTGCATAAGGTCCAATCGTAACGCTTGGATCAATTTCTGCAGCATCACCAACAATAGCACTCGGATGAATTCCTGCAGTCTCAGTTTCGCAATACGCAAATAACTTGGCAACGTTAACGAAACCTCGATAAGGATCGGCTAACAACAAACAATTGTTAACAGGACAATCAGCAGCATCTTCTGGCGTCATGATCACTGCACCTGCATTAGTTTGCGCTAACTGATCACGAAATTTAGCTTGACTTAAAAAACTCAATTCATCCGCTTGCGCTGAATGCAGCGAGGCAACACCGTTAATGACTTTATCAGCATCGCCACGTAATTGAGCTTGTAAACGCTTAGCAATGTCACCAAGCGTGTAATGCATCATTGCTTTAGGCATGTTTCTTCATCATAGCTAATACTTGTGGCGTGACATCGTATTGTTGTTTTACGAATGGCACAGCGGTATTTAGTACAATTAAATCATATTGTTTTTGTTGTGCTAACTGTTGAACGTCTTTATTAACAATCGCCACAAATTTTTGCATCGCACTACGTTGTGCAATTTGCACATCTTGATTAAGATTTTCTTGTTGAACTTGTAATTCTCGTCGATCTTTATTGATGCTTTGTTGCAAAGTTTGACGTTGTGCAGCACTCATTACGCTACCATCACGATACAGTTTATTTTCTTCTTGCTTGATTTTATTGGCCGCAAGCTTAATTTTTTCCGCACGCGGTTGGAAACGGTTGCGTAAGTTATTACGAAATTTCATCGCTTGCGGGGATTGTTGAATGATTTGATGCATATTTAACACGCCAATTTTAAGATCATGCGCAGATGCCATGCCTGAAATCATTAGTAGGATTGGCAACATTACCATTGAGATTAATTTCTTCATCATAGTTTCTCCTTTAATCGAATAAAAAGTTGTTACATAGTATTGACTATGCTGCTTCTTTTCAAGAACTTTTTGTGCAAAACCTAAACTCTTATGCCACATTAAAGCCCTAATCCTATTTGGAATTGTACCGGCGCTCTCTTATCACGCTTGCGAATGAGGCTACCAAAGCTATTACGTTTAGCTCTTGCTGGGTTCAGGGCTTGCGCAATACTGATATCCAATGGTCCAATTGGGCTGCGCCATTGGAAATCGATCCCTACCGAATAACGGAATAAATTCAAATCAATGCCAGTAGTGACTAAACCATAAGAACGGCTGGTTTGGAAAACATTACCACCATCAACAAATAATGTTGTGCGTAAATTATATTTATTTAGTGGTGTGGGGAAAATAATTCCTATCGTACCAGCAATTAAGGTATTTGCACCAATCGGATCTAAATTAGAATCTTGCGGCCCTAAAGTATTATCTTCATAACCACGCACGGTACCTATGCCGCCAGCGAAATAGTTTTCGAAAAATGGTAAACCTTCGGTATTACCAATACCGTTACCATAACCTAAGCGAGCACGAAACGTAAAAATAAAGCCATCATAAATAGGTTCAAACCAATGGAATAAATAATTTATTTTGTAATAAATTAATGAACGATTATCCAGCGGCGCTGCAAAACTCGCACCTAATGTTTGATAAATACCTTTGGTGGGAAATGGTCTTCTATCTAAGCCATCATGAATCCAAGTTAATGCCGGTAGTGCCTGAGTGAAGTTACGACCTTTTTCATCGATAAACTCTACGACTTGATCAGGGGCTCGACCTCCACTAACAATTTTTAGATGACGCAAGCCAATGCCTAATTTCACAAAATCAAATTCCGACATTGGAATGCCATAATTCATACTAATGCCATATTGATTCAGCGCATACTTAGCTAAATCTAATCTGCCTGGGGTATTTTTAGTAAAGTACACATTAAAACTTTGGCTAACGCCATTAATGGTGTAATACGGATTGGTATAATTGAAAGAATAATTTTGCAATAGTTGTGAATGTTGGAGATTAATTCCTACCGTTCTACCCGTGCCTAAAAAATTATGCTCTTGCACGCCTGCATTGACTATGAATTTCTGCGCAGTTGAAAAGCCTATGCCAAAAGTTAATTCTGCCGAGCGCAATTCATTCACTTTATAAATAATATCTAATTGATCAGGCTTGCCTGGCACTGGCTGTTTAATTGCTCTGACCGATTTAAAATAACCTAATAATTTCAAGCGACGTTTTGACAAACTTAAATTTTTCGTATTGTAAAGTCCGCCTTCAAATTGCCGCATTTCTCGCCGCAACACGGTATCTGAAGTGCGATAATTACCGGTGAATGAAATTCGCCGCACATAAAAACGCTGCCCTGGATTTATATTAAAGGTTAAAAACACCGTGCGGGCATTATCATCAACATTAGGAATAATAGAAATGATTGGAAATGCGTAACCCTCTTCACCTAAACGATATTCCATCAACTTGGTGGCTTGCTTCACTTGTTTACGTGAAAATACATCGCCAGGCTTAAGCGTAATGAGTTTGAGTAACTCTGCTTTTGGCACTACAAAATTTCCCGTTAAATTAAAGCCGCTAATACGATATTGCGCACCTTCAGTGATCCGAATCGTAATATACACATGGCGTCGATTTGGCTGCAGGGCCGCTTGCGCGGAATTAATGCGAAAATGAATGTAACCATGATCTAAATAATATTCTTGCAACGCTTGCAAACTTTTTTGTAACTTTAACTGTGAATATTTGTCATCACCTGAAATCCAGGAAAACAAGTTAGTGCTTGAAATAGGCATTTGTGCTAACAAAGTACTCTGACTATAAACATGGTTGCCAATAATATGAATACTACGGATCCGTACTTGACGACCTTCAATAATTTTAATCTTAATGGACACGCGGTTGCGTGGCTCTGGTTTTACTGTAACTGTGACTTTCGCATTATAATAACCTTGGCTATAGTATTGTTCGGTTAATTCGCGCTGCACTGATGCTAACACTTCTTGATTAAGCAATTCGCCTTTCGTTAAGCCTAAACTCTTCAGCACTGTGCGTAGCCGTGATGATTTAACGACACTATTGCCCGAGAATTCGATATTGCCAATCGTTGGCCGCTCAACTACTTTAATTAATAAAGCATTGCCTTGGCGGGTAAGAAAAATGTTCTCAAAAAACCCTGTTTGATATAACGCACTGATAATATCGCCTGCACGTTTGCTCGTTAAGCGCTCGCCAGGATGATAAGGCAAATAACTAAGAATAGTCGAGCGCGTAATACGTTGAGCACCTTGAATTTTAATTGACTTAGCAATAAAGGGTTGGAACGCCCAAACTCGGACGGTTAATAGTAATAGAAAAACAAAGATCCCAATAATTTTATAATTATTTCTAATGTGCTGTTTGCTTGATTTATTCATTAGTTCATTTTCTACTTATAATAATATGTTTTATTAGCATTTAATTTAGTTGTAGCAATACTATTCCTAAAGCAAATACCGGAGCTGCTGCTAACAAGCCGTCAATACGATCGAGCAATCCACCATGCCCAGGCAGAATATTGCCACTATCTTTAACACCTTGAAGTCGTTTTAACATGCTTTCAAATAAATCGCCAAGAACGCTTGCTAAGATAGTAATAAACGCTAATATCATCATCAAAAACCAATTGCCTTGAGTTAGGATAGGCGTAAAAATGGCAGCGTAAATTAATGCTGCAAACACTCCGCCGTATACACCTTGGCGCGTTTTATTCGGGCTGACTTCAGGTAGCAATTTTGTCGTGCCGTAACGAGAACCAATAAAATAGGCGGCAATGTCGGTTATCCACACTAATAATAAGAAATAAAAAATTAACGCAAGCCCATAAGGTGCTGAACGTATAATGTTTAATCCTATCCAACATGTTGTTAACACAATGGCTCCTATTAATAAACGAGTGATCACGCCATCAAGCCCAGCAAACGTTTTCGGATAACGGCCTACTAACCAAATAGCCATTAACCACCACAATATGCCAATGATTAAAGCGACATAAGCTGGCAACATTGAGGAAGAAAAAGCAAAGACTAAAAACATAATCCCGACATAAATAGCTTTACCATACATTTTAGTGACATTAGCCAACCCTGCCCATTCCCAAGCAGCAACTAATAATAATCCTGCGCTAAGCAAAGCAAACATATATGCAGGTAATACCAACACTGCTAAGATAACAACAGCTGCGAGTATTCCTCCAGTTTTAGTCCGTGTCATTAAGTCTTCCATTTTTTTCATACCTTTATTAAAAACCTGTTACAATTCCTACTATACTGCCATTTTAATTCCTGGATTGCTTCGTCGTTACACTCCTCGCAATGACGATCCTGTTATGCAACTACTTCTAATTGCTCGCTAGTGCAACCAAAACGACGCTGTCGCGTAGCGTAATAATGTAATGCCTCTTCTAAATTAGCTATCTTAAAATCTGGCCATAACACATCGGTGAAATATAATTCGGTATACGCAATTTGCCAATTTAAAAAATTACTGATCCGTTGCTCGCCACTCGTACGAATAAATAAATCTGGATCGGGTAAATCAGCCATACTCAAATGCTGAGCAAACAATTCGTGGTTAATATCTTTTGCCGCTATTTTTCCACTTTCAACGAGTTGTGCTAACTGTTGTGTGGCATGTACAATATCCCAGTGGCCGCCATAATTTGCAGCAATAATTAATTTTAACCCCGTATTATGTTTAGTGAGTGCTTGCACTTCTTCGATTTTGTCACGTAACTTTGGTTCAAACGCTTGGTAATTACCAATAAAACGTAATTGCACATTATTTTCTTGCAGCTTGTTTGCTTCTTTTTGCAAAGATCGTAAAAACAGATCCATCAGCGCTCTGATTTCTTGTGGAGGCCGCCGCCAGTTTTCCGTGCTGAATGCAAATAATGTTAATACTTCAACCCCTTTTTCACCGCAGTTTTTTATAATTTCGCGGGCAATTTCCACCCCCGCTCGATGTCCCGCAATACGCGGCAAACGACGACGTTTAGCCCAACGCCCATTACCATCCATTACAATAGCAATATGACGTGGTAATTGTTGTTCATTATATTCATGCATAGCTAATCACTATATTTCCATTAATTCAGTTTCTTTAGACTGTAAATGCTTATCAACTTCAGCAATAAATTTATCCGTGATTTTTTGGATGTCATCTTGCGCTCGACGTTCATCGTCTTCACTGATCTCTTTTGCTTTTAATAATTCTTTTAAGCGTTGATTAGCATCACGTCGTATATTGCGAATTGCAATTTTAGCATTTTCCCCTTCACTACGAACAAGCCGCACTAAATCTTTACGGCGTTCTTCTGTTAACACTGGCAAAGGAACGCGTATGGTATTGCCTGATGTTGCTGGATTCAAACCAAGATCAGAAGTGAGAATAGCTTTTTCAATTGCTTGTACATTAGCTTTTTCCCATGGTGTGATCACTAAAGTACGCGGATCGGACGCAGTGATCGAAGCCACCTGGTTAAGCGGTGTATCAGTGCCATAATAAGAAATTGAAATATGCTCTAGCAAACTCGGATGCGCGCGACCCGTGCGCAATTTAGTTAATTCAGCTTGCAACGTAGCAAGACTTTTTTCCATTTTCTGTTCAGCTTCACGTTTAATCGTATCAATCATGATGTTACCCCAACTTCAGTTCCTTCAGGTTGCCCTAAAACAATATCCATTAAGCCATTTGGTTTTGTCATTGAAAATACCCGTAACGGCAAATTGTGATCTCGACACAAACATATTGCTGTTAAATCCATTACTTGCAAATTTTGTTGAATAACATCATCGTAAGATAAATGTTGATAGCGTTTAGCTTGTGGATCTTTATGTGGATCAGCAGAATAAATGCCGTCGACTTTAGTCGCTTTCAGTAAAATATCAGCATTCATTTCAATAGCACGTAAAGCTGCTGCCGTGTCAGTGGTAAATAAAGGATGCCCCGTGCCCGCAGCAAAAATAACAATATTGTTTTTATTAAGTTGTTGCAAAACAGCTTGGCGTTCGAATTGTTCAACCACTCCAGTAACGGCAACGGCGGAAAAAATACTAGCGCAATGGTGTTCATTGATAGCATCACGTAATGCCAACGCATTCATGATGGTGGCTAACATTCCCATTTGA